>UQZJ01000001.1 GCA_900545495.1 uncultured Eubacteriales bacterium
TGCAGTAGCCGCCCAGTGCGCAGTAGAAGAACAGGATGAAGAACGCGGACAGGATGCCAAGCCAGCCCATCCATTTGAACTTCTTGCTCAGAGCCTTGTAGGCGCCCACAGCGCCGTGGTGGGTCTTGCGGCCCAGCGCCAGCTCGCCCACCATGACGATAAAGCCGCACAGAACTGCCAGAATAAGGTAAATGACCAGGAACGTGAAGCCGCCGGAGGCGCCCATCTTATTGGGGAAGCCCCAGATGTTGCCCAGGCCGACTGCCGAGCCGACCGCGGCCATCAGGAAACCAAAATTGGTTCCAAAGCCTTTTCTTTCTTCCATTGTTTTCTCTCCTTATAACAGATTTTTCCCTCCGTCTCTCGTCGGAGTGGCTGTTTTCTGCTTCTTGTCTACCGACAAGAAACATCTTTAGGCGCCGCCACGCCTCTCAGCTCCCCGACAGCAGTTTCTTGCTGTCGGTTTATAAAAAAAGTATACAGGAAGCAAAAACCAACCGCAATTAGGAGTATTGATGAAATTTTCGCGCTTTCTTGTACATTATTAACATTTTATGAACGGAATGTTTTTTGTACTTTATAAATTTATGATTACTTTTTAACATCTATTCGCGGAGCTTTCCGTCGGTTTTCCTGATTTTTTTACTGCGATCCCGACTTTTCGTTTCAAGAAACATATTGTGAAGAAAAAGACAGGCCGCCGCCTGTCTCTTAATCGCCGCCGCCCACCGCCTCTGGCAGCCGGTGACTCCACGCCGCCAGTCGTTCCCTTTTGCCATCCTCCGATACGGCGCATCTCAGTCGCAGTACCGCGCTCTGCCTCTCTCTGGTACGGTACGCAGCCCCTATACGGCGCACTGCCGCCCAATCAAACAGCGCCCGCCGAAAACGGCGGGCGCTGTTTTTCCTGTTATGCGGGAGAGCATCCCGAAATGGCGGTTCCGGAGTCTACAGCATATCTGCGGAAGCTCTCCTTAGAAGAAGAATTCTTTGATCTGGCCGTACAGGACGAGGATCATGCACAGCGGAGTGATGTACTTGATGCAGACCTTGTAGAAGCCGTAGCTTGCCATGGCGTGGCCGGACGCCTCGCACTCGTCCTTGACCACGTCGGGGCCCAGCTCCCAGCCGACCATCAGCGTCATCATCAGAGCGCCCAGAGGCATCATAATGCCCTCAGACAGCATGTCGAAGAAGTCCAGCCAGCAGTCGTTCCAAGTGCGGATCGACTCCGCCGGCAGGTTCAGCAGTCTCCACGGGGTGAAGGAGGCGTCGCCCAGGCTATCGGCGCAGATCAGCATGGCGCCCACGCCCACCGCCACAGCACCGATCAGGGCGTACGCCTTGCGCTTGTCGCCCTTACCGGCGTCGCGGGCATTGTCCACGAAGTGGGCCACAACAGCCTCCAGCAGGGAGATGGAGGAGGAGATGGCGGCGAAGACCACCAGCAGATAGAACAGGATGCCGAAGATGGGGCCGATGGGGCCCATGCGGCTGAACACGTTCTGCATGGTGACGAACAGCAGCTTAGGGCCGCCCAGCGAGCCGGTAGGATCCAGCGCGAAGCGGCCGGGGATGACGCACAGACCGGCCATCAGCGCCACCAGCGTATCCATAACGATGATGAGCAGCGCGTTCTTCTGCAGGTTCTCCTTCTTATCCAGATAGGAACCGTAGGTGATCATGATGCCCATGCCCAGAGACAGGGAGAAGAACATCTGACCGCCGGCAGCGGAGAGGACGCCGAAGAAGTTGGGTTCCTTGTCGATAACGCCGTTGGCAACCGCCCAGCCGGGAACAAACATATACTTCAGGCCGTCCACAGCACCCTCCAGCGTGCAGGCGCGGATGATGCAGATGAGCAGCATGACGAACAGTGCGGGCATACCCACGGAGCAGACCTTCTCAATACCGCCGCTGACGCCGCCCATGACGATGAGCATGGTCAGAGCCACGAAGATCAGCCCGAAGATCACGGCCTCAGCGGGGTTGGCCATAAACGTGCCGAACACCTCAGCGCCCAGAGAATGACCGTTGGCCACTGCCGTCTCCGCCAGCGCGTTGGCGCCGAAGCTGGCATGGAACAGATCGCCGATGTTCAGGATCGTGTACTTGATGCAGTAGCCGCCCAGGGCGCAGTAGAAGAACAGAATGAAGAACGGGGACAGGATGCCCAGCCAACCGACCCATTTGAATCTCTTGCTCAGAGCCTGATAGGCGCTGACAACGCCCTTGCCGGTCTTGCGGCCCAGCGCCAGCTCACTCACCATGACGATGAAGCCGCAGAGGACTGCCAGAACCAGATAGACGATGAGGAATGTAAAGCCGCCGGAGGCGCCCATTTTATTGGGGAAACCCCAGATGTTGCCCAGACCGACTGCCGAGCCGACAGACGCCATCAGGAAACCAAAGTTGGTTCCAAAGCCTTTTCTTTCTTCCATGTTTTCTCTCCTTACAATTACTTTCCCTTAACCTGTCCCGTCAGCAGCGTTCCGCCGACGCAGGCGACCCACACGAAAGAGTTTCCTGCGGGTCACATAGAAGTATACTCCTTCCCACATTTTCCCGCAATTAGCAATGTTTATAAAAATTTAACATTTCTTTCTCAACTTTTAACATTTTCTTAGCGGCAAACACAACGCGGGTCACCTCCTCGAAACGCGCACTTTTTCTGCGCATTTCGCAGTCATCGCACATCTCCCGCAAGGTATCCGGCACGTTACCTGTCGTTTCGTCGCACGAAACAGGCGGGTGCCTCTATGAAGCACCCGCCTGTATGTGAACTGTATAACAATTTTTTCGCCTTGCAGCGCCGCTCACCACTTGTTCTCTACTTTTTCCGCGAAACCCAGAAAATCGCTGACGCGGATCTCCCGACCGTCGTCCAGCACCGCCCGGCCGGTGAAGCGGCCAAAGACCTGATGCTGGTCGGATTTCAGCAGCTTGACGTCCATGCAGGCGGCGCGATCCAGAATGGGCATGAAATCCATCTCGAACCGGCCGTCATCCGAGGTGAAGCGCCAGGGGCTGAGGTAGTCCTCCCGCCCGTTCTTCATGGGGATGAGGAACTGCACCTGTCCCAGCTTATGGGCCTTGCCGCCGTAGAACAGCATATTCTCGCTGGCGGCATAGGTGTTGCCGAAGCCGTAGCCGATGTTCCAGCCGAAGGGGACGCCATCCACCTGTCCGGAGGCGCTGCCCCAGTACCATGTATTGTGGTATGTCCACACGCCCCGACCCCAGTCCAGCACCGCAAAGGAGTCCTCCGGCGCAAAGCGGAAGACGCGGCCCTCCACCTTGACCTCGCCGGACACCCGCATACAGTTGATCTTCTGGTTGAAGTAGAAGCACCGGGGCTGATCGAAGGGCGTGGCGATGACCATGGACTCCTCCGGCTCCTCCGTCAGCATCAGGCGACCCTCGATGGGCATCCCCGCCAGAAAGTCCTCCATGCGGAAGGTCAGCACCCGTGCGTTCCCCACATGGCGGAACGCGATGCCGTAGCCGCTGCCGGCAATGACCGTATCTCCGGCGGCGGATGTCTCCGGCAGGCCGGTGCGTCCCATGGGGAACACCCGCACGGGGCTTTTCGTCCTTTCCCACCGCTCGTCGAATTGCAGGAACGAGATGGAATCCAGCCCCATATAGCCGTTGTCGGCAATGGTCAGCGCCACGGCGAAATGGTCGTTGGCCGCCAGATAGTAGTCCCATTCCTTGATGCGGCTCTTCCCCGCCCGGATATCGGCGCGGCGGTAGATGGGCAGGAGCCTCTTGGCATATCCCGGCTCCCGCAGGCTGCCGGACTCGTTGAGGAGCGGCGCGCTGTGGGTGATCTCATGCTGCATGATGACTGTCCTCCCGTATCTTTATTCAGTTCCGCGGCCCCCGCCGCAGAGGAAAACGCCTTATGGAAATATTGTAGCATACGCGGCGGGAAAAAGATAGTTGACAACCCAATTATTTTGGCTATAATTTGAAAATGGTTTTCATTTTCAAATTCAGGAGACGTTTCATGGCCTATATGACAAAACAGCAGCAGGCGGTGCTGGCCTGCATACGCGGCTGCGCCGACGGCATAGGTGCAGCGGAGCTGACGGAGCTGCTCCACCGGCAGGGGGAGACGGTGGGGCTGACCACCGTGTACCGCCAGCTGGAGCGGCTGGAAAAAGAGGGGAAAGTCCACAAGATCGTCACGGACACCGGGGCGAAGTATCAGTTTTGCAGCTGCTACCAGTCCGGGAAGGACTGCTTTTTGCTGAAATGCGAGCGCTGCGGCGCTGTGCAGCACGCCGACTGCTCCCGTCTGGCGCCGCTGTACCGCCATCTGGAGGAGGAGCACGGCTTCGCCATCGACCCCCACCGGACGCTGTTCTACGGACTGTGCCGCCAGTGCCGGGAGGCGGCGGAATGAGGCGGCTTTTATCGGGGCTGCTGGCCCTCGTGCTGGCGGCGTCCCTGACCGCCTGCGGACAGCCGCCGCTGCCGGAGGACGGAAAAACGCAGGTGGTCTGCACCCTGTTCCCCTACTACGATTTCGCCCGCCAGATCGGCGGCGACGACGTGGACGTGACGCTGGTGGTACCCGCCGGACGGGAGACACACAGCTTCGAGCCCACGCCCATGGACGTGATCCGCATCAGTCAGGCGGATGTGTTCATCTACAACGGCGGCGAGAGCGAGCAGTGGGTGGCGGACATTCTGGACGCCGCCGGAGAGGACATCCCCTGCGTCCTGTCCATGATGGACGCGGCGGAGCTGCACGAGGAGGAGCTTGTCGAGGGGATGCAGAGCGGTACGTCCGCCCACGATCACCACGACCATGATGAGGACGGCGAGGAGATCGAATACGACGAGCATATCTGGACGTCGCCGGTGACGGCCATGGCGCTGTGCCGCGCCATCACCGACGGGCTGTGTCAGGCGGATCCCGACCACGCGGACAGCTTCCGGGCGCGGCTGGCGGACTATCTGGCGGCGCTGGAGACGCTGGATGGAACGTTCCGCCAGATCGTGGCGGAGGGCAGCCGGGATCTGCTGGTGTTCGGCGACCGGTTCCCGCTGCTGTATTTCTGCCGGGAGTACGGACTGGACTACCGGGCGGCGTTCCACGGCTGTGCCGGGGACACGGAGCCGTCTCTGACCACGCTGAAATACCTCATTGACTTAGTGAACGAGCAGCACATCCCGGTGGTGTATACCATCGAGCTGAGCAGCCGGAAGGTGGCAAAGGCCATCGCGGAGACCACCGGGGCGCAGGTGCGGACGTTTCACTCCTGCCAGACGGTGAGCCGCGCCGAATTTGACGCAGGCGTTACCTACCTCCAGCTGATGGAGGCCAACGCGGATGTTTTGAGAGAGGGGTTGTCCTGATGGAAAAGAAAATACTGCTGGACTGCCGGGACGTGTCGCTGGGCTACGAGGGTACCGCCATCTGGGAGGGGCTGACCTTTCAGGTGTGCAGCGGCGACTACCTGTGCATCGTGGGTGAGAACGGCTCGGGCAAGTCCACGCTGCTGAAAAGCCTGCTGGGACTGCTGCGGCCCATGAGGGGCGAGATCGTGCTGGACAAATCCCTGCGCACCGGGGCCATCGGCTACCTGCCCCAGCAGACCAAGGCGCAGAAGGACTTCCCCGCCACGGTGACAGAGGTGGTGCAAAGCGGCTTTCTCAGCGGCAAGCGAGGGCGCTTCTTCTACACGCCGCAGGAGAAGTCCACAGCGCTGATGCACATGGGCAAGCTGGGCATTCTGGAACTGAAAGACCGCTGCTACCGGGAGCTGTCCGGCGGCCAACAGCAGCGGGTACTGCTGGCCCGGGCGCTTTGCGCCGCCGGGGAGCTTCTGGTGCTGGACGAGCCGGTGACGGGGCTGGATCCCGCCGCCGCCCAGGATCTGTACCGCACGCTGGACTATCTCAACAAGAAGGAGGGCATCGCCATCATCATGGTGACCCACGATCTGCACAGCGCCCTGCCCTACGCCACCGCCATTCTCCACGCCGGGCACGGCAGCTGGTTCTACGGCGATACGGCGTCCTATCTGGCCTCGCCCTACGGCAAGCGGTTCGGAGGTGAGGCGTGATGGATCTGCTGCTGGATATGTTCACCTACCCGTTTATCCTGCGGGCCTTTGTGGTGGGCGTTCTCATCGCCCTGTGCGCGGCGCTGCTGGGCGTACCGCTGGTGCTGAAGCGCTGCTCCATGATCGGCGACGGCCTGAGCCATGTGTCCTTCGGCGCGCTGAGCATCGCGCTGGCCTGCGGCTGGGCGCCGCTGCCGGTATCCATCCCCGTGGTGGTGCTGGCGGCGCTGGGTCTGCTGCGGATGGCGGAAAAAAGCCGCATGGGTGCGGACGCCGCCATCGCCGTGGTCAGCGCCTCGTCGCTGGCCGCCGGTGTGGTGGTCACCAGTCTGACCACCGGCCTGACCACCGATGTGGACAGCTTTATGTTCGGCTCCATTCTGGCGCTGGACCGGGCGGATGTGGCCCTGTCCGTAGGTGTCTGCGCGGCGGTGCTGGTGCTGTACGTGCTGTTCTACCACCGGCTGTTCGCCATCACCTTCGACGAGAGCTTCTCCCGCGCCACCGGCGTGAAGGTGGAGCTGTACAACACCGTGCTGTCGGTGCTGACGGCGCTGACCATCGTGCTGGGTATGCGGCTCATGGGCGCTATGCTCATCTCCAGCCTCGTCATCTTCCCCGCCCTGACCGCCATGCGGCTGCTGCGCAGCTTCCGTGGCGTGGTGCTGTGCGCCGCCGCCGTCAGCGTGCTGGGCTTTTGTGTGGGGCTGACCGGCTCCTACCTGCTGAGCACCCCCGTAGGCGCTACGGTGGTGCTGGTAGATCTGGCGGTGTTCCTGCTGGCCTGCCTGCTGGGACGGCTGAAAAAACGCGCATGACCTTGGATTTTCCGGCGAGCCGGGGCACTTTTGCCCCGCTCCGCCGGGATTTTTTTGTCAAAACCGCCGTTTCGACCGGCTTTTTGCGGAAAAATGCTTGCGTTCCCTGCACTTTTATGGTATGCTATGCGCGTGAGTAAGGTATTGACTGGGAGTGGGCTTGACTGTCCGCTCTTTTTGTTGGGCATTTTTGATTTGTTAAAAACAGGAGGACGCGCCGTGAAAAAGATCACAGATGTAGTCTGGGAACTGGCGGAGCCGGTGGTACAGGAGCACGGCTGTCAGCTGTGGGACGTGGAATATGTGCGGGAGGCCGGCCAGTGGTATCTGCGGCTGTATCTGGACAAGGACGGCGGCGTAGACATTCTGGACTGTGAGGCCATCAGCCGCAAGGTCAGCGACCTGCTGGACGAGGCCGACCCCATTGAGAGCAGCTATGTATTCGAGGTGGGCTCCGCCGGACTGGAGCGGCAGCTCAAGCGTCCCGGCGACTTCGACCGCTTCATGGGCAGCCCCGTGCTGGTCAAGACCTACCAGAACAGGGACGGCCGCAAGGAGTTCGCCGGTAAGCTGGCGGGCTACGAGGACGGCGCGGTGCTGCTGGACATGGGCGGCGCAGAGCCGGTACGGTTCGAGAAGAACGAGGTGGCGCTGGTGCGCCTGCGCGTGGAATTCTGACACAACGATCTGACGATAAATGAAGGAGAAACGACATGAAATGTGATGAGATCTTCGCCGCGCTGGCGATGCTGGAAAAGGAACGCGGTATTCCCCAGAGCTTTATGATGGGCAAGATCATTCAGGCGCTGACCACCGCCTATAAGCGGGATCACGAGGGCGTGGAGAACGTCATCGTGGACGTGGACGAGGAGAAGAAGGATCTGAAGATGTTCGTCCAGAAGGAGATCGTGGAGGAGGTGGAGAACCCCGGCTCCCAGATCTCTCTGGAGGAGGCCAAGCGGCTGTCCGCCAAGAACGAGCTGGGCGGCATCGTCAACATCCCCGTGGAGAGCGTGGAGTTCGGCCGTATCGCCGCCGGCAACGGCAAGCAGGTCATCATTCAGGGTCTGCGCGAGGCCGAGCACGGCATGATCTACGATGAGTTCAACAGCAAGCAGCACGAGATCCTCACCGGCACCGTCAGCCGCATCGACCCCCGGACGGGCAACGTGAGCCTGCGCATCGGCACCGGTACCGAGTCCACCGAGGCGGTGCTGACCATGAACGAGCAGGTTCCCGGCGAGGAGCTGCGTGAAGGCCAGATGGTCAAGGTGTATCTGGTGGAGGTCCGCCGTTCCACCCGCGGCCCGCAGGTGCTGATCTCCCGCACCCACCCCGGCCTTGTCAAGCGCCTGTTCGAGCTGGAGGTGCCGGAGATCTATGACGGCACGGTGGAGATCCGCTCCATCGCCCGTGAGGCGGGCAACCGCACGAAGATGGCCGTCTGGTCCGACGATGAGAACGTGGATCCCATCGGCGCCTGCGTCGGCCCCCGCGGTCAGCGCGTCAACGCCATCGTGGATGAGCTGCGCGGCGAAAAGATCGACATCATCAAGTACTCCGAGGATCCCGCCGAGTTCATCGCCGCCGCGCTGGCGCCCGCCGACGTGGTCAGCGTGCAGCTGGCCGCCGAGGGTAAGAGCTGCCGCGTGGTCGTCCCCGACGACCAGCTGAGCCTCGCCATCGGCAAGGAGGGGCAGAACGCCCGTCTGGCGGCACGGCTCACCGGCTATAAGATCGATATCAAGCCCGCCAGCTACACCGGCGAGTAAGATCGGATAGAAAGGAGCGGCAGAGATGCAGAAGCCCCGGAAAATACCCCAGCGGCAGTGTGTCGGCTGCCGCGAGATGAAGGAAAAGAAAGCGCTGCTGCGCATCGTCCGGACGCCGGAGGGCGAGATCCTGCTGGACAGCACCGGCAAGAAGTCCGGGCGCGGCGCCTATGTATGCTCCGACCCGGCGTGCCTGAAGAAGGCGCGGAAGAGCCGGGCGCTGGAGCGGGCCTTCGAGACGGCCATCCCGCCGGAGGTCTACGACGCGCTGGAAGCGCAGATGGAGGGCAGCCTATGACGGAACACATTCTCTCCATGCTGGGTCTCGCCTTGAAGGCGGGCCGCGTGGAGGTGGGCGAGGAACCGGTAGGCGCCGCCGCCCGCGCCAAGAAAGCCCGCGTCATCTTTGTGGCGCAGGATGCCGCGCCGTCGTCGGTGCGGCGCGCCCAGTCTTTTGCCCGCACCGGCAGCACGCTTTGCGTGACACTGCCCGCCGGGAAGGATACGCTGGGCAGCAGTCTGGGCCGTACCAGCGTGGCCATGTGCGCCGTCACGGATATCGGCTTTGCCGAATCGCTGGTGAAGAAGCTGGCGGCGCTGGACAGCGAGACCTATCAGGACGCCGCCGATACGCTGGCGGTCAAGGCCAAGCGGGCGCGGGAACGGAAAGAGGAACAGCTCCGCCACGAGAAGAACCTGCGGCAGGGCAAGAAGCGCGTCCATGGCGAGGCCGCGCCGCAGCCGGAGGCAGCAACGCCGACGCCGCCCGCCAGACCGATGGAGAAGCGTCCCTCGCGTCCCAACAGCGTCAAGCGGCGGCAGGAACGTCCCAAGAGACGGACGGAGCCGCCCGGCCAGCGGTTCGCCGGCTCCCTGCCGGTGAAGAAGGGCAAGGGCAGCCGGAAAAAGACCGGCAAGTAAACAGCAACAAACGGAACTTTCGCGGCCCGCCGAGGGGCGGACCGATCACTAAGATGGAGGTGGCTTTATTTGGGTAGTATCGTCAACAAATACAGAGTGCATGAGGTGGCCAAGGATTTCGGAGTTTCCACCAAGGAGATCACGGAGATCCTGACCAAGTACGCCGAAACACCCAAGAATCATATGCAGGTGCTGGAGGACCGGGAGCTTAGCCTCATCTTTGAGTATCTGACCCAGCACAATCCGGTCTCCAATATCGCGGTCATCTTCGCCGAGGGCGCCAAGCCCGCGGAGAAGAAGGCGGAGCCTGCCCAGAACGGGCAGCACACTAAGCCCGCCGCACCCCAGCAGGACGGCAGCAAGCCCGCCCAGAGCGCCGCGCCCGCCGGTAAGGCCCCCGAAAAGGCCGCCGAGCCTGTGGTGAAGCAGCCCATGTCCCGCGTACCCCAGAAGCAGGTGGTGGATACCCGCAAGGCCACCAACGTGAATCTGGACAAGTACGATGAGAAGCTGCAGGACATGGCGGACGCCCGCAGCCGCGGCGGCAAGCGGGATCAGCAGGCGCCTCAGGGCAAGGAGAAATTCCGCAATAACCGGCAGCGCCGCGACAACAATTTTGCCAGCAACAAACGCAAGCAGGAGGAGGCCGACCGTCTCCGCAAGCTGCGTCTGGAGGTCATCAAGAAGACTCCCGTCACCGTGCAGATCCCCGATGAGATCTCCGTGGGCGAGCTGGCCAGCCGCATGAAGAAGACCGGCGCAGAGGTGGTCAAGTGCCTGATGAAGAACGGTGTCATGGCCTCCCTGAGCCAGATGATCGACTTCGACACCGCCGCCATCATCGCCGAGGAGCTGGGCTGCAAGGTGGAGAAGGAGGTCGTCGTCACCATCGAGGAGCGCCTGATCGACGACCATCAGGACAAGGACGAGGATCTGGTTCCCCGCGCCCCTGTGGTGGTGGTCATGGGCCACGTCGACCACGGTAAGACCAGCCTGCTGGACTATATCCGCAACGCCCATGTGGCCTCCGGCGAGGCCGGCGGCATCACCCAGCACATCGGCGCCTATCAGGTGCAGATCAACGGCAAGCCCATCACGTTTTTGGATACCCCCGGCCACGAGGCCTTTACCTCCATGCGCGCCCGCGGCGCCATGGTCACGGATATCGCCATTCTGGTGGTGGCCGCCGACGACGGCATCATGCCCCAGACCATCGAGTCCATCAACCACGCCAAGGCCGCAGGGATCCCCATCATCGTGGCCATCAACAAGATGGATAAGCCCGAGGCCAACCCCGAGCGCATCAAGCAGCAGCTCACCGAGCACGGTCTGGTGTGCGAGGAGTGGGGCGGCGACACCATCGTGTGTCCCATCTCCGCCAAGACCGGCATGGGCGTGGACAACCTGCTGGAGATGCTGACCCTCACCGCCGAGGTGGGCGAGCTGAAGGCCAATCCCAACCGCGCCGCGCAGGGTACGGTCATCGAGGCCCGTCTGGACAAGGGCCGCGGCCCCGTGGCCACGCTGCTGGTGCAGAACGGCACCCTCCATCAGGGCGACATCATCATCGCCGGTACCTCCGTGGGCCGCGTCCGCGCCATGCTCAGCGACAAGGGCCAGCGCATCACCGATGCCGGCCCCAGCGTCCCCGTGGAGATCACCGGTCTGAGCGAGGCTCCCTCCGCCGGCGCTACGTTCAACGCCGTGGCCGACGAGAAGCTAGCCCGTGAACTGGTGGAGCAGCGCAAGGCCGAGGAGAAGGCCAAGGCCAACGCGCCTGTCACCAAGGTCTCTCTGGAGGATCTGTTCAGCCAGATCCAGGCCGGTGAGATGAAGAACCTGAACCTGATCGTCAAGGCCGACGTGCAGGGCAGCGTGGAAGCGGTGAAGTCCTCTCTGGAGAAGCTGAGCAACGAGGAGGTCCGCGTCCGCGTGATCCACGGCGGCGTCGGCGCCATCAACGAATCCGACGTGATGCTGGCCTCCACCTCACAGGCCATCATCGTGGGCTTCAACGTCCGTCCCGACGCCGCTGCCCGCGACAGCGCCGCCCGCGCCAATGTGGATATGCGGATGTACCGCGTGATCTACGACGCCATCAACGAGATCGAGGCCGCCATGAAGGGTATGCTGGCGCCCAAGTTCCGGGAGGTCCTGCTTGGTCACGCCGAGGTGCGTCAGACCTACAAGGTGTCCGGCGTAGGTACGGTGGCCGGCTGCTACGTGCAGGACGGCAAGCTGCAGCGCAAGGACTGCCAGGTACGTCTCGTCCGCGACGGCATCGTCATTCACGAGGGCGTGCTGGCCTCCCTCCAGCGTTTCAAGGACTCCGTCAAGGAGGTGGCCGCCGGCTATGAGTGCGGCCTGAGCATCGAGAAGTTCAACGACATCAAGGAAGGCGACATCGTGGAAGCCTTCACCATGGAGCAGATCGAAGTCTGATACCTGCGGTGCGGGCGAAACGCCCGCCCCGCTTTTCTTATACGAAAGGAGCGATGAACTATGGCATCCAACCGAATCGGCCGCATCAACGAGGAGATCCGCAAGGAGCTCAGCGCCCTGCTGCGGACGGTGAAGGACCCCCGCGTATCCGAGGGGATGCTCACCATCACCCGCGTGGACACCACCAATGACCTGCGGTACGCCCGGGTCTATATCAGCGCCCTGAACTGTCAGGATGAGAAGGGCCTGATGAAGGGGCTGAAGTCCGCCGCCGGCTACCTGCGCCATCAGCTGGGGCAGGCCATCGACCTGCGGTACACGCCGGAGCTGCAATTTATCATGGACGATTCCATCGCCCACGGTGCCCACATTCTGGATCTTCTCAACCATGTGAAGCCCGCCAATCCCGCCAACGCGGACATCGTGCTGCCGGAGGATCAGGAATGAGCGGCAGCAGACTGGGCATACAGGAGACGGCGGCGTACCTGCGCACGCTGGACGATGTGCTGCTGCTGACCCATGTGCGGCCCGACGGCGACACCATCGGCTCGGCCGCCGCGCTGTGTCAGGCCCTGCGGGACATAGGAAAGACCGCCTACCTGCTGTACAACCCGGAGATCACCGACACCTACGCGCCCTACGCTGCGCCCTACTGGGCGCCGGAGGACTTTACGCCGGCGCATATCATCTCCGTCGATATCGCGGCGCTGAATCTGCTGCCGGACAACGCGGCGGTCTACGCCCCGCGCATCGAGCTGGCCATCGACCACCACGGCTCCCACGGGTTCTTTGCGCCCAACGTCTGTCTGGACGCAGACGCCGCCGCCTGCGGCGAGATCGTCTGCGGCATCATCCGCGGTCTGACGGCGGTGACGCCGGAGATCGCCATGCTGCTGTATGTGGCCATCGCCACCGATACCGGCTGCTTTGTCTACACCAACACCACCGCCCACACCCACCGCATCGCGGCGGAGCTGCTGGAGACGGGCATTGACGTGGGGCCGGTAAATAAGGCCCTGTTCCGCACGAAAAGTCGGACACGCCTTGCCATGGAGGCCCGGATGGTGGCAGATATGACCCTCTATGACCACGATCGGGTGGTGGTGATGACCATTCCCCTGTCCCTGCGGCAGGAGATGCACGCCACCGAGGCGGATATCGAGGAGCTCAGCTCCCTTGCCGCGCTGGTAGAGGGCAGCGACTGCGGCGTGACGCTGCGGGAGCTGCGGCCCGGCGTCATCAAGATATCCCTGCGCACCGGCCCCCGCGTAGACGCCAGCGCCGTGTGCCAGCGGCTGGGCGGCGGCGGACACAGAGCCGCCGCAGGCGCCACGGTGGACGGCACCATGGACGAGGTGCGGCAGGCCGTGCTGCAAGCCTATCAGGCGGTCGTCGGATAAGGCGCAAAAAGGAGCAACTATGGCAAACGGTATCATCATCATCGACAAGCCCGCCGGATGGACCAGCATGGACGTGTGCGGCAAGCTGCGGGGCATCCTGAAAACAAAAAAGGTGGGTCACGCCGGGACGCTGGACCCCATGGCCACCGGCGTGCTGCCGGTATTCGTGGGGCAGGCCACCCGCGCCGTGTCCTTTGCCGAGTCCGGCAGCAAGGAGTATGTAGCTGGGCTGCATCTGGGCTGCGTCACCAACACGCAGGACACCTCCGGTGAGGTGCTGGATCAGCACCCCGTCTCCGTGACCCGGCAGGCGCTGGAGGCGCTGCTGCCCCGGTTCACCGGGGAGCTGATGCAGGTACCGCCCATGTACTCCGCCATCAAGATCAATGGGCAGAAGCTATACGAGCTGGCGCGGCAGGGCAAGGAGGTGGCGCGTCCCCCCCGCCCCGTGACCATCTACGAGCTGGAGGTGCTGGGGCAGGATGAGAGCGGCGACTGGCTGCTGCGGGTCCTCTGCTCCAAGGGTACCTACGTCCGGACGCTGTGCCACGACATCGGGCAGGCGCTGGGCTGCGGCGGGTGCATGAGCGCCCTGCGGCGCACCATGGCCGCCGGCTTTACGCTGGCGGACTGCCACACACTGGAGGAGGTGCAAAGCGGCGGCGAGGCGCTGCTTTCGCCCACGGACTCCCTGTTCCGGCAGTATCCCGCCTACACCATCCCCTCCGCCGAGGAGGAGCGGCGCTGCCGCTGCGGCAATCCCCTGACAGCGGCGGTGCCGGACGGTCTGTACCGCATATACGGCGGGGACGGTGCCTTTTTGTGCCTGAGCCGGGCGGAAGGCGGCGTCCTGACTTCCCAGAAAAACTTTTTCGGAGCGTGAACACTTTGGAACGAACTGTAATAGCCCTCGGCTTTTTTGACGGCGTACACCGGGGCCACGGCGCCCTGCTGCAAAAAACGGCGGAGCGCGCCTGTGCGCTGGGCGCGGAGCCTGCCGTCTTTACCTTTGACCGCCCGCCCAAGGAGGTGGTCACCGGCCAGCCGGTGTACCTCATCAACTCCCCGGAGGACCGGCAGGCGTTGATCCGCCGCCTCTACGGCATCGACCGGATCATACTGGCCCCCTTCGACCACGAGATGATGACCATGTCGTGGGAGGATTTTGTCACAGAGCTGCTGGTCAAGCGCTATGGCGCGGTGCATCTGGTGGCGGGTCACGACCACCGCTTCGGCCATAAAAACGCCGGAAATGCCCAACTCCTGCAGGAGAAATGCGTCCAGCTGGGGCTGGGCTGCGACATCATCCCCGAGGTGGTGCATGACGGCATCACCGTCAGCTCCACCTACATCCGCACGCTGATCGAGGCGGGCGACGTGGAGCGGGCGGCGGAGTTTCTGGGACACCGCCACTGTCTCAGCCGCACGGTGGAGCACGGTCAGCGCATCGGCCGCACCATCGGCATCCCCACGGTGAATCTGACCATGCCGCCCCGTGTGCTGGTGCCGGCCCACGGCGTGTATATCACCCGCGTGTACCTGCCGGATGGGCGGAGCTTCGCGGGCGTCACCAACGTAGGCACCCGTCCCACGGTATCCGACAGCGACGCCGTGTCCGTGGAGACCTTCCTGCTGGACTTCGACGGCGATCTGTACGGGCAGACCATACGGCTGGACTTCTGCCGCCGTCTGCGGGGCGAGCAGAAATTCGACTCGCTGGAGGCGCTGCGGCAGGGCATCCAGCGGAACATCGCCCAGACACGGGCGTATTTCCGGGGCGAGGCGTAAAAAAACACAAAACAGGTCTGCGGCGATGCCGCAGACCTGTTTTTTCGCTGCCGGGCATCTCCGGCGGCGCTTACGGGAGGTCGTCCAGCTCCTGCTTACCCAGCCGCATCTCCCGCCACTGGCGGGGCAATCCCGGCCCGATCAGCGGGAACAGGTTGGGCGTGTCGCAGGTGGGCTGGATGTTATAGGTGCCGTACATATTCACCATGTCAAAACAGCTCTCCGGCACGCCCCGGAACTGGTGGACATCCGGTGTGGCATCGTAGGGAAAGCCGCTGCTTCTTTTGGGCATGAAAAATCACCTCCGGCCTTAGTATGGCCGGAGGTGACGTGTTTCTTTCCTATTTGAAGTATGCGGCGCTCAGCGGTAGACCTCGGCGTCGAAGTCCCGCACGACCTCGTCCCGCTTCTCGTCCCGGACGAAGACCAGATTCGTCTCGTCAAACGCCAGACGCATGGCGAAGTCCTTGGCCTCGTCAATATCGTTTGTCTCGAAAAAATCCCGGTAGGCCGACTCCGGCTCGTGGCTCTTGCGCCAGACAACGTGAAAACGCATGGATGCTCCTCCTGTAAAAATAGGGGTGTATTTTTTAGTATACCCCGCCGCCTGTCAAATTGCAACGGTAGGTTTCGCCAAAAAAGCACAGGCAAGTTCGGCTATTTTTCCCTGTGAAAAAGCGGTTTTTTTCCTTTCCCGGAGCCGCCGGATGTTGTATAATGGAGCAAGTTTGTAAAGAATGGGGGATACGGAGATGAAGATCGGTTTCGACAACGAAAAATATCTGCAATTACAGGCGGAGCACATTACCGCCCGCCGCGCCCAGTTCGGCGGCAAGCTGTATCTGGAGTTCGGCGGCAAGCTGTTTGACGACTATCACGCCTCCCGCGTACTGCCGGGCTTCCAGCCGGACAGCAAGATCCGGATGCTGCAAACCCTGAAGGACGACGTGGAGATCGTCATCGCCATCTGCGCCGGTGACATTGAAAAGAACAAGATTCGCGGCGATCTGGGCATCAGCTACGATGCCGATGTGCTGCGGCTCATCGATGTGTTCCGCGACCTGGGCTTCTATGTGGGCTCGGTGGTCATCACCCAGTACGCCGGACAGCCGGCGGCGGACGCCTTTATCAAGCGGCTGGACACGCTGGGCGTCAGGAGCTGCAAGCACTACCCCATCGCCGGATACCCCTCCGACGTGGCACACATCGTCTCCGACGCGGGACTGGGCCGCAACGACTATATTGAGACGTCCCGCCCCCTGATCGTGGTGACGGCGCCCGGCCCCGGCAGCGGCAAGATGGCCACCTGTCTGAGTCAGCTCTACCACGACAACCGCCGGGGCATCCCCGCCGGCTACGCCAAGTACGAGACGTTCCCCATCTGGAACCTGCCCCTGAAGCACCCGGTCAATCTGGCGTACGAGGCCGCCACCGCCGACCTCAACGACGTGAACATGATCGACCCCTTCCATCTGGAGGCCTACGGCGTCACCACCGTCAACTACAACCGGGACGTGGAGATCTTCCCGGTGCTGGCCGCCATGTTCAAAAAGATCCAGGGCGAGTGTCCCTATAAATCCCCCACGGATATGGGCGTGAATATGGCGGGCTTCGCCATCGTGGACGACGACGTCTGTCAGGAGGCCAGCCGCATGGAGATCCTGCGCCGCTACTACGCCGGCTGCGTGGAGCGTGCCAAGGGACAGGTGGACGAGTGCGTGGTACGGAAGCTGGAGCTGGTGATGCAGCAGGCCGACGTCACGCCGGAGCTGTGCCCCGCTGTGGCCGCCGCGCTGGAGAAGGCGGAGGCCACCGGCAAGCCCGCCGGCGCCATGGTGCTGCCGGACGGCTGCGTGGTCACGGGCAAGACCTCCCCCCTGCTGGGCGCGTCGGCGGCGCTGCTGCTCAACGCCCTGAAGCACATGGCGGGCATCGACCACAAGCTGGAGCTGATCCCCTCCTCCGTCATCGAGCCCATCAGCGCCATGAAGACCGGGTATCTGGGACACCGCAACCCCCGCCTCCACTCCGACGAGGTGCTGATCGCGCTGGCGATCTCCGGGCTGACCAATCCGCTGGCGGCCATGGTGCAGGAACAGCTGAAAACGCTGCGGGACTGCGACGCCCACTTCTCCGTCATCATTTCGGAGGAGGACGCCAAGCTGTATAAGCGGCTGGGCATCAACGTCAGCTGCGAGCCGAAATACGAGGTCAAGTCCCTGTACCACAAGAAGTAAGCCCCACACATCGAACAGAACACACTGCCCTATGCCCGCGCTGTGCGCGGGCATAGCTTTCTGAAAGGAGCCTTTATGCAGACCATCCCCCAGATACTGGCCAAGGAGCTGGACAAGCCCCAGCCGTATATTGAAAATGTCATCGCCCTGCTGGACGAGGGCAACACCATTCCCTTTATCGCCCGCTACCGCAAGGAGCAGCACGGCTCCATGGACGACACCGCCCTGCGCAAGCTGGAGGATCGTCTGCGCTATCTGCGGAATCTCGCAGCCCGGCGAGAGGAGGTCAAGTCCGCCATCGCCGCGCAGGAGAAGCTGACGGAGGCGCTGGCCGCCGCCATCGACAACACCGCCACGCTGGCGGAGGTGGAGGATCTGTACCGTCCCTACAAGCAGAAGCGCCGCACCCGCGCCACCATCGCCCGGGAAAAGGGGCTGACGCCGCTGGCGGAGCTGCTGCTGGCGCAGGCAAAGGACTGCCCCGCGCCGGAGGACGCCGCCCAAGCCTATCTCGACCCGGAGAAGGGCGTAGAGACGGTAGCGGACGCCTTACAGGGCGCCAACGACATCATCGCCGAGCTGCTCAGCGACGACGCGGACCTCCGCAAGACGCTGCGGGGTCTGCTGATGCGGCAGGGTCACCTGCGCAGTCTGGCCGCCAAGGAGGAGGACAGCGTTTACCGGCTGTACTACGACTTCGATCAGCCGCTGCCCAAGCTGGCGGGACACCAGATCCTCGCCGTCAACCGGGGCGAAAAGGAGGGCTTCCTCTCCGTCACCGTGCTGCTGGACAGAGTCGCGGCGCTGGACAAGGTACAGCGGGCGGTGGTAAAGCCCGGCTCGGCGGCCTCGGCCTTTGTATCCGCCGCCTGCGAGGACGCCTACGACCGGCTGATCTACTCCTCGCTGGAACGGGAAGCGCGCTCTACCCTGACCGATACCGCCAGCGAGGGCGCTATCGGACAGTTTGCCCTGAACCTGAAGCCGCTTTTGATGCAGCCGCCGGTAAAGGGCCACGTCACCATGGGCTTAGATCCCGGCTATGCCCACGGCTGCAAGGTGGCGGTCATTGACGGCACCGGCAAGGTGCTGGACACCACGGTGGTCTATCCCACCTACGGCGAGCGGCAGAAAAAGGACGCCATCGCCAAGCTGACGGCTCTGTGCAAAAAGCACGGCGTCACGCATATTGCCATTGGCAACGGCACCGCCAGCCGCGAAACGGAACAGATGGCGGTGGAGATGCTCCGCGGTCTGCCCGGCGTCAGCTATATGATCGTCAACGAGGCGGGCGCCTCCGTCTACTCCGCCAGCAAGCTGGCGGCGGAGGAGTTCCCCGACTACGACGTAAACCTGCGCAGCGCTGTGTCCATCGCACGGCGGATGCAGGACCCGCTGGCTGAGCTGGTGAAGATCGACCCCAAGGCCATCGGCGTGGGACAGTACCAGCACGATATGCCCCAGAAGCGGCTGGACGAGGCGCTGTCCGGCGTGGTGGAGGACTGCGTCAACGCCGTGGGCGTAGATGTGAACACCGCCTCCGCCAGCCTTTTGAGCCGGGTATCCGGGCTCACCGCCGCCACCGCCAAAAACATCGTGAAATACCGGGAGGACAACGGCATCTTCCCCGACCGGAAGCGGCTTTTGAAGGTGCCGAAGCTGGGCCCCAAGGCCTTCGAGCAGTGCGCCGGCTTCCTGCGCGTGCCGGAGAGCCGCTCCGTGCTGGACAACACCGGCGTCCACCCGGAGAGCTACGCCGCGGCGGAGCAGCTTCTCGCCCTGTGCGGCTACACGGCGGAGGACGTGAAAAATGGTGACATTCCCCTGCTGGCCCAGAAGGTAAAGCTGCTGGGTGAGGAGAAGATCGCCGCCATGCTGGGCATCGGTCTGCCCACCCTGCGGGACGTGGTGAAGGAGCTGATGAAGCCTGGTCGGGACGTGCGGGACGATCTGCCCGCCCCCATCCTGCGTACCGACGTGCTGGAGATCAAGGATCTGAAGGCAGGTATGGTGCTCACCGGCACGGTACGCAACGTTATCGACTTCGGCGTATTTGTGGATATCGGCGTCCACCAGGACGGTCTGGTGCATATCTCGCAGGTGTGCAATAAGTTCATCAAGCACCCCTCGGAGATCGTGGCCGTGGGTGATATCGTCAAGGTGGTGGTGCTGGAGGTGGACGAGAAAAAGCACCGCATCAGCCTCTCCATGAAGCAGGTACCCAAGGACGCACAGTAACAAAACGGCGCCCCGTCTTCTGACGGGGCGCCGTTTTTATGTACCCTTGTACTTTTTCCGCGTGGCCAGACCGCCCCGGATGTGCCGCTGGGCCTTGTTCTCCTCCAACACCGCCTTGACCTGCGTGTAGAGCGCCCGGTCATACAGCGGCAGACGCTCCGAAAGGTCCTTATGCACCGTGGACTTGCTGACCCCGAATTTTTTGGCGGCGGCGCGGACGGTCGTCCGGTTTTCTATGAGGTAAAGGGCCAGCTCCTCGGCCCGCTGTTCCAGATTCTCTCGGATAGAGCACCACTCCTAACTGTCGGTTGGTCTATCTATATGCCCTGCCGAGAGCAGTTATGCCCGCAGAAGCACGCGGGGCCGCACACCCAAAAGGTGTGCGGCCCTGCACTGTATGTAAGGAGAGAGTCTGGCAAAGTAAATTCAAGCCGCGCCTACGCTGTCGTCATAGCGGATGAACCGGCCATCCTCGTAATAGTGACCCGGCGGGAACGGCTGTACGCGGCGGCAAAGACCCATCAGGCTCTCCGCGTCGCTGGCAAACACCGTGTTCCCGGCATCGTCCTGCCCGTAGTACAGCGGCCGCTGACCGGCGCTGTCCCGGGCGGCGATGAAATGCCCGCTGCGGTGGTCAAACAGGATCAGCGCGAACTCGCCGTTGAGCATTCCGAACATTTTCACGCCGTACTCCCGGTACAGCGGCAGCAGCAGCTCACAGTCGCAGCGGCTGCGGAAGGTGTAACCCCTGGCCTGCAAGCCCGCCCGCAGGCCGCCGTAGCCGATGAGCTCGCCGCTGCACACCGCATAATTGCCGTCCAGCGTCAACGGCTGCAGTTCCTGCGCCGGATGCTCCCCCGACGCATGCCGGTGATACCCCAGCAGGCCGCAGCCCACATCTACGATGCGGTTCTCCCCATGGCCGTGGGGTGCTGCCTGCGTCAAGCCCTTGGTAAAGTCTGTAATATCACTGCATATTCCGCAAAAACCCATGATCGTCCGCATGATAGATGCCTCCTTCGTCAGATTTTTTCAGGGTGCCTGCTCACTTCAAAAGCGGTAAAGGCATCCGGAAAACCCTCTCCGCGACGCCTTTACTTTTGATGTGCGCATTATAGGTCTTTGTGATTCTTTTGTCAATCGCCGTTTTTCACACAATTTCTGCCGCCAAGCTCGCCCCACTTTGGATAATTTCATTGTTTAAAGCGCTAAGCCGCTCTGCGTTGTATGCGAAAACATAGACTTCCGCGCCTACGCCTCCTGTCGGCCGCGCCACACAACAAAAGCGCCGTTTTCGGAATGACCGAAAACGGCGCTCTTTCTCTCTTCTCAACGGGCGTTCTGGTATTGCCGCTTCAGGAACGACAGAAACAGCCGCGCCGGGGAATTGGCTGCCGGCATGGCCTTCACCGCCACGCCCAGACGCCGGGACAGCGGCTGATCCAGCGGGATGACCCGCACCTGATTCTCGTAGCCCGCCAGCGAGTAGGCGGACAGCACCGATACGCCCAGTCCTCCCGCCACCATGGACAATATGGCGCCGTCGTCGGAGGCCGTTACCTCCAGTCGCGGCGTGTCCGCCGGCAGATACTGCTCCACATACTGCTCCGGGCAGGAGAGGAACGGCTCCTGCATCAGCCTCGCCAGCGAGATGGTCTCCCCCGTCCATGGGAAGTCCGGCGGCGTCACCGCCACCAACGGCGCATCCGTCAGCGGCGTCCACTGGAACCCGCGGGCGCAGTTTTCGTCCACGATGGCCAGCTGGATACGATCCTCGTCCAGCGCGGCGGCCAGCTCGCTGCCCTGTACCAGCACATCCACCTTGATCTCCGGGTGCTGCTTGCGGAACTTCCGCAGCAGCTCCGGCAGCTGGGCGCGGGCAATGCTGGCAAAACACCCGATCCGCAGGGCGCGGCTGTGCGCCTCCCCCTGTGCCTCCGCCTCCTGCCGCAGGGCGTCGCAGGCGGTGATAACGCCGTGGATATAAGGGAGCAGACGCTCGCCCTCCTCCGACAGGCAGACGCCCTTGCTGCTGCGCAGCAGCAGCGTGCAGCCAAGCTCCGCCTCCAGCTTGCTGACCAGATGCGTCATGGCGGACTGGGTATATCCCAGCTGTGCGGCGGCCTTTCCAAAGCTGCCGCACTGTACGGCTGTCAGCAGCGCCCGCAGCTTACTATCATCCATAGGGCTCTCTCCTTCGACATTTTGCACAACAATTGTATAGTTATTTTTCAATATATCACAATGCAATTTTGATTTCAACATGATTTTTGTCAATTTTCCGCCGATTTCATCTGCCTTTCTGGTACATTTTTTGTTGCCATAACTTTTTTTAATGCCCCCATCAATAACGGTCATTTCCCCGGTCATGAAAAAAATGATACACTATATTTATATTTTGCATGACGGAACACTTGCAAAATTTGGAACAAAAAAGAGGAGACGATAACATTATGCAGAAGAAAAGCAACTCCCTCCGCGACATGATCGTGGTGGGCTTCGCGTTGTTTTCCATGTTCTTCGGCGCGGGCAACGTGGTGTTCCCGCCCTATCTCGGCATGGAAGCAGGCCCCCAGTGGCTGGCGGGCTTTTCCGCTTACTTCATCGCGGACATCGGCCTTGCGCTGCTGGGTATGTTCGCCCTGCTGCGCGTGGGCAGCAGCGAGGCCGTCATCAGCCGCGTAGGCAAGGTGCCCGCCGAGCTTTTGATGTGCGCCATCATCCTGTGCATCGGCCCCATGGTGGCCATCCCCCGCACCTCCGCCACCACGTTTGAGATGGCCATCGCCCCCAACCTCTCCGGTGTGTCCCCGGTGCTGTTTTCCGTGCTGTTCTTTGCGCTGATCCTCGTACTGTGCATCAAGGAGTCCGCCGTGGTGGACATCGTGGGTAAGATCCTGACGCCGCTGCTGCTGCTGGGCCTGTTCGCCATCATCATCAAGGGCATCATTACCCCGGTGGGCGAGATCTCCGCGCTGCCCCAGATCTCCAATGTGGCCGTCACCGGCATCAAGGCCGGCTACCAGACCATGGACGCGCTGGCCGCCCTGCCCTTCGGCATCATCGTGCTGCAAAGCGTCACCGCCAAGGGCTACGACAACAGCAAAAAACAGTTCCGGGTGGTCGGCGGCTCCGCCATTCTGGCAGGCGTGCTCCTGCTGGCGGTGTACATGGGTCTTGCCTATCTGGGCGCCACCGTGTCCGGCCAGTACAACGGCACCATCGGCCGCGCCCAGCTGGTCATGGCCATCGTGGAGGCGCTGATGGGCAAGGTGGGCATGATCCTGTTCGGCGTTGTCGTGGGTCTGGCCTGCGTCACCACCGCCATCGCCCTGACCAGCTCCGCCGCCGCCTATTTCGCCGAGCTGTGCCGCGGCAAGGTGCCCTACAAGGCGTTCGTCATTGCCATCTGCGTGTTCAGCGCCGTGGTGTCCAATCTGGGTCTTGACCGCATCGTGGCGGTGGCTGCCCCCGTGCTGGACGTCATCTACCCCCCCACGCTGGTGCTGATCTTCATCTCCCTGCTGATGCCCCGGATGCCGGATCGCGTCAGCCGCGGCGCCTGCATCGGCGCGCTGATCACCAGTGTGCTTTGCACCCTCACCGCCCACGGCGTCAACATCCCCGTCGTACCCAGTCTGCCGCTGTACGATCTGGGTCTGAGCTGGCTGATCCCCGCCGCCGTGTTCGGTCTGGCAGCGTCCCTGCTCCCCTTCCGCGCCCGCAGCCGTGAGAAGCGCATCGTCCCGCTCCCCAACGAGGAGCATTGATCTGATGTGACACTACCTTCCAAAGCAGGAGAATGTCCAATGGACATTCTCCTGCTTTTTTCGCCCCATTCCGGTATCCTTAACGCGCCATTAGCGTCCAATGGGCGTATAATACGGCATCAACAGAAGAAACGGAGCGAGGTTATGGATATTTGGAAGGAACTGCGGGACGAGGGCATTGACCCGTCGCTGCTGGAGGAGATACAGCATTTTCGGGCGGCACACCCCGTACCGCCGGAGGCGGCGGCGCGCATTCCCATACCCCAGTGCCTCTACTACGGCAAGGAGGTCTGGGAGAGCGCGGCGGCGGCGCTGCTGTGCGGCCAGCACCTGCTGCTGGCAGGGCCGAAGGCCACCGGCAAGAACGTGCTGGCGGAGAATCTGGCCGCTGTATTCGGCCGCCCCGTGTGGGATGTGTCCATGTACGTCAACGTGGACGCCGCCGCCCTGATCGGCGCGGACACCCTGCAAAAGGGCGAGGTGGTGTTCCGGGAGGGACCCATCTGCCGCTGCGCCCGGCTGGGCGGCTTCGGCGTGCTGGACGAGGTGAACATGGCCAAAAACGAGGCGCTGGCTGTGCTCCACGCCACGCTGGATCACCGGCGGGTCATCGATGTGCCGGGCTACGAGCGCATCACGCTGGACGACGCCACCCGCTTCATCGGCACCATGAACTACGGCTACGCCGGTACCCGCGAGCTCAATGAGGCGCTGGTGTCCCGCTTCGCGGTGCTGGATATGCCGGTGATCTCCGATACCGACCTGCAAAAGCTGCTGCGCCGCACGTTCCCTACCCTGTCGGCCAAGTGGGCGGAGCAGTTCGCCCTGCTGTTCCGCGACCTGCGGCAGAAGTGCGACAGCGGTGAGATCTCCACCAAGACGCTGGATCTCCGGGGCCTGCTGGCGACGCTGCGCCTGATGGAGACGGGCATCCCCTCCGGACAGGCCCTGAAGCTGGGCGTCATCAACAAGGCCTTTGAGCCCTTTGAGCGGCAGCTGGCCGCCGACACGGTCTGGGCGCGGATCCCGCAGGATCTCAGCGGCAGCCAGCTGTTCGGAGCGTAACATGGAGCGGCAGGAATTACAGAACCGCCGGGCGGTCAACCAGATCTGGAACGGCGCAGGGCGCTACGATGTACAGCCGGAGCAGGCCGCCTTCGACGAGGGCGGCGACCCGGAGCTGTATCTGAACACAGTGATGGGTCTTGCCCGCCGGGACTACGACTTTGCCCGCTTCCAGCCCATGCTCCATGCCTTTCAGCAGCAGCCGCAGGGCGGGCTGTACAGCGACATCTTCTGGCTGGGGCTGGAGCACGCCGTCTACGAAAAGGAATCGCCCCGCCGTCCGGCGCTGGAGGCGCTGCGGCGGCAGCACGCCCGCCGTCTGTTAGTGGAGAGCGGTGAGGCCGGCGACCCCCGGCAGATCCCGGCGCTGCGCCGTATCTGGGCGTCCCGGGTGCTGGGGCAGCCCCATACGGAGGACGACTGGCAGACGGCCCTGCTGGACGAGCTGGCCTTCGCCCCTGAGCTGGATGAGCAGCAGCTGATCCACCGGACGGAGGAGCTGCTGTATCGGTACTTCCGGCGGGCGCGGCGCAGCGTCACCGACCGCCAGTGGGCGGCGTGGGCGGGGCGCTCCCTGACAAAGGGCGGCGGTGTGCGGTTCATCAAACCCAACGCCCTGCGGGCGCTGTCCCACACGGACAGCGGCGGCGGTGCAGGACAAGCGCCAAAGTTCCTGTCATTTTTGCAGGGCCGCACACCGGAGCCGATTTTGCGCCGCTATGTGGAGGACTGCTTCGGCGTGTCTATGCTGACGCCATCGGAGCTGGCGGAGGCGGAGCGCCTGCTGTGTACCGGCGTCCACAAAAACTGCCGCCTGCACTTTACCAAGGGCACGCCGCCGGATCGTCCCCCCGCCCCCAACGCGGCGTGGGACGCGGAGCACTTCCAGCAGCAGCGTGCCAAAAACCGTGCCTACTATCAGGCACACCTCGCCGAGAACCAGATGACCCTCCACCAGCTGACACAGAAGCTGCAAAATGTCCTGCTGCTGCGGCAGGATGACGGCGGCGCAGGGGCGCGGGCAGGCCGCTTGCAGCCCGGACTGGCGTGGCGCGCCGCCGCGCTGGACGACGAACAGATTTTTCTCCGCCGCAGTCCCGACGAGCCGGAGGAGCTGTCGGTGGACATCCTGCTGGACGGCTCCGCCTCCCAGAACCTCCAGCAGGAGAAGCTGGCCACCCAGGCCTACCTCATCGCGGAGAGCCTCACCCGCTGCCATATCCCGGTGCGGGTCAGCTTCTTCTGCTCCGTCAGCGGCTGCACGGTGCTTCGGATCCTCCGAGACTTCGGCCATCCGGAGGAGAACGACGCCTGCTTTGACTACACCGCCGCCGGATGGAACCGGGACGGTCTGGCGCTGCGGGCCATGGGCTGGCTCATGCGCCGCAGCACCGAGCCGAACCGGCTGCTGCTTCTGCTGTCCGACGCCAGTCCCAACGACGACCAGCGCATCCCCATCGGCGCGCTGCCGCTGGGCGGGTTTGCGTACAGCGGGAAGCGGGGCGTGGAGGACGCCGCCGGGGAGACAGCCGTTCTCCGGCGGCAGGGCATCCGCCCCGTGTGCATCTTCACCGGCTCCGATCAGGAGCTGGACAACGCCCGGCGCATCTACGGCGCGGCGCTGGAGCGCATCCCCACTGCCGGATGGCTGGCGGACGCGGTCAGCCGCCTGCTGTGCGCCCAGCTCACCCGCACATAAAAACACACCGCTTGGCGCTACCAAGCGGTGTGTTTTTCTATCAGAGCAGGCGGCCGTGCCGGTCTGTCAACCGCCGCAATGTCCCTCCGGCAGATCTCCCCCGTACAGGGCGCGGCGCAGGGCGGCAATATGCGCCGCCGTGGTACCGCAGCAGCCGCCGAAGATCATCACGCCGCTGTCCAGCATGGCGGGTACGCAGGCGGCAAACGCCTCCGGTGAGCAATCGTACACCGCCCGGCCATCCACCATAACGGGCAGCCCTGCGCTGGGCTTGGCGATCAGCGGCACACGCGCATACGCCCGCAGCCGCCGGAGCTGGGGCAGCATCTGCGCCCCGGTGGAGCAGTTCAGGCCAAAGGCGTCGATGCCCATGTCCTGCAAAACGGTAAGAGCGGCGGTGATATCAGTGCCGGAGATGCTGCGGCCGTTCTCGTCGCAGGCGAAGGTGACAAAGATCGGCTTGTCGGTGACGGCGCGGACAGCCAGTACCGCGGCCCGGGCGTCGGACAGGGAGATCATCGTCTCGATGACGTACAGATCCACACCGGCTGCCTCCAGTCCGGCCACCTGCTGGGCGTAGGCATCCACCAGCCGCTCAAAGGTGGCGTCTCCCCGCGGCGGCGGAAGAAACAGCCCCGTGGGGGCCATGTCGCCGGCCACCAGCGCTCTGCCGCCGGCAGCCTCCCGGGTCAGGGCCGCCAGACGGCGGTTGTACGCCGCCACATCTTCCGTCACGCCGTGGGCTGCCAGCCTGACGGCGTTGCCGCCGAAGGTGGGCGTATACAGCACCTGGCTGCCCGCATCCACATAGCCGCGCTGGAGCTCCCGAATGCAGTCCGGGTGCGCCAGCGTCCACTTCTCCATGCTGATGTCGCCGGTATAGCCGCGCCGTTGCAGCTCCGTACCGGTTGCGCCGTCCAGAATCAGGGGAAAGTGAAGTTCCATATCCATACCTCCACGGTGCCAGCGCCGCATGACGGAAAAGGGCGGCGTCTTCATACAATATCACTACTTTACGGAGGATCGGGGCGCTTTGTCAAGGGGCATTGTGCGCCGCAGCGCCGCCATGACAGCAAAACCCGCCCTCTGCCTTGCGGCAGGGGCGGGTTTCATACAATCACATATCGTGGATATCCTTCAGAAGATCCTCCAGTGACATGGTGCGGACATCCTCCTCGTCCTTGGACATGGGCTCCTCCGCCAGCGTCTTTTCCACCGTATCCTCCATCGCGGGGAAGTCCGGGGCAGACGCCGCCGGTGTCGCCTTAGGCGCGGGAGCTGCCGCGGGTGCATCGTCATCCAGCGGGATATCGAAGTCCTTCCAGTCTCGGGGTGTCGGCGCGGCCTTTTTCGCCGGTGCCTCCTCCCGGGGTACGATGCGAGGCACAGAGCGGGGACGCTCCGGCGTGTGCCGCTCCTCCTGCCGCCGGTCACGGTCATCCCTGTCATGCCGCCGGCGGTCATGGCGATCGCGGGGATCGTCTCCTCTGTCGGGGCCGTCCGGGCCATCGTCATCGTCTCCGCCGCCGGTGCTGCGTCCGATCAGCAGTCCCAGCAGGAACAGCAGGATCAATGCCAGCACCACGCCGCCGCCGATGGCGACAACAGTGCGTACCTCACCCAGCAGGGGCAGCTTGACATCCAGCGGGATCTTGAGCATGGGAGCCTCCGGCTCCGGTTCGGGCTCCGGCTCCGGCTCAGGCTCCGGGAGGGAGACGTTCGGCACCGTGCCGGTATACTGCGGCATCCGGAGGACATGGACGGTGTACTCCTTTTTGGTGACCCGGTCTTCGGCGGTGCAGGTGACGACAAGGGCGTTGTCCCCCTCCTTCTCAATGGCCACCTCGCCTGTGCCGCCAATGCCGTGTGCTTTGCTGTCATTGGCGGCAGCGGCCAGCTTCACGGTTTTCGTCTCAAAGGGGACGTACACGATGTAATCCGTGACCGTGCTGCTGAACGCGGGACTGAGGCTGACGCCCTCCACCGTCAACTCCGACAGCGAGGCGTCGGTGGACGGCTTGTAGTTGGGATCCTGCTCCCGGGTGGCCTCGATCACATAGCTTTTCGTTTTGCCGTTGGCCGCCGTGACCTTCAGTGTCACGGTGTTGACGCCCACCGCCAGCTCCGTACCGCTGATGGAGACGCTCTGCCCCTTGTCGGCGCGGTTATAATCCAGACTCAGCTTGGACACGCTGTAAGGAACCTTGGTGGTGTAGTACGTCGTATCGGGGGAAAAAGCCGGGGACAGGGTGAAGTTGCCGCACATGATGGCGGACAGGGAGCAGTTGTCGCTGGGCGCAGCGCCCACGCTGCCCGACCAGCTGGCGGTGCCGAGCTCCAGATCCTTCTCGCCGTCAGACGCCACAATGTTTTCGAATTTGGCGGACAGCGCCGCACCGGGCTGGGCGCCCGATGCCACCTTCAGCGTCACGGTGATGACTCCGCCGCTGGCGCTGTTGGTGCCGTACACGCTGAAGCGGTTCTGGTTCACCAGAATGCTCCAGCCGCTGACAGAGCAGCTGTAATTGGTGAAGGTCAGGCCCTCGCCGCAGTTGAGATCCGCCGTCAGGCCGTAGATCTTGCTGTCCACCGACAGCGTCAGCGTCACGGAGTTACCCGGCTGCACGCTGCTGCTGCCGGTGAGAGACGCACCCGCGGCATAGGCCGTCCGGGGCAGCGCCGATACCACGATCAGCAGCGCCGCTGCCATGGACAAAACGGCACGGAACAGTTTCTTTTTCATGAGCTACCTCCCACTCAGATGGTGCGCTGGCCCACTGTGACCTGCGCAGCCTGTACCACGTCGGTGATGGTGATGCGGCCGTCGCCGTTGATGTCACCGGCCATCATAGCGGCCTCGTCCAAGTCACCGGCATTGGCGGCGTAATTTTGCAGCTTGACCACATCGGTGATGGTGATGCGGCCGTCGCCGTTGACATCGCCGGTGACCACGATGGTCAGGCTGGTGCTGCCGCTGACGGCGGTCATGCCCGTACCCACATAGCCGGAGGTGACCTCTTGCTTGCCGCTGTACACGGTGTAGCCCGAGTCGTTCAGACTCTTGACGGAGGTCTCCGGCGCGATACCGGTCAGGAACCCGCCGGAGGGCTTGGTGGGATCGGCGGGCGTACCGCCGCCCTCGGCCTTGGCGGTCTTGTTGAACTGGGCGGTGTAGGTGATGTCCTTCGTTCCCATATAGGTGGCGCCTGCCACGAAGGCCTCGCCGCTCTGATCCGTCCACTGCTTGAAGCTGTAGGTGTACTTGCTGTCCGCCGCCTTCACCGGGTTGGCGGGCGCCTTGATGAGGTCGCCCTTGGCCAGCTTGAAAGTGCGGACTGCCTTGCCGTCCACCTCAAAGGTGACAGTGTGGAGGTCGTCGAACCGGGCGTACAGCGTGTGGTTGGAGGCAGCCACCGGGGTGTTGGCCGAGACCTCGGTGCCGTCCTCGCGGAACCAGCCCTGGAAACCGGCCTCGTCCACCGTGGGCAGCTCGCCGTAGGTGTTGGTCAGGTTATATACACGGCTCTCGATCACCGTGTCGCCCACCTGGAAGGAGATAACGTATTCCTCATCGGTGAACTCGCCGGGGACCTGATTCGGGTTTAGATCCACCACAAAGCGCTTTTCCGCCAGCTTGACGGTACCGGCGCTGTTGGTGCCGGTGATCGTCAGCGTATAGGAGCCGGTGGTGAGCTTACTGAACGTACAGTCGCTGTCCAGCTCCCACAGGTCGAATTGGTAGGCGGTGCCCCGAATGTTCTTGGAGACATTGAACCCGCTGCTGCCATCGCTGGAGACGGCTTTCACCGTGATATTGGAGATAGGGAGGCTGCTGGTCACCACACCGCGCAGGGGGTAGGAGGAATAGTTTGACAGCAGCTCTGTGGTATACCCCTCGCTGCCGGGGAAGAATGCCCCCTCCAGCCCCCACACGCTGCCGATGGCAGTGATCTGGAGACGGCTGGCGGCCTTTTTATCCTTGGTGAGGGAAACGCCCTTGTCCTCCAGAAGCAGGTAGCGGCCGGTGGCGCGGTTTTGCAGACAATAGGGCGCGTCGCCCACCAGCGCCCACATCTGCTCGTTGCCGGCGGTGGGCGCGGCCAGCGTCACCTTGCCGCTGCCGTCGGCCAGACGGCGGTTATTGATGGACAGGGTGTAGTAGCCGCTGTCGTAGTAGGTGAACTGAAACCCTCCGGCAGAGGCGGCGCCGGTCAGTCCGGAGAGATCGGCGGCCAGCGCCTGGCTGGTGGCGCCGTGGAGCGAAATGCGGTAATCGCCATTGGGCAGCGGCGCATCGGTGTTTTGGTACAGCATCACAACGGCGTCCGCCGGTTCATTGATGTGCAGGCGGGCGTAGACGCTGAGCTGCACATCGCCGGAGCTGCCGACGAAGTAGGCCATCGTCTGGCCGGCGACGCCGTACTTCCCTGCTGTGCTGCCAGACATCCGTCTTTCCAAATTGGAGGAGGGGTTTTTGTCCAGCTTGCTGCACTCGGCGTAGATGGCCTGAATGATCTCCGCCTCGCTCTGGTTTTTGAAGCCGCCCAGCGCGTCGAAGGCGCGGAGGATGACACCGGTGGCGCCGCTGCGGCCATCGCTGCTGTTGGCGCCGCGGATCACACCGGCGCCGTGGTGTACGCTGCGGCTCCAGAACACGTTGCGCAGTGCCAGCGAGTAGTCTGCGATGTCAAAGGAGGGGACGGCGGACTTGATGTTGGCCAAGAGATCCGCATAGGCGTGGGTCTCCCAGAAGTCCTTCTGGGACTGGGTGAACTCGCTTGTGTAGGATTCTGCTACCCGTTCCCATGTGGCATCGAAATTGCTGCCGTAGCCGGGAGAGTATTTCCCCGCCTGGTTATAGGCATAGGCGTTGTACAGCGTATCACCCATATCCCGGTAAATGGAGCCTTCCTTGAACTCCTGCAGCCACTTGATGAAGCTCAGCGGCGTTCCGGCCTTGCTGGCAAACATATAAATGCCGTAGGACTTGCCGCCGGGATCGCCGGGTACCGTGGAGATACGTCCCGGATTGGCGCTGTTGCCCGTCTCGTAGTACTGGCTCAGATCGCCCAGACCGGCGCCCGTCCAGTTCTTGCTGGCGGCCATCAGCGCGGTGGCCAGCAGACCCAGCACCAGCGCGGCGGTCAGCGCGATCGCGGTTCCTCGTTTCATCCTTTTCATTACATACACCCTGCCTTTATCACATATTGGTAAAGCGGTGTGGAAATACCCGCTGATTTACATAATAATAATCATTGACAGTATACCATCGGTTTTTGCCGTTGTCTACAAAAAATACGGCGGAAACACAAAAAATACGAAAAATTTGTCGGGCAAACCACAACATTTGGGTAGAAATATCGCAGAAAATGTCGTATAATGACCGGCACAAGCCCAAAACGAACAAGGAGAATTCATTATGTCAACAAAGGAAAGAACCGGCAGCGCCGGCCGCACCGTGGGGATCGTCATCATCCTGCTGTGTCTGGCAGGTCTGGTCTGCCTGGGTATATACCTATACCGGCAGCAGCTGCCGCCGCCCCGACCCGAGACCGCCATCGGCTATGTGGCCTCGGATGCCTCCTCCGCGCCGGTGTATGACGCCGACAGCGGCGAGATGCTGGGCGTACTGGTGCGGGGCAGTCAGGTGGCCTATGTACCCGCAGATCTGGAGCAGCCCCGGGAGGACGGGCGCGTGCGCATCGTCAACGGGGAGGACAGCTATGTGCTGCTGGACGCGGCGCGTCTGACCGACGACCCCACCAAGACGGTGCAGGTGGATATCGTGTACGCCCTGCGGGGCATGAGCCTGCTGGATGAGACGGGCGCCGTCCCCGGCTGCGCCGTGGAAAAGGGCATGGCGTTGACGGTCATCGGCTTTGACGGACTGGATGAGGACGGCAATGTGCTGCGCTGGAAGGTCTCCTGCGACCGGGGCGAGGGCTACATCGCCGACGCCAACATCCGCATGACGGAGCCGGAGGCGCAGGCCCAGTACGACGAGGCGCTGTACCAACTCCACGCCGCGCGGGGCGATAGCTGGGGCGGCGGCGACGCGGCGGGGCTGGACTACTTCCCGGTGGAAAAGGGCCCCATCGCAGGCAACGATATGCCCGACGAGGTGCGGGCGCTGTACCTCAACGGCTCTGCCGTCCAGTACGCGGACAACTACCTCCGGGTGGCGGAGGGCAGCGGCGTCAATGCCTTTGTGGTGGACATCGTGGACGGCACCGCGGTGTCCTACGCCTCGCCGGTGATGCAGCAGTACAGTCCCTCCGCCTACGCGGCGGCCATGGATACCATGGAGGGCTTCCGCGCCAACGTGCAGAAGCTGAAGGACGCGGGCTACTATCTGATCGGACGCATCACCGTGTTCAACGACGCTCATCTGGCGGCGGATCACCCGGAATATGTGATTTCCGACCTCGACGGCACACCGCTGAAGATCAGCTCCATGTACTGGCCCAGCGCCTACAACCGCACGGTTTGGCAATATAAGGTGGATCTGGCGCTGGAGGCGGCGTCTCTCGGCTTCAACGAGATCCAGTTCGACTACATCCGCTTCCCCGATGGGGCGTACCGCTATGAGAAAGCCGGCACCATCGACTACCGCAACACCTACGGCGAGAGCAAGGCGCAGGCGGTGCAGCGCTTCCTGCTGTATGCGGCGGAGCGGCTCCACGGCGCGGGGTACTATCTGTCCGGCGATGTGTTCGGTGAGTGCGCCAACCCCTACGTCACCGCCTGTGGCCAGTACTGGCCCGCCATCAGCGCGGCGGTGGACGCCATTTCCGGTATGCCCTACCCCGATCATTACAGCGCGCAGGGCGACTATAAGCCGTGGGAGCATCCCTACGACACGGTGCATATGTTCGGTGCATCGGCGGCGGAGCGGCAGAAGGAAACGGTTTCTCCCGCGGCGGTGCGCACATGGATCCAGGCGTACAACGCCCTCTGGGAGCCGTATAACACCTATGGCGCGGCGGAGATCGCCGCGGAGGTCAAGGCGCTGCGGGACACCGGCTGCACCGGCGGTTTCATGACGTGGAACGGCGGCTCGGACATCAACAAATACCAGAGCATCATCAGCGCCTTGCGCTGAACGCACAAGGAGGGACGCGCCGGGCGCGTCCCTCCTTGATTTATGCCAGCTATCCCAGCCGGGCCACTGCCGCCTCCGCAAAGCTGTTGTCCACCAGCTGTTCAAAGTCCACCCAGTCGGATCTTTGCAGCTCGCCGGCCTCGGTCATCACCGTCTCCAGCCGCTCCAGCGCGGACTGCTGCATCATGGGTACGGTGTTCCACGCGTCGATCTGCCGGTGGCGGGCGGTGACGGCCTCCAGCACGTCGAGGGCCGTGTCGGGGAACTGCTCGCAGATGGCCTCCGCCACCTCCCGGTCGGTGTGCTCAGTGATCCACCGCTGCGCCCGGGCAATGGCGTTAGCGAAGCCCTGCACCACGTCGGGGTGGGCCTCCATATAGCTCTGGCTGGCAAAATAGGCGGTATAGGGGATCTCGCCGGACTCCTCCCCGATGGAACAGAGGACATAGCCGTGTCCGGCCCGCTCCACCTCGGTGGCAGTGGGCTCAAACAGCGTCACATAGTCCCCCTGCCCGCCGGTAAAGGCGCCTGCCATCATGTTGAACTGCACGGAGGTGTCCACCACCGCGTCCACCTGCGGAACGACGCCGTTCTGCTTCATCACATACTCCAGCGTCATCTCCGGCACGCCGCCCTTGCGGCCGCCGATGACCGTACAGCCCCGCAGATCGTCCCACGAGAAGCTGCCGCCGGTGCGTCCCACCAGAAACGAGCCGTCCCGCTTGGTGAGCTGGGCGAAGATCACCGGGTGATCGTCCTTGCCCTGGTTATAAATGTAGATGCAGCTCTCCGGCCCTGCCAAGCCGATATCGGCGCTGCCGGACACCACGGCGGTCATGACCTTATCCGCGCCGCCGCCGTTGGTCAGCTCCACCTCCAGTCCCTCGTCGGCAAAGAACCCCTGCTTCATGGCCACATACTGCGGCGCATAGAATACGGAGTGGGTCACCTCGTTGAGCCGGACGGTGACGGACGCGGCCTGCTCTCCGCCGCTGCCGCAGCCGGTGAGCAGCACCGGCAGCAGCAGGGCGGCGAGACAGAAAAATGTCAGCAGTTTCTTCATGCTCGTACCCCCCAATAATGATTCAAAAATTTTTCTCCCCGCAGCACCAGCAGGTACATCAGCACCGCCGCAGCCGCCAGGATCAGCACGCTGGTCATCACCAGATCCATGTTGAACACCTGCGAGCCGTAGACGATGAGATAGCCCAGACCGGCACGCGAAACAAGAAACTCGCCCATGATAACGCCCACCCACGAAAGGCCCACATTCACCTTCAGTGTGGAGAACAGGGTGGGACAGTTGGCGGGAAACACCAGCATCCACAGGATCTGACGCCGCGTGGCTCCCAGCGTGCGCATCAGGCGCACCTTCTCCGGGTCGGTGGCACGGAAGCCCGTGTACATATTCAGGATCGTCACGATCAGCGAAATGGCCAGCGTCATGGTGACGATGGCTCCCGTACCAGCGCCCATCCAGACGATGAAGATAGGCCCCAGCGCCGTTTTCGGCAGGGCGTTCAGCACCACCAGATAGGGGTCGAGGATACGCGCCGTCGTGTCCGACCACCACATCAGCACCGCCACCGCCGTACCCAGCAGCGTTCCAACGGTGAAGCCCGCCACCGTCTCCAGACAGGACACGCCGATGTGGCGCCATAGCTGTCCGGAACGGCACAGCGACCAGAACGTGGCCGCCATGCGGCTGGGGCAGCTGACCAGAAATCCGTCGGACAGCCCGGCGCGGCAGCTCAGCTCCCAGAAGCCGAACAGCCCGACCAGCAGCGCGATCTGCCAGATGCGGATGCGGCGCTTCTGCCGCCGGACGCCGGCCAGATACGCCAGCCGGCGCGGAGACAGCGGGATATCAGCCATGCACATCCAGCTCCTTCCATATCAGATCGAAATACCGGTGGAATTCCGGCGTATTCCGCCGCTCCAGCGGCGGCAGTCCCCGCAGCGGCCCCATATCCAGTACCGTTTTCACCACGGCGGGGCGGGCGGACAGCACCACCACCCGGTCGGACATACTCACCGCCTCCGCGATGTCGTGGGTCACCAGCAAGGCGGTCTTGCCCTCCTGTCGGATGATGCGCCAGATATCCGCCGACACCGCAAGGCGGGTCTGATAGTCCAGCGCGGAAAACGGCTCATCCAGCAGCAGGATCTCCGGATCGGTGGCCAGCGTGCGGATCAGCGCACAACGCTGCCGCATTCCGCCGGACAGCTGGCAGGGACGCTTTTTGGCAAAGCCCGCCAGTTCATAGCGCGCCAGCAGCTCCGCCACATGGTCGTAGGCGGCGCTCCCTCTCTCTCGCTGCACCGCCAGACCCAGCGTCACGTTGTCCCAGATGCTTTTCCACTCAAACAGCTGATCCCGCTGTGGCATGAATCCCACGCGGCGGGACGGCCCTGTTACGGGTACGCCCGCTACCTCGACGGTGCCGCCGGACAGCGTCTCCAGCCCGGCGATGGCGCCCAGCAGCGTGGATTTGCCGCAGCCGGACGGCCCCACCAGGCTGACAAACTCCCCCTGCGCCACGTCAAAGGATACGTCGCGTACCGCCTCCACCTCCCCGTCGGGGGCCTGATAGCAGGCGGCAGCATGACGGAGATGTATACTCATTAGACCTGTGACCTCCTGTCACAAAAAATATGGAGAATCCCTCTCCGTTCCCATTCTATGCCGGACAGCGCCGGTGGTGCGTGCGCCGCAGTCACTGAAATTTTCTGTTGACAAATCCAGACGGCGGTGCTATAACGTATTAAACCTACCAAACGGGTAGTAAATTGTCAAAAGGAGGGCATACCATGGGGACGCAGCGCCGCGCAGACCATACAGACTTTCGATGTTGCGAGGGCAGCAGCTGTCCCGCACACGGGTGCGCCATACGATAAAAGTAACGTAATGTGATACCGAAAAGGAGGATCTGTATGTCCCGTATCTATACATCTGCTGACCAGCTGATCGGCCGGACGCCGCTGCTGGAGCTGACCCATATTGAAAAGAAATTCGGCCTGAACGCCCGTATCCTCGCCAAGCTGGAGTATTTCAACCCCGGCGGCAGTGTAAAGGACCGGGTGGCGCTGGCCATGATCGACGATGCCGAGGCCAAGGGAGCCTTGAAGCCCGGCAGCGTCATCATCGAGCCCACCTCCGGCAATACCGGCATCGGCCTTGCCTCCGTGGCGGCAGCACGGGGCTACCGCATCATCATTGTCATGCCGGAGACGATGAGCGTGGAGCGCCGCCAGCTCATGAATGCCTATGGCGCGGAGCTGGTGCTCACCGAGGGTGCCAAGGGCATGAAGGGCGCTATCGCCAAGGCCGAGGAGCTGGCTAAGGAGATCCCCGGCAGCTTCGTCCCCGGCCAATTCGTCAATCCCGCCAACCCCAAGGCGCATTTTGAGACCACCGGCCCGGAGATCTGGGCGGACACCGACGGGCAGGTGGACTATTTCGTGGCGGGCGTAGGCACCGGCGGCACCGTCACCGGCGTGGGGCGGTATCTGAAGTCTCAAAACGCCGCCGTAAAGGTGGTGGCGGTGGAACCGAAGGCCTCCGCCGTGCTGTCCACCGGCGTGGCGGGCGCTCACAAGATCCAGGGCATCGGCGCGGGGTTCGTGCCGGAGGTGCTGGACACGGCGGTATACGACGAGATCATCGCCGTGGCGGACGAGGACGCCTTCCGGCTGGGCCGGGAGCTGGGCCGCAGCGAGGGCGTGCTGGTGGGTATCTCCTCCGGCGCGGCGCTGTGGGCGGCCATCGAGCTTGCCAAGCGCCCGGAGAACGCGGGCAAGACCATTGTGGCGCTGCTGCCGGACACCGGCGACCGTTATCTGTCCACACCGCTGTTCGCAGACTGAACCAAGCGAGAAGAACGGAGCCCTTCGGCTCCGTTCTTTTGCGTCTTTTGCCGCCTTGACAGCGCCGGTCTGACGGATTATGATGCAGTTACGCGGGCGCACAGGTTTTTTTCTTGCCGCCGCCGGCGAATACTGCTAAAATAAGGATATATCCTATGCAAAGCAAACGCTTTCCCACGTTGAAAAGGAGTTCATGATATGAGAAAAACGAAGATCGTTTGTACACTCGGCCCCGCCACCGACAAGGAGGGCGTGCTGCGGGAGATGATGCTCTCGGGCATGAACGTGGCCCGGTTCAACTTCTCCCACGGCACCCATTCGGAGCATAAGGTGCGGCTGGACGCCGTCAAGGCCCTGCGGGAGGAGCTGGATCTGCCGGTGGCGGCCATGCTGGACACCAAGGGGCCGGAGGTGCGGCTGCGCAACTTCAAAAACGGCTCCGTGGAGCTGGCCGCCGGGCAGGCCTTCACCCTGACCACCGAGGACGTGGAGGGCGACGAGACGGGCTGCGCCATCACCTACCCCCAGCTGCCGCAGGATGTGAACGCCGGAGACACCATCCTGCTGGATGACGGGCTGGTGCGCCTGACGGTGCTGGAGACGACGGCCAAGACCATCCGCTGCCGGGTGGAGAACAGCGGCGTCATGAAGAATCACAAGGGCGTCAACGTACCCGGCGTGTCCCTGTCCATGCCCTACATGAGCCAGCAGGACAAGGACGACATCCTGTTCGGTGTAGAGCAGGGCTTCGACTTCATCGCCGCCAGCTTTGTCCGCTGCGCCGCCGATGTCCGGGAGATCCGCCGCGTGCTGAATGCCGCCCACTCCCGTATCCGCATCATCGCCAAGATCGAAAATCAGGAGGGCGTCAGCAACCTGCGGGAGATCCTGGCCGAGGCGGACGGCGTCATGGTGGCTCGCGGCGACATGGGCGTGGAGATCGACTTTACGGAGATCCCCGCCATCCAGAAGGACATGATCGCCCAGTGCGTGGCCTGCGGCAAGCCGGTCATCACCGCCACCCAGATGCTGGACTCCATGGTCGAAAATCCCCGGCCCACCCGTGCCGAGATCACCGACGTGGCCAACGCCATCTATGACGGCACCAGCGCCATCATGCTCTCCGGCGAGACGGCGGCGGGCAAGTACCCGGTGGAGGCGGTAAAGACCATGGACGCCATCGCCCGCAAGACCGAGAGCAACATCGACTGCTCCCGCGGGACGGTACCGCCCTCCCGCACTCATCTGTCTGTGACGGCTGCCACCGCCCACGCCGCCTGCACCACGGCGGCGGATATCGGCGCCGACGCCATCCTCACCGTCAGTCAGGGGGGCATCACCGCCCAGATGGTCAGCCGGTTCCGTCCGGAGGCCACGGTGGTGGCGCTGCTGCTGGATCCCCAGATCCGCCGCCAGATGGCGCTGTACTGGGGTCTTGTCCCCATCATGATGGAGCGGGCGGACAGCACCGACGAGCTGGTGCATTCCGCCATTGACACGGCGGAGCAGGCGGGGCTTATCAAGCACGGCGATCTGGTGGTGGTCACCGCCGGCGTACCCGTGGGCGTGTCCGGCACCACCAACATGATCCGCATCGAGCAGGTGGGCGGCGCGCTGGTCAACGGCACCGGCATCGGCGACGAGACAGCCTCCGGCCCACTGTGCGTCTGCCGCACGCCGGAGGAGGTGGCGGGGAAGTTCCGCCCCGGCGATGTGCTGGTGGTACCCTACACCAACAATGAGCTGCTGCCCTACATGAAGGAGGCGGCGGCTGTCATCAGCGAGGAGATCAGCGCCGAGGGGCATACGGCCACGGTGGGTCTGCTGCTGCACAAGCCGGTGATCATCGGCGCGGTGCAGGCTACCCGGCGCTTGCAGGACGGCGTGACGGTGTCCGTGGATTGTTCCCGGGGCATCGTACAGATCATGCCGCAGTAAAGGGAGGCGACAGCTATGGTCATCGGATTTATCGGCTTGGGCAATATGGCCTCCGCCATGGTGCGGGGCATCGCGGCAGCGCAGCTGGAGGGCGTGACCCTCTGCGGCCACAATCCCCACCCGGAAAAGGCGAAGGAGCTGGTGGAACAGTGCGGTCTGCGGCTGCTGCCGTCCAATCAGGCGGTGCTGGATGCCAGCGACGTGGTGGTGCTGGCGGTAAAGCCCCAGATTTTGGAGGGAGTGCTGGCAGAGCTTGCGCCCCCGTCCGGCAGACTGTTCATATCCGTGGCGGCGGGCAAGGAGCTGGCGTGGCTGGAGGCCCGTCTGGGACAGGCGGCCATCATCCGTGTCATGCCCAACATCAATGCGGTGGTGGGCGCGTCCGTCACCGGCTGGTGCGTCAACGATGCCGTCTCTGATGAGCAAAAGGCGCTGGCAGCCACGCTGCTTGGCACCTTCGGCACGGCGGTGGAGGTGCCGGAGAAATTCATGGGCATCGTCAGCGCCATCGGCAGCGCCGCCCCTGCCTACACATACCTGTACATCAACGCGCTGGCGGAGGCGGCGGTACAGGCCGGTATGCCCAAGGGTATGGCGGTGGAGATCGCCGCCGCCATGGCGGAGGGCAGCGGCCGCATGGTGCGCCTGTCCGGCCAGCACCCGTGGGCGCTGATCGACCGGGTCACATCCCCCGGCGGCACCACGGTGGAGGGTCTGCTGGCGCTCCAGCAGGGCGGCTTTGAGTCCGCCGTTCACGCGGCGGTGCAGGCCGTGCTGAAAAAAGACAAGCGGATGTGAAAAAATGCCCCACGGCGAGTTTTTCCCTCGCCGCGGGGCATACTGTGAAAAAAACAAAGGAGGCGGCGCCATGTGTACGGCAGCCACATATCAGACCAAGCATTTCTATTTCGGGCGCAATCTGGACTATGAGCAGTCCTTCGGGGAGAGTGTGGTCATCACGCCCCGGAACTGGCCGCTGGCGCTGCGCCACGGCGCGGCGATGGAGACGCACTACGCCATGATCGGCATGGCCCATATGCAGGACGGCTTCCCCCTGTACTACGACGCCGTCAATGAAAAGGGCTTGTGCATCGCGGGACTGAACTTCGTGGGCAACGCGGTATACGGGCGTCCGGAGGGCGGCCGGGAGAACGTAGCCCAGTTTGAGTTGATCCCGTGGCTGCTGGGACGCTGCGCCACGCTGGCGGAGGCCCGGACGCTGCTGGCACAGGCCAACATCACCGACACGCCCTATTCCGCCGGTCTGCCCACGGCTCAGCTCCACTGGATGGTGGCGGATCGCACCGGCTGCATCGTGGTGGAGTCGGTAGCGGACGGGCTCCATATCTACGACGATCCGGCGGGGGTGCTGACCAACAACCCGCCCTTCCCCACGCAGCTGTTCGCCCTGAATAACTACGCCCAGCTGTCGCCGGAGCCACCAGTGAACCACTTCGCGCCGGCGCTGCCTCTGACAACGTACAGTCGGGGCATGGGTGCCATGGGGCTGCCGGGAGATCTGTCCTCCCAGTCCCGGTTCGTGCGGGCGGCCTTTGTGCGGGCCAACTCCGTCTCCGGCGACGGCGCGACGGAGAGCCTGAGCCAGCTGTTCCACATCCTCGGCTCGGTGGAGCAGCAGCGGGGCTGCTGCCGCTTGGCCGGCGGCGAATGCGAGCTGACACTGTACACCGGCTGCTGCAACGCCGACCGGGGCGTATACTACTACACCACCTACGACAACAGCCAGATCACCGCCGTGGATATGCACCACGCCGATCTGGACGGGTGCGAGCCTGTCAGCTATCCGCTGGTCACGGAGCTGCGGCTGTATCAGCAGAACTGAAGCAACAGAACGAGGGGTCACGCATCGCGTGACCCCTCGTTTTATTGTACCTCCGGCAGCTCCATCTGCTTCATGCGGAAGGTGTATACGCCGTCGGCGCACACCGTGCCGTTTTCATCCTCCACCCGCGCCCGGATGACGTGGATGGTTTTCCCCATACGCACCGCCTCCGCATAGCAGGTCAGCCTGCCGCTCTTTGCGGCGGCCAGAAACCGCACCTCACAATTGACCGTGCGGCAAAAACTGCCCCGCGAGCAGGCCGCCGTCCCCGCCGCCTGATCCATCATCGTGCAGTACACGCCGCCGTGTACGATGCCCATGGGGTTCCAGTGCTGCGCCGTCAGCTGCAATTCGCTTCTCGCCCAGCCGTCGCCCACGGCCACCACCTGCATCCCGCCGATGGCGGCGTAGGCGCCCGCCTGATTGGCCCGCGCCAGCACCGTTTCATACCATGCCTGTTTTTCCTGTTCTGTCATTGGTCATTTCCTTCCGTCAAGGGTGTCATCTCGCCCAGCACCACAAAGCGGTAGTTGTCCGCCTCATAGGAGCAGGTACACATACCCACAATGCGTCCGGTGGGGATGCCCCGCCCGGCGTTGAAGGTAGACTGGCTGATAAAGCGCGCCAGATCCGTATCGTTGAACGAGGTGTTGAACACCTCATGCTCGCCGGGGACGATCAGCCCCGCGAACAGATCCACCCGGTATGTCCCCGCGTTGGTGTACAGGTAGAAATACGGGTGGGCGTCGTAGTACCACTGCTGCTTGTACCCGGAGATGGAGGCGAACATGGTACCGTCCGCCATGTGGTGTCCGTACAGCATATTGCTCTGGGAGGTGAAGTCCCGGTTGGCGCGGGCGTCCAGAAAAATGGTGCCGTACACGCTGTAATTGCCATACAGGTCGTGGTGCAGGTAATAGTCGTTGTCGCCGTCGTAGGCGATGGGGTAGCTGATGGGCGTGCCCGGACTGTACACATACCCGATGATATCCCGGTAATGGGACTGCCACCAGCCCAGATCGATCTGCGCCGGCGGCGTAAGGCGCATGGTTTTTTCCGCTGTCTCGGCAATGTCCGCCCGCAGCTGCTCCACGGCGGCGGACAGCGGCTCCGCCGCGGACAGTATGGCCTCCTCCGCCGCGCAGACGCAGGCTCTGGTCGTGTCCTGCATCGACTCCGTCTCCCCTGCCGCAGCCGTTCCCGCTCCCGTAAGCGCCAGCACGCCCCACGAGGGCAGCCCCACCACGGCGGCAGCCAGCACCAGCGCGATCCATCTCTTCTTCATCGACTCGTCCCCCGCACGCAAAATATGGCACTATTATACGCGGCCTGTCGCCGCATCGTCAAGCTTCCCCGGAAAATTTCCCCACCTTGCCGGGACATTCGCCCTCCCGGAGGAGCCCTCCTCTCCCACGGACGGAAAAAGACCGCCGCGCAGAGCGCGGCGGTCTTTTTATGTGCCTTTATCCGTTGGCGGGTACGGCTTATTTGTCGTACATCTCCACCAGCTTCAGCAGGTGCTCGTAGCGGGCCTTGGCCTCGTCCTCGTTGCGCTGGAACAGCACGTCCGCACGCTCGGGGAACTCGCGGGTCAGGCGGGAGTAACGAGCCTCGTTCATCAGGAACTCCTGATAGCCGCCGGCGGGCGCCTTGGAGTCCAGCGTGAACTTCTTCTCGCCCTCGGGGTTGTAGCGGAACAGGTTCCAGTAGCCGCACTCCACGGCCTTCTTCATTTCCTTCTGGCAGTTCATCATGCCGCCCTTGATGCTGTGCATCTCGCAGGGGCTGTAGCCGATGATCAGGGACGGGCCATGATAGGCCTCGGCCTCGGTGATGGCCTTGATGGTCTGGGCGGGGTTGGCGCCCATGGCCACCTGTGCCACGTACACATAGCCGTACTGCATGGCGATCTCAGACAGGCTCTTCTTCTTGATCTCCTTACCGGCCGCGGCAAACTGTGCCACCTGACCGATGTTGGAGGCCTTGGACGCCTGTCCGCCGGTGTTGGAGTACACCTCGGTATCGAACACGAAGATGTTCACGTCCTGCTTGGAGGCGATGACGTGATCCAGTCCGCCGTAGCCGATGTCGTAGGCCCAGCCGTCGCCGCCGAAGATCCACATGGACTTCTTGGCTAGGTATTCCTTCTTGCTGAGGATGTCGGCAGCCAGCGTGCAGGCCTCGCAGTCGCACAGCAGAGCGCCCTTGGCCTTCAGCTCAGCGGCGTGCTCGGCAAGCTGCGGCACGGCAGCCAGCTCCTCCACGGTGCAGATGCTCTCCTCCAGTGCCTTGACGTAGGCCTTGGTGGGCTCGGCGTTGGCGGTGCCGTCGTCCATGGTGTCCAGCCATGCCTGTGCAGCGGCCTTCAGCTCAGGACGGGCCCACTCCACAGCGATGAGCTGGCGGGTCTTGTCAGCCAGATCCTCGCGGATCTTGTTCTGGCCGGTGAACATACCCAGACCGTGCTCGGCGTTATCCTCGAACAGGGAGTTGCACCATGCGGGGCCGTGGCCCTCCTTGTTGGTGCAGTAGGGAGAGGTAGCCGCAGGACCGCCCCAGATGGAGGAGCAGCCGGTGGCGTTGGAGACATACATATGATCGCCGAACAGCTGGGTGACGAGACGGGCATAGCTGGTCTCGGCGCAGCCGGCGCAGGAGCCGGAGAACTCCAGCATGGGCTGCTTGAACTGGCTGCCCTTGACGGTGTTGTCCTGCATATCCTTCTTCTCGGCGACCTCGGCCACGCAGTAGTCGAACACATCCTGCTGGGCAAGCTCGCCCTCCTGTGCCACCATGGTCAGCGCGTTGACGGGGCAGGCGCCGATGCAGACGCCGCAGCCCATGCAGTCCAGAGGACTGACGGCCATGGTGAACTTGTACTCGCCCTTGCCCTTGCCGGCCTTCACGTCCACGATCTTGGCGGCCTCGGGAGCCTTGGCGGCCTCGTCGGCGGTCAGCGCGAAGGGACGGATGGTGGCGTGGGGGCAGACGTAAGCGCACTGGTTGCACTGGATGCACTTCTCGGCGTCCCAAGTGGGAACGGACACGGCCACGCCGCGCTTCTCATAGGCGGCGGCGCCCAGCTCGAACTGACCGTCCACATGATCCACGAAGGCGGAGACAGGCAGGCTGTCGCCGTCCATCTTGCCCACGGGCTCCAGAATATCCTTGACCATCTTCACCAGCTCGGGCTTGCCCTTGAGCTGCTTGGGCTCCTTGGTATCCACGGCGTCGGCCCAGTCGGCGGGCACGTCGATCTTCTTGTAGGCGGTGGCACCCAGATCGATGGCCTTGTAGTTCATATCCACCACGTCCTGACCCTTCTTCAGGTAGGAGGCCTTGGCCTTCTCCTTCATGTAGGCGATGGCCTCCTCCTCGGGCATGACCTTGGCCAGAGAGAAGAATGCGGACTGGAGGATGGTGTTGTTGCGCTTGCCCATACCGATCTTGATGGCCAGATCAATGGCGTCGATGGTATAGACCTGGATGTTGTTGCGGGCGATATAGCGCTTGGAGGCAGCGTCCATGTGGTGGTTCAGCTCGTCGAAGTCCCACTGGCAGTTAATCATATACACGCCGCCGGGCTTGACGTCCTGCACCATCTTGAAGCCCTTGATGACATAGCTGGGATTGTGGCAGGCCACGAAGTCCGCCTTGTTGATATAGTACGGGGAGCGGATGGGCTTGTCGCCGAAGCGCAGGTGGCTGATGGTGACGCCGCCGGTCTTCTTGGAGTCGTACTGGAAGTACGCCTGCACGTACTTGTCGGTGTGGTCGCCGATGATCTTGATGGAGTTCTTGTTGGCGCCCACGGTGCCGTCGCCGCCCAGACCCCAGAACTTGCACTCGATGGTGCCCTCTGCGGCGGTGTTGGGGGCGTTCTCATCCTCGGGCAGGGAGATGTTGGTCACATCGTCCACGATGCCGATGGTGAACTGACGCTTCATCTCAGCCTTCTTCAGCTCGCTGTACACGGCGAACACGGAGGCGGGAGGCGTATCCTTGCTGCCCAGACCGTAGCGGCCGCCGATGACCTGCACGTTGTTCATGCCGGCGTTGGCCAGTGCGGTGACAACGTCCTGATACAGAGGCTCGCCCTGGGAGCCGGGCTCCTTGGTGCGGTCCAGAACGGCGATCTTCTTGGCGGTGGCGGGAATGGCCTCGATCAGCTTCTCGGGAGCGAAGGGGCGGAACAGGCGGACCTTCACCAGACCCACCTTCTCGCCGTGGGCGTTCAGGTAGTCGATGACCTCCTCGGCCACATCGCAGATGGAGCCCATGGCCACGATGACGCGGTCAGCGTCGGGTGCGCCGTAGTAGTTGAACAGCTTATAGTCGGTACCCAGCTTGGCGTTGACCTTGTCCATGTACTTCTCCACCACGGCGGGCAGCTCGGCGTAGTACTTGTTGCAGGCCTCGCGGTGCTGGAAGAAGATGTCGCCGTTCTCGTGGGAGCCGCGCATATGGGGATGCTCGGGGTTCAGGGCATGGCGGCGGAACTCAGCCACGGCGTCCATGTCGCACATATCCTTCAGATCCTCGTAGTCCCACACGGCGATCTTCTGGATCTCATGGCTGGTGCGGAAGCCGTCGAAGAAGTTGATGAAGGGAACCTTGCCGGACAGGGCAGCCAGATGTGCCACGGGGCTCAGGTCCATGACCTCCTGCACGTTGCCCTCGCACAGCATGGCAAAGCCGGTCTGGCGGCACGCCATAACGTCGGAGTGGTCACCGAAGATGTTCAGGGCGTGGGTGGACACGGTACGGGCGGAGACGTGGAACACGCAGGGCAGCTGCTCTGCTGCGATCTTGTACATATTGGGGATCATCAGCAGCAGACCCTGAGACGCGGTGTAGGTGGTGGTCAGCGCACCTGCACCCAGAGAGCCGTGAACGGCGCCGGCCGCACCGGCCTCGGACTGCATCTCGACCACCTTGACCTTGGTGCCGAAGATGTTCTTCAGGCCGTTGGCGCTCCACTGGTCAACAAAGTCGGCCATGGGGCTGGACGGCGTGATGGGGTAGATGGCAGCAACCTCGGAAAACGCATAGGAAACATGCGCTGCGGCGTTATTGCCATCCATGGATTTCATTTTTCTTACCATAACGTGCCTCCTTAAATAAATAGTCTTTTCAAAATTCCGCCTTCGCCCGTGCGGTACACAGGCAAAAGCACTCCCTCCCCGCCCTCCGCTGGCGGCCGGAAAGGAAGTTCATGCGAAAGCATCCCGTAACAAACGCTTTCCCGTCTGTATTGTTGATAGTAACACAAACATTTTGCCCTGTAAACCTGATTTTTGTGATTTCTACTACTGTGAAACTTTTTTAGCGCCATGCACAAATTTTCTCATCTCATACCCGCCCGAAAGTGTCGTTCCGCGCAAAACGCCCGCCGCTTTTTTGAAAAAAGCGCTGTTCACCCATCGATTTTTATGATAAGATGAGGGGTGAACGACATATTGGAAGGGAGATGACGGCCCATGGTGGTCACCGTGCGTTCTCTGGGACTCACCGGCATCCGCGGCTACGAGGTGTCGGTGGAGTGTTTTCTCTCCGGCGGGCTGCCCGCCTTTGATGTGGTGGGTCTGCCGGATGCCGCTGTCAAGGAATCGCGGGAGCGCGTCCGTGCCGCCGTAAAAAACTGCGGCGCCAAGTTCCCCGTCAGCCGGATCACCGTGAATCTGGCCCCCGCCCGTGTCCGCAAGGAGGGTACGCTGTACGACCTGCCCATCCTGCTGGGCATTCTGGCGGCGGCTGAGGAGCTGAAGCCTCTGCCGGAGGACGCCGCCTTTCTGGGTGAGCTGAGCCTCACCGGGGCGCTGCGCCCTGTCACCGGCGTGCTGCCCATGGCGCTGTGCGCCGCCCGGCTGGGCATCAAGACCCTGTACGTCCCGGCGCAGAACGCCGCCGAGGCCACGCTGGCCGACGGCCTCACCGTCTACGGCGTGGAGGATGTGTCCCAGCTCATCGCCCACCTGAGGGGCGAGACGCCCATGACTCCCGCCGCCCGCTGGCAGCCGGAGCCCGCCGCCCGTCCTCTGCCGGACTTTGCCGATGTGATGGGACAGGAGAATGTGAAGCGGGGGCTGGAGATCGCCGCCGCCGGCGGCCACAACGTGCTGCTCATCGGCTCGCCCGGCGCGGGCAAGTCCATGCTGGCACGGCGCATCCCCTCCATTCTACCCGATATGACCCGCGCCGAATCCCTCCAGACCACGGAGATCTACTCCGTAGCCGGCATGACCGACGCCGCCCACCCGCTGGTGGATGTGCGCCCCTTCCGCAGCCCCCACCACACGGCCTCCACCGTGTCGCTGGCGGGAGGCGGCGGCACGCCGCGGCCCGGCGAGATCTCGCTGGCCCACAACGGCGTGCTGTTTCTGGACGAGCTGCCGGAATTCGACAAGTCGGCGCTGGAGACGCTGCGCCAGCCGCTGGAGGACGGCTTCGTCACCATCACCCGCGCCGCCGGGACGTTGACGCTGCCCAGCCGCTTTATGCTGGTGTGCGCCATGAACCCCTGCAAATGCGGATGGTACGGCCATCCCTCCGGCCGCTGCACCTGCTCGGAAAATCAAGTGGAGCAGTATATGCGCCGCATCTCCGGCCCCCTGCTGGACCGCATCGATATGTACATTGAGGTACCCTCCGTGGAGTACGAGGCCATGCGCCGCAAGGATACGCCGGAGTCCTCCGCCGTTATCCGGCAGCGGGTCAACGCCGCCCGGGAGGTGCAGAAGCAGCGCTTCGCCGGCACGGAGGTGTCCTGCAACGCCTACATGACCCCCGCCATGATCGGGCGGTACTGCCAGCTGGACGACGCCGGTGAACGGCTGATGCAGGGCGCCTTTGACCGGCTGGGTCTTACCGGCCGCAGCCACGACCGGATCCTGCGTATGGCCCGCACCATCGCCGATCTGGAGGGCAGCGAGCACATCGAGGCGTCCCATCTGGCGGAGGCCATCCAGTTCCGCAGCAGCGGTATCCTGAAATGAGGAGCAGTCTATGAACATCCCCGCCTTTCTGGTCTACTGCGCCATTATGGCCGTGACACCCGGCCCCAACAATCTGATGAGCCTGTATCTGGGCGCCTCGGGCGGTTCCCGCTTCTGGCGGTTCTTCGCCGGGAGCATGGCCGGGCTTTTCGTCAAGTGTGCCCTGTGCGGCCTTCTGAATGTGCTGCTGGCGGAAAAGATCCCGGCGCTGGTGCCATATCTCAAGTGGCTGGGCGCCCTGTATATGCTCTATCTGGCCTTCGGCATGGTGCGCAGCGGTCTGAAGCCCGCCGGGGACGACCAGCGCTCCGGCGAGGGCAGCTTTCAGAGTGGCATCCTGCTGCAGGTCCTGAACGTGAAAAGCTGGGTGGCGGCACTGAGCATTTTTTCCGTGTACGTCATCCCCTTTACAACCGCCGTCGGCGCCATGCTGCTGGCGGCACTGGCCTTCACCCTTTTCTGCGCGCTGGCGAGCCTGCTGTGGTTCGGCTGCGGCGCGGCCATACAGCGCCTCTACCGCCGCTTCCGTCTGCCGGTGAGCATCGTGCTGGCGGCCACGCTGGTGCTGTGCGCCTGGAGCGCGGTAAAATAATACGACAAGTAAAACGACAAGGAGAAACCATACCATGCACGAGATCATCCTGTGCAAGCTGGGCGAGGTAGTCCTGAAGGGACTGAACCGCCGCAGCTTTGAGATGAAGCTGATGAGCAACATCCGCCGCCGCACCCAGCCCTTCGGCAAATTCAAGATCTACTCCCGCCAGTCCACCATCTATGTGGAGCCGGTGGAGGACGCCTGTGACATCGCCGGGGCCTACGCCGCCTGCAAGCAGGTGTTCGGCATCATCGCCATCACCCGCGCCCTGCCCTGCGAGAAGTCCAAGGAGGCCATCTTCGACACCGCCAAGACCTATCTGGCCGGCGCCCTCACCGCCGCCAAGAGCTTCAAGGTGGAGAGTAAGCGCGCCGACAAGACCTTCCCCATGGGCAGCATCCAGCTGAGCCAGTGGGTGGGCGGCGCGCTGCACGACGCCTTCCCCCACCTGACGGTGGACGTCCACCATCCGGAGCTGACGGTGTATGTGGAGGTGCGGGAGGACGCGGCCTACGTCCATGGCCCTGCAGAGGCCGCTGCCGGCGGACTGCCGCTGGGGATGGGCGGCCACGCGGTAAGCCTGCTGTCCGGCGGCATCGACAGCCCCGTGTCCAGCTACATGATCGCCAAGCGCGGTGTCCAGCTGGAGATGATCCACTTCGCCTCCCCTCCCTACACCAGCGAGCTGGCCCGGGAGAAGGTGCTGAAGCTGGCGCAGGAGCTGACGCCGTGGTGCGGCCGTCTGGCGGTGTTCATCATCCCCTTCACCGAAATTCAGGAGGAGATCCGCCGCAAATGCCCGGAGGATCACTTCACCCTGATCATGCGCCGCTTCATGATGCGCCTTGCCGATATGCTGGCGCAGGAGCTGCGCTGCCGCGCCCTCGTCACCGGTGAGAATCTGGGACAGGTGGCCAGCCAGACCATGCAGGCGCTGGCTGTCAGCGAGGACGTCACCACCATGCCGGTGCTGCGCCCCCTCATCGGCCTTGACAAGGAGGAGATCGTGAAGATCGCCCGGAAGATCGGCACCTTCGACACCTCTATCCTGCCCTACGAGGACTGCTGTACCGTGTTCACCCCCCGCCACCCCAAGACCAAGCCCAGCGTGGAGGAGGCCCGGGAGTATGAGAGCGCGCTGGACGTGGAGGGTCTGTGCCAGCGGGCCATGGCCAACCGGGAGATGATCCGCGTCAAGCCCACATTCTAAGGAGGCGTTTTCCATGCCCCGTACTGCGGAGATCATCGCCGTCGGCAGTGAGCTGCTGACCGGCGGCGTCACCAATACCAACGCCCGGTTCCTGTCGGAGCTGCTGACCGCCGCCGGTGTGGACGTGCTGTATCACACCGCCGTGGGCGACGACGAGAACCGTCTGGAGGCCGCCGTCACCGCCGCTGCGCGGCGGGCGGAGCTGCTGGTGTTCACCGGCGGCCTCGGCCCCACCTACGACGATATGACGAAAACGGCGGTGTGCGCCGCGCTGGACACGCCGCTGGTCTACCACCCGGAGGCGGAGGCGGACATCCGCCGCTATTTCGACACCGTGTTCCACCGGGAGATGCCTGCCTGCAATTTGCAGCAGGCCTATCTGCCGGCGGGCTGCACCGTGTTCCGCAACCCGGTGGGTACCGCCCCCGGCTGCGCCTTTACCGCCTGTGGCGTCACCGCCGTGCTGCTGCCCGGCGTCCCCTCGGAGTGCCGGTATCTGGCGGAGCACTGTCTGCTGCCCTATCTGGAGCAGCGCCACGGACAGGTGATCCGCTCCCACGACCTGCGGATCTTCGGCCTGACGGAGCCGCAGGTGCAGGAGCTTTTAAGCGACCTTCTCCGGCAGGAGGCGGATCTGACCCTGTCGCCCTTCGCCCTGCCCGGCGAGGTGTCGCTGCACCTGTCGGCCCGCGCCGATGACGAAGCGGCCTGCGAAGCCCGGATGGCGCCGGTGCTGGCGGAGGTACGGCGGCGGCTGGGCGGCTATCTCTACGGCGAAGATGTTTCCGGGCTGGAGGAGGCGGTATTCCGCCTCTGCCGGGACAGGCATCTGACCCTCTCCGCCGCCGAGAGCTGTACCGGCGGCCTCATCGCCAAGCGCCTGACGGATGTCCCCGGCGCGTCGCAGGTGTTTCTGGGCGGCGTGGTCAGCTATACCAACGGAGTAAAAAACCATGTGCTGGGGGTACCGGCCTCCCTGCTGGAATCCTGCGGCGCCGTGTCCGCTCCCGTGGCCCGCGCCATGGCCATGGGCGTCCGCGTCCTCACCGGCTCGGATCTGGCCCTGTCCGTCACCGGGCTGGCCGGGCCGGACGGCGACGACCGGGGCAACCCGGTTGGCACCGTGTTTGTCGCCCTGTCCGCACCGGAGGGCGTCTTTGTCCGGCAGCTGGCGCTGGGCGGCGACCGGGAGCGTATCCGCACCCTGTCCGCCCACCACGCCCTCGACCTGCTGCGCCGCTATCTCACCGATCAAATGACAGAAGGAGAATGACCCATGGCTAAGAACAAAGCCCAAGTAAACGTGAACCACTATGCCAATCAGGAGGAAGCCATCCGCAAGGCAAAGGGCAACCCCAACAAAAACGTGCATCACAAGAAGAAAAACAGCAACTACGGCGGCTATACCGCCGGCAACTACATGGCACAGAAGATCATGGACAAGGCCGCCCAGCAGGAGCGGGTACAGCTCCCCACATGGCTGAAGATCTGGCTGGGCGTGGTGTTCGGCGCTCTGCTGGTGGTGCTGGTGCTGCGTCTGGCGGTCTACAAGGACAGCGTCCTGCTCAACAGCCTGTCCTCTCTGCTGCTGGGTCTGGCGTGCCTGTCCCTGTTCTACATCCGCCGCTTCAAGCACACCAAAAAGGACAGCACCCTCTACAAGGCCATTACCGTGCTGCTGACCATCTGCGGCGTGCTCTACACGGTCATGGGTGCGGTGGGACTGCTGATACTGGCCGGTATCCTGTAAAAAAGCGGGTTTTTCAGCAAAATTGCCATTGACAAGGGCAGTTTTTGTGAGTATAGTAGCGTTATCTCAAGGATACACTGTATAACTGCGATGATGGAGACGCGCCCCGCCTCCCTGCCGCGCAAAGAGAGCCGCCATTTGGTGAAAGGCGGACGGGCAGCCGGTCTGGGGTATCACTCCTGAGCATCCGCCTGATGGCTTTTCAGCCGGTAAGCGCGGACGGCGGCGGGCCGTTATCTTCCCGTACCCACGGTTGGTGGGGATGAGTGGTCACAGCTGTGACAACGAGAGTGGTACCGCAGAGGATGCTTTTACGCGCCTTTGTCTCTTAGGAGGCAAAGGCGCTTTTTATTTTGTCATTCAAAAAATCAGATAAAAGGAGACGCAACATGGAGTACAAAAAGACACTGAATATGCCCAAGAGCGGTTTTCCCATGCGGGCGGGCCTGCCCAAGCGCGAGCCGGATATGCTCAAGCACTGGGAGGAGATCGACCTCTACAACGAGCTGCTGAAGAAGAACGAGGGCAAGCCCCTGTTCTCCCTGCACGACGGCCCTCCGTTCTCCAACGGCGCGCTGCACATGGGTCACGCCCTGAACAAGTCCCTGAAGGACTTTATCACCCGTATGTACGCCATGCGGGGCTACTATACCCCCTATATCCCCGGCTGGGACAACCACGGTATGCCCATCGAGTCCGCCATCATCAAGCAGAACAAGCTGAACCACAAGGCCATGAGCGTGGCGGACTTCCGCACCGCCTGCCATGAGTTTGCCGACCACTATATCGACGTCCAGCGCGAGGGCTTCAAGCGCATGGGTGTGGTAGGCGACTGGGAGCATCCCTACAAGACCATGGATCCCGGCTTTGAGGCGCAGGAGGTTCGGGTCTTCGGCAAGATGTACCAGAACGGCCACATCTACAAGGGTCTCAAGCCCGTGTACTGGTGTCCCCACGACGAGACGGCGCTGGCCGAGGCGGAGATCGAGTACAAGGACGATCCCTGCACCACCGTCTATGTCAAGTTCCCCATCCACGACGATCTGGGCAAGCTGTCCCATCTGGATCACAGCAAGCTGTCCTTCGTGATCTGGACCACCACCATCTGGACGCTGCCCGGCAACCTGGCCATCGCCCTGCATCCCGACGAGAGCTACGCGGTGGTGAAGGCCCCCAACGGCGAGCTGTACGTCATGGCCGAGGCGCTGACCGAGAAGGTCATGAAGATCGGCGGCTTCGACAGCTATGAGATCGTGGAGACCCACCCCGGCAGCTTCTTTGAAAATATGCTGGCGGACCACCCCTTCCTGCCCAAGACCTCCCGTCTGGTGCTGGCAGACTACGTCACCATGGATTCCGGTACCGGCTGCGTCCACACCGCGCCCGGCTTCGGCGCCGACGACTATGAGACCTGCCGCCGCTACGGCATGGACATGGTGGTGCCGGTAGACGATCAGGGCAAGCACACCGCCTACGCCGGCAAGTACGAGGGCATGACCACCGACGCGTCTAACCCCGTCATTTTGCAGGATATGAAGGACAACGGCTCCCTGTTTGCCAGCGAGGACATCGTCCACAGCTATCCCCACTGCTGGCGCTGCAAGAATCCCATCATCTTCCGCGCCACCCCCCAGTGGTTCTGCTCTGTGGACTCCTTCAAGGACGACGCCATCGCCGCCTGCGAGGACGTGCGCTGGGTACCCGCATGGGGCAAGGATCGTATGCGCTCCATGATCCTGGAGCGTACCGACTGGTGCATCAGCCGCCAGCGCCGCTGGGGTCTGCCCATCCCCGTGTTCTACTGCAAGGACTGCGGCAAGCCCATCTGCACCGAGGAGAGCATCGAGGCGGTGGCCAGCCTGTTCGAGGAGAAGGGCTCCAACGCATGGTTCGATATGGACGCCGCCGACATCCTGCCCAAGGGCTTCACCTGCCCCCACTGCGGCAAGGCCGCCGGCTTCGAGAAGGAGACCGACACGCTGGACGGCTGGTTCGACTCCGGCTCCACCCATTTCGCCGCCATGGAGCGCGACCAACACTTCTGGCCCGCCACCATGTATATCGAGGGTCTTGACCAGTACCGCGGCTGGTTCCAGTCCTCCCTGCTGGTAGCCGTAGGCGCGCTGGGCCGCGGCGCTCCGTTCAAGGAGTGCGTCACCCACGGCTGGACGGTGGACGGCGAGGGCAAGGCCATGCACAAATCTCTGGGCAACGGCATGGACCCCGCCGAGATCTTCGACAAGTATGGCGCCGACCTGCTGCGTCTGTGGGCAGGCTCCGCCGACTACCACGTGGATGTGCGCTGCTCCGACGAGATCTTCAAGCAGCTGAGCCAGAACTATCTGAAGTTCCGCAACACCTGCAAGTTCTGTCTGGACAATCTGGTGGGCTTCGACGCCGACCATCTGGTGCAGCCCGATGAGATGCTGCCGCTGGATAAGTGGGCTGTCACCCGCCTGAATACCCTGATCGAGAAGGTGTTCGCCGCCTACGACAACTACGAGTTCCACGTGGTATCCCACATGGTCAACGACTTCTGTGTGGTGGATCTCAGCTCCTTCTACTTCGACATCATCAAGGATCGCCTGTACTGCGGCGAGGAAAACAGTCTGGAGCGCCGCAGCGCCCAGTCCGCCGTCTGGATGATCCTGGACGCCATGACCCGCCTGTTCGCCCCCATCCTGGCCTTCACCTGCGACGAGGTGTGGCTGGCCATGCCTCACCGCGCCGGTGACGACGCACGCAACGTCCTGCTCAACCAGATGGTGCAGCCCTACGCCGCCTACGCCCTCAGCGAGGAGGAGATGGGCAAGTGGGCGCGCCTCGCCGCCCTCCGTACCGCCGTCAACGGCGCACTGGAGCAGGCCCGCGCCGACAAGACCATCGGCAAGAGTCTGGAGGCCGAGGTGGATCTGACCGTCACCGCCGAGGACGCCTTCCTGACCGATATGGATGCCGCCGATCTGGCAGACCTGCTCATCGTCTCGCAGGTTCGCGTGGAGGTGGGCGCGGAGCAGGACGTGGCCGTCCGTCCCGCCAACGGTGCCAAGTGCCTGCGCTGCTGGAAGGTGCTGCCCACCGTGGGCAGCGACGCCGGTCACCCCGACCTGTGTCCCCGCTGCGCCGCTGTGGTCAAGAATCTCCCCGTCATCGAATAAGCGTATTAGAAAAGAGAGGACACGCATCGCGTGTCCTCTCTTTTTACGCTTTATGCCTTATTTTCCAGCTTCCGAAGCTGCGCCAGAAACTCCTCCGGCAGCGGACAGTGCAGCTCCACCATCTCGCCGGTGCGGGGGTGGATGAACCGCAGCCCCACCGCGTGGAGACACTGTCCCGTCAGACCCGGCACTGGCTTCTTCGCGCCGTACACCGTGTCCCCCAGAATGGGGTGGCCGATATAGGCCATGTGTACCCGGATCTGATGGGTGCGTCCCGTCTCCAGACGGCACCGCACATGGGTCACCCCCGGATACCGGGCGATGACCTCCCAGTGGGTCACGGCGGGCCGTCCCCCGGCGACCACCGCCATTTTCTTCCGATCCGACGGGTGCCGTCCGATGGGCGCGTCCACCGTGCCGCTGTCCTCCTTCAGGTTGCCCACCACCAGACACTCATACGTCCGCGCCAGCGTGTGGTCGCTGAGCTGGGCGCTGAGCCCCAGATGGGCGGCGTCGTTCTTGGCAGCGATGATGAGACCGCTGGTGTCCCGGTCGATGCGGTGAACGATGCCGGGGCGCTTCTCCCCGCCGATGCCGGACAGCGACGACCCGCAGTGGTGGAGCAGGGCGTTGACCAGCGTACCGTCCGGGTGTCCCGGCGCGGGATGCACCACCATCCCCGCCGGTTTGTTGATCACGATGACGTCCGCGTCCTCGTACACCACGTCCAGCGGGATATCCTGCGCCGTCAGCGCCGTGTCCCGCACCTCCGGCACATCCACCGTCACCGCCTCGCCGCCGGTGATGCGGCAGCTCTTGGCGGCGGGCTTGCCGTCCACGGATACCCGCCCCTCCTCGATGTACCGTGCCGCCTGCGAGCGGGTCAGGCCGTTGGCGCGGGAGGCCACAAAGGCGTCCAGCCGCGTCCCGGCGTCCTCCGCCTCAGCTTTCAGATGCAGCGTCATCCTTCGGCTCCTTCTTGTCGTACTTGTCGTAGAACCACAGGTAGTACACGGCGCCCAGCACCACGCCGATGACCACAAAGCAGTCCGCCAGATTGAAGATGGGGTAGTCGATAAACAGCAGGTCGAACATATCCACCACATACCCCCGGCACACCCGGTCGATGACGTTGCCGATACCGCCGCCCAGAATGAGCACCCCCGCCGTTACGCCCAGCGGATGGCGGACGATCCTTTTCACCAGCAGCCACGCCACCGCCAGCATCAGCACGATGGTGACGATGGCCAACAGCCCGGTCTTGCCGGAAAAGCTGCTCCACGCCGCGCCGGTATTGTGCAGCCGCGTCAGCTGCATCACGCCGGGCAGCAGCGGTGCGGACTGCCCCACCTCCAGATGGGACACCACCCACCACTTCAAAAGCTGGTCGCCCGCCACGCAGGCCGCCAGCGCCACAATATACCACATAGGGCATCCTCCCTGTTTTGGATTCTCCCCCATCATATCCCATTTGCCCGCCGTTTGCAACTTTTATTCCGCGACTTTCTTGTATTGCACGGCGCCGCGTGGTATAATAGAGTATTCAAATATCGCCCCGCATCGACACGGGGCAGGGAGGCCCGACTTGGATAGAAAACAGGTATTGATCCCGGAGGAGCAGACGCTCCGGCAGCGGGATTTTGAACAGAAAATACGGGAGCTGCACGCCCAGCGCGGGAAGAGCGTCCGCGCACTGGTGGACACCTTCGGCTGCCAGCAGAATGTGGCCGACAGCCAGCATATCATGGGTATGCTGGAGGCCATGGGCTGCACCTTCGTCACCGCCCCGGAGGAGGCGGACATCGTGGTGCTGAACACCTGCGCCATCCGCGACCACGCGGAAAAGCGGGTCTACGGCACGCTGGGCGCGCTGACCCATACGAAAAAGGCCAACCCGGAACAGATCATCTGCCTGTGCGGCTGCATGGCCCAGCGCCCGGAGGTGGCGGAGAAGGTACGCCAGTCCTACCGTCACGTGGATCTGGTGTTCGGCCCCCAGGCGCTGTGGAAGTTCCCGGAGCTTTTATATCAGGTCTATACCCGCCGCGGCCGCGTGTTCTCCGTGGAGGACGAGCACGGCTCCATTGCCGAGGGTATGCCGGTGGTGCGGGAGGGCCGCACACGGGCGTGGGTGTCCATCATGTACGGCTGCAACAACTTCTGCTCCTACTGCATCGTCCCCTATGTGCGGGGCCGGGAGCGCAGCCGTGAGCCGGAACGCATCCTCGAGGAGGTGCGCCAGCTGGCTGCCGAGGGGTACAAGGAGATCACCCTGCTGGGACAGAACGTCAACTCCTACGGCAAGGATCTGGATACGCCGTGGGACTTTGCCGACCTTTTAAGCGAGCTGGATAAGATCGAGGGAGACTATCTCCTCCGCTTCATGTCCTCCCAGCCCAAGGACGCCAGCTATAAGCTGTTCGACACCATGGCGCGCTGCAAGCACGTGGCCAAGCAGCTGCACCTGCCGGTGCAGTCCGGCTGCGACCGGGTGCTGCGGGCCATGAACCGGCCCTACGACCGGGCCAAATATCTGGATCTCATCACCTACGCCCGGAAGGTCATGCCCGATTTGGTGCTGACCAGCGATGTGATCATCGGCTTCCCCGGCGAGACGGAGGCCGAGGCCATGGAGACGGTGGCGCTGGTGGAGGAGGTGCGTTTCGACGCCCTGTTCACCTTCATCTTCTCCCCCCGTCCCGGCACCCCCGCCGCCAAGATGGACGACCCCGTACCCCGCGCCGAAAAGCAAAAGTGGTTCGACCGCCTCTGCGACGCCCAGAACAGGATCTCCGAGGAGATCCACGCCGGGTATGTAGGCGACACCCTGCGCTGTCTCATCGACGGCGAGAGCGACGACAGCCGCTGGCCGCTGACAGCCCGCACCGCCGGGGGACGGCTGGTGCATCTGGTGGGTGACCGAGCCGCAATCGGCACCTACCGCGACGTAAAGATCACCGACAGCAACACGTGGGCGCTGTTCGGCCAACTGATTTGAATTTTTCCAAGGAGGTATCCGCATGGCTGAGCTGACCCCCATGATGCGCCAGTACATGGAGATCAAGGAGCAGAATCCCGACTCCATCCTGTTTTTCCGTCTGGGTGACTTCTACGAGATGTTCGGCCCCGACGCCCGCACGGCGTCCCGCGAGCTGGATCTGGCTCTGACCACCCGGGACAAGGACAAGAACAAGTCCTTCGATGAGAAGATCCCCATGTGCGGCATCCCCTACCACGCCTCCGACGCCTATATCGCCCGTCTTATCGCCAAGGGCTACAAGGTGGCCATCTGCGAGCAGACGGAGGATCCCGCCGCCGCCAAGGGGCTGGTGAAGCGGGATATCATCCGCGTCGTCACCCCCGGCACGGTCATCGACGAGTCCTGCCTCAGCGCCGAGCGCAGCAACTATCTGTGCGGCGTGTATCTGGACGATACCGGCGCGGGGCTGTGCGCCTGCGACGTGTCCACCGGCAAGGCGCAGGCCACGGTGTTCACCGGCCCTGACCGGGTCCGCGCCCTGCTCAATGAGCTGGGGCGGTTCGCCCCCGCCGAGGCGGTGATGAACGAAGCGGCCTATTTTGACGAGACGCTGCACCGAACGATGCAGGAGCGCTTTTCCTGCCACATGGAGAAGCTGTCCGCCGCCCGGTTCACCCCGGAGGACGCGGAGAAAAAGGTGCGCACCCAGTTTGGCCAGGAAGCGCTGGAGCGTCTGCCCCGGGACAACATGACGCCGCTGCTGGCGCTGGGCGGTCTGCTGGGGTATCTCTATGAGACGCAAAAGACCGATCTGAGTCACCTCGACCAGCTGACATGGTACCGCACCGGGCAGTACATGGAGCTGGATCTCACCGCCCGCCGCAACCTGGAGTTGACGGAAACGCTGCGGGGCAAGGAAAAGCGCGGCAGCCTGCTGTGGGTGCTGGACAAGACCAAGACCGCCATGGGCGCCCGCAACCTGCGGGCATGGCTCCAGCAGCCGCTGGTGGACGTGGCCGCCATCGACCGCCGGCTCAGTGCCGTGGCGGCACTGGCGGAGCACACCGTAGCCCGGGAGGAGCTGACACTGGCTCTCAGCGGCATCGCCGATATGGAGCGGCTCATCGGCCGGGTGGTCTACGGCTCTGCCGGCGGGCGGGATCTGGTGTCCCTCCGCGCCTCCATGGCGCGGCTGCCCGCCGTCAAGGCGCAGCTGGCCGCCTTCCCCTCCGGTGCGCTGCACCAGTTGGATCAGCAGCTGGAGGATCTCAACGATCTGGCCGCCCTGATCGGGCAGACGCTGGTGGACGAGCCGCCGTTCTCCGTCCGGGAGGGCGAGATGATCCGGGACGGCTTCGACCCGGAGGTAGATCGTCTGCGGAGCATCCTCCACGGCGGCAAGAGCTTTCTGGCGCAGATGGAGGCGGAGGAGAAGGAAAAAACCGGTATCCGCACCCTGAAGATCGGCTACAACAAGGTATTCGGCTACTACATCGAGGTATCCAACTCCTTTAAGGAGCAGGTACCTGACCACTATATCCGCAAGCAGACACTGGTCAACGGCGAGCGCTACATCACCCAGGAGCTGAAGGATCTGGAGCACGACGTCCTCACCGCCAAGGATCGGGACGCCGCGCTGGAATACGAGCTGTTCTCCGCCCTGCGCGCCAAGCTGGCGGAGTCCGTCACCCGCGTGCAGCTGGCCGCGTCCCTTATCGCCCAGCTGGATACGCTTTGCTCCTTTGCCGCTGTGGCGGTGAAGAACAACTACTGCCGCCCCTGCGTGGACGAGTCCGGCGTCATCGAAATTCAGGCCGGACGGCATCCGGTGGTGGAAAAGATGCGCTCCGACGCCCTGTTCGTCCCCAACGACACCCTGATGGGCGCCAAGGAGGATCGGGTCAGCATCATCACCGGCCCCAACATGGCCGGTAAGTCCACCTATATGCGGCAGGTGGCGCTGATCGTGCTGATGGCGCAGGTGGGCAGCTTTGTCCCCGCCCACGACGCCCACATCGGCGTGGTGGACCGCATCTTCACCCGCATCGGCGCCAGCGACGATCTGTCCGCCGGACAGTCCACCTTTATGGTGGAGATGACGGAGGTGTCCGACATCCTCCGCACCGCCACCAAGAACAGCCTGCTGATCCTGGACGAGATCGGCCGCGGCACCTCTACCTTCGATGGGATGTCCATCGCCCGGGCGGTGCTGGAGCACTGCGCCGAAAGGCTGAAGGCCAAGACGCTGTTCGCCACCCACTACCACGAGCTGACGGCGCTGGAGCAGACGCTGCCCAACGTCCGCAACTACAATATCGCGGTCCGCGCCCGGGGCGAGGACATCATCTTCCTGCGCAAGATCATCCCCGGCGGCGCCGACCGCAGCTACGGCATTGAGGTGGCCAAGCTGGCGGGGCTGCCCGACAGCGTCCTCAAGCGCGCCCGCGCCATTCTGGAGGAGCTGGAAAGCCAGTCCGGCCGTCCCGCCCCCGTCGCCGCGCCGGACGACCAGCTGTCCCTGACCGCCATGGCCGAGAGCGAGGTGGCGGAGCTGCTGCGCCGGACGCAGGTGGACTCCCTCAGCCCGCTGGAGGCGCTGAACCTTCTGTACGACCTGAAAAAACGACTGGGGAACGGATGACAATCCCCGGTATGCTGTTTTACGAAACCGAACTGCCCTTGAAAGGAGGCTTTTCCCATGCCCCAGATCCAACAGCTCCCGCCTCATCTGGCCGATCTGATCGCCGCCGGTGAGGTGGTGGAGCGTCCCGCCTCCGTGTGCAAGGAGCTTCTGGAAAACGCGCTGGACGCCGGTGCCTCCGCCATCTCCACCGAGCTGGAGCGAGGCGGCCTGACCTATATCCGCATCACGGACAACGGCTGCGGCATCGCGCCGGAGCAGCTGCCCACCGCCTTCCTGCGCCACGCCACCAGCAAGCTGCGCCGCCCGGAGGATCTGGCCGCCATTGGCACGCTGGGCTTCCGGGGTGAGGCGCTGGCCGCCATCGCCGCCGTGTCCCGGGTGGACATCTTCTCCCGGCAGACCGGCGCGGACTGCGGCGCTATGCTCCATCTGGAGGGCGGCGTGCCGGAGGCTGTCACCGAGGCGGGTTGTCCCGACGGCACCACTGTCTGCATCCGCGACCTGTTTTACAACACCCCCGCCCGGATGAAATTCATGAAGAAGGACACCGCCGAGGGCGCTGCCGCCGCCGGTGTAGTGACCCATCTGGCGCTGAGCCATCCTGACGTATCCTTCAAGCTGCTGCGGGACGGGCAGGAGATCCTGCACACCCCCGGCGACGGACAGCTGCTGTCCGCCATCTACGCGGCGCTGGGCCGTGATTTTGCCAACAGCCTGCTGCCCGTGAGCGGCAGCGGCGGCGCGGTGCGGGTGGAGGGCTTTATCACCAAGCCGCTGGCCGGTCACGGCACCCGCGGCCGCCAGCTGTTCTTCGTCAACGGCCGGTTCGTCAAGAGCCAGCTTCTGGCCGCCGCCGTGGAGGAGGCCTACCGCAACCGGCTGCTGAAGGGCCGGTTCCCCGGCTGCGTCCTCCACATTACGCTGCCGGTGAACGAGGTGGACGTCAACGTCCACCCCGCCAAGACCGTGGTGAAATTCCTGTCCGACAAGACTGTGTTTGACGCGGTACACTATACCGTCAAGGACGCACTGGACCGGGAGGGGCAGTCCGCGCCTGCGGAGAAAAAGCCCTTCTACCAGACCATGACGGCCCGGGAGTTCCGGGAGACGGCTCCCGCCCCGCAGGGCGTGAAGCTGCCCTTTGTCAGCGGCAGGCCCGTCGGCTCCGCCGGAGCCGACCGTCCCACCGTCAACCGTTTTGCGCCCGCCGCGCCGACGGTGCAGACGCCACGCGAAACGGTACAGCCCGCCGCTGCGCCGCAGGGTGACGTATGGCAGGTGCAGGACGCCGCACCGGAGGCCGGGAAAGCCTTCACCGTCCCCAGCGGGCGGGAGGGCGTTGTCTACCGCATCACGCCGCCGGACGCACCGGAGGATAGCCCCGCCCGCGAGCGGGCTGCCGCTGAAACGGAGACGGAACCCGCCGCCGCGATGCCGGAGGCGGCAGGCGCAGACGATACGACCCTTTCCGCGCCGGAGGCCGCTCCCGCCCAGCAGGAGCTGGAGATGCCGGAGACGGCGGACAGCGGTGAGACGCCGTGGCGCATCGCCGGTGAGGTGCTGAAGACCTACATCATCTGTGAGGACGGGGAGCAGAATGTATGGCTCATTGACAAGCACGCCGCCCACGAGCGCATCCGCTTTGACGCGCTGAAGGCGGATCCGGTGCCGCCTATGGCCCAGCAGCTGCTGACCCCCGCCGCCGTGACGCTAACCGCTGAGGAGTACGGCGCGGTGCTGGAGTCGCTGGACGTGCTGGCGGGCTACGGCTTTCTGTGCGAGGATTTCGGGGACGGCGCCGTGCTGGTGCGGGAGATCCCCGACTACATACGGGCGGAGGACGCCGCCGCCACGCTGGAGGAGCTGGCGCGGAAGCTGCTTTTGCAGCGGGCCGACCCCGCCGGTGCGCGGGACGAGCTGCTGCACACCATGGCGTGCAAATCCGCCATCAAAGCGGGTATGACCACCGACGCCGCCGAGCTGGCGGCGCTGGTGCGGCAGGTGCAGTCCGGCGCCGTCCGGTACTGCCCCCACGGCAGACCCGTGGCGGTGCAGCTGCGGAAATACGAGGTGGAGAAGATGTTCAAGCGGGCGTGACCCCTTGACGCACAGGAGGTGAAGCAATGGCGCAGCGGGTGGTCTGCGTGGTAGGCCCTACCGCGTCGGGCAAGACAAAAATGGGCGTGGCGCTGGCCAAGCGCTTCAACGGTGAGGTGGTGTCCGTGGACTCCATGCAGATCTACCGGGGCATGGCCATCGGCACCGCCGCTCCCACCACCGAGGAGATGGAGGGCATTCCCCACCACATGATCGGCGTGGCCGACCCGGCGGAGAGCTGGTCGGTGTCCCGCTTCACCCAGGAGGCCGACCGGTGCATACAGGATATCCTCTGCCGGGGAAAACTGCCCATTCTGGTGGGCGGCACCGGCCTGTATCTGGATGCGCTGATACGGGGCAATACCTTTGCCGCCGGACAGCAGGGCGGCGCGGTGCGCCGGGAATTGCAGGCGCGGCTGGCGCAGGAGGGTGCGGCGGCGCTGCTGGCGGAGCTGGCGGCGGTCGACCCGGAGACGGCGGCGCGGCTGCACCTCCGGGATGAAAAGCGCATCCTCCGGGCGCTGGAGGTCTACCGGGAGACGGGCGAGACCATCAGCGAGCATGACCGGAAAAGCCGGGAGACGCCTGACCGCTACGACGCCCTGTACATTGGACTGAGCTTCCGTGACCGGCAGGATCTGCGCGAGCGCATCGACCGACGGGTGGACGTCATGGTGGAGCAGGGACTTCTGGATGAGGTACAGGCGCTGCTGGGCAGCGGTCTGCCTCGGGACGCCACGGCCCTGCAGGCCATCGGCTTCAAGCAGTTTCTGGCGGTGGCCGACGGGACGGCCGCCGTGACCGATGCCGTGGAGGAGGTCAAGCTCCGCTCCCGGCAGTACGCCAAGCGGCAGCTGACATGGCTGCGGCGCAACCCGGATATCCACTGGATCCTGTGGGAAAAAGAGCCTGATTTTCCGCAGGCTCTCCAAAATGCGACAGAATTCCTCACCGCCGCCGGCGTATGCTGAGAGCGGCGGACGGAGGACAGGCCTATCGTCCGCACACAGACATAAAGGAGCAGACGATATGCAAAAGACAAACAATCTTCAGGAGATCTTCCTCACCCGCGCCCGGAAGCAGAGCATTCCCGTGACCATCTTTCTGGTCAACGGCTTTCAGCTGCGGGGCGTCATCGCCGGCTTTGACTGCTTTGTGGTCATTCTGGACTCCGAGGGAAAGCAGCAGGTCATCTACAAGCACGCCATCTCCACCATTGCGCCGCTGCGGCCGGTGGAGCTGCGGGAGGACGAGACGCCGGAGGCGTAAGCCTCCGGGCGCGCAGGACGGACATAGAACGCAAAGGAACACACCATGAAAAAGACATCCCCTCTCATGAAAATACTGCCCATCGCCGTGCTGGCGGCGGTGCTGGTCTATTTCGCCATGCAGCTGTACAACTACCTGTCTGACCCGGTGAACACCACGCTGGTGGTGGCGGGACAGGCGGAGGACACCATCGCCCTCAACGGCTGGCTGCTGCGGGACGAGGAGGTGCTGCCCGCCCAGAACGGCACCCTCAGCCGGGTGCGGCAGGAGGGCGAGCGGGTCGGCGTGGGGCAGGTGCTGGCCCGGGTCTACGCCAATGACGGCGCTTTGCAGACCGTCAGCCAGATCGAGACGCTGGAGCTGCAGCTCCAGCAGCTTCAGTTCGCCCTGACGTCCTACCTGAACCCGGACGCGGCGCTGAAGCTGGATACCTCCATCACCGGCGATATCCTGACGCTGCGGCAGTCGCTGACCGGCGGCGACTACACCGCCGCGGAGGGCGATATCGCCCCGCTGAAGGCCGCTGTGCTCAAGCGGGACCACTCTTACGCCTCGCAGGAGGAGATCCAGACGGAGATCAAGTCGGTGGAGGGGCAGATCAAGTCGCTGGAAGCCTCCCTCTCCGGCACCACCGTCACCGCCCGCGCGTCGGGAACATATTCCGCCGTCTGCGACGGGTACGAGACGGTGCTGACCAAGGCGTTTCTGGAGGACGTGACGCCGGGAAAGCTGGCGCGGCTCCGCCCCGTTGACGAGCAGAGCAACATGGGCAAGCTCATCTACGGCGACACATGGTACTATGTGGTGACGCTGCCGGAGGAGCAGGCGAGCTATCTCAAGTCCCAAGGTGCCGTGACACTGCGGTTTGCCAAGGGCTTTGACCAGAACATCCGGATGCAGGTGGTATCCGTGTCCGCGCCGGAGGACGGTCAGGCGGCGGTGACGCTGTCCTGCCGGAAGTATCTGGCGCAGACCACGCTGCTGCGGCATCAGGCGGCGGACGTGATCCTGCGCACCTACGAGGGGCTGCGGGTGCCGTCCAACGCCCTGCGGGTCAGCGAGGAGGGCGTCACCGGCGTCTACTGCGTAGACGGCAGCACCGCCGCCTTCCGCCCTGTGACCGTGCTGTATCAGGGACAGGGGTACGCGCTGGTGCGCGCCGCCGACGGGGCGTCCGACACCCAGACGCTGCGGGTCGGCGATGAGGTCATCGCCACGGCCGGTGCGCTCAGCGATGGAAAGGGCATACGATAACGGACGACGATCCGGTCAGAAATACAAAGAGGAGGAACTTCTCATGTCTATTGCGGAGAATATTGCGGCGGTACGCCGCGAGATCGACGAGGCAGCCCGGGAAACCGGCCGCACCGGTGGGGACATCACGCTGGTGGGCGCCAGCAAGATGAACGACGACGACGCCTGTCAGGAGGCCATCCGCGGCGGCATCGACGCGCTGGGTGAAAACCGCGTGCAGGAGATGACCGCCAAGCTGGCGGAAAACGGCTACGACGGCGCACCGCTGCACTTTATCGGCCATTTGCAGCGCAACAAGGTCAAGCAGGTGGTGGGCAAGGCCGCCCTCATCCAGTCCGTCGGCTCTCTGGAGCTGCTGGAGGAGATCGAAAAGCAGGCGGACAAGCTGGGGATCGTGCAGGATATCCTGCTGGAGGTGAACATCGGCGGCGAGGCTGCCAAGAGCGGCTTTGCGCCGGAGGCGGTGGCTGAGGCCGCCTCCCACGCCAAGGAGCTGGCCCATGTGCGGGTGCGGGGTCTGATGACCATCCCCCCTGCCAGCGCCACGCAGGCGGAAAATATGGTATATTTTCAAAAAGTACACGCGCTATATGTTGACATAAATCAAAAAATGTACGATAATAAATTAGATTATCTATCCATGGGCATGAGCGGCGACTTCGCCGATGCCATCCGCGCGGGCAGCAACATGGTCCGCGTGGGTACTGCCATTTTTGGCGCCAGAGACTATACAAAATAACGCGGGAGGTATTTTTCGATGGGCTTCATGGACGAACTGAAAAAGATCATTCATCCCTACGATGACGAGGATTACGATTACGAGGACGATTTTGAGGAGCCTTCCAGAGACTCCCGTTCTCCCTTCGATGACCGCAAGGAGGATCGCCGCAGCGAGGAGCGGCGCGCCGATGACCGCCACAACAAGGTGGTGAACATCCACGCCACCACCCAGCTGAAGGTGGTGCTGGTGAAGCCGGAGCGCTTCGAGAACGCCTCCGAGATCGCCGATCACCTGAAGGAGAAGCGGACGGTGGTGCTGAATCTGGAGTCCACCAACAAGGACGTGGCGCGGCGGCTCATCGACTTCCTGTCCGGCGTGGCCTATGCCGGCGAGGGGAAGATCAAGAAGGTGGCCGCCAACACCTACATCATCACACCGTACTCTGTGGACATTATGGGCGACCTCATTGACGAGCTGGAAAACAACGGACTGTACCTGTAAGTACGGCGGATAAAGAAAGGGATCGGAGGGTTCATCCATGTTTACACCGCAGGAAGTTTCTGAGAAGGTATTCCCCAAGGCGTCGTTCGGCGGCGGCTACAGCATGAGTGTTGTGGACGAGTTTCTGGACGCGCTGACGGAGGATTATTCCACACTGTTTAAGGAAAACGTCACGCTGAAGGCCAAGCTGAAGGTACTGGCGGAGAAGGTGGAGGAGTATCGCTCCACCGAGGATGCCATGCGTCAGACGCTGCTGACCGCTCAGAAGATGGCCGCCAAGCTGGTACAGGAGGCGCAGTCCGAAAAGGACACGATGCTGGCGGAGGCCAGAGCGGAGGCGGCGCAGGAGGTGGCGCGGCTGGCCGATGAAACAAAGGCCGCCGAGCAGAAGCTGGCCATGGCGCAGGAGAAGCTGGCGGACTTCATCCGCCGCAGCGACGAGCTGTGTCAGGCGCAGTCCGCCTTTTTGCAGACGCTGCCGGAGCTGGAGCTTGTCCCGGCACAGCCGGCGGCGGATGCCGCGCCCTCCGACGCGGTGGTCAGCGGCATCGAGCAGGATATCCTGACCCAGTACGAGACGCAGGCGCCGCAGCAGGAGGCAGCGGACGGGGAGCATGACGCCAAGCTCCCGCCGGTGGACGGCAGCGCCGCCCCCAACGAATTTGCCTTTGATCTGGGCGAGCTGAAGTTCGGCCGGAACTACGGCGGCAAGGAATAACCCGAAACCATCGAAAAGGCGGCCTCCCGGCCGCCTTTTTTCAAAGCGTGCGCCCCGCCGCCCCAGACAGGAAAAACAAGGAGGAGAGCAGAGATGACGGAGAAGCCTATCATTGCGCTGCTGTACGATTTTGACAAGACGCTGTGTACCACCGACATGGAGGATTACGCCTTTATCCCGGCGCTGGGCTACACCCCGGCGGAGTTCTGGAGCAAGGCCAACACCTTCGGCCGGGACAACCGGATGGACGGCCTGCTGGCCTATATGTACACCATGATCGAGGAGTGCCGCGCACAGGGTAAACGGCTGGACCGGGAGCTTCTGGTGCGCTGCGGCCACAACATCGAGCTGTTTCCCGGCGTGCGGGAGTGGTTTCGCCGCATCAACCAATTCGGCGAGACGCAGGGCGTGTCCATTGAGCACTATGTGATCTCCTCCGGCCTGCGGGAGATCATCGAGGGCAGCGGTATCGCCCACGAGTTCCGGGAGATATACGCCTGCGAGTTTTTCTACAACGCGGAGGGGCTGGCTACATGGCCCAAGCTGGACGTCAACTTCACCAACAAGACCCAGTTCGTCTACCGCATCAACAAGGGCGTACTGGACGTGTCCGACGATAAGACGCTGAACGACTCCATGCCCGACGACAGCAAGCGCATCCCCTTCACCAACATGATCTACGTGGGCGACGGACTCTCCGACGTGCCGTGCATGAAGATGATGCGGGCCTACGGCGGGCAGGCCATTGCCGTGTACCAGTCCGGCAACCGCGCCGGTGTGGAGGATCTGCTGAGCAAGGGGCGGGTGGACTTCATCTTCCCCGCCGACTACCGGGAGGGCCGCGGACTGGACAACACGGTGAAGAACATCATCCGCAAAATGGCCATCAGCGATGCGCTGGCCGCCGAAAATGTCCAGCAGCTCCAGATGATCGGACGGGGCGACCTGCCGGAGCAGGTGGGCCTGTTCGAGTGAAACAGGCAACAGACCAGAAAAGCGTCCGCGCACACCGTGCGCGGGCGCTTTCTTGTCCTATGCAAACAGGTGGATGCCATCCACCGAGCGCAGGTGCGCTTTCAGGTCGTCCAGCAGCAGCTCCGCCGCCTCTCACGAAGCGACAGGGTCGGACACCCATGGTGTCCGACCCTGCCTTTGTTTTCTCACTGCATAACCTGCCGGATCACGCGGATAAACCGCGCCCGGTCATAGATCACCGGCACGGGGTAGGTGGGGTTGGCCTCCTTGGCCGCCCACGCCGCCATCTGCGGCAGATCTTCCTCCCGGATGCAGCTAAAGCCGGCGGGAATGCCCAGCCGGGCGTTCATGGCGAAGATCGCGTCGATAAAGGCGTTGGCCCTGTCCGCCTCGCTGTCACCGGACAGCCCCACCAGCTCTGCCAGACGTGCCAGCCGCCGGTGCGCCGCCGCGCCGTAGTCCCGCAGAACCACGGGCAGCAGCACTGCATTGGCAAGGCCGTGACCCACGCCGTACAGACCTCCCAGCGTGTGGGCGATGGCGTGGACGTTGCCCACGCCGGCGCGGGTGAAGGCCACGCCTGCCTGATAGGAGGCGGTGAGCAGCGCCTGCCGCGCCCCCACGTCGTCGCCGTGGGCGCAGGCGTGCTCCAGCGTGCGGAAGATGGTGACCACCGCCTCCTCCGCCATGGCATCCGTTTGATGGGTGCGGTAAAACCTGCCAATATATGCCTCCACCGCGTGGGTCAGGGCGTCCATGCCGGTCTCGGCGGTGGTGTGGGGCGGCAGGGACACGGTGAGCAGCGGATCCAGCACGGCGCAGCGGGGGATCAGGCACAGGTCGTTGATGGCATACTTGTGGTGATCCGCGCCGGTGACCACGGCGGCGATGGTGGTCTCCGAGCCGGTACCGGCGGTGGTTGGTACAGCGATAAAGGGCGGGATGGCGCGGCGCACCTTCAAGAGACCCGCCAGCTGCTCCGGCGCCTTGCCGGGGCGTACCACCAGCGCCGCGGCGGCCTTGGCGGTGTCCATGGGACTGCCGCCGCCCACCGCCACCAGACTGTCACAGTGCGCCTGCCGATACAGGGCGGCCGCCGCCTCCACGGTGGACACCGGCGGGTTGGGTTGTATGTCGGAGAACAGGGTATAGCCCTCCAGCCGGGACAGCATCTGCTGAAAGGCGGGGTCGGCGCACTGGCGGCGGCTGGCCACCACCAGCGGGCGGCGGGCGCCGTACCGGGTCAGCCGGGCGGGGATGTCCGCCAGACTGCCGGGACCGGTGATCGTCTCCGGCTGACGCCACGGCAGCAGCCGTGCGCCCAGACCGAACACACACTGATAGGCGCGGTATCCAACATGGCGTAAATTCACGAAAAAGCCTCCTTTTATCGCTCTCCTTGCCCCGGAGCAGCGGCGCTCCCACAAGAAAAAGGGGGCGGCTGCACCGCCCCCTTGGGATCGTATATCGATTACTCCGCCGTCTCGATCAGGCCGTAGCCGCCGTTATTGCGGTGGTACACCACGCAGATGGCGCTGTCCTCAATGCGGCGGAACACATAGAACGAGTGGCCCAGCAGGTTCATCTGCAAAATGGCCTCGTCGGTGCTCATGGGCTTGACGGCAAAGCGCTTGGTGCGGATGATGTCGAAGTCGTTGTCCTCCACTACGTCGAACTCAGCAGGAACGGAGGAGACCAGTGCGTCGGGCCGCAGGTTCTTGGCCAGCCGCGTCTTGTTCTTGCGGATACGGCGGTCGATGAAGCTGACAGCCTCGTCAATGGCGCCGCGCATATCGCCGTCGGGATCCTCCGTCTCCGCACGGAACAACGTGCCGTTGGTGCTGCGGATGGTCAGCTCCACCACACAGCGGTTCTTCTTCTCCACGGCAAAGGTCACAAAGGCGTCTGCCTCCTCCGGAAAATACTTGTCCAGCTTACTGATCTTCTTTTCCGCGTATTCCTTGATGGAGTCGTTGAGGGAGATCTTCTTGCAGGCGAATGTGAACTTCATAATACTTGCTCCTTTCGTCAGTGCGGTAAACACAGGGTAGGGTCGGGGAGCGGGTTCCCTTTATCCTTGTGTGCATTATAGCAAATCGCAATACGTTTGAAAAGCACTTTTGAGAGAATTTGTGAAAACTTCATAAAGAGTTTATCATTCAGACACATTCGACAGGCTGCCCTAAAAGTCGCGGTAAACCGGCAAAACCTCCTATTTACACGGGGACAGGCGTGCTGTATGATGATAGAGGAAGCTTTCCAATATCCCACCCGCTTGGGCCGCTCTGCTTGCAGGGCGGCCCCTTTTTTTGTGAAAAAGAGAGACGGCGCATCGCCGTCCCTCCTGTTTCAGGTATCCAATTTTTCGGAAAGCGCCTTGTCCAGCCGCACCGCGCCGTAGAGATTTTTGGCCGAGCAGCCCGCCCGTCCGCCACCGGCACAGGCGCAGGCGCAGGCACAGGCACAGCTGCTGGCGCAGGCGCAGTGTCCGCCGCCGCCGAAGCCGCCGCCGCCAGACCCACCGCCGCGGCTGCCGCCGCCGAAGCCGCTGCTACTGCTGCGGGGCGGGCGGGGCCGTTTCTTGGTGCCAACGCTGCCGGGACGGGGCTTGCCGTCCCGTCCGGCGGGGTACCAGAGGTGGTTGACGAACACATACCGCGTGCCGAAGCCGCCGGCGTAGCCGCCAGCTATCTCCCGAATGATCCGCACCACCACCCAAACGATAAAGATGGTGATGATCAGCGTCAGGAACAGGGCGGCCATGCCTATGTCCTCGTCCTCGTCGTACCAGTCGTCATAGTCATTGTCGGGCTGGCTGCCGATGCTGTTCTCCGGGGACAGCACGGTGGGCCAGTCGGTGTAGCGCACCTTCACGTTCATCTTGTAGCCGTAGGACTGGTCGGAGGCGGTGATGGTCAATCCATCCGCCACCGTCACGCTGTCCGCGCCGGAAACTGTCCCCTCGGTGAAGTCGCCGGTCAGACCGGCGGGGTCGTGCCACGTCAGGGTCATGGCCCCCATCTTGGCCTCGTCGAACCATCCGGGGGTGTAATCGTAGAGCACCGCGCCGCCGTCCAGCCCGTACATATACTCCTGCACCCAGCGATAGGAGAACGTAAACGTCTCGTTTTTCTTGTAGGCGCGGTCCAGATAGATGTACATATAGCGGTTGTCGAAGGACAGGCGCTCGATGTTGTCGGTCAGGGCGGTCTTCTCCCGGATGGAGCCGTTGGGGATGCCGACCTTCAGCTCCTGCCCGTAGGGCAGCTCCTCCAGCGCCGTCCACGTCAGGGAGACGGTGATGGTCAGGCTGCCGTCGTCGGTGTTGGGCAGCACGTCCACGTCGTAGCGGTCGATGTAGTCGTAATCTGCCCATGCAATGGCGGTGCAGCACAGCGCCGCCAGCACCGTCAGCAGCAGGATATGCAGCTTCTTCAGCATCGCGCCCCCTCCTCCCTGTTGCCGCCTTGCAGCTGGCAAATATGGTCCATTTTGGCACTCTCCGCCCGGATGGCGGCGCAGCGTTCGCTGTTCCAGACGGACGCCCAGTCGTCGGTGAGCATATTGCCCAGCGGGGCGCTGCTCAGCCAGCTCTGACAGGGGATGATGCTGCCGTCCGGCGCCAGCGCCATGTTGCTCAGGCAGGCGCCGCAGCTGGGGATCAGGTGCAGTCCCAGTGCGCGCAGCGTCTCCTCCGGCAGCCAGCCGGGGCTGGTGAAATCCAGCTCCATGCCCAGCTCCTCCACCACGGCCGCCGCCTCTTGCAGCACCTGTGTCAGCGCCTGCTCCGTCAGACGGGTGGCGCGGCTCTCCGCGCCCTCGGCGCTGCCGGAGGGGATCAGGCCGGAGCAGGTGGCGTACCGCACACCCAGAGACGCGGCAAAGCGCAGCGTGGCGGCATAGTCCGTGTTCAGGCTGCACAGCGGCGTGTTCACGGAGACGATCAGCCCCGCTGCCACGGCGTTTCGGATGCCCTGCACCGTCTTTTCAAAGCCGTCGGCGCCCACCAGCGCGTTGTGGATGGCCGGGTCAGCGCTGTACAGGGTGACCTGCACGCTGTCCAGGCTTGCGCCGTACAGCTTGGCGCACAGCTCCGGCGTCAATAGCTGGCCGTTGGTGTTCAGCCGGGTGACGAACCACTGGGCGGCGTCCACCAGCTCCACCAGATCGGCGCGGAGGGTGGGCTCGCCGCCGGTAAACGTGACCTGCGGGATATTGGCGCTTCGCAGGCGGCGGAGGATGTCCAGCCACTGCTGGGTGGACAGCTCCGGCGCGTCCGCCAGCGACTGCCCCGCAGCGTAGCAGTGCAGGCACTTCTGGTTGCAGTGCCACGCGCCGTCCTTGCGCATGGCGCTGAGCATCAGATCCATGCGGTGGGGCGCCGTCATCTCGGCGGCATAGTCGCCCAGCGACAGAACGCCCACCTCCGCCTCCGGCTCCTGTCCCCGGGCGATGGCCACCAGCGAGGTGAGCATCAGGGACAGATCCTCCGCCAGCTCGGTCTTTTTGGTGAACGGATAGGTCTTGTGTGTCTCCGCCACGGCGGCGTCCGCCATAGCGCGCCAGTCGGACTCGCTGATCTCCAGCCCGGCAAAGGGCTCCAGCCTGTCCATAAAGTTGGCCAGCAGAATGGCCCACGACAGGTTCAGCGGTACCAGCTTGTCGCCGTTGAGCAGCAGCAGAAACGGCGCGTCCGGCGCGTCCTCCCGCGGGGGGATCATGTGGATGCGGACAGCGCCGCGTCCCTTGGGGTCTAATGTAATGTGCCGCACGCAGCGCAGGTGCTTCCGGCGATATCGCTGCTCCAGAAAAGTGGGCATAGGCAAGCCTCCCTTCCATGCATTCAGATGCGTAGAGTATACCACAGGCATCGGCGGATGGCAACAAAAACGCCCCGCCTTCCGGCGGGGCAGCGTGCGCTCTGGTCAGTCGTTGACGTCGTAGAAGATACGCTCGCCATCCTCGGCCAGACCCAGCAGGTCGCGGGCCAGCGCCTTGATGAACTCCGGGTCGTCCTTCTTGCTCAGATCAGAGCGGAGCGCCTCGTTGGCCTGTGCTTTCTCCTGCATCTGCTGGGTGAGGGCCGCCTCCTGCGCCCGCACATCCTTCAGCCGCCCGTAGACGTTGATGATCTCCACGCCCACCACCACGATGAGCACGCTCAGCACCAGCAGCAGGACAGCGCTGGGCTTTTTTTTGCGGGCCTTTTTCTGCGCCATGTCTGTCCTCCCCCTTTCGCGGCCCTTTTGACCGCATTCGTACCTTTATTGTAGCGCAGGCGCGGCGAAAAGGAAAGTGTTTTTTCAGGAAAATGGCGGCTTTTTTCAGCCACCGGACGGCGATCACCGCCGGACAGCACAGCAGACGGCAGAACTGCACCGCCGCGTCCAGCCAGAAATTCCACAGCGGACGCAGCAGCGGCGGCAGCGTCAGCCCGTACAGCACCGCGCCCAGCGCCACGCCGGTGAGCATATACAGCCGCAGCTCCCCCTCCCCGATGCGCAGGGTGAACCACAGCAGCAAAAGCCCCAGCACGGTGATATACAGACCGTCGGCAAGGCCGGTGAGACGCCGGTCACGGCGGCGGCGAAGCCGCACGGCGCGCAGCAGGTCATAGACCATGGCGGAGGCTGCGCCCAGCAGCGCCGCCGTCAGGTAGGCGGTCAGCTGTTGGGAGACATGATTTTCCATATCAGCCGAACAGCCGGGACAGGAACGACCCCTGCCGCACCTCCGTGTCCTCGTAGGTCACGGCGTCGATGCGGCCGTCCACCTGCATCTCGCCGCCGTCCAGCGACAGCTTGCCGATATGCAGCTCCTCCCCGGTGATGATGAGCGTGCCGGCGCTGGTGGTGGTGACGATGCAGCTCTCGTCAAAGCGCACCACATCCTCCACGCCGGAGATGCTCAGCTTCTCCCGCCCCTCGATCTGGAGGCGGTGATAGGCGGCGGCGCCGCCGTCGGTCATGTCGTAAGGCATAAAAAAGCGCTCCCTCCCACAGAGTTTTCACTCCATCGTATGAGGGAACGCCCGGTATTATGACAGTTTGTCCGGCTGAGGCGCGGCCTCGCGGTACATGGCGGCCGCCGCGTCCTTGCCCACGTTCTCCGTGACGCTCAGCACCTCCACCGTCAGGGTGTTCTGGCCGAAGCGGATGGAGATGACATCGCCCACCTTCACATCGTAGGATGCGCGCTGCACCCGACCATTGACGGTGACGCGCTCGTTGTCGCAGGCCTCGTTGGCCACGGTGCGGCGCTTGATGAGGCGGGACACCTTCAGATATTTGTCAAGACGCATAGGATTCCTCCTTAAAACGGTAAAGGAGCCGGTGTGGTCACACCGGCTCCCGTGAAAGCAAAATTACTCCGCGACGGCGTCCTTCAGAGCCTTGCCGGCCTTGAAAGCGGGTACCTTGGCGGCGGGGATCTCCACGGTCTCCTTGGTACGGGGGTTCAGACCGGTACGGGCGGCGCGCTTCTTGGTCTCGAAGGAGCCAAAGCCCACCAGCTGCACCTTCTCCTCGGCCTTCAGCGTCTCGGTGATGGTCAGCAGCGTCGCATTAACGGCGGCCTCGGTGTCCTTCTTGGACAGGCCGGTCTTCTCCGCCACAGTGGCGATCAGTTCGGTTTTATTCATGATACTTCCTCCCAAAAATTCATTTGTTGACGCCGTTCCCCTCCGGGCGGCGTATCTCAAAACGATCGAGATCGCATTAAGAACGTTTTGCTTCGTTCCACAGGGCGGTCATCTCCTCCAGCGACAGCTGGGAGACCTCCCTCCCCTGTGCCGCCGCACCGTTCTCCACGGCACGAAAGCGGCGGATAAATTTTTCGCAGGTGCCGTTGACCGCGTCCTCCGGGTCGCAGGCGCAGAACCGCCCCACCTTTACGGCGGCGAACAGCACATCGCCCAGCTCCTCCGGCACGTCGCCGTCTTCCTCCACGGCGCGGCGCAGCTCGGCCACTTCCTCCTCCAGCTTGTCCAGCGCGCCCTGTACATCCGGCCACTCGAAGCCGGCGGACGCCGCCTTGTTCTGGAGCTTTTCAGCCCGCCAAAGACCCGGCAGGCTCCGCGCCACACTGTCCATGCTGTCGGCCACGGTCTTCTGACCCTTTTCCTGCCGCTTCAGCTTGTCCCAACTGACAAGCACCGACTCGGGCGAGTCCTCGCGCTGGCTGCCGAACACATGGGGGTGGCGGAACAGCAGCTTCTTCACCACGCCGTCGCACACGTCGTCTATGGTGAAGCGTCCCGCATCGGACTCGATGTCCGCGTGGAACACCACCTGCATCAGCACGTCGCCCAGCTCCTCCTTGAGAAGCACGGGGTCGTCGTTGTCGATGGCCTCGGCGGCCTCGTAGGCCTCCTCCAGCAAGCCGCGCCGGATGGGCTGGTGGGTCTGCGCCTTGTCCCAGGGGCAGCCGTCCTCCGAGCGGAGCAGGCGGATGATCTCCAGCAGATCCTCGTAGCCATACTGCGGTTTCCTAACAAAATTTATCATACTTATGCTCCTATTGCAAGAGGTTTTCGCTTTGCCAACCCCAAAAGTTCAGCGCAAATGCAGTATTTCCGCGATTTTCTCTCCCTTGGGCAGGCCAATAACGTCAGCCCGCGTCACCGCGCCCAGCGCCAGCGCCAATATGCCGTAGACCACGGCGGCGATAAGGATGGCGGGCAGCACCGCCCAGCGCTCCGGCAGGCAGCGCACCAGCACGCCGTAGGACGAGCGGGCGGCCAGCGCCATCACCGCCGTGATGAGCAGCGGCTTGGCAAACAGGTGGAGGTAGGCAGGGCGCTCCGGCACACAGCGGGCGATGGCGATGAGGTTCAGCACCACGATCAGGGCGTAGCAGTACAGCGTGCTGACCGGCGCGCCCCGGACGTTGGTGGCGGGGTCGCCCACCATCAGGTAGTTGGTGACGATCTTCAGGACGCCGCCGCACAACAGGGTAAAGACGGGGATGTACTCCTTGCCGTAGGCCTGCAAAACACCGTTGGTGGCCACCATCAGGCACACGAAGATACAGGCAAGGCCCAGAAAGGTCAGGTGGTAGGCGGCGGCCTCGGCGGTATCCGGCACCGCCGGGTACAGCAGGTGCAGGATGGGCCCGGCCAGCACGGACAGCCCCGCCCCGGCGGGCAGGGCGACGAGGGTAGTCAGCTTCAGGGCAGCGGCGGTACTGCGTCCCGCGGCGGCGCGGTCGCCCCGGGCCAGCGCGTCGGCGATATCCGGCACCAGACTGACGGTGACGGGGTAGATAAAGGACGGCGGCAGGACGAACAGCGTCATACCGAAGGTGTACTCGCCGTACAGGGCGCTGGCGGCGGCCTCCGTATATCCCAGCGTGTTCTGGAGGGTGGACATGACCAGCGCCTGATCCAGCAGGGTGATGAGGCTCATGCCCGCCGCTCCCAGCGTGATGGGGATCCCGGCGGTCAGCAGCTCACGGAGGATCTCGCGCCGCGCAGGCGGCCGGTCGAAGGCGGCGACGCGCTCCCGCCGGCGCAGGAGAAACACCGCCAGCACCGTCAGCGACAGCAGGGAGCCGGCGGTAACGCCGGCAATGGCCCCGGCGGCGCACAGTGAGGCGTCCGCGCCCCGGCGCAGCAGCAGCAGGCACAGGGCAAGGCCGATGACCAGCTTTCCGGCGGACTCCGTCATCTGGCTGACGGCGGTGGGCGTCATGTCGCCCAAGCCCTGCGTATACCCCCGGATGGCGGAGGTCAGGCAGACGAACAGCACCGCCGGGCCGAGGACCCGGATGGCGGGCGCGGCCAGCGAGTCGTGGAGCAGGCCGCTGAGCACCTGTGGAAACAGGCACATAACGGCGCTGCACACCGCGCCGATGACGGCCAGCAGCGCCAGCGCCGTCTGGAAAATGCGGCGCTGGGCGTTGCGTCTGCCCTGCGCCGCTGCGCGGGATACCAGCCGGGACAGCGCCAGCGGCAGTCCTGCCGTGGACAGCACCAGCAGCAGATTGTAGATGTTATAGGCGGCGTAGAAGTGGGCCATGCCCTCCTTGTCCAGCAGGTTGCCCAGTGGGATCTTGTAGAGGGCGCCCAGCACCTTGGTCACCGCCACGGCAAAGGCCAGCACAGCGGCGCCGCTGATAAAGTTGTGCCGTCGCTGTGCCATGCCGCACCTCCCGCTTACTTCTGCATATTCTCGTGGAACCGGCGGAACGTCTCCAGATCCTGCCGGATCTTCTCCGGACGGGCGATGTACTCCGTGGGGAACTTGGGGTGGAACACCCGCTCGATCCGGTCGCGCACCGGGTCTACCATCTTCGTGGAGCCGCCTGCGCCCAGAGACAGGATGCTGTGCAGCTCCTCCATGATGTAGATATTATACAGTCCCTCCGCGCCGGATATGCACCAGCCCACGTTCTCAAAGCTGCCGGACATATACTTCTGGCGGTAGAGGTAGTAGGGGGTGAATCCGGCGGTGCGCAGGGCGTCGTTGGCGTAGTCCAGCATGGCGGACACGTCCTGCGCCGATGGGATGGGCAGGCCCTCCAGCAGGATGCGGCTGCCCTTCTTCAGGCTGAGGGTGTGGACGGTGATGTTGTCCGCACCGAAGGTCAGGCACTTGTCCAGCGTGCGGCGAAAGCCCTCCGGCGTGTCGGCGGGCAGTCCGGCGATGAGATCCATATTCACATGGGGGAACCCCATAGAGGTGGCCAGCGCCATGGTCGCCTCGATGTCCGCCGCCGTGTGCTTGCGTCCGATAGCCCGCAGCACCTCGTCCTCCATGGACTGGGGGTTGACGCTGATGCGGTCGGCGCCGTGATCCAGCAGCACCTGCAGCTTCTCCCGTGTGATGGTGTCAGGGCGGCCCGCCTCGATGCAGTATTCCGCGCAGCCCGTCAAGTCAAAGCTCTTGTTCAGGTGGGTCAGCAGGTGATCCATCTGCTGTGCCGACAGAGTGGTGGGCGTGCCGCCGCCCATGTAGAAGGACTTGACGGACAGCCCCGTCTCCGCCACCATGCGGGCGGCGGCGGTGATCTCCTGCTCCAGCGCCGCCAGATACGGCTCCATCAGGCCGAAGGACTTCTCCACCGACGCGGACACGAAGCTGCAATAGGCGCAGCGGGTGGGGCAGAACGGGATGCCCACATAGAGGGATATCTCGTTGGGACGCAGACCGCGCTTGGCGGTCAAGCCCGCCTGCGCCGTCTCGATGGCCAGACGGCGGCGCTCCGGCGAGACGAAGTAGGTGTCCCGCAGGACGCGGTCTGTCTCCCGCTCCGTCTTGCCCTGCTCCAGCATGGCGCGGGCCAGCTTGCCCGGCCGGATGCCGGTGAGCGCGCCCCAGCTGGGGGTGATGCCGGTGATGTCCCGCGCCGCCTTGAAGAACGACAGCTTCAGGGCGCGCTGACGCAGACGCTCCCGCTCGTACTCGTCGGGGGCGTCCGTAAGAACGGCGCGGGAGACGCCCCGCGCCGTTTTGCCGTGATAGTGAAGGGTGGTGACGCCGGTGGCGTAGCGCTTTCCCTCCGTCAGGGAGACAAGGGCGCAGTCGTCGTCCTCCGGCGTGATGGGCTCATAGACAGGGCGCTCCTCGGGGAAGAATGCCAGCAGGCTCTGCTCGATGGCGTAGCGGTCGTCGTGGCCGCGGAATTCCAGCTTCATCGTGCCGCTCCTTGCCGCATATAGGGATTGACGCGGCGCTCATAGTCCAGCGTAGTCTCCCGATCGTGGCCGGGCAGCACCCGCAGGTTTCCCTCCAGTGCTGCCAGACGACCCAGCGACGCCAGCATCTTCCGGTAGTCGCCGCCGGGGAAGTCGCACCGGCCGCAGGAGCAGCGGAACAGGGTGTCGCCGGCGAACAGCACGCCCTGCCCCTCCACCAGCAGGCAGACGGAGCCCTCGGAGTGGCCCGGCGTCTCCAGCACCCGGAGGGTCAGCCCGCCCAGCGGCAGGGTATCGCCCTCCTTATAGTAGCGCTGGTTCTCCGGCCCCACCTTGCGGAACAGCAGCTCGCCGCGCTCCGTGTCCGCGGCGTCCTTCTCGTGGATATATACCGGCACGTCCGGGTGCTTCTCCAGCAGCGGCCGGACGGCGGAGGTGTGGTCGAAGTGGCCGTGGGTCAGCAGGATATATTGCAGGGTACAGCCGCTCTGCGCCACCATGCGCTCCACCTGCGGCGCGTCGTCGCCGGGGTCGATGAGCGCGCAGACCTTTGCCGTCTCGTCGCACAGCAGGTAGCAGTTGGTCATGATGGGCCCCACCTGTAGAGATGTGATCTTCATCGCGCTCTCCTTTCTCACAGCTGGTCGGTGTCCACCACCAGCGTCAGCGGGCCGTCGTTCAGGCTCTCCACCTGCATGTAGGCACCGAACTCGCCGGTCTCGGTGTGGAAGCCCTTGCTGCGGCACTCCTGCACGAACTTTTCATACAGAGGGATGGCCACCTCGGGCCGGGCGGCAGCCAGGAATTCCGGGCGGCGGCCCTTCTTGCAGTTGCCGTACAGCGTGAACTGGGAGATGATGAGCAACTCGCCCTTCACCTCGTCCAGACCGCGGTTCATCTTGCCGTTCTCGTCCTCAAAAATGCGAAGCCCGGTGAGCTTGTCCGCCAGCTTGACGGCCTGCGCCTCGGTGTCCTCGTGGGTCACGCCCAGCAGGATGAGGAAGCCCTCTCCGATCTGGCCGTGTACCTTGCCGTCGATGGTGACGGATGCGTGCTTCACGCGGGTCAATACTGCTCTCATGACATATCGCTCCTTTTTCTGGTTTAACCGGCGGGGCGGGTGACCCGCATGACGCCGGAGATCTGCTCGATCCTCCGCATGACCGTTTGCAGCTGCTGGCTGTCGGACACGTCCGTGTCCAGCGTGATGAGGGCAAAACCGTCCGGCGTGCTGCGGGCGTTCAGGGAGGAGACATGGGTCTTGGTGCTGGACAGTACCGTGGAGATGTCCACGATCAGGTTCAGGCGATCCTTGGCCACCACCTCCAGCGTGGTGCGGTAGCTCTCGCGGGTGTTGCTGCCCCACGACACATTGATCCAGCGTCCCGCCTCCTCCGGCTTGCGGCGGGCGGGGTCGGCGTTGGGGCAGTCCGCCCGGTGGACGGAGATGCCGTAGCCCCGGGTGATGAAGCCCACGATCTTGTCGCCGGGTACAGGGGTGCAGCACTTGGAGAACTTCACAAGGCAGTTGGTCAAACCCTCCACCACGATGCCCTGCTCCCCCTTGGGGCGCTGGGGTACGGCGGGACGGGCCTGCTGGGGCTGGTCAGCCACCGGTACCTCCGCCTGCCGCTCCGCCTGATGCTGGTGGAGAATGCGCTGGATATCCTCCCGCAGACGGCCCATGACCTTCAGGGCGGTCACGCCGCCGTAGCCGATGGCGGCGTACATATCGTCCAGACTGTTGTAGCACAGCTTCTTCAAAACGCTGGGGAGATTCTCCTCGCTGGTCAGCTCCTTCAGGGTGACGCCGGTGCGCTTCAGCTCCGCCTCGAAGCTCTGGCGGCCGTTGACGATGTTCTCGTCCCGCTTCTCCCGCTTGAACCACTGGCGGATCTTGCTGCGGGCATTGCTGGAGCGGGCGATCTTCACCCAGTCGCGGCTGGGGCCGTGGGCGGAGTTGCTGGTCATGACCTCCACCACGTCGCCGTTGCGCAGGTGGTAGTCGAACTGGACGATGCGGCCGTTGACCTTGGCGCCGGTCATGTGGTTGCCCACGGCGGAGTGGATGGTATAGGCAAAGTCGATGGGCGTGGCGCCGGCGGGCAGGTTGATCACGTCACCCTGCGGCGTGAACACGAACACCTCGTCGGCGAACATATCCACCTTCAGGGAGTGGATAAAGTCCTCGGCGTCGGCGCCCTCCTGATTCTCCAGCAGGCGGCGCACCCACTCGTAGCTGCGCTCGTCGCCGGCGCCCTGCCCGTTCTGCTTGTACTTCCAGTGGGCGGCCACGCCGTACTCGGCGATCTCGTGCATCTCCTTGGTGCGGATCTGCACCTCGAAGGGGATGCCGCTCTCGCCCACCACCGTGGTGTGCAGGCTCTGGTACATATTGGGCTTGGGTGTGCCGATATAGTCCTTGAAGCGGCCCAGAATGGGCTTGTACAGGTCGTGGATCAGACCCAGCACGTTGTAGCAGTCCGCCACCGTGTCCACGATGACCCGGAAGGCGAACAGATCGAACACGTCGTCCAGCGACTTGTTCTGGGTGTACATCTTGCGGTAGATGGAGTAGGGGTGCTTCATGCGGGCCTGCACCGTGGCGTCGATGCCGGCCTCCCGCAGGCGGGAGGTGATCTGGTCATGGACGGAGGACATGAAGCCGTCGTACTCCGCCGCCTTCTCGTCCAGCGCCTCGATGATCTCCCGGTAGCCAACGGGGTCCAGATATTTCAGGGACAGATCCTCCAGCTCCCACTTCATGCGCTGCATACCCAGACGGTGGGCGATGGGGGCGTAGATCTCCATGGTCTCAAAGGATTTCTGCTTCTGCTTCTCCGGCGTCTGATACTCCATGGTGCGCATATTGTGGAGTCGGTCGGAGATCTTGATGAGGATGACCCGGATATCCTTGGCCATGGCCATCAGCATCTTGCGGAGGTTCTCCATCTGCTCCTCCTCCTTGGAGGTGTAGTGGACACGGGTCAGCTTGCTGACGCCCTCCACCAGATCCGCCACGGTGGGAGAGAACAGCTTGCTGATCTCCTCGTGGGTGGCGTCGGTATCCTCGATGGTGTCGTGGAGCAGCGCCGCCACAATGGACTCGGTGTCCAGATGCAGCTCCTCCGCCACGATCTGCGCCACCGCCAGCGGATGGGTCACAAAGGGCGAGCCGTCCTTCCGGTTCTGCCCGGCGTGGTGGGCGGCGGCATACTCGTAGGCGGCGTGGATCTGGTCGAACCCGGCGGACGGGTTGTAGGACTTGACGGTTTCAACAAGATGGTCGTACATTTCCTGCGGCGTCATTGTCCAACGCCCCCTTTCTCGGTGATCTCATGGAGCCACAGCAGGCAGGGCGATTGCCCCAGCACCACCTTCAGGCCCCGGTGCAGCCGGATGGTCACATCGTCCCCCTGCCGCTCCAGCGTCAAAAGTCCCCGTTCGGCAAAGACGGACAGGCACAGGGCCGCCCGGGGGAACGGCTCTGTCTTTCCCAGCTCCGCCGCCAGCGCACGCAGCAGCGGCAGGTAGCCGGTGGTGAGGCCGCCGTCGGGGACGGTGCGCTCCAAAAACCGCCACGCGGCGGCGAATTGATCCCGTGTGGGCAGCAGCCGCCGGGCATCCCGGACAGGCATGGGCTGCCGCGCCGTGCAGCGATCCGCCAGTGTCAGAGACTCCTGCTCCCGGCCGCTGGCGCACAGGGACGGCCGCAGATCCACCATCTGGAGCTGCACCGTCCGGCTGCCCCGGAACTCGTTGACCTGTAAATAGAAGGCGGCGTCCACCCGGTCGCCCACGCGGCAGCCGCAGTCCTCCGCCACGGTGGAGAAGAAGATGCCGTCAAACTGGGCGCTGCCCTTGCCCAGGCGCAGCTTGAGATGCCGGTTCTGGCCTACGTTCTGGGTGCGCAGCAGCGTGGCGCCCAGCAGGCAGAACACCGGCCGGGCGTTGCCGCTGCCGTAGGGCTCCAGCGCGGACAGGGCGTCCAGCTCCTCCAGCGTCACGGCGGAGGGGTGCGTGATGGCCACGTCCACGTCCAGCACGGACACGGGGGCCTCGCCGCCCCGGAAGCTGCGGGCGTAGTCGTTCATCCGCTCGCGGAAGGCGGGGATGTTCGACTCGTCAATGGTAAAGCCGGCCGCCAGCTCGTGGCCGCCGAAGCCCAGCAGCAGATCCTTGCAGTTTTCCAGCGCCGCAAAGAGGTTGAAGCCGCCCCAGCTGCGGCAGGAACCCTTGCCGGTGGTGCCGTTGAGGTGGATCATAAAGCTGGGACGGGAATATTTCTCGGAGAGGCGGCTGGCCACGATGCCCACCACGCCCTGATGCCAGCGGCTGCTCTCCAGCACCAGCGCGCTCCGCTCCCGTTCGGGCATATGGGCGATCATCTCCTCCGCCTGAGAGTAGATGGTCTGCTCCACGTTCTGCCGCTCCCGGTTCAGGGCGCACAGCTCCCGCGCCATGCGATCCGCCTCCTCCGGGTCGGTGCAGAGCAGGAGATCCGCCGCCTTGTCGGCGGCGCCCATGCGGCCCGCCGCGTTGATGCGGGGCGCCAGCACAAAGCCGATCTGGACGGAGGTGATCTCCCGGCCGGTAAGACCCGCCTCCTTCAAAAGCGCCTGTAAGCCGATGAAATCGGAGTGCTCGATCACGGCAAGTCCGCGGGACACGATGGTGCGGTTCTCGCCGGACATCTGCATCACATCCGCCACGGTGCCGATGGCCGCCAGCGTACAGTAGCGGGCGAACAGCGCCTCCTCCCGGTCGGGGCCGCCCAGCGCCAGCGCCAGCTTCAGCGCCACGCCGCAGCCCGCCAGATGCTTGAAGGGGTAGGGGCAGTCGGGCCGGTGGGGATCCACCACCGCCACGGCGCGGGGCAGTGTCTCCTTGCACTCGTGGTGGTCGGTGATGACCACGTCCATGCCCAGGGAGTTGGCGAAGTCCACCTCCTCCACGCCGGTGATGCCGCAGTCCACCGTGATGAGAAGCCGTGCGCCCCTGCGGTACAGCCCCTCAATGGCGTCGCAGCTCAGGCCGTAGCCGTCCTCGATGCGGCGGGGGATATAGTGCAGCACGTCGGCGCCCCGACTCTGGAGGTAGTCCACCAGAATACAGGTGGCGGTGATGCCGTCCACGTCGTAGTCGCCGAACACGGCGATCTTCTCCCCGTCCGCCAGCGCCTGCTGCACGCGGGCCGCGGCCTTGTCCATATCCGCCATCAGGAACGGGCTGTACGTCAAACGCTGCTCCTGCTCCAGAAAGGCGGCGGCCTCCTCCTCCGTTGCGATGCCACGGGAGGCCAGCACCGCCGACACAAGGCAGGGATACCCCGCCGCGGTCAGCCGGGCCGCCGCCTCGGGATGGGGCGGGGCAATGTGCCATTTTTGGAATTTCACGGTGGGTCACCTCCCTCCTGCCGGCGGCAAGGACTATGCCGCCAGAATAATAATCGTGATAATTCTTTATTATAGCAAATGCGGCGGAAAAGGTAAAGAGCAAAATGCGCGTCCCGCCCAGCTTGCAGGCGGCGGCAAGCAGGTTGCATTTGTCGAAAGGATGGGGTACAATGGATCATATAATCCAGACAGAATCGAGGATATGCCTATGCGTCCTGACGGAACGAGAGTAAAAAATCTGCCGCCCATCGTGGCGGCGATCCCCTATATCATGCCCAAGCGCTACGACGCCCAGAACAGCATCACTGAGAACATCGACGAGGAGGTCCTCAAGGCCTACATCCGCGAGAAGCGGCGCAGCGGCATCCGCATCAACCACATGGCGGTCATCATCGCCGCCTACTACAAGGCGGTGCAGACCAACCCCAAGCTGAACTACTTTGTGATGAACAGCCGCATCTACAAGCGCAACCACTTCTGCGTGTCCTTCGTCATCCTGAAGAAGCTGGCGGACGGCTCGCCGGATGAGACGACGCTGAAGATCTTTCTGGAGCCGCAGGACACGGTGTTCACCATCCAGCAGAAGATCGCCGATGCCGTCGACGCCAACAGCCGGACGGAGCAGAAAAACAGCACCGACAAATTTGCCCGGTTCATGTTCTCCGTTCCGGGGCTGCCCAAATTCGTGGTGTGGCTGGCGTACCATCTGGACAAGCACGGTCTGCTGCCCCGGAAGATCATCGACCTCAGCCCCTTCCACACCAGTATGTTCATCACCAATCTGGCATCCATCAAGACCAGCTACATCCACCACCACTGCTATGAATTCGGCACCACCAGCGTGTTCGTGTGCATGGGCAGGCCGGTACCCAACTATATGAGCGGCGACCTGCACAAGAAGATGATGCCGCTGGGTATCGTCATGGACGAGCGCATCTGCACCGGCTACGAGTACGCCTCATTTTGCAGCGACTTCCGCAAGTACATCCGCCAGCCGGAGCTGCTGGAGATGCCCTTTGACGGCAGCGCCGCGCCGGAGACGGCAGCGGGCGAGACAACGGAGACGCCTGTCTCCGTGTAACGCGACAATTTCATAGCTGCAAAAACACAGGGACGGCGCTTTCGCGCCGTCCCTGTGTGCGGTTGGGGGGGATATTGTGAGGATGGTATTTCTTAGAAGAACAGACCCCAAGCCAGGAAGCCCAGGCAGGCCACCACGCCGGTGAACAGCAGGACGATCACCAGATAGCCCATGATGTCGCGGGCAGACAGCTTGGCGATACCCAGAGCAGGCAACGCCCAGAACGGCTGGATCATGTTGGTCCACTGGTCGCCCCAGGCGATGGCCATGGCGGTACGACCGGCCTCGATACCCATCTCCGCGCCGCCGGGCATCATGATGGGACCCTGCACGGCCCACTGGCCGCCGCCGGAGGGGACGAAGAAGTTGACGATACCGGCTGCCAGGAAGGACAGCATGGGGAACGTCACGTTGTTGGAGATGCTTACGAAGAACTCGGAGATAACGCCTGCCAGAGACACGCCCTGGTCGTTGGCAGCCACCATCATGCCCATGATACCGGCATAGAACGGGAACTGCAGCAGGATACCGGCGGCGCCGGCAGCGGCTTCGCCGATGGCGTCCACATAGCGGCGCAGGTCGCCGTGGAGCAGCAGGCCCAGGAACAGGAAGATCATGTTCACGATGTTCAGACCCAGCGTAAAGCCGTTCTGCACGAAGTAGTACACGATGTAGATGAAGCCAAAGACCACGGTGATGAGCCACAGGCTCTTGGAGTGCTCCAGCTTCTCAGCGGGGGTATCCAGCTTGTACTCCTTCTCCGCCTCGTCCACCAGCAGAGCCGGGTCGACGGTGACGGTGCGGTCCTTGTCGGGGTGCATGGCATAGTTCACCAGAGGCATCACCAGCAGGATGGCACCGCACATGATGAGGTTCATGGGATGGAACACGGTGGCGGTGATGGGTGCCTGATAGGTCACCTCACCGAAGGCCTTGCCGGCCACCAGATCCAGAGGGATGGAGCCGGACAGACCGGCGTGCCAGATCACGAAGCCGGAGTAGGCGGAGGCGATCAGCAGCGGGTAGTCCACGGTGGGCACGCGGCGCACGACCTCCTTGGCCAGCAGCGCGCCGATGACGAGACCGAAGCCCCAGTTCAGCCAGCAGCAGATGGTGGACACGAAGGTGGTGACCAGAATGGCCTGCTTCTCATCGTGGCACAGGCCGGCCACCGCGCGCAGCGCCTTCTTGCAGGGCTTGGCGGAGGCCATGGCGGAGCCGAATACCAGCACCAGAGCCATCTGCATGGAGAACGCCAGCAGATTCCAGAAGCCGCCCTTCTGATCGCCCCACTTGGCGATGATGTCGATGGGGCCCATGCCGGTGGCGCACATGGCACCGACAAACACCACGAGGGTCAGGATGATGGCGAACAGGAATGCATCCGGCAGCCACCGGTTGACGACGCGCACGCAGCCATTGGTGAATTTCTTGAACACAACGTCACTCTCCTTAACATACACATTTTTTCTGCGGATACCGGTCCGGCCTTCCCGCCGGAGCTTCCGATATACCGTATGAAAACAGTTTACTACGTTAAGAAATTAACTGCAACCCCTAAAACGGATTTTGTTAAATTTTTAATGAACTCCCATCTGTAAGAAGTCTACGTTATGCCAAAAATTGTGTAGAACGTACAAAAAAATTCAGGGAGGCAACGTCTCCGTTGTCTCCCTGTTTTTCGCTTGCGTACATTATTGCCACGAATTGTCCGTCCCGCCGAAGGGATCGTTGGGGCGGAAGGTATCGTCATGGGGCGGCGTGTTTCGCCAGCCGATACCTTTGATGGCCTTGATCTGCTGGAAAAAGCCGATGTCGGTCTGGGCGCGGTAGGGCTGGATCCAGATGGAGAGGATGCCCAGCGTCAGGCCGCAGAGGATCTGCCAGCCGATAAAGCTCAGGTCCAGCACGAAAAGCTGCCACTTGAAGCCGGCGGTCTGGGCCTTGCTCATGTTGATGGCGTCCATCACGCCCATTTCCGGGTTCTCACACAGGTTGTAGACAGCGAAGCGGTAGCGGTAGGCGGCGATGATACCGGGAACCACGAACAGCATACTCCACAGGAACACGAAGATGTAGCGGACCAGCGCCAGCAAAATCAGTTTTCCGGCGAAGGAGAAGCCGTCGAACAGCGCGAGATAGGGCATCTCCTCGCCGCGGCGGATACCCAGATGGTACAGGTAATAGCCGGCGCCCAACAGCACACTCAGCAGCGCCACGATCACCGAGACGAAGGTGACCAGCAGCGGCGGAAAGGCACGGTGCAGGATCAGGAACGACAGATCCACACCGGTGGTGTAATATATATTGTATACCAGTTCTTCGTTCAGAGAGACGAAATCCGACAGGCCGTTGAGCAGCCACGAGATGGCCAGAAACAGCAGGGTGAACCCGTAGGCGGAGACGCGGGCGCACTTGACGATGTCCTTCGCCTCTCTCTTCAGGGAAATACGGTCAAGCAGCATAGTGCCGCCCTCCTTTCTGCGCGGGGTCTATATACATTTCTTCCCCGGCGCGGCAATATTCTATCACAGTGCCGGAGAAAACACAAGTGCCGCTCCCATGGGCAAAAGCGGCGAAATTCGACAGATATGGGTATTTTGGGCGGACACGGGGACGGCGCCGGCGACAAAAACGCCAAAAAAACCGGGAGAAATGCGCCGGAGGGCTGGACAAGTGAAAAGATTTGTTGTAATATCTGAACAGTATGCGGTGGCATAGCGCCACCCGGTAGTTAAGATGAGGTGAAAGACAATGGCACAAGCTTTCTTTGGCGGCGTTCATCCCAACGACATGAAGGCCGCGACCAATGAAAAGGCCATCGAACAGCTGGCAGCGCCGGCTGAGGTGGTCATTCCCATGTCTATGCACATCGGTGCACCTTGCAAGCCTATCGTTGCGGTGGGCGACAAGGTAAAAATTGGACAGAGGATCGGCGAACCCGGCGGATTTGTTTCCGCACCCATCCACGCCTCCGTATCCGGTACGGTCAAGGCCGTGGAGCCCCGCCCCTTCAACATGGGCGGCAAGATGATGTCCGTGGTCATCGAAAACGACTTCCAGAACGAAGTGTCCGAGGAAGTCAAGCCCGTGGCAGACCCCGACAGCCTGACCCCTGAGCAGCTGGTGGAGATCGTCAAGAACGCCGGCATCGTCGGCCAGGGCGGCGCAACGTTCCCCACCCATGTGAAGATCAGCTCCGGTCTGGGCAAGGTGGACTACGTGATCATCAACGCCGCTGAGTGCGAGCCGTACATCACCGGCGACCACCGCACCTGTCTGGAGCGTCCCGAGCAGGTCATCAAGGGCGCGACCCTGCTGGCCAAGTGCTTCGGCGTGGACAAGGTGTACATCGGCATCGAGGCCAACAAGCAGAACGCGGCCGACGTGCTGAACAAGACCATCGCCGAGCTGAGCGCTCCCGTGGTGGTGGAGGTCCTGCATACCCGCTATCCCCAGGGCGCTGAAAAGCAGCTGGTCCAGGCCGTCTCCGGCCGTCAGGTACCCAGCGGCAAGCTGCCCGCCGACGCAGGCTGCTGCATCTTCAACCTGAACACCACCTGCGCCATCTATCGCGCGGTGTACACCGGTATGCCCGTGGTGAGCAAGATCGTCACCGTGTCCGGCTCCGGCGTCATCGACCCCAAGAACATCGAGTGCCCCATCGGCACCCCCATCACCAAGCTCTTCGACGCCTGCGGCGGCCTGAAGGAGGAGACCTACAAGCTCATCATGGGCGGCCCGATGATGGGTCTGGCCCAGTACGACGTGGACGTCACCGTCGGTAAGGGTACCGGCGCGATGCTGGCCTTCGCCGACAAGGAGGAGCAGTACGTCGAGGATCCCCAGTGCATCCGCTGCGGCAAGTGCGTAGGCGTCTGCCCCATCCGTCTGGAGCCGGTGTTCATGTACAAGTATCTGATGAAGGGCGACGTGGATACCTGGCAGAACGTGCTGCACGGCATGGACTGCATCGAGTGCGGCGCCTGCACCTACACCTGCCCCGCACGCCTGCCCCTGACCCATGCGTTCCGTCTGGGCAAGCAGCAGGTCAACAACGCAAGAATGGCCGCCAAGGCCAAGGCGGAGGCCGAGGCAAAGGCCGCTGCCGAAAAGAAGGAGGCGTAAACCATGACTGATTACAAGAATCTCAAGCTGATCGCGTCCTCCTCCCCCCACATCCGCTCCAACGAGGATACCCGCTCCATTATGCTGGACGTGATCATCGCGCTGCTGCCGGCTCTGGCCTGGAGCGTCTACTGCTTCGGCTGGAAGGCGCTGCTGCTGACCGCCGTGTCCGTGGTATCCTGCGTGTTCTGGGAGTGGGCGTACCGCAAGCTCATGAAGAAGTCCAACATGGTCGGCGACCTGTCCGCAGTTGTCACCGGTATCCTGCTGAGCTTCGTCTGCCCCGTTGACCTGCCCTGGTGGGCCGTCATCATCGGCGCATTCTTCTCCATCGTTGTGGTCAAGCAGCTCTACGGCGGCATCGGCTGCAACTTCCTGAACCCCGCGCTGGCGGGCCGTGCTTTCCTGCTGGCCAGCTATGCCACCGCCATGACCACTTGGGCGATCCCCCGGATTCGTCCCGACGTCACCTCCGCCGCTACCCCCCTGCAGATCATGAAGGAGGGCACTGTGGAGGCGTTCACCACCCTGACCAGCAACTACTCCGTCAGCGATATGTTCCTGGGCAAGATCGGCGGCTCTCTGGGTGAGGTCTCCTCCCTGTGCCTGCTGGTGGGCGGCGTGTTCCTGCTGATCCGCAAGGTCATCTCCTGGCACACCCCCGTGGCCTACATCGGCACCGTGGCTATCCTGACCCTGATCGCGGCGCCTGCCGGTATCAGCGGTGTGGACTATATGCTGTACAACGTGTTCGGCGGCGGTCTGATGCTGGGCGCCATCTTCATGGCCACCGACTATGCCACCTCCCCCGTCACCAAGCCCGGCCAGCTGATCTTCGGCATCGGCTGCGGTCTGCTGACCTGCTTCATCCGCCGCTTCGGCTCCTATCCCGAGGGCGTTTGCTATTCCATCCTGATCATGAACTGCACCACCTGGCTGCTGGATAAGTACATCCGTCCCACCATCTACGGTGCTGTGAAGAAAGAGAAGAAAGAAAAGAAGGAGGCGACTAAGTAATGAAGATCTCCGGTAAGTTTATTCTCAAGGTCGCCGGTACCCTGACCGTCATCTCTCTGGTCGTGGCCGCCCTGCTGGGTCTGGTCGACAGCGTGACCCGTGACAAGATCGCAGCCATCGAGGCTGAAAACACCCGCATCGCCATGAGCGCCGTCGCCCCCGAGGGCAGCGAGTTCGGCGACAAGATGGAGATCACCGACGCCCTCGCCGCCGCCGCTTCCGCACAGGGCGGCAAGCTGGTGGAGCTGTATCCCATGACCAACGGCGGCGCTGACGCCGGCTACGTCATGAAGATCTCCGCCTCCGGCTCTCAGGGCTCCATCGTCATGATGGTCGGCGTGGACGCCGACAAGGCCATCACCGGTATCTCCGTGGTCAGCCACTCTGAGACGTCCGGCATCGGCACCAAGGTCGTGGGCAACGAGCCCAACGCCGCCGGCGAGCCCGTTCTGGATCAGTTCATCGGCATGAGCGGCTCCGGCTCTCTGGTGGTGGGCAAGAACATCACCGCCGTCTCCGGCGCCACCGTCTCCACCAAGGGCATCAACATGGGCGCAAATGCGGCTCTGGCTGTTGCCGAACTGCTGGGCTAAGAAAGGAGGAGCTGCAACATGAATTTCGGTAAGCAACTGAAAGAGGGTCTGATCACACAGAACCCCGTGCTGGTTCAGGTGCTGGGTATGTGCTCCACCATGGCCATCACCACGTCGTTCTTCAACGGCCTGGGCATGGGCGTCAGCGTGCTGATCATCCTGACCCTGTCCAACATCTTTATCTCCCTGCTGCGTAAGATCATCCCCAACGAGGTGCGTATCGCCTGCTACATCGTGGTCATCGCCGGCTTCGTGACCTGCGTCGACCTGCTGCTGAAGGCCTTCGTCCCCGCTCTGTCCAACTCTCTGGGCGTGTTTATCCCCCTGATCGTCGTGAACTGCATCATCCTGGGCCGTGCCGAGGGCTTTGCCTCTAAGAACGGCGTGGGCGCCTCCGCGGTGGACGGCGTCTGCCAGGGCATCGGCTATACGCTGGTTCTGATCGTGATGTGCGTGTTCCGTGAGTTCTTCGGCTCCGGTAAGTTCGGCGGCGGTCTGCTGGGCGGCGGCGCTCTGGGCAGCGCACCCGGCATCACCATCTTCCCCGAGGAGTTCGGCATCAAGGTCCTGACTCTGCCTGTGGGCGGCTTCCTGACCCTGGGCTGCCTCATCGCACTGATGCAGTGGGCTCTGGCCAAGAGTGCTAAGAAAAAGGAGGCCAAGTAAGTCATGACTGTCACTACACTGCTCGCCATCTCTCTTGGCGCAATTCTGACCAATAACTTTATCTTCGCGCAGTTCCTGGGCATCTGCCCCTTCCTGGGCGTGTCCAAGAAGATCGACACCGCCGTGGGCATGGGCGCCGCCGTGACCTTCGTCATGGGTCTGGCCTCCGCCGTCTGCTTCGGCGTCAACAAGATCCTCATCGCCTTCGATCTGGGCTTCATGCAGACGGTGGCCTACATTCTGGTCATCGCCGCGCTGGTGCAGTTCGTGGAAATGTTCCTGAAGAAGAACATCCCCACCCTGTACACCGCGCTGGGCGTGTACCTGCCCCTGATCACCACCAACTGCGCCGTGCTGGGCGTCGCTCTGCTGAACACCCAGAATGAGTACAACTTCATTGAGTCCGTGGTCTACGGTATCACCGGCGGTCTGGGCTTCCTGCTGGCCATCTTCCTGTTCGCCGCTATCCGCGAGCAGCTGGAGGTCTCCAGCGAGAACCCCAAGGCTTTCGATGGCTTCCCCATCGCGCTGGTCACCGCCGGCCTGATCGCTCTGGCGTTCATGGGCTTCAGCGGCCTGAAGGTCTGGTAAGGAGGTAGAAGAATATGACTACTTTGATTTGGGCGATCGTCGTACTGGGCGCTCTCGCCATCATCTTCGGCCTGATCCTCGCCGTTGCTGCTAAGGTCTTTGAGGTCGAGGTCGATCCCCGTCTGCCTGAGATCCAGGCTTGCCTGGCCGGCGCCAACTGCGGCGGCTGCGGCTACCCCGGCTGCGGCGGCTGCGCCGAGGCCATTCTGGCCGGTAAGGCTCCCGTCACCGCCTGCGCTCCCGCCGGCCCCGAGAATGCCGCCAAGATCGCGGCCATCATGGGCTTGGAGGCTCCCTCCGGCGATAAGATGGTCGCTCATGTGATGTGCAACGGCGGCTGCAACGCCAAGGAGAACTTTGAGTATCGCGGCGTGAAGGACTGCCTGGCCGCCACCAAGGTCTGCGGCGGCGACGCCAAGGCCTGCCGCTACGGCTGCTTCGGCTTCGGCTCCTGCGTGGAGGCCTGTAAGTTCGACGCCATCCACGTCATCAACGGCGTGGCCGTGGTGGACAAGGAGAAGTGCACCAACTGCGGCGCCTGCCGCGCTGCCTGCCCGCACCACCTGATCGTGGAGGTGCCCTACAAGCAGAAGGTGTTCGTCGACTGCTCCAATAAGGACAAGGGCCCCGCTGTGGCCAAGGTCTGCGCCAACAGCTGTATCGCCTGCGGTATGTGCGAGCGTACCTGCAAGCTGGACGCCATCCACGTTGTGGACAATGTGGCCGTCATCGATTACAGCAAGTGCAAGAACTGCGGTATGTGCGCCAAGGCCTGCCCCCGCAACGCCATCGAGCCCATCCCCACTCCCGAGGAGAAGGAGAAGTTCAAGGCCGCGCAGAAGGCTGCCGCCGAGAAGAAGGCCGCTGCCGCCAAGGCTGCTGCCGAGGCTCCCAAGGCCGAGTAACCACACAACAAAACAAGAGACACGCCAGTTGGCGTGTCTCTTGTTTTTTCCCCGCCTTCCGTGCTATACTGGAGGAAATCACCGCAAGGAGGCTCCGCCTATGTCCGATACCATCGCCGCCATCGCCACGCCCCAGCTGCCCAGTGCCATCGGTATCCTGCGCCTGTCCGGGCCGGGTACGCTGACCGCACTGGACCGGGTATTCCGCGCCAAAAACGGGCGTTCCGCCGGGGCGCAGACGCCGCGCCGTATGGTGTATGGCGACCTGCTGGACGCGGATGGCAGCGTCATCGACAATGTGCTGTGCGTCCGGTTTCCCGGCCCGGACAGCTATACCGGCGAGGATTGCGCCGAGCTGCACTGTCACGGCTCGCCGGTGGTGCTGAACGCCGGTCTTACCGCACTGTTCGCCGCCGGATGCCGGCAGGCCAAGGGCGGCGAGTTCACCCGCCGCGCCTTCCTCAATGGGCGGATGGATCTCATTCAGGCGGAGTCCGTGGCCGACCTCATCGACGCGGAGACGGCAGAGGCGGCGAAAAACGCGGTGTGCCAGCTGGACGGCGCCCTGAGCCGTGCCATCGGCCGCATCTACGACGGCTTGATGGATATGGCGGCGCGGTTTTACGCCGTGGTGGACTACCCCGATGAGGACATCGAGGACGTGCAGCGCGAGCAGATGCTGGACACGCTGCGTACCTCCCAGCAGGAGCTGGAGACGCTGCTGGCCACCTTCTCCCGGGGACAGCTTCTGCGGCTGGGCGTACCCACCGTCATTCTGGGGCGGCCCAACGCCGGGAAATCCTCCCTGCTCAACGCCCTGCTGGGCTACGACCGGGCCATCGTCACCGACATTGCCGGCACCACACGGGACACCGTGGAGGAAAAGGTGCTGGTGGGCGGCGTGCTGCTGCGGCTGACGGACACCGCCGGGATCCGGGACAGCAGCGACCAGATCGAGGCCATGGGCGTGGAACGCAGCCGTCAGGCGGCGCAGCGAGCATCGCTGGCGCTGCTGGTGCTGGACGGCTCGCAGGCGCTGTCGGAGGAGGATGAGCAGGCCATCGCCGCGGCGCAGCGTGTACCCAACCTGCTGGTGCTGGTGAACAAGGGCGATCTGCCGCGCCGACTGGACATCGGGCGGCTTGCCGACCGGTTCGACAACGTGCTGACCATCTCTGCCCGCACCGGCGAGGGGCTGGATACGCTTTCAGACGCGGTGGCGGCGCTGTATCCCGCCGGAGAGACCCCCGCCGGTGAGCTGCTGACCAACGCACGGCAGGCGGACGCCGTCTCCCGCGCCCTGTCCGCCGTGGCGGAGGCGCGGAGCGCCCTGCGCATCGGCATGACGCCGGATGTGGTGCTGACGGACTGCGAGGCGGCGCTGGAGGCGCTGGGTGAGCTGAACGGCAAGCGCATCCGGGAGGATCTGGTGGACACCATCTTCTCCCGCTTCTGCGTGGGGAAATAAGCACCCCCGCCGCCGCCATCGGCGCAAATTTTTCACTTTTCCCTTTTCACGGGACGCTTTTCGTGATACCATGTGATATCGAGACGATACGGATATCCATCTGCTGCAAGGAGGTTTTTACTATGCGCGACTACATCATCATGACTGACAGCTGCTGCGACCTGACCGACCATATGGCCAAGGAGCTGGAGCTGAACGTGGTACCCCTGACCGTACATATGGACGGCAAGGACTACGCCAACCTGCTGGACGGCAGCGAGATCAGCTTCGAGGAATTCTACAAGAACATCCGCGCCGGTATCCTCAGCACCACCTCCGCCGCCAACGTGGGGCAGTTTGAGGACGCCATGCGCGCCGTGCTGGCGCAGGGCAAGGACATCGTGTCCATCAACTTCTCCAGCGCCCTGTCCGCCACCTATCAGAACGCGGTCATCGCCGCCAAGACCATGGCCGACGAGTTCCCAGACAGCCGCGTATATGTGGTGGATTCCCTGTCCGCGTCGCTGGGTCAGGGTCTGCTGCTGTATCTGGCCGTGCAGAAAAAGCGGGAGGGTCTGTCCGCCGAGGAGCTGGTGCAGTGGGTGGAGGAGAACAAGCTCCACATCGACCACTGGTTCACCGTGGACGACCTGAACTACCTGAAGATGGGCGGCCGCGTGTCCGCCACCACCGCGTTTCTGGGCACCATGCTGTCCATCAAGCCGGTGATGCACACCTCCGACGAGGGCAAGCTGGTGCCTGTGACAAAGGCTCGCGGCCGCAAGGCAAGCCTCCAAGCCCTCATCGACAAGGTGGCGGAGCTGGGCATCGAGCCCAGCGAGCAGGTAATGTTCATCTGTCAGGCGGACTGCGAGGTGGAGGCCCGTGCCGTGGCGGAGGAGCTGAAGGCACGCTACGGCGTGAGGGAGGTCTACATCAACTACATCGGCCCGGTGATCGGCAGCCATACCGGCCCCAACACCATGGGTCTGTTCTTCGTAGGCACCAAGCGCTGACACCATCACAGATGCGGAGGGAACACACATGGAATGGCTGGAGCTGAAGATCGATACCTCGCCGTCCGGGCTGGACGCGGTGACGGAGCTGCTGGAGCAGCAGGGCATCACCGGCGTCATCATCGACGACGAGGCGGACTTCAAGGACTTTCTGGAGCATAATAAGCAGTACTGGGACTATGTGGACGAGGAGCTGCTGCGGGAGAAGGCCGGCGTCAGCCGCGTCACCTTCTATCTGGAGCGGAATGAGGCGGCGCTGCACACCATCACGCAGGTGCGTATCGCCATGTCTGAGCTGAAAAAGGCGTACCCGGACTACGCCCCCATGCTGCTGACCATCGACAATGTGGCGGACGCGGACTGGGAAAACAACTGGAAGAAATTCTACAAGCCCATGGAGATCGGGGAGCGGCTGCTGGTAGTCCCCCAGTGGGAGCAGGCCAAGAGGGATCATGGACGGGTGAAGCTGGTGCTGAACCCCGGTCTGACCTTCGGCACCGGCAGCCACGCCACCACCCGCCTGTGCTTGCAGGCGCTGGACAAGTGCATCCACGGCGGCGAGAAGATCCTCGACCTGGGCTGCGGCAGCGGTATTCTGTCCATCGCCGCGCTGGTGCTGGGCGCCAAGGAGGCCTTTGCCTGCGACATCGATGAGAAGTGCGTGGATGTGGCCTATGAGAATGCCGCCCTCAACGGCGTGGGCAAGGATCGCTACACCGTGCGGTGGGGCGACGTGCTGACGGACAAGACCCTGCAGGCGGAGTTCGGCGGCGGCTACGATATGGTGGTGGCCAACATCGTGGCGGACGTCATCATGGGGCTTTCCGACAAGGTGCGCCCCTTCCTGAAGGAGGGCGGCCTGTTCCTCTGCTCCGGCATCATCGACGACCGGGCGGAGGAGGTGCTGGCCAAGCTCCGCGCCGACGGCTGGATGGTTCTCGAGCAGAACGACTCCGAGGGCTGGTACAGCTTCCTGTGCCGGTAATGACAACGAAAACAGCGTCGGGCTTACGCCCGGCGCTGTTTTTGCTCTTTTTTATCGGTACTCTCTGGGTACGGCGCTGTCCACGAACTTGGGCCGCACCTCGATACGCACCGTGTCGCCCACGGCGCAGGGTACGCCCGTCACATCCGCTTCTATGGCCGTGGCGCCTACCACGCCCCGTACCGGACAGCGGCAGCCGTTGACCAGTACGGTCAGACCGTCGGCGCGCAGCAGCCTCCGCCCGGCGTGCAGCACCCGCCGCAGCCGATCCCGCAGGCGCAGGGCGTTGGTCTCCTCCGTCACCCCCACGCCGCTGGTGTAGCCCACCGGCAGCAGCGCCAGCCGCGTCTCCCGCCGCGTGCGATAGGCGCCGGTATAACCCACCGGCCAGCCGGCGGGCAGCGTCTTCAGCTCCGTCACCTGTGCCTCCAGCCAGCCGATGCGCTCCAGCCCCAGCGTGTCCGGCACGGACAGCCGTCCCAGCAGCGCCGAGCCAAGGCGCACCGCATCCAGATGCATCTCCGGATACCGCAGGAACGCGGTGGACGCGCAGACATGGCGCAGTCCCGTGTCGATACCCGCCTCCTGCAAAATGCGGACGCCCTCGGTGAACCGCCGGTATTGCAGGGCGGTGCATTTGGCGTTGGCGGCGTCGGAGAGGTGGGTGAACACACCCTCCACCTGGAGGGCGGGCAGCGCTTGCAGCAGGGCGGCGGCCTCCGCCGTCTCCTGCGGTAAAAAGCCGTATCGTCCCATGCCGGTGTCCAGCTTCACATGGACGCGGGCGGTAACGCCCCGCACCGCAGCGGCATCAGACACGGCGCGAGCCGCGTCGGCGGAGCCGACAGTGAGGATCACGTCCCGCGCCAGCAGCGCGGCGATCTCCTCCGGCAGCGCGGTGGAGGACAGCATCAGCACCTCCGCCGTGATACCGGCGTCCCGCAGAGCGGCGGCCTCCTCCACCGTGGAGACAGCCAGCAGCGCCACGCCCTGCGCCGTCAGGAAGCGGGCATAGGGTACCAGACCCAGTCCGTAGCCGTTGCCCTTGACCACGGCGATGATCTGCGCGGACGTAAAACGCCGCAGCTTCTCCATATTGCGCGACAGCGCGGCGCTGTCAATGACAAATGTGGGCACAGCGTCCGCCTCCTCTCTGTAAGAGATGTCTGTAAGTCGATTATACGCGCTCTTCGCCGGTTCGCAATCGGTCTGCCGCCGGTTTAAGGGCTCCGGCGGAAAGTCTTAAGAAAACCGCAAATTTCGACCGTTTTTCTGTACAAAAGTGGGGGCGTATCCGGGGATACGCCCCCCTGTTTTTCTCCCGTTATTCGCCGGTGCCCGGCAGGTAGCCCGGCGCCACCAGAATGATCTTGTTGCCCACATCGTAGTGGCTGTCCGCCTCCACGCGGCTGGACAGCAGGTTGTCGTTGCCGTCGTAGATGTTCCGCCATGTGCGGACGAAGTAGCCGGTGTGGCCGTACTGGTCGATGACCTCGTCACCGGGCGCTACGTCGGGGGACTCCTGATAGACCACCTGATAGTCGTAGCTGGCCAGTACCGCGTTGGTGATGACCACATAGTGGTCGTCCACCTTGGTACCCAGAATGGTGCAGGTCAGCTCATTGGTGTTGTCGTTGTAGGATGTGACGACCTTAATGGGGTAGTCCCGGCTGTTGCGGAAGGCGAAGTCCGGCCCGCCCCAGCTCACCGTGGCGTCGCAGCCGATGGGCAGGTAGCCGGGGTTGAACATATGGCAGTACCGCAGGACGATCTGCAGATCGCTGAGCATCACCGCGTAGTACAGAGTGGAGGACACCTGACAGATACCGCCGCCGATGCCGGTGGTGGTGCGCCCCGCCTCGTAGACGCCCGCCTCATGGTAGCCGCGGGCCGCCGTGCGCTGCCCCACCGTGGAGTTGTACCAGAACTCCTCGCCGGGGTTGTAGATCCTGCCGTTGATGGCGGCGGCCGCCAGCTTGATGTTCTGATGACGGCCCCACGGCCCGGCGCATTTGGTGGTGCAGGTACCCAGCACGTCCCGGAACATACATTCCTCCAGCTCCTCCGTGGACACGGTGGGGAACTCCACCTGTGCCTCGGCCAGGAACTCCGTACCCGCCGGGGCGGCGTCCAGCTGCGCCTGCACCGCCGCCACATCGAAGGCCACGCCGATGTGGGACTGGGTGGGCTTGCCTGTCTCCTTGTTGCAGACAGCCTCCACCTTCTCCCCCGCCAGCTGGTCGTGGAGCGCCTGCACGTCCACGGTCTCTGCCTTCTTCTCCTCGTAGACGCAGGCCACCGGCGTCAGCGCGCCGCTTTGCAGCATGGCGGTCAGGTCGCGCTCCAGCTTGGGCGCATCCAGCATACGGCCGTCGGCGGGCTTGGTGATATACAGCCCCTCGCCTTTTTCCAGACGGTAGCCGCCGTCTACTACGGTGCAGTTCAGGTTGGCGGACAGCTTTTCGCAGGCGGCGTCCAGCGCGGCGCTGTCCACATCGAAGGACGGCACGGCGGAGGTCTGGGCAAACCAGCTGTGGATGTACTCCCAGCCGCCACGCAGCCACGCCAGCGCGCCGCCGCCCCAGCTCTCGTACCGCCGGGACGCACCGGCGGCGACAGCCGCCGCCTCCGGCGTCACGGTGACGCCCAGCTCCTCCAGCGACACGCTGCCGATATCCGCATCGTTCTCCGTCAGAGATACCTTGGTATCCCGGACGGTCTGGCCGCCCTGCTTTTCCCAGAGCGCGACGATCTCCTGCTCCGTCATCTTCGACACATCCACCCCCAGCACATCCGTGCGGGGAAGGGCGGTGTCGCCGTACACGGTCTGCACCACCACACAGGCGGCCAGATACGCCAGCACCAATACGCCCAATAGGATGCCGATCACCAGCGCCGCTTTTTTGCCGCCGGTCATGGGTGTCTTTGACGGGGCGGCGGTCTCCAGCCGGGCGCCGCCCTCCGCTTCTGTCACAACAGAGGACACATTGTTCATTTCTTCCACCGATGTCCCCCTCCTTTTCCAATGTGTATACGGGCATTTTCCCATTTTTGCTCATAATACCACAGCTATTTTGGAAATGGGTTACGATTTCGTAACAACACCGGCCTCCCGGCGCTTGGGGATGTGGATGGTCAGCAGGATCTCCTCCTCCGTGTCCCGGCGTCCCACCTCCGCGCCCACGCCCGCCGACTGCATCAGCCGGACGCCCCGCTCCACACTGTTGAGGAACAGCCGCACGTCCTTAATGACATAGGTGGGTCTTCTCCGAGGCGGCTCTGTCCGGTTCTCCGCGGTGAGCCGGTCTATGTACTGCTCGGTCTGCGCCACGTTCAGACCGCGCTTTCCGATGTGCCGCGCCGCCGCCAGCTGCTGCTCCGGATCGGTGAGCCGCAGCAGGGTGCGGGCGTGGCGCTCCGTCAGGCCGTACTGCCGCAGGCAGTCGATCACCGGCGCGCTCAGCCGCAAAAGACGCAGCTTGTTGGCAATGGTGGGCTGGGACTTTCCCAGCTTCTCCGCCGCCTGCTGCTGGGACAGGCCGTACCGTCGGATGAGCCGGGCGATGGCCGCCGCCTCCTCCATGTAGTCCAGATCCCGGCGCTGGAGGTTCTCGATCAGCGCCAGCAGCGCCGCGTCCTCCTCCCCTACCTCGGCGATGAGACAGGGAACCTCCCGCAGTCCGGCGATGCGGGCGGCGCGGAGACGGCGCTCCCCCGCCACCAGCTCGTAGACGCCGCCCCGGTCCCGCACGGTCAGGGGCTGCAAAATGCCGTAGGCGCTGATGCTGTCCGCCAGCTCCCGCAGCGCCGTCTCGTCGAAGCTGCGCCGGGGCTGCTGGGGGTTGGGACGCACCGCGTTGATGGGGATATAGCGAACGCGGCTGGACAGGAATTCCCCCTTCTGGTTCTTCTTCATGCTCCTCCCCTCCTTTTGTCCAGTCTACGGCAAGCGAACTGCGAAATCGGGCAGAAATTGTCGGGAAATTCAAAAAACAGCCAAGGACGCAAAAAAGACGCCCGCAGGCGTCTTTTTTGCGTCCTTATTGCCGCTCCCGCTTCAGACGGCGGATATCCTCCCCGAAGAAGGGCAGAATCTCGTACTCCCCCTCCAGCCTGGACAGCACCGACCGGCCGTAGCGGCTGCCGATCTCCTCCGGCGCCAGGTTGGTGCTGATGATGGTGGAGCGTCCCGCCATCAGCCGCCCGTTGACGATCTGATACAGGGCGCTCTGGACGAAGGACGTGGTCATCTCCGTGCCCAGATCGTCCAAAATCAGCAAATCGCACCGCATACAACGGTCCGCGTCCTCGCTGCCGCCGTTGTCCCGGCGGAACTTGGCGTCCTCAAACCGGCTGAACACGCTGGCGGCGGTGTCGTACACCACGGAAAAGCCGTTCTCGCTGACCACCCGCGCAATGCAGGCGGAGAGGAACGTCTTGCCCAGTCCCGTGCCGCCGGACAGCAGCAGGTCGCCGCTGCCCTTGGCGAATTGGTAGGCGTAGTCCCGGCAGACGTCGTAGTTGCGCTCCATGTTCTCACGGGGGGAGATGCCGAAGGCGGGCTGTACCGCGCTGTCGTACCAGTCGAAGCTGAAGGTCTCGAAGCTGTCCTCCCCCAGCGGCAGCAGACGGGAAAGCTCCGCCAGCTGCTCCCGGGCGTAGTACGCCCGCAGGCACGCGCACACGCCGCCGGAGACGTAGCCGGTGTCGCCGCACTTGTCGCAGGCGGGCTTCTCCTCCAGATAGTCCGCCGGATAGCCCAGCGACGCCAGCAGCTCCGCCCGCTCTCGCTGGAGCTGGAGGTTCTCGTCCCGCAGCACCCGGATGGCCGGCACCGGGTCCGTCCCCCGCGCCAGCGCGGAGGAGATGATGCGCCCCATGGTGCCGCGCAGCTCCGCCTCGATCTCCGCCAGACGGGGCGCACGGGCGTAGGCGGTACGCCGCCGCTGCTCCAGCTGGGCGGCGCGGCGCTGCTTATCCTCGTCAAAGCGGGTCAGCGCCCGCTGCATGATCCTGCCGTCGTATGCCATATCCTCACCTCTTGATGTACCGGCGCATCCACGCATTCTGCTCACCGCCGCCCTGCTCGCCGCCATCCGGCGGCGTAGGAGACGGCTTGCGCTCCTCGCCCCGCTGCACCTGCTGGGGGGTGTGCCACCCGCTGTCGTGCCAGCGGCGCAGGATGCCGTTGAGGTAGCGCCAGTTCATGTCCTTCTTGTAAAATACCGTCCGCTCGTAGGCCATGGCCACCGTCTCCGGCGGGAAGCCCATGTCCATCCAGTCCGCGATGTAGCGGCTCTCCGCCTCCACCGGGGGACGCTCCGGCAGATGCAGCGCCTGCATATACGCCCCCATCTTCTGACGGCGGCGGCTCCACGTCCGCAGGTAGGCGGCGGCGCTGACCTGATCGAAAAGCCCCAGCTGCGCCCAGTGGTAGCCCTCCTTCTCCACCTGCCGCATGGTGGGGCGGCGTCCCTCGCCCCACTGGGCCTTGGCGCGCTCCACACAGTGGCACAGCAGCAGATAGATCACGTCCGCCGGTAATCCCAGATCGTCGTACAGTCCCGCCAGAATTTGCAGGTCGGCGGTGCGCAGCTTCTTGCCCAGCTGCTGCTCCGCCTGCGGGATCAGCAGGCGGAAGCCCTCGTTGTCCGTCAGCAGCGCGGTGATATCCTCCGCGGAGTAGGCGGGGCGCTCCGCCGCCGGCTCGGGGCGGGGCTGCTGGGGACGGGGCAAAAGCCCCAGCTCCTGCAAAACACCCTCCGCTGCGTCCAGCCGCAGGCGGCTCATGGTGGGCAGCACCTTCTCCAGCTCCTCCGGCGTGACGCCGCGGCCAAACCGCTGGAGCGCCAGATACAGCAACGCCGCATCGCCCTCTCCGCGCTTGAGCAGGCTCTCCACCGCCAAGGCGGGCAGGGTCATATTCTCTTGTCCGCCACGCAGGATATAGCCGCTCACGGCACACGCCTCCCTCTTTTATCAGTCTCCCTATTCTACATGAAAAGTGCGGCGGCGTAAAGCGGGCGCGGTCACATTTTTACAAATTTCCGCTTTTCGGCAAAATACACTTTCCACGCCGGGAAATTGTGCTATAATGGATGCTGTATAAGCATCTCTACCAATAGGAGCAGAGTGAACTTTTTACGGATATACAGAGGAGGTTGACCTATGGCGAATCGGGTAACGATGACCATCTGCGGCATGGAATACACGCTGGTCGCGGAGGAGGACGCCGCCTACATGGAGAAGGTAGGCGCCATGGTGGACGGTGAGATGCGTCAGCTGATGGACGGCGCCCACATGAGCCGCGACAACGCTGCCGTGCTGGCCGCCGTGAATCTGGCGGACGAGCTGTGCAAGGCCCAGGAGAATGCCGATAACCTGCGCCGCCAGCTGAAGACCTATCTGGACGAGGCCAGCCGTGCCAAGAGCGAGGCCGCCGAGCTGCGCCGCAAGCTGCAGAATCAGCAGGGCCGCAAGGGATGATGGAGCTTCTCTCCCCCGCCGGCGGCTTTGACTCCCTGATCGCCGCCGTCCAGACCGGCGCGGACGCGGTCTATATGGGCTTCGGCGCGTTCAATGCGCGGCGCAGCGCCAAAAATTTCACCGACGAGGAATTTGCGTCGGCGGTTTCTTATTGCCATTTACGGGGTGTACGGGTCTTTCTGACGCTGAACACCCTGCTCACCGACCGGGAGCTGGTGCAGGCGGCGGACGCCCTGAAAAAAGCCTGCGCCATGGGTGTGGACGCCATACTGGTGCAGGACTGGGGTCTTCTGACGCTGGCACGGGAGATCGTGCCGGACGTACCCCTCCACGCCAGCACCCAGATGAGCCTGTTCACGCTGGGCGGCGCCAACGAGGCCGCCGCACTGGGCATGGAGCGGGTGGTGCTGGCCCGGGAGCTGAACCGGGACGAGGTGCGGGAGATCTGCGCCGGCTGCCCCGCCGAGATCGAGATCTTTATCCACGGCGCGCTTTGTATGTGCTACTCCGGACAGTGCGAGATGAGCGCCGTGGTGGGCGAGCGCAGCGGCAACCGGGGCGCCTGCGCCCAACCCTGCCGCCTGCCCTACGGGGTCAACGGTCCCTGCCGGGGCGGGCATCCCCTGAGCCTGAAGGACGCCAATCTCTCCGCGTATCTGGCAGAGATGGATAAAATGGGCGTGGCCTGCCTCAAGCTGGAGGGCCGCATGAAGCGCCCGGAATATGTGGCGGTCATCACCGGCATCTACCGGCGGCTGCTCGATGAAAAGCGCCGTCCCACGGCGGAGGAAGCCCGCCAGCTGGAGCAGGCCTTCTCCCGCAGCGGGTTTACCGACGGGTACTGGCTGGGCAAAAAGGGCCCCCAGATGTTCGGCACCCGTCCGGAGAACGCGCCGGAGCCCAAGGAGTTGTTCGCCGAGGCGCGGGCGCAGTACGAAAACGGGCGGGAAAACCGGAAGATACCGGTATCGCTGTCCATCCGTGTGCAGGCGGGCAAGCCGGTCTCGCTGGCGGCAGCCTGCCAGAGCAACAACGGTCTGCTCAACGTATGGGCGCAGGGCCCGGTGCCGGAGACGGCCCGCAGCCGCGCCCTGACCGCCGAGGAGCTGCGGGAGCGGCTCAGCAAAACCGGCGGCACTGTATTTGAGGTAAGCACCATCCATGTGGAGCTGGACGACGGCCTGATGGTACCCGCCAGCGCCATCAACGGCCTGCGGCGGGACGCGCTGGAGGGGCTGAAGCAGCGGCTGGAGCAGGACTGGTTCCAGCGGCGAATGAGCCCCTGGCAGAAGGAGGAGCTGCGGCAGGGACGCGACCCCCACGTTCGCCGTGTGCTGGAGGCGGCGGCGCTGCCCGATGCGCCGGAGCCGCCCAAGCAGATGCGCTTTACCTGCTCCGTGCTGAAGGCGGAGCAGGTGACGGCGGCGCTGCTGGCGGAGAAGCCCGCCATCGTCTACGTCCCCATTAAGGAGCTGGAGCGGCTGGACGCCGGTCTGGACTGGGGTGGAACGGAGCTGTGCGCCGTGCTGCCCCGGGTCTTCCGGACGGCGGACGAGCCGGTGCTGCGGCAGCTTCTGGAGCGGCACCCGGAGGCGACGGCGGTGGCTGTCGGCAATCTGGGTCACCTGCCCATCGTGCGGGGACTGGGTCGGACGCTGCGGGGCGACTTCGGGCTGAATATCTTCAACTCCCGCGCCCTCCTGTTCTGGCGGGAGCAGGGACTGTCCAGCGCCACAGCGTCCTTTGAGCTGCGGTGGCAGCAGGTACGCGATCTGAACAAGCACCTGCCCTGCGAGGCCATCGTCTACGGACGGCTGCCGCTGATGGTGATGGAGAACTGCGTCACCCGGTGTAATGTGGGCTGTACCCACGGGGCAGGCAGCGTCCTCACCGACCGTACCGGCGCGCAATTCCCCGTGACCTGCGGCTACGGCTGCCGGTGCGAGATCCAGAACAGCAGGACGCTGTTCCTGGCCGACAAGCCGGAGATGCACCGCTGCGGCCTGACCTACGGGCGGCTGCGGTTCACCACGGAGACGCCGGAGCAGTGCGCCGCCGTGCTGCGGCGGTACAAGGACGGCGGCGACTGGACGCCGGACGACATGACGCGCGGGTTGTTTTACCGGGGTGTCGAGTAAACGAGTCGTATAATTCTTGTAGTATATTACAAATAGTTTTCATATTTTTAGAAAAAGGTGTTCTTATGGAGTTAAAGATCAAAGCCCTGTCCCCCAAAATCGGAACGGATATCCCCCTGCCCTGCTTTGCCACGGCAGGAGCGGCGTGCATGGATCTGTGCGCCTGCATCGACCAGCCGGTGACGCTGGCCGCCGGTGAGCGGCGGCTCATCCCCACCGGTCTCGCCATCGCCCTGCCCTCGGCGGACTATGTGGCGCTGGTGTTCGCCCGCAGCGGACTGGGCATCAAGCAGGGCGTGTGCCTCGCCAACGGCGTGGGCGTCATCGACAGCGACTACCGCGGCGAGATCGGCGTGGGGCTGGTAAATCTGGGCGACAGCCCCTACACTGTCCGGCCTGGCGACCGCATCGCCCAGCTGATGGTGACGCCGGTGGTGCGACCCACGGTGGTACCGGTCAGCGAGCTGGACGAGACAGACCGGGGTGCAGGCGGCTTCGGCTCCACAGGGCGGTGAGCGGCATGGCAAGGATCGTACTGGCCTCCGGCTCCCCCCGGCGGCAGGAGCTGTTGCAGCGCATCGGCATCCGCGATTTTACCATCCGGGTGCCGCAGGTGGAGGAGTGGTATCCCGACGGCCTGACGCCGGAGGAGATCGTATGCTACATCTCCCGGGAGAAGTCGCAGGCAGTCCCCTCCGACCAGGAGGAGATCGTCATCACCGCCGACACCATGGTGTTTCTGGACGACAAAAAGCTGGGCAAGCCCGCCGACGAGTCTGAGGCGCTGGCCATGCTGACGGCCCTGCAAGGACGACACCACACCGTCTGCACCGGCGTAACGGTGCGGCAGGGGCAGCGGGTGCTGACCCGCGCCCAGTCCACCCACGTCTACTTCCGCCCCGCATCGGAGGCGGAGCTGCGCGCCTACATCGCCGGCGGCGAGCCGATGGACAAGGCGGGCGCCTACGGTGTGCAGGGGCAGGGCGCACTGCTGGTGGAACGCATCGACGGCGACTTTTTCAATGTGATGGGTCTGCCGGTGCTGCTGCTGAGCCGTATGCTGGCGGACTTCGGCATCACCCTGCTGGGTTGAGAGGAAACGACGGATGAAACGATTTTTTACGAAGACCGGCATCTGGCTGCTGGGCGGCGCGGCGATCATCGCCGTGGTGCTGTGCATCATCTCGGCGCTGGGCTCCGGCACCAGCCTGCTGCACAACGCGCTGGGCGTCATCGCCTCCCCCTTCCGCTCGGCGGGCGCGGCGGTGGTGGCATGGGTGGACGGCATCGGCGACCACTTTGCCAGCATCGAGGACTTGCAGGCGGAGAACGAAGCGCTGCGGCAGGAAAATGCCGAGCTGCGGCAGGAGCTGCGGGCGGCCACACCTGCCGCCGAGGAAAACGAGCGGCTGCGCAAGCTGCTGGAGCTGCGCTCCCAGCGCAACGACCTGACCTTCGAGGCGGCCCGCATCACCCAGCGGGACGTGTCCAACTGGTCCAGTACGCTGATGCTGAACCGTGGCAGCCGTCACGGTGTGGCGGAAAACGACTGCGCCGTGGATTGCTACGGCAATCTGGTGGGCGTGGTGACGGAGGTGGGGCTGAACTGGTGCCGCCTGACCACCATTCTGGACACCGGCTCCCAGCTGGGCGCCATGGTGTTCCGCACGGAGGAAACAGCCATTGCCGCCGGCGACCTGACGCTGATGACGGAGGGCAAGCTGAAGCTCAGCTATCTGCCGGACTCCTCCACCCTCATCAAGGGTGATCTGGTGGTCACCTCCGGACTGGGCGGCTACTACCCCTTCGGGCTGCCCATCGGCTCCGTGGAGGAGGTACGCACCGACGACGGCGGGCTGGCCCGCTATGCGGTGCTGACGCCCCGCTGTGAGCTGGATACCCTGACGGACCTGTATATCGTGACGGATTTCGACGTGGTGGAGTGACCGCGGGAAAGGATCGGCTATGACGCGACGCGCTGTGGTGCGAAAGTGGATATTGTACTGCCTGTGTGCGCTGCTGCTGGTGCTGGTGCAGAACATGGTGCTGGTGTATGTGCGCATAGGCGGCGTACACCCGTTTTTGCTGCCGGCGCTGGCGCTGATCCCCGTCACGCTGGAGCGCAGCGGGCCATCGCTGCTGTACGCCCTGTTTTTCGGGCTGGCCTGTGACCTGCTGATCCCCTCCGGCGTATTTGTGTGCTTCTACTGCCTGACGTTTTTCATCGCGGCGATTCTGGCGCGGCTGCTGTCGGGTCAGGTCATCGCGGCAGGCCTGTTCTGCTCGCTGACCGTCTCCGCCGTGGGGCTGCTGCTGTGCGGCTTCTTGCAGATCATGCTGTTGACGTCCCAGCACGGCGTCTCCATCGGCCCGGCGCTGACGCTGCTGGGCAAGGAGCTGCTGCTGTCGTTGGCGGTGACGCCGCTGGCGCATTTCCCCTTCCGCAAGGTCTTCCGGCTGACGCGGGACGACTGACAATGAGGAGTTTCCCATGATAAAGAATCCACATCCCGCCAAGCGGCGGGTCCTGATCCTGCTGGGTCTTTTCGGCGTATGTCTGCTGCTGTTTCTGGCGGTGCTGTATGACGCGCAGGTGCTGCACGGCAGTGAGAACCGTGCCAAGTCCATCTCCAGCAACGCCGCCAGCGAAACGGTGTCCGCCTCCCGCGGCATCATCACCGACCGGAACGGCAAGGTGCTGGTGTCCAACCGGCTGGCCTATACGCTGGTGTTCGACCGCAGCGGCTTTTCCGACGAGGAGGCGCTGAACAGCGCCATTTTGCGGCTGATCCGGCTGTGCCGGGAGACAGACACAGCGTGGAACGATACGCTGCCCATCGGGCAGAGCGGCAGCTTTTCCCGCTACGTCAGCAGCCGGTCGGAGAGCTTCAGCGCCTTTCTGAAGAAGAACCAGCTGTCGGAGAACGCCACCGGGCAGGAGCTGCTGGCGGAACTGCGGACGCTGTACCACATCGACGAGGGTCTGTCGGACGCGGAGGCCCGGCTGGTGGCGGGCGTGCGGTATGAGCTGCACAGCCGCAGCAGCTACACCTTTGCCGAGGATGTGTCCTCGGAGGTGCTGAGCCTCATCACCGGCGGGCGGTACGAGGGCGTCAGCATCCACACCGCCTCCGCCCGCGTCTATAACACCACGCTGGCCGCCCATATCCTCGGCACCATCGGCCCCATCTGGCAGGAGGAGTGGAGCAGCGATGAAAAGACCGGCTATGTGGGCTACGCGGACAAAGGCTACTCCATGAACGATCTGGTGGGCAAGGCTGGTGTGGAGAAGGCCTTTGAGCCGTACCTGCGGGGCAGAGACGGCAAGCGCCTCATCACCACCGACGAAAACGGCAAGCTCACCGGCGAGCTGTACACCCGGGAGCCCCAGCCCGGCGGGACGGTGGCGCTGACGCTGGACATCGACCTACAGGCCGATGTGGAGCAGGCGCTGGCCAACACCATCTCCGGCATGATCGACAAGGACAGCAACGAGCGCGGCGGCGCTGCCGCCGTGGTAGCGGTGGGCAGCGGCGAGGTGCTGGCACTGGCCAGCTACCCCTCCTACGACCTGTCCACCTTCAACGAGGACTACGAGACGCTTGTGGCGGATGATCGTCTGCCCATGTTCAACCGCGCCACGCAGGGTGTGTACGCCCCCGGCTCCACCTTCAAGATGTGTACCGCCGTGGCGGCGCTGGAGAGCGGCATCATCACCCCCTCCTCCATCATTCAGGACCGCGGCATCTATACCTATTATACGCATCCCCAGCCCATGTGCTGGGTCTATCAGCAGGGCGGCGCTACCCACGGGCGCATCAATGTGTCTCAGGCCATCACCGTGTCCTGCAACTACTTCTTCTACGAGGTGGGACGCCTGACCGGGATCCGCACGCTGGACAGCTACGCCTCCCAGTTCGGTCTTGGCTCGTCCACCGGCATTGAGATCGGCGATTCCAGCGGTGTGCTGGCCTCGCCGGAGTGGGCAGACAGCCACAACCGGGAGTGGACGGACGGCCAGACCATCACCGCCGCCATCGGCCAGTCCTACAATCTGTTCACCCCCTTGCAGCTCGCCAACTACATCGCCACGCTGGTGGGCGGTGGTGAGCACTATCAGGCCCACCTGCTGAAAAATGTCAAGGAATACGACAACTCCCGTCTGCTGTACGTCTACAACGAAGAACCGCTCAACGTTGTCGAAATGTCCGATTCTACGGTTGACGCCGTAACGAAGGGTATGCACGATCTGACCGTCTCCGGCAGTGTGGCATTTGCCTTTCAGGACTGCGTGGTATCCGCCGGCGCAAAGACCGGCTCGGCGCAGGTGGGCACCGACATCGCCAACGGCGTATTCGTGGCCTACGCACCCTACGAGAATCCGGAGATCGCCGTAGCCATCGTGATTGAGAAGGGCGGCAGCGGCGCGGCGCTTGCCACCACCGCCGTGGAGATCATCAACTCCTGGTTCAGCCGCAGTCAGGACGGCAGCGCCGCGGTGGGCGAAAATACCCTTTTGAAGTGAGAGGACCTTATCTATGCTCCCTGTTTTTGACCCGCAGGACAGTTCCTGCAAGACCCCCTTTGGCGCCGTGCCCTGCGGCACGACTGTGACCTTCACCCTGCGTGACGAGACATATTACGCCTGCGAGCTTTTGGTGCGCCGGGAGTTCTCCGGCATGGACGAGGCCGTCCCCCTGCCCCCGGCAGAGGGCGGCTTTTCCGGGGTCTACACCGCCCCGGCGGCGCCGGAGCTGTGCTGGTACGGCTTCCGCTTCACCCGTGACGACGGCAGCACCGTCTGCCTCGGCAAAAACGGCTGGTGTGGACAGGACGCCCTGACCCGCTGGCAGCTGACGGTCTACGAGGACACCCCCACCCCCGCGTGGTTCGGCGAGGGCGTGACATACCAGATATTTCCAGATCGTTTTCGCCGCATCTCCGTGCCGGAGACGGAGGGGATGGTGGGACACCGGTGGGTACACCCGTGCTGGGACGATCAGCCGGTGTTCCTGCCGGAGGAAAACGGCCAGATCACCAACCGGGACTTCTTCGGCGGCTCGCTGGCCGGTATTACGGAGAAGCTGGACTACCTCCAGAGCCTGTCCGTCAGCACCATCTACCTGAACCCCATTTTCGAGGCTGGCAGCAACCACCGCTACAACACGGCGGACTATCTGGCCATCGACCCCATGCTGGGTACGGAGGAGGACTTCCGCACCCTATGCCGCGAGGCGCACGACCGGGGCATCCGCATCATTCTGGACGGCGTATTCAACCATACCGGCTCCAACAGCCGGTATTTCAACGCCGACGGCTTTTACCCGGAGCCGGGGGCGGCGCAGAGCAAGGACTCCCCCTACTTCCCGTGGTACAGCTTCCACCCGTGGCCCACAGAATACGATGCATGGTGGGGCATCCACACCCTGCCGGCGGTAAACGAGGACGCACCGGACTACCGGCGGTTCATCATCTCCGACGAGGATTCCGTGGTACGGCGCTGGCTGCGCTGCGGCGCTGACGGCTGGCGTCTGGACGTGGCGGACGAGCTGCCCGACGACTTCATCGCCGCCATCCGAACTGCTATCACGCAGGAGAAGCCGGACGGATACCTCTTGGGTGAGGTATGGGAGGACGGCAGCAATAAGATCGCCTACTCCCGCCGCCGCCGCTATCTGCTGGGGCAGGAGACCCACGGCCTGATGAACTACCCCTTCCGGACGGCGCTGCTGGCGTGGCTGGGCGGCGGGGACGCCGCCGACTTCCGCCGCGGTATGGAGACCATCCGGGAGAACTATCCCCCCGCCGCGTTCTACGGCGCTATGAACTTCCTTGGCACCCACGACACCGCCCGCATCCTGACGCTGCTGGGTGCGGAGGACATACCTGCCGACAAGCCGGAGCGGGCGGCGTACCGCCTCTCCCCCGCCGAGCTGGCGCGGGGTCAGCGGCGGCTGCGGCTGGCGGGAATGCTGCTGTACAGCTTCCCCGGCTCCCCCACCCTGTACTACGGCGACGAGGCCGGGATGCAGGGCTTTGAGGACCCGCTGAACCGCGGCACCTACCCGTGGGGGCAGGAGGATGAGCCGCTGCTGGCGTTCTTCCGGCAGGTGGGCAAGCTGCGCCAGACGCGCTCCTCTCTGCGGCGGGGTGAGATCCGCTACCTGTACGCGCAGGGCGGCGGGCTGGTCATCGAGCGCCGCTGCGGCGGTGAGCGCACCGTCACGGCGATGAACGCCGGGGACGCGACGCTGCCCCTGACGCTGGAATGGGACAGCCCCCTATGCCGCGACGGCGTCACCGGCCAGCAGTTTCTGGTGCAGGACGGAAAGCTCCATCTGACCCTGCCGCCGCTGGACGGCGTGATCTTGCTGTAAACGGCCCCTTCCCCGCCTATGTTTCACGTGAAACATAGGCGGGGAAGTTGTTTTTTCGATGTTTCACGTGAAACATCTTTCGCATTTTGCAAATTTTCTATTGAAACTACCTGCGCGTTTGGTATATACTAACTAGGATACAGTACGATACAGAAAGAGGAGTTTGCCGTGTCCAAGATCATTGCCATCGTCAATCAAAAGGGCGGCGTGGGAAAAACCACCACCTGCGTCAATCTGGCCGCCGCCGTCAAAGCCAAGGGTAAGCGGGTGCTGCTGTGCGACTTTGACCCGCAGGCCAACGCCACCAGCGGCATGGGCGTGGACAAGTCCGTGTCCAACGGCGTATATGACGTGCTGATCAACGGCACGGAAACCGAAAAAGCCATCGTCTCCACCCCCTACGGCGACGTGCTGCCCAGCAGCAAGGCGCTGGCAGGCGCCGGCGTGGAGATGATCGAGATGGAGAACCGACAGTTCCTGCTGAAGGCCGCGCTGCGGCAGGTGGCGGCAAGCTACGACTACATTTTCATCGACTGTCCCCCCTCTCTGGAGCTGCTGACGCTGAACGCGCTGTGCGCCGCCAACAGCCTTCTGGTACCGGTGCAGGGCGAATACTACGCGCTGGAGGGGCTCAGCGACCTGATGAACACCGTGCGCATCGTGCGGCGGAGCATGAACCCCTCGCTGGATATCGAGGGCGTGCTGCTGACCATGTTCGACGGGCGCACCAACCTGTCCATTCAGGTGGCACAGGAGGTCAAGCGCTTTTTCGGCAGCAAGGTGTACAGCACCGTGATCCCCCGAAACGTCCGGCTCAGCGAGGCGCCCAGCCACGGGCGGCCGATCACCGCCTACGACCGGAACTGCCGGGGTGCGGATGCCTATATCGCGCTGGCAGATGAATTTTTGAAGCGAAACGCCTGAAAGGAGATGCACTATGGCAGGTAATTCCAAGGGTTTAGGCAAGGGCCTCGGCGCTCTGATGGGCGACGACATGATGGATCTCCACGAGGAGAAGAACAGCCTGCTGCTGCCCATCAGTCAGGTGGAATCCTGCGCCGCACAGCCCCGCAAGCTGTTCGACCCAGACGCACTGGCCGATCTGGCGGATTCCATCCGGCAGCACGGCATTATCCAGCCCCTGACCGTGCGAAAGCTGCAATCGGGGTACTATCAGATCATCGCCGGTGAGCGGCGCTGGCGGGCCGCCCGCATGGCCGGTCTGACGCAGGTACCCGCCGTGGTCATCGAGGCCGACGACCGCAAGGCTATGGAGCTGGCCATGATCGAGAACCTCCAGCGAGAGGATTTGAACCCCATCGAGGAGGCCGAGGGATACAAGGTTTTGATGGAGCAATACGGCATGACGCAGGAGGAGACCGCCAAGCGTGTCGGCAAGTCCCGCCCCGCTGTGGCCAACGCCATGCGGCTTTTGCACCTGTGCGAGCCGGTGCGCGCCATGGTGGAGGATGGTCGGTTGTCCGGCGGTCACGCCCGGGCGCTGCTCCCCCTCCCCGCCAAGCAGCAGGAGACGGCGGCCGCCGCCGTGCTGAAAAGCGATCTGTCCGTGCGGCAGACAGAGCTGCTGGCCAAGAAGCTGCTGGCGGAAAAGCCGGAGAAGCCGGAAAAAGGCCCCCTGACCGTCAACTATGCCGAGGAGGCCGCCAAGGAGTTGGGCGAGCGGCTGGGCCGTGGATGCCGCATCGTCACCGGCCGCAAGAAGGGCCGCATCGAGTTGGAATACTACGGCACCGATGATCTCAACGATCTGCTGGACGCGCTCCACGCCATCAAAAAGAAATAACAATGTTTCACGTGAAACAATGACAAGAGGTAAGAAGTATGCTTGATATCAAATTTGTCCGGGAGAATCCGGAAGCCGTCAAGGAAAACATCCGCAAGAAGTTCCAGAACGCCAAGCTGCCGCTGGTGGACGAGGCCATCGCACTGGACGCCGAGCGCCGCCAGGCTATTGCCGACGGCGAGGCGCTGAAGGCCGAGCGCAACAAGCTGTCCAAGGCCAACGGCCCTCTGTTCGGTAAGCTGAAAAAATGCACCGACGAGGCAGAGAAGGCCGCCATTCAGGCGGAGATCGACGCCAACAACGCCGCCGTCAAGGCCGACGCCGAGCGGATGGCACAGCTGGAGACCAAAAAGGAGCAGGCGGAGGCCGCACTGAACAAGATCATGCTGGTCATCCCCCAGATGATCGACCCCTCCGTGCCTATCGGCCCGGACGACAGCTGCAACGTGGAAGTACAGCGCTTCGGCGAGCCGAAAACGCCGGACTTCGAGGTTCCCTACCACACCGACATTATGGAGCGATTCGACGGCATCGACATGGACGCCGCAGGCCGCGTGTCCGGCAGCGGCTTCTACTACCTGCTGGGCGACATCGCCCGGCTCCACGAGGCCGTGCTGGCCTACGGCCGCGACTTTATGATCGGCAAGGGTTTCACCTACTGCATCCCGCCGTTTATGATCCACGGCAACGTGGTGGAGGGCGTCATGAGCCAGACGGACATGGACGCCATGATGTACAAGATCGAGGGTGAGGATCTCTACCTCATCGGCACCAGCGAGCACTCCATGATCGGCAAGTTCATCGACCAGATCATCCCCGAGGACAAGCTGCCACAGACCCTGACCTCCTACTCTCCCTGCTTCCGCAAGGAGAAGGGTGCCCACGGCATTGAGGAGCGCGGCGTCTACCGCATCCACCAGTTTGAGAAGCAGGAGATGATCGTGGTCTGCAAGCCCGAGGACTCCAAGAAGTGGTACGAGCAGATGTGGCAGTACAGCGTGGAGCTGTTCCGTTCGCTGGACATCCCCGTGCGGCAGCTGGAGTGCTGCTCCGGCGATCTGGCCGACCTGAAGTGCAAGTCCTGCGACATCGAGGCATGGTCTCCCCGGCAGCAGAAGTATTTCGAGGTCTGCTCCTGCTCCAATCTGGGCGACGCGCAGGCCCGCCGCCTGAAGATCCGCTACAAGGATGCCGACGGCAAGATGCAGCTTTGCCACACGCTGAACAACACCGTGGTGGCGCCGCCCCGTATGCTCATCGCCTTCCTGGAGAACAATTTGCAGGCCGACGGCTCTGTGCTGGTTCCCGAGGTACTGCGGCCCTACATGGGCGGCAAGGAGCGTCTGGTTCCCCTTCACTGAGGGGTTTTCGATAATCCGTCGTAATATTTCCGCATTTTTATACTCTTAGTATAGGAGTTTCACCCCATGAAGAAGTTTTTCAACGAATTCAAAGAGTTTGCCATGCGCGGCAACGTGATGGACATGGCCGTCGGCGTGGTCATCGGCGCCGCCTTCGGCAAGATCACCACCTCTCTGGTCAACGACGTGTTCATGCCCCTGATCGGGCTGCTCATCGGCGGCATCGATCTGGGTCAGCTGAACATCGTGCTGAAGCCAGAGGTGCTGGACGAGGCCGGCGAGGTGGTCACCGCCGCAGTGACGCTGGGGCTGGGTACGTTCCTGTCCACCATCCTCGACTTTATTCTGGTGGCGTTCGTCATCTTCCTGGTAGTCAAGGCCATCAACAAGCTCCATACCCTCGGCAAGAAGGACGAGGAGCCTGAACCGGAGGAGCCGGAGGCTCCCACCACTGAGGAGCTGCTCACCGAGATCCGCGATCTGCTGAAGGAACAGCAGAAATGAGGGACATACTGGTAAAGGGTCTGGCGCAGCTGGGCCTCAGCGACCACGCCGTGCCGCAGCTGGAGGCCTACACCTCCCTGCTGCTGGAGAAAAACAAGGTGATGAACCTGACCGCCATCACCGCGCCGCAGGAGGTGGCCACGCTGCATCTGCTGGACTGCGCCGCCCTGTTGACCATGGCGGACCTGCGGGGCAAGCGCACCATCGATGTCGGCACCGGCGCAGGCTTCCCCGGCATGGTGCTGCGGATCATGGAGCCGGACTTCGACCTGACGCTGCTGGACAGTCTGGGCAAGCGCATCGACTTCCTCCGGGAGGTCTGCGCGTCCCTGTCGCTGGAGCGGGTGGACTGCGTCCACGCCCGCGCCGAGGAATTTGCCGCCGATCACCGCCAGCAGTACGACGTGGCCATGTCCCGCGCCGTCGCCAACCTCAATGTGCTGTGCGAGCTGGCACTGCCGCTGGTCAAAGTGGGCGGGCAGTTCCTGGCCATGAAATCCGTATCCTCCGACCAGGAGATACAAGGCGCACGGGGCGCCATCGGACAGCTGGGCGGCCGCATCGCGGACATCCGGGACTACACCGTGCCGGAGACGCAGGTGCGCCACCGGCTGGTGGTCATCGAAAAAGTCAAGGACACCCCCGCTATCTACCCCCGCAGCTTTGCCCGCATCAAAAAAGCGCCGCTGAAATAGCGGCATCACCCGGAAAGGAGGGTCACATGGGAAAGATCATCGCCGTTGTCTCCGGCAAGGGCGGCACCGGCAAAACATCCTTCACCGCCAACACCGGGCTGGCGCTGGCGTCGCTGGGGCAGCGAGTCCTGTGCATGGACTGCGACATCACCCTGCGGAATCTGGATCTGGCGCTGGGACTCAGCGATCAGGCGCTGATGGACTTCTCCGACGTGCTGGCCCAGCGCTGCACGCTGGAGCAGGCCGTGGTGACCCACCGGCAGTACCCCACGTTGGATCTGCTGACCGCGCCTATGGCGGACAAGCCGCTGCCGCTGACGGTGCGGCAGCTGGCGGCGCTGGCCAAGGAGATACGGGAACGGTATGACTGGTGCCTGATGGACGCCCCCGCCGGACTGGGACAGGGCTTCAAGATGGCCGCCTGCATGGCCGATCAGGTCATCGTGGTCACCACCACCGACATCTCCGCCATGCGGGACGCCCAGCGCACCGCCATGGAGCTGTCCTCCTTCCCCGCCAACGCGGTGCATCTGGTGGTGGGCCGCGTCTCCCGCAAAACGCTGCGGACGCTGCACACCACCATCGACGACGCCATCGACACCGCCGGACTGCCCCTGCTGGGCGTTGTCCCGGAGGACGAGGACGTCCCCTACTGCCTCAATCGCGGGCTGGTGCTGCGGGAACGCAACTACTACGCCGCCCGCGCCTACGAAAACATCGCCAAACGCATCATGGGCCGCAAGACGCCCCTGATGAAGATATGACAGAGAAAGGAGCGCCCCCTATGAATATCGCTTTGATGGCGCACGACAACAAAAAAGAGCTGATGGTCCAGTTCTGCACCGCCTACTGCGGCATTTTAGCCAAGCATACCCTGTGCGCCACAGCTCGCACCGGCCAACAGATCGCGGACGCCACCGGTCTGACCATCCATCGTTTCCTCTCCTTCTCCCACGGCGGCGGCCAGCAGATCGCGGCCCGCATCGCCTACAACGAGATCGATATGGTTCTGTGCTTCAGCGACCCCAACCAGAAGACTGTCGACGAGGATATCACCTATATCTCCCGGCTGTGCGACAAGAACAACATTCCCTTTGCCAGCAACCTTGCCACTGCCGAAATGCTGGTGCTGGGTCTGGATCAGGGCTATCTGGACTGGCGCGACATCGTCAATCCCAAGAGCAAGCCCTTTACCGCGTAAAGACCGCCTTGACAACCGGCGGAGAATCGCCTATTATAAAGGGTAACCGCGTTGAATTTGCAGGAGTAACCCGCACAACGCCGCCAGCAGAGAGGTGCGCCGCCGGCTGAGAGCGCACTGCGGCAGAACGGGCCAAGACAGCAGACGAGCGGGGATGGAAACATCCACGGCGCGCTCCCCGTAACAGGAGCAGAAAGGGCCGCACGACGGCTGAAATTGGGTGGCACCACGAAGTGTTTCAACGCTCTCGTCCCAACGCAAGGGGACGGGAGCGTTTTTTGATATCCCCACGCCGTGATGCCGAAAAAGGAGAACCGTATGCAAAAAGTGATCGAGCTTATCCAAACCCACACCTATGACTTCTTCATCCCCCTGACGGCGCTGGCCCTGCTGCGGCTGGGTCTGTGTCTGGCGCAGCTGAAAAAGACCGCCTCCATCCGGAAAAAGAAGGGCGTCTACCACGCCGTGCGGGGACATTACACCGAGATCGGCGTGTGGCTGGGCGTTCTGCCCGCCTGCGTGCTGGGGCTGGCGCTGCCCAAGCTGTGGTATGCGTGGCTGGCACTGGGCGTCGTGGCCGCCATCGCCCTCGGCAAGGCCGGTCAGAAGAAGGGTACGGAGCTGGACGGCATCTACCGGGAGGTGGCGTGGGAGCTGAAGCACGAGGCGGAGGCCGAGGCCGCACGGGAAGCAGCGTCCCACACGCTGGAGGGCGGCGCGGCCGCCATCGAGGACGGCCATGCCGACGAAACGGAACACAATGAGGACAAAGGAGAGACAGAAAATGGCTAAAATGACACCCCGCACCCTGTCGGGCTTTATGGAGCTGCTGCCCCAGCCGCAGCAGCAGATGGAGCGGATGATGGATATACTCCGCCGGACGTACAGTCTGTACGGCTTCACGCCGCTGGATACCCCGGTGATCGAGGCCAGCGAGGTGCTGCTGGCCAAGGGCGGCGGCGAGACGGAGAAGCAGATCTACCGTTTCCAGAAGGGTGACGCTGATCTGGCGCTGCGCTTTGATCTGACGGTGCCGCTGGCCAAGTATGTGGCGCTGCACTACAACGACCTGTCCTTCCCCTTCCGCCGCTACCAGATCGGCAAGGTCTACCGCGGCGAGCGCGCCCAGCGCGGCCGCTTCCGGGAGTTCTATCAGGCGGACATCGACATCATTGGCGACGGCAAGCTGGATATCACCAATGAGGCGGAGATCCCCGCCATCATCTACCAGACCTTCACCTCGCTGGGTCTGAAGCGGTTCCAGATCCGCGTCAACAACCGGAAGATCCTCAACGGCTTTTACGCCATGCTGGGTCTGACGGAGCAGTCCGGCGACATCATGCGCACCGTGGACAAGCTGGACAAGATCGGCGCCGAGAAGGTGCGGACGCTGCTGGTGGACGAGTGCGGCGTGTCTGCCGAGAGCGCCGGCGAGATCCTGAAGTTCATCGCCATCGCCGGCGGCAACGAGCAGGTGCTGGCCGCGCTGGAATCCTACCGGGGACGCAACGAGGTGTTCGACGAGGGTCTTGACCAGCTGAACACCGTGGTGAAATACCTGTCCGCCTTCGGCGTTCCGGCGGAGAACTTCGCCGTGGATCTGACCATCGCCCGGGGCCTGGACTACTACACCGGCACGGTGTACGAGACGACGCTGCTGGATCACCCGGAGATCGGCTCCGTCTGCTCCGGCGGCCGGTACGACAATCTGGCGGAGTACTACACCGACCGGCAGCTGCCCGGCGTGGGCATCTCCATCGGCCTGACCCGTCTTTTCTATGTGCTGGGCGAGCAGGGGCTGCTGAACCCCGACCTGCCCACCGCCCCCGCCGACGTGCTGATCCTGCCCATGACCGCCGAGCTGTCCCCCGCCGTGACGCTGGCCACCCGCCTCCGCGCCGCCGGCATCCGCACCCAGCTCTACACCGAGCAGAAAAAATTCAAGGCCAAGATGAGCTATGCCGACAAGCTGGGTGTACCCTATGTGGTGTTCCTCGGCGACGACGAGATCGCCGGAAACATGGTGGCGTGCAAGGATATGACCTCCGGCGAACAGACCACCCTGCCCTTTGAAGAGACGCTGGCGCTGATCCAGACGGGTCTTGCCAAGCGGAACGAGGGCGCTGTGATTCTGGAAAAGTAAAAACAGAACGTAATATTTCCACTTAATTATACGATACTTTATCATATCAGGAGGACAAAACAATGATGCAGATGCGTACACATACCTGCAACGAACTGCGGCTGGAGCACGTAGGCCAGTCCGTGAAGCTGGTGGGCTGGATGGAGAATGTCCGCGCCGTGGGCCAGAACTTCGCCTTCGTGGTGCTGCGCGACTTCTACGGCACCACCCAGATCGTGGTGGAGACCGAGGAGATGATGGCCGTCATCCGCGACCTGAACAAGGAGTCCACCATCAGCGTGGAGGGCGTGGTGCGGGAGCGCGCCAGCAAGAACCCCAAGCAGGCCACCGGCGACATCGAGGTGGTTCCCAGCAAGATCGAGGTGCTGGGCCGCTGCCGCTACAACTCCCTGCCCTTTGAGATCAACCGCAGCCGCGAGGCCGACGAGCAGCAGCGCCTGAAGTACCGCTACCTCGACCTGCGCAACCCCGCCGTGAAGCAGAACATCATCCTGCGCTGTCAGGTGGTGGCCGCGCTCCGCGCCGCCATGACCGACCACGGCTTCTTGGAGATCACCACCCCCATCCTCACCGCCTCCTCCCCCGAGGGCGCCCGCGACTATCTGGTGCCCGCCCGCAAGCATCCCGGCAAGTTCTACGCCCTGCCCCAGGCGCCTCAGCAGTTCAAGCAGCTGCTGATGACCTCCGGCTTCGACCGCTACTTCCAGATCGCGCCCTGCTTCCGGGATGAGGACGCCCGCGGCGACCGCTCCCCCGGTGAGTTCTACCAGCTGGATATGGAAATGGCCTTCGCCACCCAGGACGACGTTTTCGCCGTGCTGGAGGATGTGCTGCCTCCCATCTTCGCCAAGTACGGCACCTACAACGTGGCCTCCGCCGCGCCGTTCCGCCGTATCGCCTACAACGACGCCATGGAGACCTACGGTTCCGACAAGCCCGACCTGCGTATCGACCTGACCCTCACCGACATCTCCGACGAGGTGAAGGGCTGCGGCTTCGAGCAGATCGATGGCAAGGTGGTCAAGGCTATCGCCGTCAGTGACTGCACCCTGACCCGCAAGGCCATCGACCAGCTCTGCACCGACGTGGAGGTGCAGTCCGGCAGCAAGCCTTACTGGTTCAAGGTGGATGAGAACGGCCAGCTGGCCGGCGGCATCGCCAAGTTCCTGGGCGGCTGCCATGAAGCGCTCACCGCCAAGCTGGGTCTCAAGCCCAATATGCTGGTGGGCGTGGCCGCCGGCGACAAGGGTGCGGCCATCAAGACCGCCGGCGTCCTGCGCGGCAAGCTGGGCGCCGCCTGCGAGGGTCACATGGACAAAGAGCGCTATGAGTTCTGCTGGATCGTGGACTTCCCCATGTACGAGATCGGCGACGAGTCCGGCGAGCTGGAGTTCTGCCACAACCCGTTCTCCATGCCCAGCGGCGGGCTGGAGGTGCTGCTGAAGGCCGAGCGGGGCGAGATCGACCCCCTGACCATCACCGCCGACCAGTACGATCTGGTGTGCAACGGCGTGGAGCTGTCCAGCGGCGCTGTCCGTAACCACGACCCCGAGATCATGGTCAAGGCCTTCGAGCTGGTGCGTCTGGGCGAGGAGGACGTGAAGAAGAAGTTCCCCGCCATGTACAACGCCTTCTGCTACGGTGCGCCTCCCCACGCCGGTATCGCTCCGGGCGTGGACCGCATGGTCATGCTGCTGGCCGGCGAAAGCTCCATCCGCGAGATCATCCCGTTCCCCATGAACAAGAACGCGCAGGACGTGATGATGAGCGCGCCCTCCGTCGTGGAGCAGAAGCAGCTGGATGAGCTGCACATCGCCATCGTCGGCGACGTGGAAAAGGACGACTGATGGACACCGTCAAGCTCTACTACGAAAACGCCTATACGCAGGACTTCATCGCCGTGGTGCTGTCCTGCGAGGCCGTGAAAAACGGCTTTGCTGTCACCCTCGACCGCACCGCCTTCTACCCCGAGGGCGGCGGTCAGCCCGCCGACCACGGCACGCTGGGCGAGGCCCGCGTGCTGGATGTACACGAGAAGGACGGCGTCGTCACCCACCTGTGCGACCGGGCGCTGTCCGCAGGTGCGGAGGTCAGCGGCCGCATCGACTGGGCGCGGCGCTTCGACCATATGCAGCAGCACTCCGGCGAGCATATCATCTCCGGCCTGCTGTGCAGCACGTTCCACTGCGACAACGTGGGCTTCCACATGGGCGCGGACGTGGTCACCATCGACTACAACGCCCCCATCACATGGGAGCAGGCGCTGGAGGTGGAGCGGCGCGCCAACGCCTACATCTGGGCGGATCATCCCATCCGCATCTGGTATCCCTCGGCGGAGGAGCTGGCCGCCCTGCCCTACCGCAGCAAAAAGGATCTGACCGGCGCGGTGCGGATCACGGAGTTCCCCGGCGCGGATCGGTGCGCCTGCTGCGGCACCCATGTGTCCAGCAGCGGGCAGGTGGGGCTTTTGAAGCTGCTGAGCTGCCAGAAGTTCCGGGACGGCGTGCGGCTGGAGCTGCTGTGCGGCCAGCGGGCGCTGGATTGTCTCGCCGCCGGCTGGGAGCAGGCCCGCCAGATCGGGCAGGCGCTGTCCGTCAAGCCCCAGAGCGCCTTTGCCGCCGTCAGCCGCTTGCAGGAGGAGCTGCTCTCCCTCAAGGAGAAGGCCGCCCGGCTGGAGGAGGCTGACTTCGCCCACGTCGCGGCGCAGTACCGGGGCGCTGGCAGTGTCCTGCACATCGCGGAGCCGCTGGACGGTGACGGTGCGCGGCGGCTGTGCGATGCCATCGCCAAGGCCGCCGGCGGACGCTGCGCCGTGTTTGCCGGACGGGACGGTGACTACCGGTACGCCGTTATCGAGAGCGGCGGCGACCTGCGCCAGTTCATCAAGGACATGAACACCGCCCTCCACGGGCGGGGCGGCGGACGGGACGGCTTTGCCCAAGGCAGCGCCGCCTGCACGGCCGAGGAGGTTCGCGCCTTCTTCCAAACGCGGTAATTCCTTCGCCATACGAAATATTTTCCCCGCTTTTCACAAATTTTCACCCCCGGATATGTGCGTTTCACACATATTCGGGGGTTTCTTTTTTTGCCGGGACATGATAGAATATTGAGTTGTATTCAAGTTATCAACAAAGGAGTCCGTATGGAAAACGAAAACAAGCTGGGCGCCATGCCCATTACGAAGCTGATCTGGAATATGTCCCTGCCCATCATCGCGTCCATGCTGGTGCAGGCGCTGTACAACATCGTGGACAGCTGGTTCGTCAGCCGCGTCAGTGAGCAGGCGCTGACCGCCGTGTCGCTGGCGTTCCCGGCCCAGAACCTGATGATCGGCCTTGCCACCGGCACGGCGGTGGGCGTCAACGCCCTGATGGGCCGTGCGCTGGGCGCGAGGCTGCGGGAACGGGCCGACCGGGTAGCCAACAACGGCGTCTTTCTGGCGGTGGTGGGCTTTGTGATCTCCGCCCTGCTGGGTCTGACCTGCTCCGACCTGTTTTTCCGCTCCCAGACGCAGGTGGAGAGCATCATCCAGATGGGCAACGACTATCTGCGGATCGTCACCATCGGCTCACTGGGTATGTTCTGCCAGATCATGTACGAGCGGCTGCTGCAAGGCACCGGCCGCTCCCTGCTGAGTATGTACACCCAAGGGCTGGGCGCTATCATCAACATCATTCTCGACCCCATCTTCATCTTCGGGCTGAAAATGGGCGTGGCAGGCGCGGCAGTGGCCACCATCATCGGCCAGTTCTGCGGCTTTGCGCTGGCGGTCTGGTTCAACCATCGGAAGAACACCGACATCACCCTGTCCCTTCGCGGCTTCCGCCCCGACTTCCGGCTCATCGGCGAGATCTACGCCATCGGCCTGCCCAGCGTCATTATGATCGCCATCGGCTCGGTGATGACGTTCCTGATGAACAAGATCCTCATCACCTACCACGCCGCCCACGAGACGGCGGCCACCGCCTTCGGCGTCTATTTCAAGCTGAACTCCTTTATCTTCATGCCCATCTTCGGCCTGAACAACGGCGTGATCCCCATCGTGGCCTACAACTACGGCGCTCAGAACCGCCGCCGCATGATGGCCACCATCAAGCGCAGCACCCTGTACGCCTGCTGCATCATGGTGTTCGGCACGGTGCTGTTTTGGGCCATACCCGATACGCTGCTGCGGCTCTTTGACGCCAGCGACGTGATGCTGGCCGCAGGCGTACCCGCCCTGCGCATCATCGCCCTGAGCTTCTGCATGGCCGGTATGTGCATCGCGCTGGGCAGCTCGTTCCAGGCGCTGGGAAAGTCGATGTACTCCATGGTCACGTCCATCGTCCGGCAGCTGGTGTTCCTCGTGCCCATCGCCTATGTGCTGGCACGCTATGGCGCCGCCGTCGGCAACAGCGACTTGGTGTGGTGGTGCTACCCCATCGCGGAGGTGTCCTCCCTGCTGCTGACGCTGGTGTTCTTTCGGCACATCTACAAGACCGTCATCGCCCCCCTCCCGGAGGGTCACGAATAATCGCAAAAAAAGAGAGCCGAACGGCTCTCTTTTTTCTATGTCTCGCGGCGGTGTATCTTCCTTAGTACGCCAGCTTCTCCGCCAGATAGCTCTTCAGCTCGCTGATAGGCACGCGCACCTGCTGCATGGTGTCGCGCTCGCGGACGGTAACGCAGTTGTCACCCTCATGCTCGGCGTCGCCCACGGTGTCGAAGTCCACGGTGATGCAGTACGGCGTACCCACCTCGTCCTCGCGGCGATAGCGCTTGCCGATGGAGCCGGTCTCGTCGAAGTCGATCATCCACTCCTTCGCCAGCTCGGTGTAGATCTCGCGGGCCTTGTCGCTGAGCTTCTTACTCAGGGGCAGCACCGCCGCCTTGTAGGGCGCCAGCGCCGGGTGCAGGTGCAGCACCACGCGGACGTCGTTCTTCTCCGCGTCCACGACCTCCTCGTCGTAGGCGTCCACCAGCACGGCCAGCACGCTGCGCTCCACGCCCAGAGACGGCTCCACCACGTAGGGGATGTAGCGCTCGTTGGTCTCGGGGTCGAAATAGGTCAGATCCTTGCCGGACACGGACTGGTGCTGGTTCAGGTCGTAGTCGGTGCGGTCCGCCACGCCCCACAGCTCGCCCCAGCCGAAGGGGAACAGGAACTCGAAGTCCGTGGTGGCCTTGGAGTAGAAACACAGCTCCTCGGGGTCGTGGTCGCGCAGCCGCAGGTTCTCGTCCTTCAGGCCGATGCCCAGCAGCCAGTTGTGGCAGAAGGTGCGCCAGTAGTTGAACCACTCCAGATCGGTGCCGGGCTTGCAGAAGAACTCCAGCTCCATCTGCTCGAACTCCCGGACGCGGAAGATGAAGTTGCCCGGGGTGATCTCGTTGCGGAAGGACTTACCGATCTGACACACGCCGAAGGGCAGCTTGCGGCGGGTGGTGCGCTGGGTGTTGACGAAGTTGGTGAAGATGCCCTGCGCCGTCTCAGGCCGCAGGTACACGGTGTTCTTGGCATCCTCGGTGACGCCCTGGAACGTCTTGAACATCAGGTTGAACTGGCGGATGTCGGTGAAGTTGTGCTTGCCGCAGGTGGGACAGGGGATGTTCTTGTCCTCGATGAAGTCCTTCATCTCCTGCTGGGAGAAGGCGTCGATGGGCTTGGGCAGCTCCACGCCGTTGGTCTGGCACCAGTCCTCGATGAGCTTATCGGCGCGGAAGCGCTCCTTGCACTCCTTGCAGTCCATCAGGGGATCGGAGAAGCCCGCCAGATGGCCGCTGGCCACCCACGTCTGGGGGTTCATGAGGATGGCGGCGTCCTGCCCCACGTTGTAGGGGTTCTCCTGCACGAACTTTTTCCACCATGCCTTTTTGATGTTGTTCTTCAGCTCCACGCCCAGCGGGCCGTAGTCCCATGTGTTGGCAAGGCCGCCGTAGATCTCGGAGCCTGCGAAGATGATGCCGCGGTTTTTGCACAGCGCCACGATCTTATCCATGGTCTTTTCGGTGTTTTTCATGTGCTCGTCTCCTTTTATGTGAATATTTTTGGTCTGTATGGTCAAGCCGCCTGCGGCGGCGTTACCTGCACGGTCACGGTGCCCTCATTCCAATCCGTCTGATCTGTGGACACACCGTACCACCACATTGCCCCGCCGTCCGGCTGGTGGTACAAAACGGCATAGGCCTCTCCCCCGTGGAGCGCCATGGGGTAGTTGATCTCCGGGAGCTGGTCACCGGTAGCCGACCACGCGGAAAAGGCGTCGTATCCGCCCTCCACGCGCCAGAACTCGCGGCTGGCGTAATCACTCCAATCGGATATATCCTGCTCTCCGAAGTAGGCGGCTTCGTATGCTTCACCGGCGATGGTCAGTGTGTCCGTGCGGAGCGGCTCCAGCTCCGGTTTTTCTTCCCGCGCCAGATTGGCACAGGTCAGCGTCACCTTGCTGCCGTAGTGCGCCGCGATTTGAGCCGCCATGGAGGGTACGGTGCCGGTCTGGTGATCCATCCCGTTGGGGTCGGCGTGGGCGCCGCCGCAGAAGGCCATCACGCTGACACCGCCCAGTGCGTCGAAGGCGGTGCAGAAATTGGTCGCCAAGGCGTTCTCCCGCTGCACGTCGGCCTTATCGTCTGCGCCGCGCCGATAGTACATGGTGCCCTGCTTGATGCTCCTCTCTACCTCGCGGTATACGTCGGTGTCGGTCTTTCCCTCGTCCTCCAGAAGCTGGCGCGCCTTTTCGCCGGAGGTGGCATACTGATGCTCTATATCAAAGCCGTGGAATATCGTGTCCGGACACGTCTCCTTAATCTGATGGTAAAAATCCGCCACCACCTCCGCATGGAACAGCGTCCCCTCGCAGGCGCCGTACACCATATCCCAATAGGCATCGTCCTCCGCCGCCATCCAGCGGTTCAGCAGCAGCGTGGAGCCTGCGCCCATCTCTATGAACAGGTGACGCATCCCCTGACCGTAGCAGGTCTGCCACAGCGCCAGCTCCTTATCCAGGCAGGCGGCGTTGGCGTGCTCCTCTCCGTAAATGAATATCTCCCCTGTGGGCGCACCCGTTTCCGCCGGTGCGCCGCAGGCCGTCAGTCCCAGCAGTGCCGCCAGCAGCAGCGCTGATATCCTCTTTTTCATAGACTGCTCTCCTTCATCGCAGTAAAAAACGCCCTGATGCCATTGCTGACATCAGGGCGAACTAAGCTTTAGTCCGTGGTTCCACCTGAATTTGGATCGCTCCACACTCTCTTGCCGGTAACGGGGCATCCGGCGGGCATTTCCTCCCGCAGCTCCGGGCAGCCACGCCCTTCATCGCCTATAACAGAGAAAGCATAGCATCTTTTCGCCCGCCCGTCAAGGTCTATTTTTCCCCGTCCTCCATCGCCTCCTCCCAGCAGCGCGGCTCCTCGTCGGAGACGGTGCCGTCGCTGTCCACATTGCGCGTCACGGTGTTCCCGCCGCTGCTGTCCTCGGAGAAAACCACCGACCAGCAGCCGGTCTTCACATCGTATCGCCCCCACGCCATGGCGTATGCGCCGTCGTACTGCGCAGCGGCCAACTCGATGGCCTGCTGCTCCGTCAGGATGCCCCGCCCGATCTGGGCGGTACCCAGAATAGCCAGCACCTCGTCCCGGCAGCCGTCCCACGCGGCGCTGCCCATCACGCCGTCGTCATCGGGCATACATACATAGCTGCCTGGTACGCCCTGAAACGCGATATTGACCCAGATGGTACTCTGCCCGCCCTCGGTGTACTGCCACACCCTCTGGCCGCCGGACAGCGTCAGATCCTGCTCCGTCACGCCGGTGCCGCAGATGCCGTAGCCATCCAGCCAGCAGGTCAACCGGAAGGCGACAGACCTCTCCCCGGTCTTCCCGAAGCGCAGGCCGGCCTGTCCCTCCTCCTCCAGCGTCTCCCACCACCAGCCATCGGGGATGGTCAGCGCCACGTCCACGTTCCCCTCGGTGTATTCAGCCAGCTGACCGGTGATCTCCATCGGCTCCGGTGGGGAATCGACCGGCGGCTTGTCCCCCTCCAGCGGGACGGCGGACCATTCGCAGGCTACCAGCAGCGCGGCGCAGCACAGCGCCAAAAAACACGTCAAAAATCGTCTCATCCTCGCGCCCTCCTTTTCCGCATAAGGTCTTTCGCCTATACGATCTTCTATCCATAAGACGAAGCGGGGAGGGAATCGGTTCCCTCCCCGCCTGATGCGTATGATGTATGCTTACATATCCACCGGTGTCAGATCGCTCTCCTCCACCTGATGCAGCTCCTTTTTGTTGAGGATCTCGTACATACACGGCACCACGAACAGCGTCATCAGCGTGGCGTACAGCAAGCCGCCGATGCACACCAGTGCGATGGGCTGGATCAGCGCCGTACCGGCGTTTTTCGCCAGCGCCGTAACGACCAGACCGAGAATGGTGGTCAGGCTGGTCATCAGGATGGGCCGCAGACGGGTAACGCCCGCGTCGATGATGGCCTCCCGCAGGCCCATGCCCGCCAGACGCTGCTGGTTGATGTAGTCCACCAGCACGATGCCGTTGTTGACGATGATGCCCACCAGCATCACGAAGCCGATGAGGCTGATGACCGACACCTCGATGCCGGAGAGCAGCAGCGCCAGGAAGCCGCCGGTAAACGCCAGCGGGATGGTGAACATCACGATGAACGGCGCCTTCAGGGACTGGAACTGCGCCACCATGATGAGGTACACCAGCACCACGCCCAGCAGCAGCATCAGCAGAAGCTGCTGCATGGCATTCATGATCTGCTCGTTCTCGCCGTCGAACTCCACGGTGACGCCCTCCGGCAGCGTGACAGACCCCAGCGCCTTCTGCACCGCCGTCGTGACCTTGGTCACGTTGTAGCCGTCCGCCACCGCCGCCGACACGGTGATGCACCGCCGCTGCTGGTCGCGCTGGATGCTGTTGAGGGACACCGTCTCCTTGACCTCGGCCACCTCCCCCAGCTTGAAGGAGGTATCCACGTCCTGACTTTCCCCGCCGGTGAGCTGGCTCAGTCCGGCGGATGCAGAGGAGCTGCTCATGCCGCTCATGCCGCCCATACTGCCCATGGCCGAGGACATGGAGCTGTCCATGCCGCTCATACTGCTCATGCCGCTGCTCATGGACGAGGACATAGCGCCGCTGTCCGGCGAAATGGTCAGATCCATCAGCTTCTCGCGGGTCAGCTTGCTGTCCGCCGCCGCGTCCACGATCATCTCCATGCTCTCGCCGTCCAGCGTCACATCCGCCACGGTGGTGGTATCCTGCAGCGCCGCCGCCACCTGCATATAGATCTGTGCCACGGTGATGCCCTTGGTCATGGCCTTGTTCCGGTCCACCACCACCTGCAGAGCGGGGGCGGCGTCCTCCAGACCGTCGGAGACATCCTGCACGCCCTCCACCTGCTCCATCCGCTGTCCCAGCGAACGGGCGGCGCTTTGCAGCGACTCCATGTCGCTGCTGTACACCCGCAGGGAAACGCCGGTACCGGTCATATAGCTCATCATGCCGCTCATGACACCGGCGGTGGTCACCTTACAGGGCAGATCGGCGCACAGCGCCTCGATCTCCTTCCCCGCGTCGGAGCCGAAGGTACCCTCCGGCATGGTGAGGTAGCCGGTGACGTCAAATTCGCCGTTGTCACCGCTGGCCATGCTCAGGCCGCCCATGTCGCCGCTGCCCATCATAAAGCCGGCGGACTCTACATTCTCCACGGACATGACCCGCTCCACCACCTGATCGGCCAGGTCCACCGCCTCTGCGCGGGTGATGTCCTCCGGCATGGTGACGGTGACAGACAGGTTGTTCATATCGATCTCCGGCATGAACGTGAAGCCGCGGCTCACCGCACCCCACGCCGTCGTCACCAGCAGCACCAGCGACAGCAGCAGCACACCGGCCTTGTGATCCAGCGACCACGCGATGGCCCTGCGGTAGGCGGGATAGATCTTATCCAGCAGACCCGGCTTCGGCACGAACTCGCGCCGCAGCATACCGGAGGCCATGGCCGGCACCAGCGTCAGCGACACCAGCAGGCTGGCCAGCAGCGAATAGGTAATGGTCAGCGCCAGATCGGTGAACAGCTGCCGGGTCAGGCCCTCCACGAACACGATGGGCGCAAACACGCACACCGTGGTGAGGGTGGACGCCGTCACCGCGCCCAGCACCTGCTGTGCGCCGGACACCGCCGCCTGTACGATGGTGGCGCCCTTGGCCCGCAGACGGTAGATATTCTCGATGACCACCACCGAGTTATCCACCAGCATACCCACCGATACCGCCAAGCCGCTGAGGGAGATCATGTTGATGGTCACGCCGGTGAAGTACATCAGCACCACCGCGAAAATGACGCTGACAGGGATGGAGAGCAGCGTGATGACGGTGGGACGCCAGTCACGCAGGAACAGAAACAGTACCACCACAGAGAACAGCGCGCCCCACAGCAGGGACGAGAGGATCGTCTCCACGATCAGGTAGATATAATCGCCCTGATCCATCAGCGGCACGAAGGTAAGCCCCTCGTACTGGCTCTCCAGCTCCCGGAACCGGTCGGTGAGGTTGTTGGACACCGCCGCCGTGGCGTAGTTGGACTGCTTGTTGAAGGACAGCAGGATGCCGTTTTCGTCGTTGAGCTTGGTGTACAGCTGGTCGCTGTCGTCCGTCACCACCACGGTGGCCACGTCGCCCAGCGTAATGGGCTCGACGCCGTCCAGCCCCAGATCGAACAGCACCATATTCTCCAGCTCGGTGCTGTTTTCAAACTTCTGCCCCACCGACACCATATAGCTCACGCCGCTGTTGTCATCGATGTAGCCGGCGGGCATGGAGAAGTTCTGTGCCGTCAGCAGTCCGCTGACGGTGGAGATGGACAGAAGGCCGCCCAGATCGGTCTGGGATTCCACCTTTTCAAAGGCCTCCCGCAGCTGCTTGAGGCCGCTTTCGATCTGGCTCTTTGCCTGACTGAGCTGCAGCTCCGCGCCGGTCATCTGGGACATACCGTCCATCATCTGCACCAGGAAATCGGAGATATCGCCCTCCATCTGTGCTTTCAGCTTGCCGCTCTCCAGATCGTCCAGCATCTTCTTTGTCTGCTCCCGCAGCGACTCGAGACTCTGCTGTAGCTTTTCCAGTGAGCCCTCCGGGTCGGTGATGATGTCGCCGAGGATATCGCCGATGTCCGCATCCTTCAGTTTATCGTACAGTTCCTTCAGATTCTTATAGACCTCGTCTGCCGAATCGCCCACCGTGCCGGCTACGCCGTCCGCCGCGGCGCGTTTGGCGTCGGACAGTGCCTTTTCCCCGTCCTCTACCTGCTGCTTGGCGTCGTACAGCTTGCCCTCCGCCTTTTTCAGCTGGGCCTTTACCGCGTCCGCCAGCTTAGCGGACAGGGCCTCCATCTTCGCCTGATCCAAAATCACATGGGCCTGCCGGGTCAGGGCGCCGGACACCGTAACACTGGCCACGCCGCTGACGCCCTCCAGCTTGCCGGTCAGCTCATCCGTCACCAGATCGCTGAGGGCGTAGACGTCGCTGCCCTCCCGGGACACAGCGGCCACCATCACCGGGATCATGGACGGGTTGATCTTCAGCACATAGGGGGTACCCACCATGTCGGACCACTGCCCCTCCAGCACGGATATCTTCTGCTGGATATCCACACTGATGGTGTCCATGTTCACGCCGTCCTCAAACTCCAGCATCACCATGGACACGCTGTTCTGGCTGGTGGAGGTGACCTCCTTGATCTGATCCAGCGTGGCCATGGACTGCTCCATAGGCCGCGTGATCTCCTCCTCCACCGCCTCGGGACTGGCGCCGGGATCGGCGGTGACGATGACCACATAGGGGAAATCCATATTGGGCAGCAGATCCGGCGTCATCCGCAGATACGCCACGATACCCAGCACCACCACCGCCAGCACCACCACAAATACCGTCAGCGGCCTCTTTACGCTGAATTTTGCCATACTCCCGCTCCTCCATGGCACTCGCCTGATTTTATCCGCATGGGCAAACGCCCGATTTTATCTAATGATAGTAGTCTACCATGCCGCTGCACGCTGCGCAAGCGGCACACCTAAAAATTAACGAAACCGTTACAATATCCCCTGTTCCCGCGAAAAAACGTTCGTTCACCGAACGATTTTGGGAAAAGCGCAGGCGGAAAAAACGGGAGAGACACCTCTCCCGTTCTATACACCGTGCCGCCGGGGCTATACGATGCGGAAATTACCCTCCGCCATGGCCGCCTGCCGCGCCGCACGCTGCTGCGCCAGCGCCTCCTGCAAGGCGGCGATGATGCTGTTGGACACCAGAAAGCCCTTGGGCGTCAGACGCCAGCCGCCCTCGGTGCGTGAGGCAAGGCCCGCTTTTTCATACTGCTCGAACAGCGCCTCCATAGGCTGGAACCGCTGGCGGTAGCGCTTCTCGAAGGTCTGCCGGTCGATGCCCGCCGCCGTCCGCAGCGACAGCATCACATACTCGTAGTCCCGCGCCAGCGTGCTGTCATTCTCGGACTCCGACAGCACCAGCCTGCCCGCGATATAGCTGTCGATATCCCGCACATAGCCGTACCGGACGCCGCCGAAGTCGGAGTGGGCCCCCGGCCCGAAGCCGGCATACTCCTCCATGCGCCAGTATTTCAGGTTGTGGCGGGATTCCTTACCGGACTTGGCGAAATTGGAGATCTCGTACTGCTCGTAGCCCATCTCGCCCAGCGCCGCCACGGTGTACAGGTACATATCCGCCTGCGCGTCGTCGTCCGGCAGCGTCAGCGTCTGCCGCTGCTGCCACAGGGGCGTACCCTCCTCCAGCTTTAGGCCGTAGCAGGACAGATGCTCCGGTCCCAGTGCCACGGCGTCCGCCAGCGTCCGCTGCCAGTCTTCCATGGTCTGCCCCGGCAGGCCGTAGATCAGATCCAGGCTCAGATCCGTGAACTTCGCCTTCCGCGCCGCCGTCACCGCCTGCTGCACCTGCTCATAGGTGTGTATCCGCCCGATGCGCCGCAGCAGGGCGTCGTCGGTAGACTGCACGCCGAGGGACAGACGGTTGAAGCCCGCCCGCCGCAGCCTCCGCAGCTCCTTCCAGTCCCCGGCGCTGTCGGGATTGGCCTCCAGCGTGATCTCCGCGTCCCTTGCCACGTCGTACCGCCGCAGCACCGTTTGCAGGATACGGCAAAGCCGCGCCGCACCCAGATAGCTGGGCGTGCCGCCGCCGAAATACACCGTATCTACCTGCATCCCGGCGGCGCGGGGCGCTACCTCCTCCAGATGGCGCAGCAGCGCCGCCATGTAGGCGTCCATCTTCTCCTCGCTGTGGGCCAGCGAGTAGAAGTCGCAGTAGGCGCACTTGGCCTTGCAGAACGGGATGTGGATATACAGCCCCAGTGCGGGCTTTCCCTGCCGCCCGCTCATGGCTGTACCTGCGGCGGCAGGATGGTCACCGCGTCGTAAAAGCAGTTCACCTTGCAGCCGCGGCAGCCGATGCACTGCTGCTGGTTCACCTCATAAATGCCGTCCTCCCGCAGAAGAATACACTTTACGGGGCAGAACATGGCGCACCAACCGCAGCCGGTGCAGCTCACCTCATCGATCACCGCCAGCTGTATGGCCTTTCGCCCAAAAGGGTGTGCCGGATCCGTCATGGGCTCACCCGCCTTTCCTCAATTTTATCTCTTTGATTATAGCCGTTTTTCTCGCTTTTGACAAGCCCGCATGAAACGCTGCCTTGCGGCGCACACTATGGGAGAAAGGAAGTGACTGCCATGACCCCCGAGGCATATCAGGCGCTGGTGAAGCAGATGTCGCCGCCGTCCCCCATCGTCAAGAACACGGCGCTGGCCTTTCTGGTGGGCGGCGCCATCTGCACCGTTGGGCAGCTCCTGTCCCTCTGGTACAGTTCGCTGGGGCTGGATACCGCCGACGCCGGCACCGCCACATCGGTGACGCTGGTGTTTCTGTCGGCGCTGGCCACCGGACTGGGCGTGTACCACAAACTGGCGCGTCTGGCCGGTGCCGGTACGCTGGTACCCATCACTGGCTTTGCCAATGCGGTGGCGTCCCCCGCCGTGGACTTTCAGACGGAGGGGCTCATCACCGGTACCGCCGTGAAGATGTTCACCGTGGCCGGGCCGGTCATCGTGTTCGGCACCGCCGCCAGCGTGGTCTACGGACTGGTGCTGTGGCTGGTGCAGGCCCTATAAAAAAGGAGGGACACCGAATGTCCCTCCTTTTTTACATCGTTTTTTGCAGCAGACTCAGTTGTCCACGCGGTTGCGCCACTCCAGCTCCTGCTCCAGCTCGAACTTCAGCTTCTTGTTCTCCTCCACCAGCGTGTCGTAGTGGGTGCCCTGTACATAGTACTTCACGAACGCGAAGGTGGCCTCGTTGAACTCCTCCTCGGTGTACTCCGGCAGCAGAGAGCCGCCCTTGCGGCGCAGACCCGTCACGCTGATGACCACCAGACGGCGATGCTCCTCGCTGAGTTGGAACAGCTTCAGAGACTCGGGGATGTTCAGTTCCAGATCGTACCGCTCGTTGACGATCTCCAGCAGGCGGCGCTGCTCCGGCTTGGCGGAGACGATGACGCCGTGCTCGGCGAACAGACGCTTGAGGTAGGAGGCGGAGACCTCCTCGCGGGTGATGGTGCCCTTGCCGATGCCGGTGAGCATGGTATTGGACAGGTTCAGGCTGACATAAACCTCCTGACCGGTGGTGGGATAACTCATGTGCGTACCTCCTGCATTGCAAAATTGGTTTTCCTCCGTCCGAGACGGCTTTTTTTGTTCTGCTGTCAGCATACCACAACGCGCTGCAAATAGCAACACAAAGTTGTCCCAAGCACGTCTATTTATACGAAAAAACACCCTATTTTTCCGAAAGAAAGGCACTTTCTTCTCCCAAATGTACCATACGACCCAAACAGTCCGAAAGGCTCCCACCACCGGTTTTTTCCCTTTTTCACGCAGCGGCGTGGGGGTGAAAGCGGCAACGACGCATGGGCGGAAGAAACGCCGCACCAATCCCCTGAACGAGCGGTTCTTGCGTCCAGACGAGGCGCGGCGACGACGCCAAGCTTGCTGTATGGCGAGGAACCGCAGCGACGTATGGGCGGAAGAAACGCCGCTCAGACGCCTGTTAAATCAAAAGCTGGCGTATACTCCTCCCTGGCCGCCGTGCGCTCTTGGGTGAAGCCATCGGTGATACCGCAGTTGTGCATATAGTCTGCGGCGGCGCGGTACTCGGCGCGGGTGAGGCGGCGGGCAAGGCGTCCTTGTGCGCCGGGCTGGGGGGTGTACTGGCTCATGAGGGAGAACAGAACGTCGCCGGGGCGGAAGGTCTCGGCCACCCAGTCGATGACGCGGCGGGTATTGTCCAGATAGCCGGGCAGCACCAGATGGCGGATGACCACGCCGCGGCGCAGGAGGCCGTTTTCCATCACATAGGGCCCGGTCTGGCGGAACATCTCCTGTATGGCGGCGGTCGCCACGGGGAAATAATCCGGCGCGGCGGAGAGCTGGGATGCCAGCGCGCCGTCGGCATATTTCAGGTCGGGGAGCCAGATATCCACCAGCCCCTCCAGAGAACGCAGGGTCTCCACCTTTTCGTAGCCGCCGCAGTTGTAGACCAGCGGCACGGGGAGCTTGGGCTCCAGCGCCGGGAGGATCCAGGGCAGGAAGTGGGTGGGAGTGATGAGGTCGATGTTGTGGGCGCCTTGGGCGATCAGCTCCTCAAAGATGGTGCGGAGGCGTTGGGGGGTCACATCCTTGCCGAAGCCCTCCGCCGAGATGGTGTGATTCTGGCAGTAGGTGCAGCGCAGGGTGCAGCCGGCGAAAAACACCGCGCCGGAGCCGTTGGTTCCGGAGATAGGCGGCTCCTCCCAGTGGTGGAGGGCGGCGCGGGAAACGCGCAGTCCCGCGGGCATGGCGCAAAAGCCGTTTCCCCCATCGGCGGTACGCGCCGCGCCGCAGTTGCGGGGGCAGAGACGGCAGATCATAGGGCGTGGATGTCGAAGTCCGGGCCGAGATCCCCCGCCATCCAGTGGCGGCGGCACAGGCCGATGTACTTGTCGTTGGCGCCCAGCACCACCTGCACGCCCTCCTTGACCACATGGCCGGTATCGTCGAAGCGGGCGTTGAACGCCGCCTTCTTGCCGCACCAGCAGATGGTCTTGACCTCCTCCAGCTTATCCGCCAGCACCAGCAGGTGATAGCTGCCCTCGAACAGCTCGCCCTTGAAGTCGGCACGGAGACCGTAGCAGATGACGGGGATGCCGCAGTCGTCCACCAGATGCACCAGATAGTAGACCTCGTCCTTGGTGAGGAACTGGGCCTCATCGATGATGATGCAGGCGTAGCGCTGCAAATCTGCGTCCGCCATGGCGCGCATCTCGTCGAAGTAGATGCAGGGGTGCTTCAGTCCGATGCGGGAGTAGACCATGTGGTCGCCGTCCCGGGTGTCCAGCCGGGGCTTGACCAGCAGCGTCTCCTGCCCCCGCTCCTCGTAGTTGAATCGCGCCATCAGGGCATTGGCTGTCTTGCTGGAGCCCATGGCGCCGTATTTGAAGTAAAGCTGTGCCATCGTGTCAGTCTCCTTTATCTGATTTCTCTCCCGCAGCGGCGTCCTCCAACGCCGCCGTAAATACACGAAAGGCGGAGGGAATGGCCCTCTGCCGCCGCTGTGAGGCGTTTGCCCACAGCCAGTCCGGCTGTCCCTCCCCTGCCACCGTCAACAGGTAGCCGGTCATCTGCCAGCGCAGGTGGGTGAACTCGTGCTTGGCGTGGAGCGTTCGCTCCCACCGCAGCACTGTGACGCCCCATGCCGCCAGCTGGCGGGCGGCTGCCGCCTCGTCCAGCATACCCTCCACATGGGGAAGCTCCCAGAGTCCCGCCAGCAGGCCGGTTTTCGGCCGCTGCCGCAGGGCGGCGGCGCCATCCTCCCGCACCATGGCAAACACGGTGAGGGGGATCTCCCGCTTCTCCTTTTTCTTCTCCCGTACCGGCAGGAGCGCCTGTGTCCCCTGCTGCCGTGCCGCACAGAACGGCGCGGCGGGACATTGTTCGCACAGGGGTTTTCCACCGGGCAGGCACACCGCCGCACCCAGATCCATCAGCGCCTGATTGAAGTCGCCGGGCCGGTCATGGGGCATGATCTCCGCCATGGCGCACCGGAAATCGGCGCGTACCTTGGGCTCCAGCACGTTGCGGCTGTCGCCGGTGAGCCGGGCCGCCACCCGCAGCACATTGCCGTCCACGGCGGGTACCGGCTGGCCGAAGGCGATGGATAAAATCGCCCCCGCCGTGTAGTCCCCGACGCCCGCCAGCCGCCGCAGGCCGTCGTAGCTGTCCGGGAACACGCCGCCGAAGTCCTCCACCACGGTCTGCGCCGCCTTTTTCAGATTGCGGGCGCGGCTGTAATAGCCCAGCCCCTGCCACAGGCGCATAAGCTGCTCCTCCGGCAGCGCCGCCAGCGCCTGTACATCCGGCGCGGCCTCCATGAACCGCTGGAAATAGGGCAGCACCGCCTGCACTCGGGTCTGCTGGAGCATGATCTCCGACACCCATGTGCGGTAGGGGGACACCTGCTCCCGCCACGGCAGCACCCGGCGGTGCTCGTCATACCACGCCAGAAGGGGCGCGGGCAGTTTTTGTAAATTGGTTTGTTCCATCTCTCACCTATTGAAACGCGCCGCGTAGCCGCAGCGGCGGCACAGCTCCTCCGACGGCTGGCGGGCGTCGAAGCCGCGGCAGATGGCCTGCGCACGGGGCGACGCCAGAATGTCGTCCAGCTCCCCGGTCAGCAGGTTTCCCAGCGCCAAGCGCCCCTCGCTGTCCAGACAGCAGGGTACCACCGTGCCGTCGCACAGCACGGCAAGCTGCTGTCGCAGGCCGTGGCAGAACTGGGTGTCCCGCCGGTCGCTGTCAGGATGGGGCCAGTCGAATTTCTCGCCCGGCTCCAAATAGAGGCGCTCCGCCAGTCTGCGGTTGCCCCGGCGATCCGGGGGCAGCGCCGCCGTATCCTGTCCCAGCAGGCCATCCAGGGCCCGCAGGATCCGGGCGTTTTCCGCCTCCGCGCCGCCCTTGTTCCACAGGCGCAGGGCGCAGATCACGCCGCGCTCCCCCAGAGACAGGCAGCTTGCCGCCGCCTGTGCCACATAGTGCTCCAGTCCATCGCTTTTACCGTTGCCCTCAAAGGAGTGGAGGGAGACGCTGACCTTGTGGAGGGCGGAGCAGTCCCGCAAAAGCGGCAGCTGCTCCGGCAGCAGCGTGCCGTTGGTGGTCAGACAGACCCGGTAACCCAGCTCGGTGCAGGTGCGGAGGATCTCCGCCAGCTGCGGGTGCAGCAGCGGCTCCCCCATGACGTGGAGGTACAGATACTCCGTGTAGGGGCGGAGCTTTTTCGCCAGCAGCGCAAAGTCCTCCGGCGCCATAAAGCGCTTTTCCCGGGCTGTGCCGGGGCAGAAGGCACAGGCTAAATTGCACACGTTGGTGATCTCCAAATAGGCGCGCTGGAACATGGCGCTGTTCCCTCCTCTCCGGCGTTTTCTGACAGATAGTGTACCACAAACCGCCCCGTTTGAAAAGCGGAAATACCCTCTGTGCAAAGGAAAAACGGCAGCCCTGCGGACTGCCGTTTTGGAAGGTATTTGCGGTGTTTTCTCCCGTTTTTTCCGGGAAAAGAGGCTTTACCGGCTCTCGCGGTCGTAGGACACCACCACGCGGCGGTTGGGCTCCGTGCCGATGGAGTAGGTGGTGACGCCCTTCACATCCTGCAATGCGGCGTGGATCACATGGCGCTCGTAGGCGTTCATGGGCTCCAGCGTCACGCTGCGGCGGTACTTGGCGACCTTGGCGGCCACCTTGTTGGCAAGGCTCTCCAGACTCTGCTCACGCTTGGCGCGGTAGTTCTCCGCGTCCATCTGGATACGGATGCGCTTGTCGCTGCCGGTGTTGACGGCGTAGTTGGTCAGCTGCTGGATGGCGTCCAACGTCTCGCCGCGGCGGCCGATGAGCTGACCCAGCTTGTCGCCCTCCAAAATCACCTTATAGCGGCCCTTCTCCACCTCGTAGACCTTCACCTGCGCCGCGCTGTCCATGTGCTCCAGCAGGCCGGAGACAAAGGCCACGATGCGCCGGGCGTTGTCGTCCTCACAAAGAGGCAGGTCGATGGCGGGGATCTCCTTCTTCTCCGGGCGCTCGGTGCGCTGGGGCTTGTCCGTCTTTTCAGGGCGGGGCGCGCGCTCGGTCTTTTCAGGACGGGCGGGCTTCTCCGCAGCCTTGGGAGCGGCGGGCTTTGCGGGCTTCTGCTCCTTCTCGGCGGCGGGCTTCTGTACAACAGGCTTGACAACGGGAGCCGGCTCCGCCACAGGGGCTTCCTCCGGGCCGTAGGTCAGGCGGACGCGGGCGGGATTGCTGCCGATGCCCAGAAAGCCGCTTTTGGCGCGCTCCAGGATCTCGACGGACACGTCGTCGCGGTCCATGCCCAACTGCTCGAGACCCTTGCGGATGGCCTCCTCCTCAGTCTTGCCCGTTACGTCGATATAACTCATAGACAAAACTCCTTATCAGTTGTCGTTGTAGTGATCCTCGCTGAAGGCGCGGCCCCGCGCATAGGGGCGCTGACCCACGCGGCCGGCCTCGGTGGTGCTGCCGCGATGGTCGCCGTCGGAGGACTTCTTCTTTTTCTGAGGCTGGGGCTTTTTATCGCCCTTGCCGGATGCCAGCTGGTTATTGTAATTCTCGCGGGCCGCCTGCATCTTGGCATAGCGCTTCTCCCGCTTTTCCCGCTCCTTGTCCGTCTCCTCACGGTCCAGGATCTTGTTGAAACGCTTGTTGAGGAGCAGCTCCTGCAGGCAGGAGAAGCCGGCGTTGCAGATCCAGTACACGCACAGAGCGGCGGGCAGGATGTAACCCATCCACACCGTCATCAGCGGCATCATGTACATCATGACCTTGCTGGAGCCGTTCATCTGGGTGTTGCTGTTGCTCCGCATGGAGATCATGGTCATCAGGAACTGGAGAGCGGCGGAGATCAGCGGCAGAATGAGGATGCCGATGACGGGCCAGCCGCCGGAGGGGAACTGGCTGAACAGGTCCTTGCCCACGGAGGACAGATCCATGCCCAGGAAGTTGTAGTTCAGGTCGATAAGGCCGGCAAACTTGCCGTCAAAATCGGCCCAGTGCTCGTGGATGAACTTTGCCAGATAGATCTGCTCATAGGCAGCGGCCTGACCGCTGGAGTCCGCCACATAGCCCAGAGACACAGCCAGCGCAGTGATCTGCTCGATCACGGCCTGGGACAGGCTCATGAAGTAGCGCAGCGGGGTACGGATGATATAGTACAGAGCGATCAGGATGGGGAACGGGATAAAGGACCACAGGCAGCCGGACATGGGATTCACACCCTCCCGGGCGTAGAGGTCGGCCATCTCCTGCTGCTGCTTTTCCTTGTTGTTGGCATACCGGGTCTGGATATCCTTGATCTTGCCCTGCATACGGTTCATGCGGAGCATACTCTTCTTGCTCTTGAGCTGGAAGGGCAGCAGCACCAGCTTCACCAGCAGGGTGAACAGGATCAGCGCCACGCCGTAGGACCCGGTCCATGTGTAGAACAGGCGGGTCAGCCACGCGAACGGTACGCAGATGTAGTATCCGAGTTGTGCAAACATGGGTGATCTCCTTCGTCGTGAAATAAAACGAGGCTTTCAGGGGTTTTCAGGGGTTTCAGGGCACCGGATCATACCAGCCGCCCTTGTGGAAAGGATGACACCGCAGAAAACGCTTCAGCGCCAGCCAGCCGCCCTTGGCCGCCCCGTACTTCTCAATGGCCTCCAGCGCGTACTGGGAGCAGGTGGGTACGAAACGGCAGGTGGGCGGAAAAAGAGGAGAGATGGCACGGCGGTAGAACCGTATGAAGCGAAGCATCAGCTTTTTCATACGTCCTCCCGCAAAAGACCGAGCTGTGCAAGGCAGCGAAGATACTGCTTTTCCAGCTTGGCATAGGGCATCTCCACGGCCCGTACACGCGCCACCACGATCAGGTCATAGCCGGGGAGCATCTCCTGCCTGTGCAGGCGGTACAACTCCCGCAGACGGCGGCGGACACGGTTGCGCACCACCGCATGACCCAGCTTGGTGGACACGGTGATGCCCAGACGGCTCATGCCCTTCCGGTTTTTCAGGCAATAGACCACCACGCCGCCGGAGACGGCGGAGCGGCCCTTGCGATAGATGCGGCGAAAATCGCCGTTTTCCTTGACCGTGACTTGCGGATCCATACGTTCCCTCTTTTTTCCGGTTTGCTTGTCAGGCGTATTGCATTTTCCAGAGAAACACCAATAGGGACGGCAGCTGAACCACCGTCCCTCGAGGCTTTATCTCCCTGTGCGATGCACTTTCCGCGACCTCAATGGGTCAGGCGAGCGCGGCCCTTGGCACGACGGCGAGCCAGCACCTTGCGGCCGTTGCGGGTGGCCATTCTCTTGCGGAAGCCGTGCTCCTTGGAGCGCTGGCGCTTCTTGGGCTGATAGGTACGGAACATTGCATGACACCTCCATTTAGAAAAATATCCGGCGACGGAGCGAAGCCGCCGCTCTTACTCGACAGCAGAGGACCTGTGTTCCCTGCCGCAGTCGACATGGTAAACGCCTAAAAACGGCGCGGAATACATTATACATAACGAAAACCGGCCTGTCAACATAAAATTCCGTACTTTCCTCCGAAAACCGCCTTCCGCAGCGAAAAGAAATATGCTTTATATTTAGAATATGTAATGGACTTTTTCCACAGCTTCTGGTATAATTATAAAGGGTTTTTTCGCCCTCTTTACATAGGAGAGAAAACACACAGGATACGGAAAGGAGAGCTTCCTTTGAAATCACTGTCAGATCTGTGGGACAGCATACTCTCCCGCCTCAGCGGAGAGCTGTCCGACACCACCATCAAGACCTGGTTTGACGAGATCTCCGTGGTCACCATGGAGGATTCGGCGCTGGTGCTCCATTGCAGCAACGCCTTTAAGAAAAATACCGTGGAGGCCCGGTTCCTGCCGCAGATCAAGGCGGCGCTGAAGGACATCTTCTCCACGGATATGGAGGTCAAGATCCTCAGCGACGAGCAGCTGGCCGCCTACCACGGCGTGGCGCCCGACCGGCCGGGGGATCTGTTCGACTCCGACGCCTTCACCTTCGAGACGTATGTGGTTGGCCCCCAGAACAAGCTGGCCTACGCCGCCGCCAAATCCGTGGCGGAGAAGCCGGCGGAGAGCTACAACCCTCTGTTCATCTACGGCGATTCCGGCCTGGGCAAGACCCACCTGCTGTACGCCATCGCCCATCTGGTGAACCGGCGGCGGCCGGAGGCGCGGATCGTCTACATCAAGGGCGACGACTTCACCAACGAGCTGGTCAGCTCCATCCGGGAAAACCGGAACGCGGAGTTCCGCGAGAAATACCGGGAGGCCACGGTGCTGCTGGTGGACGATATCCAGTTCATTGCCGGCAAGATCCAGACGCAGGAGGAGTTCTTCCACACCTTCAACACCCTGTACGAGTCCGGCAAGCAGATCGTGCTGACCTCCGACCGTCCGCCCCGTGAGATGACGCAGCTGGAGGACCGTCTGCGTACCCGGTTCGAGTGGGGTCTGATGGTGGACGTGGCGCCGCCGGACTTTGAGACGCGGCTGGCCATCATCCAGAACAAGGCCGCCGCGCTGGGTGTCAAGCTGCCCGCCGAGGTTTCGGACTACATCGCCGAGAACGTCACCTCCAACGTGCGGCAGCTGGAGGGTACCCTCAACAAGATCCTGGCCTACCGGGATCTGCTGGGCGATCAGGTGGACGAGGAAGCCGTAGGCCGCGCTGTCCGGGATATGCTGCTCAAGAGCAACGAATATGTTCCCTCCCCCAAGATCATCATCAGCTATGTGGCCAAGTACTACCATCTGGACGAGGATACCATCCGCGGCCAGAGCCGCGGGCGGGACGTGGTCACCGCCCGTCAGGTGGCAATCTACCTGATCCGGCGGATGAACGGCCTGCCTATGAACGACATCGGCAAGGAGTTCAGCAACCGCGACCACACCACCATCCTCCACTCCCTGCAAAAGGTGGAGCAGCAGATGCAGTCCGATCCGGTCTTTGCCGAGCGGGTCAAGGAGATCACCACCAACATCAACAACAAGCGGTGAGGTTTTCCACAAATCCCGTGGAATCCACGGGGAAAAAGAGTGGACAACGTGAAAAAGGAAAAAACGGTGGATAATCCACGCCCGATTTTCAGAAAAGCGGTGGAAAAGAAACCGTTGGAAAAACAGAAAAAACCGGGGATTTCCACATTCCGTGACCCCTACGACTCCTGTTACTAAAAAAAGATTAGTTTATGTTTTGATTCTGAAAAATATGCCTGCCAATTACAGAAAGGATTGAAAACGAGATGCTGAAATTTTCCTGCGAAAAAACGCTGCTGCAGCAGGCCGTCAGTACCGTATCCCGCGCCGTGGCTGCCAAAAGCTCCATCCCCGCGCTGGAGGGCGTGCTGCTGGAGGGCGACACCCAGCTGACGCTGTCCGGCTACAATATGCAGACCGGTATCCGCACCGCCATCCCCGCCGAGATCCATCAGGAGGGACGCATCGTCCTGAATGCCCGTCTGTTCGGCGAGATGATCCGCCGTCTTCCCGATGATATCGTGGTTTTCTCCGCCGATGAGAAATATGTGGTCAAGATGGTCTGCGGCGACGCCAGCTTCGAGCTGCCCGGTCTGTCCGCCGACGACTATCCGGAGATGCCCACCGTGGACGACGAGTTCTCCGTGTCCATCCAGCAGCGTACCATGAAGGCCATGATCAACCAGACCAGCTTTGCGGTGTCCACCAACGAGGCCCGGCCCATCCATACCGGCGCCCTGTTTGAGATCGGCGACACAGGGCTGACCATGGTGGCGGTGGACGGCTTCCGTCTGGCGCTGCGCCGCGAGCCGCTGGAGCGTATCGACGGCGGCGCGTTCCGCTTCGTGGCGCCGGGAACGGCTCTCAACGAGGTGGAGAAGATCTGTGCCGATACCGATGCGCTGCTGACGGTGGTGCAGGGCAAGCGCCATCTGCTGTTCGAGGTGGAGAATACCCAGCTCATCTGCCGCCGTTTGGAGGGTGAATTCCTGGATTACCGCAACGCCATCCCCAAGAACAACCCCATCTGCGTGGAGGTGGAGACGAAGGCGCTGCTGGAAAGCCTGGATCGCGTGTCCGTGGTCATCAGCGAGAAGCTGAAAAGCCCCGTCCGCTGCCTCTTTGATATGGATAAGGTCTATCTCTCCGCCCGCACCGGCAACGGCGAGGCCAAGGATATCTGTCCCGTCAAGGGCGACGGCCGGGAGCTGGAGATCGGCTTCAACAACCGCTATCTCATGGACGCTCTGCGGTATGCGCCGGCGGACAAGGTCCATATGCAGCTGAACACCGGCATCTCCCCCTGCATCATCACGCCGGTGGACGGCGGGGACGAGTTCCTCTACATGGTGCTGCCCGTCAGACTGAAGGCACAGTAAAAGGGATATGCCGCGCGCTGCCTCCGTCCGGCGCTCCTGCCGCACACGGGGAGAACACGGGACTTCCCTTTTATACAAAATGATATAAGGATATAATACAGCTATGGAAACGATTGAGATCACAACGGAATACATCAAATTGCAGGATCTGCTGAAGTTCGCCGCGGCGGTACAGACCGGCGGCGAGGCCAAGATGGTCATTCAGGAGGGCGAGGTCACCGTCAACGGCGAGGTCTGCGCCATGCGGGGACGGAAGATCCGTCCCGGCGACGACGTGTGCTTCAACGGCCAGCACTACACGGTCACCTATGCGGCTCGATAAGCTGACGCTGGACGGCTGGCGGAACTACCAACGGCAGACGCTGGCGTTTGACCAGCGGTGCAACGTCATTTACGGCGAAAATGCACAGGGAAAGACCAACCTGCTGGAGGCCGCCGTGTACCTCTCCTGCGGGAAAAGCCCCCGCGCCCACGGCGACCGGGAGCTGATCGGCTTTGAACGACAGGATGCTTCCCTTACCGGACAGATCTTTTCGCGGGACAGAGCGTTCATCACGGAGATACAACTTTTCCGCGGCAAACGGCGAAAGATGACGGTGAACGGTGTACCTGCCAAGACCGGCGCGGCGCTGTCCGACGTGCTGCACACTGTATTCTTCTGCCCGGAGGATCTGTTCCTCATACGGGCGGGGGCAGCGGAGCGCCGACGGTTCATGGATCTTTCCCTGTGCCAGCTGCGGCCCCGGTATGCCGAGGCGCTGGCGGAGTACACCCGGCTCCATGAGCACAAGACCCGTATCCTCCGGGACAGCGAGGAGCATCCCCAGCTCTTGCAGATGCTGCCTGATTTCAACGAGAGGCTGTGCCGTGTGGGCGCGGTGCTGATCAGCTACCGGGCGCGGTACTGCGTGTCGCTGGCGGAGTACGCACGGCAGGCGCATTTTGAGTGCTCCGGCGAAAAGGAGGAGCTGACGCTCCTGTACCGGACGGTGAAGACCGTGGAGGAACCCTTCGCGCCGCAGGAGCAGATATGTGAGGCGCTGCGGTGCCATCAGGAGGCGCATCTGGCGGCGGAGCGCGCCAGCCGGCTGTGTCTGTCCGGCCCACACAAGGACGATGTGGAGGTGCTCATCAACGGACGCAGCGCACGGCAGTACGGCTCGCAGGGGCAGGTACGCACGGCGGCGCTGAGCCTGAAGCTGGCGGAGCGGGAGATCCATAAAAACGCCGTGGGCGAGTATCCGGTGATGCTGCTGGACGACGTCCTCAGCGAGCTGGATCCGCGGCGGCAGGAATACGTCCTGAACCGGATACAGGGCGGACAGGTGTTCATCACCTGCTGCGAGAACGACCGGCTGGACACCATGCTGCATGGCCGGGTGTTCCATATCCGGAACGGGGAGGTGCTGTGATGGCGTACCTGCATATCGGGCAGAACGTGATGCTGGAGGATAAGCGCATCATCGGCATCTTTGATCTGGACAACACATCCACTTCCAAAATAACAAGGGCATTTCTGGACGGCGCGGAGCGTGAGGGCGTGGTACAGACCGCCTGTGAGGATATCCCGCGGGCGTTTGTGGTCTGTGACCACCCCTACCACCGGCAGATCGTTTATATATCCCAGCTGAATTCCCAGACGCTGCAAAGACGCGCTCAGGGGAAAGGAGAATAGTATATGGCAGATATGGAAAAGAATGTCGCGGCCAACGAGTACAACGCGGCGGAAATACAGGTGTTGGAGGGGCTGGAGGCCGTGCGTAAGCGGCCGGGTATGTATATCGGTTCTACCAGTGCCAGCGGCCTGCACCATCTGGTCTATGAGATCGTGGACAACTCCATCGACGAGGCGCTGGCGGGCTTTTGTACCGATATTCATGTGACCATCAACGACGGCAATACCATCACCGTCAGCGATAACGGACGCGGCATCCCTGTGGACATTCAGGCCCAGACGGGCCGCCCCGCGCTGGAGGTGGTGTTCACCGTGCTCCACGCCGGCGGCAAGTTCGGCGGCGGGGGCTACAAGGTCTCCGGCGGCCTGCACGGTGTGGGCGCCAGCGTGGTCAACGCCCTCAGTGAGTGGCTGACCGTGCAGGTACACAAGGAAGGCAAGATCTACGAAATGCGATTCTCCCGGGGACACATCACCCAGGAGATGCGGATCGTGGGCGAGACGGATCACACCGGCACTACCGTCACCTTCAAGCCCGACCCGGAGATGTTCGACACGCTGGACTACGAGTATGAGACGCTGCACACCCGTATGCGGGAGCAGGCGTTCCTCAACGCCGGTCTGCGTATCACCATCACCGACGCCCGCCCCGGCAGAGAGCAGTCCGAGGCCATGTGCTATGAGGGAGGCATCCGGGAGTTCGTCACTTTCATCAACCGGAACAAGACCCCGCTCCATGAGGAGGTCATCTACCTCTCCGGCGCCAAGGGCGACAGCACGGCGGAGATCGCCATCCAGTACAACGACGGCTATAACGAGACCATCGTCTCCTTCGCCAACGACATCCATACGCCGGAGGGCGGTATGCATGAGACGGGCTTCAAGGCGGCGCTGACCCGTGTGCTCAATTCCTACGGCCTGAAATACGGCATGATCAAGGAGGGCGACAAGGTCTCCGGCGAGGACGTCCGGGAGGGCATCACCGCCGTCATCTCCGTGAAGCTGACGGAGGCCCAGTTCGAGGGCCAGACCAAGGCCAAGCTGGGCAACGCCCATATCCGCACGCTGGTGGACAGCATCGTCAACGACCAGCTGGCGGTGTATCTGGAGGAGCATCCCGTGGTGGCCCGCACCATTCTGGATAAGGCCATGACCGCCAACCGCGCACGGGAGGCGGCACGCAAGGCGCGGGAGTCCATCCGCCGCAAGACGGTGCTGGGCGGCGCGGCCATGCCGGATAAGCTCCGGGACTGCAACGAGAATAACCCCGAGCTGACAGAGCTGTACATCGTGGAGGGAGACTCCGCAGGCGGCTCCGCCACGGCGGGACGGGACAGCCGTTTTCAGGCCATCCTCCCCCTGTGGGGCAAGATGCTCAACGTGGAGAAGGCACGGGTGGACAAGGTCTACGGCAACGACAAGCTCCAGCCCGTCATCATCGCGCTGGGCGCCGGTATCGGCGAGGAGTTCGATGAGAACAAGCTGCGCTATCACAAGATCATCATCATGGCCGATGCCGATGTGGACGGCGCCCATATCCGCACCCTGCTGCTGACCTTCTTCTTCCGGTATATGCGGCCCCTCATCGAGGAGGGCTATGTCTACTCCGCCGTACCGCCGCTCTACAAGCTGACCCGGGGCAAGACCTCCCGGGTGGCCTACTCCGACGAGGAGCGTGATCGTATCTCCGCGGAGATGCGGGGCGGCAACCCCAACGTGACCATCAACATCAGCCGGTTCAAGGGTCTGGGCGAGATGGACGCCCACGAGCTGTGGGAGACCACCATGGATCCCACCACCCGTACCCTGCGGCGCATCACGCTGGATGACGCGGTGAAGGCTGACGCCACGTTCACCGTCCTCATGGGCGAGAAGGTGGAGCCGCGCAAGGAATTTATCGAGCGCAAAGCACAGTACGCTGTGAATCTGGATTATTAAGGAGGGCTGGAATCTATGAGCAAAAAGCCCCAATACGACCCTGCGGAGATCCGCTTTCCCGACCAGCATATCGTGGAGTCCCCGCTGGTCCCGGAGATGGAGAAGTCCTATATCGAATATGCCATGTCCGTTATCGTGGGCCGCGCCCTGCCCGACGTGCGGGACGGCCTGAAGCCCGTACACCGGCGTATTCTCTACGCCATGTACGAGGACAACCTGACCTCTGACAAGCCCTTTAAGAAGTCCGCCACCTGCGTGGGCGACGTGCTGGGCCGGTATCACCCCCACGGCGACGCCTCCGTGTACGACGCGCTGGTGCGTCTGGCGCAGGATTTCTCCATGCGCTACACGCTGGTGGACGGCCACGGCAACTTCGGCTCCGTGGATGGCGACCCCCCTGCCGCCTACCGTTACACCGAGGCGCGTCTGAGCAAGATCTCCAATGAGATGCTCCGCGACATCGAAAAGGACACGGTGGACTGGGACCCCAACTTCGACGAGAGCCGCAAGGAGCCCCGTGTGCTGCCCTGCCGGTTCCCCAACCTGCTGGTCAACGGCTCCAGCGGTATCGCCGTGGGTATGGCCACCAACATCCCGCCCCACAACCTGCGGGAGGTCATCGGCGCCTGCATCTGCGTGCTGGACGACCCGGACGCTACCCTCGGCGACCTGATGGAGCACGTCAAGGGCCCCGACTTCCCCACGAAGGGCATTATCATGGGACGCAGCGGCATCCGCGCCGCCTACGCCACCGGCCGGGGACGGTTGATGGTGCGCGCCCGCCACGAGTTTGAGGAGTTCGGCAGCGGCCGCACCCGCATCATCATCACGGAGCTGCCCTATCAGGTGAACAAGCGGATGCTCATCAAGGCCATCGCCGATCAGGTGGAGGATAAGCGTCTGGATGGTATCTCCGATATCCGGGACGAGTCCGACCGTAACGGTATGCGCATGGTCATCGAGCTCAAGCGTGACGCCAATCCGCAGGTGGTCTTGAACCGCCTGTTCGCCCAGACCCAGCTCCAGACCACGTTTGCCATCAATATGCTGGCGCTGGTGGAGAACCAGCGGCAGCCGAAGATCCTCTCTCTGCGTCACATCATCGACGAGTATCTGAAGTTCCAGGAGGAGATCATCGTCCGCCGGACGCGGTTCGATCTGAAGAAGGCCCAGGAGCGCGCCCACCTGCTGGAGGGTCTGCTCATCGCGCAGGACAACATCGACGAGGTCATCCGCATCATCCGTAGCAGCTACGACAACGCCAAGGAAAATCTGATGACCCGCTTCGGGCTGGACGATGTGCAGGCGCAGGCCATTCTGGATATGCGCCTCAAGGCTTTGCAGGGTCTTGACCGGGAGAAGCTCCAGACCGAATACAAGGAGCTGGAGGAGAAGATCGCCTACTTCCTGCGTATCCTCAGCGACGAGAGTCTGGTGAAGTCCATCCTCAAGGAGGAGCTGACCGCCATTGCCGAGAAGTTCGGCGACGACCGCAAGACCGAGATCCAGGACGTGGAGGACGAGCTGGACATCGAGGATCTCATCGAGGAGGAGCAGTGCGTCTTTACCTTGACGGAGAACGGCTACATCAAGCGCACGCCGGTCAGCGAGTACGCCGCCCAGAGCAAGGGCGGTATGGGCAAAAAGGGCATCACCACCCGTGAGGAGGATACCGTGGTGGACGTGTTCACCGCGTCTACCCACGACTATATCCTGTTCTTTACCGACACCGGCAAGGTCTACCGCAAGAAGGGCTATCAGATCCCGGAGAGCGGCAAGACAGCCAAGGGTACCAATATCGTCAACATCCTGCAGGTGGAGGCGGGCGAGCGGGTACAGGCCATGCTCCACTTCCGGGAGCAGACCGACGAGGAGCTGTACCTGTTCATGACCACCCGGAACGGCACGGTGAAGCGTCTGGAGGTCAGCGCCCTGAAGAACCTGCGGAATAACGGCATCCGCGCCCTGACGCTGGACGAGGGCGACCAGCTGATCTCCGTGACGGAGACCCGGGGGCATGACCGTATGCTCATCGCCACCCACGACGGACAGGCGGTGTGCTTCGACGAGACGGACGTGCGCGCCATGGGACGTACCGCCGTGGGCGTCCGGGGCATCCGCCTGCGGGAGGGCGACTACGTCATCGGCGCCGCCCGCGCCGATGCGGGCAAGACGGTGCTGTCCATCACCGAAAACGGCTTCGGCAAGCGGACGCCTATCGAGGAGTACCGCATCACCAACCGCGGTGGACTGGGTATCCGCAACTACATGGTCACGGACAAGACCGGCTGTGTGGTGGGCATGAAGATGGTGGACGGCACGGAGGATCTGCTGCTGGTGACAGAGGCCGGTATTCTCATCCGCACGCCGGTGGAAAATATCCGCGTGGCCGGACGCGCCACGCAGGGCGTCATCGTCATGCGCTTCAAGGAGGAGGGCGACCATGTGATCTCCATGGCGCTGGCCGACCCGGAGGAGAAGGACGAGACGGCGGAAACGCCTGAGACGGAGGAGACGGTATGAACAGCGTACCTCGGGAGGCCATGGTGCCGCTGAGCCGCTGGCAGTATTTTACAAAGACGATGTACCACAACGCGGCGGAGAAAAGCCAGTTTGTGTATAACAAGGTCATCTATGAGAAGGATGAGGCGCTCCGACAGATCGAGGAGGGCAACGGCCGCATCAACATGGGACTGCTGCTGGTGCTGCTTCTGATGTTCTTCACAGCCAGCTCCACGAAAAATATCTGGGTCATCGTGGCGGGGATGGTCATCATCGTGGCCGGCGAGGTGGTGCGGCTCTGCCGTCTGCCTAAGGACATCACGGCCCACCTTACCGACACGGGAATGCGGGAGCGCTGATATGGCGGACATCACACCCATCGCCCGTATCGAGACGCCCTTCGCGGAGAAATTCGGCGTACCGCGGCAGAGCGGCGTGGCCGCCTGCCCCGGACGCATCGTGTTGGAGCCGCCCTACCGCGACCCGGCGGCGCTGCGGGGTCTGGAGGATTTCTCCCATATCTGGCTGATCTGGCAGTTTGACCGGGCGCTGCGGCAGGACTGGTCGCCCACCGTCCGGCCGCCCCGTCTGGGAGGCAACACCCGCATGGGCGTATTCGCCACCCGCTCCCCCTTCCGCCCCAACGGGCTGGGGCTGTCCTCCGTGGCGCTGGAGCGCATCGAATGGGACACGCCGGAGGGGCCGGTGCTCCATGTACGGGGCGCCGATCTGGTCAGCGGGACGCCCATCTTTGACATCAAGCCGTATCTGGCATATACGGACAGCCATCCCGACGCCGCCGGCGGGTTCACCGCCGGTCTGGCGGGGGAAAGGCTGACGGTGGAATGTCCGGCATCGCTGCTGGACGCCGTTCCGGAGGCGCAGCGGCAGGGCTTGCTGTCGGTGCTGGCCAACGACCCCCGGCCCCGGTATCAGGACGACCCGGCGCGGGTCTACGGCATGGCCTACGGCGGACGGAATATCCGCTTCCGCGTGGAGGGCGGCGTGCTGACCGTTCTGGGCGTGGAGGAACACCTATAAAAACCGGGGAAACAGCAAGGAACGGGAGACTTATGAAAACAGTTGAAATATACACCGACGGCAAAGCAGGCTTTGCCGCTTTGCAAAATGTCCCCACTCGCTCGCCGCTGGCGCGGCAACCGCTCGGGGATGACAAGCAAGCGCCGTCGGACAAAGCAGGCAAAAGCATGGCGCGGCAGCGAGGAACGATATCTAAATGAAAACAGTTACTATCTACACCGACGGCGCTTGCAGCGGCAATCCCGGGCCCGGCGGCTGGGGAGCGATCCTCCGCTATAAGGAGACGGAGAAGGAGCTGTCCGGCGGCGCGGCGGATACCACCAACAACCGAATGGAGCTGACCGCCGTTATCGAGGCGCTGGCGCTGCTGAAGGAGTCCTGTGTGGTGGAGCTGTACTCCGACTCCAAGTACGTCATCGACGGTCTTTCCAAAGGCTGGGCCAAGGGCTGGCAGAAGCGGGGCTGGATCAAATCCGATAAAAAACCGGCGCTGAACCCCGACCTGTGGGAGCGGCTGCTGGCGCTGACAGACCGGCACGAGATGCACTATCACTGGGTCAAGGGCCATGCGGAGAACGAGAAGAACAACCGCTGTGACCAGATGGCGGTGGCGGAGAGCAAAAAATTCCAATAAAAACGAGGGAATTCACAAAATGTTCATGAGAGATTCATGATTTTGCCAATTTTTCTGGGTAATATAGCAGCATCCAAAGGAACTTCCCTTCCTTATGTGATTTTCTCTCTCTCCTAACACACAAAACACACAGAAGAAGCCCCGCCGGTCGGCGGGGCTTCTTCTGCGCTGCGGCAAAGCAAGAAAACACACCCTGCGTCTCAGGACGCAGGGTGTGTTTTACTTATTTATAGTAGTTGGTCTCATCCTCCAGCGCCATGGGCAGCCCGTTGTGGTATACGGGAATGGTCTGGAACTTGAAGCGGCTGGCGCGGTGCTTGGCGTCGATCTGCTCCTTGATGGCGGGATCCACCACGCCACGGCGGACATACTCATTCACCGCATGGTAGGTGAAACCCAGATTGTCCTCGTCGGTGAGGCCGGTCAGGCCGTCGGAGGGCGGCTTGATGAGGAACTTCTCCGGCAGGCCCAGCTGACGGCCCAGCGCAATGACCTCCTCCGTGGTGTACATACCCAGCGGCGAGAAGGCGCCGGCGCTGTCGCCGTAGATGGTGCAGTAGCCCACCCAGTCCTCCGACAGGTTGCTGGTGTTGATGACCACGCCGCCGTCCAGCGACTGGGCCACGGCGTACAGGGTGGACATACGGATGCGGCTGGGCAGGTTCACGACGGTCTGGCGGCTGGGCGTCAGCCCTACCCGCTCCATCTCCGTCAGCACGCCCTGTACCGCGTCGTGAATGTTGATGGTGCAGTGGGGGATGCGCAGATGCTCCACCAGCGCCTGGGAGTAGTCGATGTCCGGCTGCACGCCGTCGGGCATCAGCACGCCGTACACGCGCTCCCGGCCATAGGCGGCGGCGGCCAGCGCCGCCACGGTGGAGCTGTCCTTGCCGCCGGAGATGCCGATGACGGCGGTACGCCCGTGACACGCCTCCAGTTGGGTGTGCATCCACTCCAGCAGACCTGCCAGCTGCAACTGAGGATTGAATTCCATAGGGTCGCCCTCCCTTGTCGTTTCTTTGCAAGTATTGTAGCGCGGAAGGGCGGATTTTGCAAGAGCCGATCACCCCAGAAGGCCGGTGACATCCTCCAGCGTCAGGCCGCGCTGGAGCGCCAGCGTGATACCGTAGCCCACCATGCGCCCCAGCTCCGTCACGCGCTGGTCGATGTCCTGCGGCGTAACGAACAGGTCGGCACCCCGGCCGCACAGCGCCTGCCGGGGACAGCCCGCCTCCTCCAGCAGATCCGCGCACAGGGTGGCGCCGTCGATGACCGTGGGGACGCCCACGGCGATGACCGGCACGCCCAAAGCCGCCCGATCCACGGCACGGCGGTGGTTGCCCACGCCGGAGCCGGGGGTCAGTCCCGTGTCGCTGAGCTGCACCGTGGCGCAGAGCCGATCCCGGCTGCGGGCGGCCAGCGCGTCGATGGCGATGACGGCGGTAGGGCGGATGTGCGCCGCCGCGCCCTGTATCAGCTCCAGTGTCTCCAACCCCGTGCGGGCCAGCACGCCGGTACACAGGGCGGAGACAGGGGTGAAGCCCTGAAACTGCCGGGGCAGGGTGCGTACCATGTGCCGCGTCACCAGCAGGTTCTCCACGGCGGCGGGGCCGATGGCGTCGGGGGTCATGGCGCGGTTGCCCAGCCCCGCCACAAGGATCTGGGAGCGGGGACCTGCGTCTGGCAGCAGGGCGCGCAGCTGCTGGGCGATGCACCAGACCGCCCGGTGGAAAAAGGTGCGCTGCCGGTCAAAGTAGGGGCGGAGATCCACGGTGATATAGCGGCCCACCGGCCTGCCCAGCGCCTGCGCGCCGGCATCATTGGTGATGCGGATGTCGGTGACGGCGTAGCCCTCCTGTAAGCTCTCCAGTCGCCGGATGCCCTCCGGCGGCGAAATTTTTTTGGTGCGGGCGGCCAGATCATCGGCGGCCTCCAGCGCCAGATCGGTACGAGGTACGGTCATTGTTGTGGCAAACGCTCCCTTCTGAACACAAAATGTTGTGGCTTACGAGTAGGATGACCGCTTGAAATAGATTTATGCGAAAATCTGAGTCAAAATTGCAAAAAAGTCTTGCATTTTCTGAGCAATGATGCTAAAATATCATCCTGCGTGGAAGTCTTCTTTTCTGCGTATAAAAAATCTGATGTCGGGGAGGTGTTTGGTTTGCCGAATATCAAGTCTGCTAAGAAGCGTGTTCTGGTGGCAGAGGCGAGAAATGCTCGCAACAAAGCCAATAAGTCCGCACTGAAGACTGCTATCAAGAAGTTCGAGGCTGCTGCCGTTGAAGGCAATCGCACCGAGGCCGAGGGCACTTACAAGGTCGCAGTCAAGGCGATTGACAAGGCTGCTGCCAAGGGTCTGCTGCACAAGAACAACGCGGCTCACAAGAAGAGCGCGCTGACGCTGAAGCTGAACAACATTGGCTAATAACCAAACTCAACGGGTATCCGAAAGGATGCCCGTTTTGCTTTGTCCGCAGGAGGGTGCAGCGCCCTCCCTGCCTGCCGGCAGCGGCACACCGCACAGAAAAAGACTCCCGCGGCCCATGGCTGCGGGAGTCTTTTCATGCAGTTTTACTTCTTTTTCTTAGCGCCTATAATGACCAGTACCACCAAAAGCACCACGGCGACAACGACCATGGTGATCCACAGTCTCATGTTGCTGGTATCCCCGGTGAGGGGGCTGGCGCAGGCGACAGACAGGCTCATCGCCAGGCAGCACACCAAAGTCAGCAGGCAGAGAAGCTTCTTCATCCTTTTCACCTCGCTATCCGTAAGTGCATACATTATAGCATGGGAAATTGGCTCGCGTCAACTGTCGGTCACAGGGGATCACAGATAGTTCAGCGGGTTCAGGAACGTGCCGTTCAGCTGGATGCGGAAGTCGCAGTGGTTGCCGCTGGAGATACCCGTGGAGCCCATGCGGGCGACCTGCTGTCCCTTGTGGACGTGCTCGCCCACGGACACCAGCAGCGAGCTGTTATGGCCGTAGTAGGTGACGTAGCCGTTGCCGTGGTCGATCTTCACCAGATAGCCGTAGCCGCCCATCCAGCCGGAGTAGATCACCGTGCCGCCGTCGGAGGCGTAAATCGGCGTGCCGTAGCTGTTGGCGATGTCGATGGCCTCGTGGTATGTGCTGGCGCCGCGGATACCGGTGTTGCGCCGTCCGAAATAGGACGTGATGATGCCGTTGCAGGGCCAGCCGAAGCTGCCGGTGGGATACCAGGAGGGACGCTCCTTGGTGCCGCGGAGCTGCTGCTCCGTCACCGGCTGGGACAAGGTGACGCTGGCCACGATCTCCCGCTCTGTCTCTGTACCGTTGATATAGGTGACGTTGGCGGTGACGTCCGCCTTGCCGTAGACGCCGGGGGACGTGACCTTATACTCGCCCTGATACATGGAGGCGTCGTCGGTGTACTCCACAGGATAGGGTACATCCTGCACATAGCACTGCCGCTCCACGTTCACCACCGTCAGGTAGGGCACGGCGTTGCTGATGGTCAGCACGTCGCCCACCCGCAGGATCTTGGGGTCGTAGCCCGGGTTCATCTTCATCAGCGTGTCCACGGAGATACCGTATTCGCCGGCGATGCTGTAATAGCTGTCGCCGCTCTTGACGGTGTAGGTGACCTCGCCCTCCCTGGTGGCGTTGAGGATCTCGGCAATATAGCCCAGATTCATAATGTAGGACGTGTCCACATATTCCTGTCGGATCTCCACATCCTCCACGAAGTAGGCGTCCACCGTGTCCTCCGTCTGATAGCCCAGCTTCAGCTGGGCCAGAATGTCATCCAGCGCGCCGGGGAACGTGGTGGCTACCACCTTTTCCCCGTCCACATACAGGACATAGGCGTCCTCTACCAGACCCAGCTCGTCAGTCAGCTCGTCCCGGAAGTCCTCCTCCGACGCGACCTCCTTACGCAGGAACACGCCGGTCTTGGTCTCCAGCAGGGACTGATCCACCTTGTAGCTGCTGTCCTGCAGCGTCTCGCGGGTGATGCCCTCCACCTCCGTGACCGCCAGCGCCACCGCCTGCCGGGAGGAGACGACGCCCAGATCCTTGCCGTCGTAGACGGCGCGGGCGCCGATGGTGTACAGGGAGAGGATGGTCGCGGCGGCAGCGATGCCCATGGCCGAGGCCAAAAAGACCGCCGGGTGCAGCTTGATCTGCTCAAAGAAGCTGCGCAGCCGGTCGCCGATGCGGATCAGGCGCTTGCGGCGTTGGCTCAGCCGCTCCCGGAGGTTGGCGCCCAGACGGGGCAGGCTGTTCCAGAAGAACAGAAACAGCTGCGCCGCGCCGTGTTCTGATTCGGGGAAGCGGCTGTGGCGGCTCTCGTCCACCAGATGATGGGCGCTGCCCCGGATCTCCTTGCACCGTGCCGCCAGATGCCGGACGCCCGCCTGCAGGTTCAGCGTAAACAGGTCGGGATGCTCCTCCCGGTACTGCCGCCAGCTCTTCAGGTTATCCTTCCAAAGCTGCCACAGCGCCGACAGCGACATGGGCGTGCGGTTGGGATCCTGCGCGGGATTCTGTTGTGTTGGTTTTTCTGCCAGTAGTTGTTTCATAGTGGGATTCACCTAAAAGTTACAAATTCGTTACAAACGGTATCATACCTTGTTTCCGCTCCCGCGTCAAGGATAAAATTGTGAACATTGGTCAATATACCCCGGAAAAATAAGGAAAGCGCCCCCCTTTGGGGCGCTTTTTCGTCCGTATCGGTCAATGTTTTTCGTCCAGCAGCGCAATCAGCGCGGCGATAGCGTTCTCCCGACAGTCCGGCAGCGCGTGGACGCAGGGCAGCGCCAGTACCTCCGGCAGGGCGTTGGCGGGGGCAAAGGCCGCGCCCGCCCACGTCAGCATGGAGACATCGTTGGCGTGGTCGCCCACGCAGATCACCCTGTCCTGCGGGATATCCAGCAGCGCGGCAAGGCGCTGCACCATGCCGCCCTTGTTGGCGCCTTTGGCGGTCAGCTCCACCAGCGATTCGCTGCTGGCTACGATCTCGTAGTCGCCGTACCACGGCGCGGCGCGGAGATAGTCCAGCAGCGCCGCCTGATCCGATGGCTCCGTGGAGAACAGCGCCTTGCTGATGGGGGACGGCACCTGCGCCATGCTGTCCACGATCACCGTGGGCGAGTGGGTCACATGGAGGTGCCGCCGCGTCACCTCGTTGGGCTGGAGGGCGTGGATGCTGTTGTCGTCGTGATACAGCTCCACGGCGGCAAAGGGCAGTGCCCGGAGGGTCTGGGCGATGTGGGTCCGGACAATGTCCGGCAGGAACGCGGTGTACAGGTACCTGCCGGCGGCGAAGTCGTAGATGGCAGCGCCGTTGAACAGGATGGTGGGGCCGTTCATGGGTACGCCGTGTGCCACCACCTCAAAGGCGGGCTTGGCGCGGCCCGTGGCCACGGAGAAGACGCCGCCCTCCGCCATGAAGTGGCGCAGCGCCGCCTGATTGACGTCGGATACCGGCGGCATGGGGGCGCAGAGGCGCAGCGCCTCCGCCGTGTATGTCAGTGTATTGTCGTAGTCGCTGGCCAGCAGCAGGCCGGTGAATTTTCCCATGGTGTGTTACGCCTCCGTGCCTGCGCCGGACTTGCCGCCGCCGTTTTTGCGGCGTCCGCCCCGATGCCGGGGGCGCTTGCGCTGGTCGCCGCCGGACTTGGCGCTCTGGTTCTCCTGCGGCTTATTGGGACGGGGCGCGGTCTGCTGGGTGCTGCCGCCTGCGGCGGCACCTCCGCCGCCCCGGCGTCCCCGGCGGCGGCTGCCGGAACGGGAGGTGGGCGTATCTCCGGCGGGCTTGTTGTTCTTGACGGGCTTATCCGCCTTAGCGGGCTTATCCCCGCGCTTTTCCGGTGCGGCAGCGCCCTCGGACTTCTTCCGGTCCCGTCCACCGCGGCTGCGGCGACGGCGCTTTTCCTTCTCCTCGGGCTTATCGGCGGGTACGGGCGTAAAGTCGCTGATGAAGCTGATGGGAGGCATCTCGTCCTCCTTCACCGGCTCCACATAGCGCTCCGGCCGCTGGTCGGGGATCACAATGCCGTCCCGGCTGCCCTTGCCGTTGCGCAGGACGCACACCTCGCAGTTGTGGTAGCAGCGGGGGCCCTCCGGCCGGTCGTCCAGCCGGACGTTCACCGTCTCCTTCAGCAGATTCACATCGGAGACGTTGCCGGGGCCGTCCGGCGTCAGCACGAAGGAGTCGTTCTTGGGCATACGCTTGATGGCGTCCTCGTAGGCGTCCTGCTCGTATTTCAGGCAGCACATCAGACGGCCGCAGGTGCCGGAGATCTTGGTGGGGTTCAGGGACAGGCTCTGGGTCTTGGCCATCTTGATGGACACCGGCAGGAACTCGTCCATGAACTGGGAGCAGCAGAAGGGTCTGCCGCAGATGCCCAGGCCGCCCAGCATCTTGGCCTCGTCCCGGACGCCGATCTGCCGCAGCTCGATGCGGGCGCGGAACACGCCGGCCAGATCCTTCACCAGCTCACGGAAGTCCACGCGGCCGTCGGCGGTGAAGAAGAACAGGATCTTGGAGCCGTCGAAGCTGCACTCCACCCGCACCAGCTTCATCTCCAGTTTGTGCTGGAGGATCTTCTTCTGGCAGATATCAAAGGCATCCTTCTCCCGGCTCCGGTTATAGGCGGCGGTGTGGCGGTCATTGTCGGTGGCGATACGCAGCACCGCCCGCAGCGGCGGCACCACCTGCTCGTCGGGTACGGCGTGGTTGCCCTCGCAGCACTGGGCAAATTCCGGGCCCTGCGCCGTCTCCACGATCACGTCCTGACCGGCCTCCACCGTCAGGTCCTTCGGGTCAAAATAATAGGTCTTACAGCCGCTTCGAAAGCGGACGGAAATTACAGTGGTCATAGAAGCTCCTCCCATTCCACGGCGAGGGCGCCAAGAACATGGCCCGCGCCTACATTATATTCACATTCGCCGCTGTATTTCTCCAGCAGCGCCGTCAGCTTTTGGAGCTGGCGGCAGGTCAAGCCGCGGGCCAGCGCCTGCGCCGTCTCGCCGCAGGCGGGATCCGGCGTCTTCTTGCCCATTTGCAGCAGCAGCGCCTCCGCCGCGGCGCACCAGGCGCTGCGCAGCACGGTGCGCAGCTCGTCCCGCTTCAGCTTCCGGGTCTCCAGCGATACCAGATACCGCGTTACCGGCAGCAGCTTTCCCTTGGCAAAGGCGAGGCAGAGCTGCTCCGTCTCCGGCGGCAGGGTCTCCGGCGGCAGATCGGCGCTTTTCAGCAGCACGCACCGGGAGCGCACCGTCTCCAGCAGCGCGGTGGGACTGTCGGTGCAGAAGATGAAGGCGGCGTAGGGCGGCCCCTCCTCCACGATCTTCAGCAGCACGTTCTGATCCCGCTCGTTGAGCTGGCGGCTGTCTGCGATGATATACACCTTCCGCGCCGCCTCGTTGGGACGGATGTACACATCCTGCCGCAGCTCCCGGACGGCGTCCACCGTCAGCTCCCGGTGCTCCGTGTCCCGGATCACCGACACGTCGGGGTGGATGCCCTCCAGCACCTTCCGGCAGTGGCGGCACCGCAGGCAGGGCCTGTCCGTCCCCTCGCAGACGTGGGCGGCGGCGATGAACCGTGCCGCGTCCGTCAGGTCGCCGGCGCCGGAGAGCACGATGGCGTGGCTCAGCCGCCCCTGCTCCGCCGCACGGCGGACGGTGCGCTCCAGTGTGCTGTTTTCCGGCAGAAGCTGGGCCATGGCGCTCTCCTTTTCCCGTAGGGGTCTGACGCCCCTATTTTTCTAATGTACCAGTATACCACACAAAAAGCGGGACAGGCAAGTTTTATTCTACGGATATGGGGGAAAATGTTTCCCATAGAGGCGATTCCTGCGAAACTGGAAACCTATTGCAAAAAAACAGAAAAATTTGGGAATAGTCTTGCTTTTGACGAAAAATTTGACTATAATAAGAAACGTTCTCATCGTTTGGTACAACTATATTGATAATAGATGGAGGGACTACCATGAGCAAGAAGTATTGTTACCTGTTCACCGAGGGCAACGCGAAGATGCGTGAGCTGCTGGGCGGCAAGGGCGCGAACCTGGCTGAGATGACCAATATCGGCCTGCCCGTTCCCCAGGGCTTCACCATCACCACCGAGGCCTGCACCCAGTATTATGAGGACGGCCGTCAGATCAATGACGAGATCATGGCCGAGATCATGGAGTATATCGAGAAGATGGAGAAGATCACCGGCAAGAAGTTCGGCGATCACGAGAATCCCCTGCTGGTCTCCGTCCGCTCCGGCGCCCGCGCCTCCATGCCCGGCATGATGGACACCATCCTGAACCTCGGCCTGAACGAGGATGTGGTGGACGTCATCGCCAAGAAGTCCAACAACCCCCGCTGGGCTTGGGACTGCTACCGCCGCTTTATCCAGATGTACTCCGACGTGGTCATGGAGGTGGGCAAGAAGTATTTCGAGCAGCTCATCGATGCCATGAAGGAGCAGAAGGGCGTGACGCAGGACGTGGAGCTGGACGCCGCCGACCTGAAGGAGCTGGCCATGCAGTTCAAGGCCGAGTACAAGGCCAAGATCGGTGAGGACTTCCCCTCCGATCCCAAGGAGCAGCTGGTGGGCGCTATCAAGGCCGTGTTCCGCTCCTGGGACAACCCCCGCGCCAACGTGTACCGCCGCGACAACGATATCCCCTACTCCTGGGGTACTGCCGTCAACGTCCAGTCCATGGCCTTCGGCAACATGGGCGACGACTGCGGCACCGGCGTTGCGTTCACCCGTGACCCCGCCACCGGCGCAAAGCAGCTGATGGGCGAGTTCCTGACCAACGCCCAGGGCGAGGACGTGGTGGCCGGCGTGCGTACCCCCATGCCCATCGCCGAGATGGCCGAGAAGTTCCCCGAGGCCTATGACGAGTTCGTCAAGGTCTGCGGCATTCTGGAGGATCACTACCGCGACATGCAGGACATGGAGTTCACCGTGGAGCACGGCAAGCTGTATATGCTGCAGTGCCGCAACGGTAAGCGCACCGCGCCCGCCGCGCTGAAGATCGCCTGCGACCTGGTGGACGAGGGCATGATCTCCGAGCAGCAGGCGGTGGCCATGATCGATCCCCGCAACCTGGATACCCTGCTGCACCCCCAGTTCGACCCCAAGGCGCTGAAGTCCACCGAGCCTGTGGGCAAGGCCCTGCCCGCCTCCCCCGGCGCTGCCTGCGGCAAGATCGTCTTCACCGCTGAGGACGCCAAGGCTTGGGCTGAGCGCGGCGAGAAGGTGGTTCTGGTCCGTCTGGAGACCTCTCCCGAGGATATCGAGGGCATGAAGGCCGCACAGGGCATCCTGACCGTCCGCGGCGGCATGACCTCCCACGCTGCCGTTGTGGCCCGCGGCATGGGCAAGTGCTGCGTTTCCGGCTGCGGCGCCATCAACATGGACGAGGCCAACAAGCAGTTTACGCTGGCCGGCAAGACCTATCATGAGGGTGAGTGGCTGAGCCTGGACGGCTCCACCGGCAACATCTACGACGGCGCTATGCCCACCGTGGACGCCAGCGTGGGCGGCGACTTCGGCCGCATCATGGCGTGGGCTGACAAGTTCCGTCGCCTGCAGGTCCGCACCAACGCCGACACCCCCCACGACGCCGCCAAGGCCCGTGAGCTGGGCGCGCAGGGCATCGGCCTGTGCCGTACCGAGCATATGTTCTTCGAAGGCGACCGTATCGCCGCCATCCGTGAGATGATCTGCTCCGACACCGTGGAGCAGCGCGAGAAAGCGCTGGCCAAGCTGCTGCCCATGCAGCAGGGCGACTTCGAGGGCATCTACGAGGCCATGGAGGGCTGCCCCGTTACCATCCGCTTCCTGGATCCCCCCCTGCACGAGTTCGTTCCCACCGAGGAGCACGACATCGAGCTGCTGGCCAAGGATATGGGCAAGTCCGTTGCGGACATCAAGGCCATCATCGCCTCCCTGCACGAGTTCAACCCCATGATGGGTCACCGCGGCTGCCGTCTGGCTGTCACCTTCCCGGAGATCGCCGTCATGCAGACCCGTGCCGTTATCCGCGCCGCCATCAACGTGCAGAAGAAGCACCCCGATTGGAACATGGTCCCCGAGATCATGATCCCGCTGGTGGGCGAGGTCAAGGAGCTGAAGTACGTCAAGGACGTGGTGGTCAAGACCGCCGATGAGGAGCTGGCCGCTGCCGGTATGGATATGAAGTATCTGGTGGGTACCATGATCGAGATCCCCCGTGCGGCGCTGACCGCCGACGAGATCGCCAAGGAGGCCGAGTTCTTCTCCTTCGGCACCAACGACCTGACCCAGATGACCTTCGGCTTCAGCCGCGACGACGCCGGCAAGTTCCTGGGTGCCTACTACGACAAGAAGATCTACGAGAGCGATCCGTTTGCCAAGCTGGATCAGATCGGCGTCGGCAAGCTGGTGAAGATGGCTGCCAAGCTGGGCCGCGAGACCCGTCCGGAGCTGCATCTGGGCATCTGCGGCGAGCACGGCGGCGACCCCTCCTCCGTGGAGTTCTGCCACAAGGTGGGTCTGGACTATGTGTCCTGCTCCCCCTTCCGTGTGCCCATCGCCCGTCTGGCCGCCGCACAGGCTGCTATCAAGGAGATGTAAGTCTCCTGCAAGGGCGCAGCATAACCGCATAGCAACAAGCTCCCGGCCACCGGCCGGGAGCTTGTGTTTTCCGGGGGTGCGTGATAAAATACAAAAAGAGACACAGAACGCCTGCGCGTTCTGTGTCTCTTTTGTTGTGTGTATCGAGGTGCGGCGACAAGGTAAAAAGATCAATCGCTGTCCAGCTTGAGGACGGCCATGAACGCCTCGGTAGGTACCTGCACCGTACCGAGGTTCCGCATCTTCTTCTTGCCCTCCTTCTGCTTCTCCAGCAGCTTCTTCTTGCGGGTGATATCGCCGCCGTAGCACTTGGCCAGCACGTCCTTGCGCATGGCCTTCACCGTCTCGCGGGCGATGATGCGCCCGCCGATGGCCGCCTGAATGGGCACCTCGAACAGCTGGCGGGGGATGTTGTCCTTCAGCTTCTCGCACAGGCGGCGGGCGCGGCCGTAGGCCTTATCCCGGTGGGCGATGAAGCTCAGGGCATCCACGCCGTCGCCGTTGAGCAGCAGATCCACCTTCACCAGATCGCTGGTGCGGTAGCCGGACAGCTCATAGTCCAGGGAGGCGTAGCCCTTGGTGTTGGCCTTCAGCGTGTCGAAAAAGTCGTAGATGATCTCGTTGAGGGGCATCTGATAGTGCAGCTCCACCAGATGGGTGTCCAGATACTGCATATCCTTGAACTCGCCGCGCCGCTCCTGACACATGGGCATGATGTTGCCCACATAGTCCTGCGGGGCGATGATGGACACCTTGACATACGGCTCCTCCGCGTGATCGATGGTGCCGGGGTCCGGGTAGTTGTGGGGGTTATCCACCTTCACCATGGTGCCGTCGGACTTGTAGACGTGGTAGATCACGCTGGGCAGCGTGGTCACAAGATCCAGATTGAACTCGCGTTCCAGCCGCTCCTGAATGACCTCCATGTGGAGCATTCCCAAAAAGCCGCAGCGGAAGCCGAAGCCCAGCGCTACGGAGGATTCCGGCTCGAAGGTCAGGGAGGCGTCGTTGAGCTGGAGCTTCTCCAGCGCATCCCGCAGGTCGGGGTACTTGCTGCCGTCCTCGGTGTAGATGCCGCAGTACACCATGGACTGGGCGGGACGGTAGCCGGGCAGCGGCTCGGTGGCCGGTGTTGCCGCGTCGGTGATGGTGTCGCCCACACGGGTGTCCTTGACGTTTTTGATGCTGGCGGTGAAGTAGCCCACCTCGCCGGCCTGCAGGCAGTCTGTGGGCTCGTTGCCCAGCGGCTTGAGGTAGCCGCACTCCAGAATGGTGTACTCCGCGCCGGAGGCCATCATCCGGACGGTCTGACCCTTGCGGATAGAGCCCTCCATGATGCGGAACAGCACCACCACGCCCACATAGGGGTCGTACTGGCTGTCGAACACCAGCGCCCGCAGCGGCGCCTTGGGGTCGCCCTTGGGCGCGGGTACGTTCTGCACCACGTCCTCCAGCACGGCGTCGATGTTGATGCCCAGCTTGGCGGAGATCTCCGGCGCTTCCAGTGCGGGCAGGCCGATGATGTCCTCCACCTCCTGCTTGGCCTTCAGGGGGTCGGCGGCGGGCAGGTCGATCTTGTTGAACACCGGCAGGATCTCCAGATCGTGATCCATGGCGAGGTAGGTGTTGGCCAGCGTCTGCGCCTCCACGCCCTGGGTGGAGTCCACCACCAGCAGCGCGCCCTCACAGGCGGCCAGCGACCGGCTGACCTCGTAGTTGAAGTCCACATGGCCCGGCGTGTCGATGAGGTTCAGGGCGTAGGTCTCGCCGTCCTGCGCCGTGTAGAAGATCTGTACGGCGCGGGACTTGATGGTGATGCCCCGCTCCCGCTCCAGATCCATGTTGTCCAGCAGCTGGTTTGCCATCTCCCGCTCCGGCACGGCGTCGCACTTTTCCAGCAGGCGATCCGCCAGCGTGGATTTACCGTGGTCGATGTGGGCGATGATGGAGAAATTGCGGATATGGGATTGGTCGAACATATAAAAAGCCTCCTTTGGAAATCCACGCTGCCCGCGCACAGCGCGTCCAAGCGTTTTGCACGGCAAAACCTTGCCGCAGGCGGAATTCACTTCCGCCGAGGAAGAGAAATCAAAATAGGGGTCCCCGGGTTGCCGTCAGGCAAGCAGGGGAAAGGATTTACCGTGGTCGATGTGGGCGATGATGGAGAAATTGCGGATATGGGATTGGTCGAACATATAAAAAGCCTCCTTTGGAA
>UQZJ01000002.1 GCA_900545495.1 uncultured Eubacteriales bacterium
CAGCGCAGGATTCAGCGATAAGGACTATCGGATCGGTGAGTCCGCAAAACCGCAGATTCCCGAACAGGCAGCAGAGCAAATCACGCTGCCTGACCCGCAAGGAGCTTCCAAACCGGAAAGCGCCGAGGACGATTTTTCGGGGCTGGATGGGAAATTGATCGGGGCAGAGTTGGGGCGGCGCAGAGAACAGGCGCAAACGCCCGAAATCGCCCCGAAAGCCGACACCATGCTGGACGCTGCCGCAGAGGTCGAAAAGGCGTACACAGACGCTATCCAGCAGACCGGCAATGATCCGGTGATGGACAATCTTCCGTGGGAGGTGCGGGATAAAGTGAAATCATTTGGGGTAAACCCGCAGTTCCGGGAGGATATTGAAACGCTGCAAATCCCGCAGTTTTTCCTGAAAGTTGAGCAATCTTTGTTTACGGACGGTTCTTTTGAACTGCTGGACAAGGAAATGCTGGCAGAGGGCTTTACCCTCAAGGGCAAGGCATACGATATTGATTTTGCCGCCGCAGACGATGAAATCCGCGAAATCGACGTGCGGGAGCAGGACGGCGGTTTGCCGAAGGTGTTCAAGATGGAGAGCGCCGAGCAGCGGTACTTCAAGGAGTGGTTCAACAATCTGCCGCCGGAGAGCCGGGTACGTCAATGCAAGGATATGATGTTCAATCAGCTTAACAAGCTGAACATGGTAGACGCTGCCGAACTGAAAGCCTACATAAACCGCATTGTGGACGATATGGATAAGGCGCAGCTTGCCGCTATGGAGAAAGCCCCGCTGGGCTACGCGGCGAAGATCCGCGCCAAGATCGAAACGCTGCTGGAAACCCACTATCGGGAAACCTTTGATAAGTGGCTGGAAACGGAGCGTATTGTCTGCAAGCCCTATTTCCGTCTGCCCCTCGCAATCCATCCCACCACCCATACTGACATATACGCCCGTTCGCTGTACACGGCGGAGGACGGCGACATGAACAAGCTGGAAGAAGAGCTGATTGTGGAGTTGACCGCCCTGCAAAATGTCCGCTGGTGGCACAGAAATATTGCGCGTCAAGGGTTTGCAATCAACGGCTTTATCAAGCATTACCCCGATATTCTGATTATGACCAAAAGCGGCAAGCTCATCTGCGCAGAAACCAAGGGCGAACACCTGAAAAACGATGACAGCCGGGAGAAAATCGCACTCGGTCAAGCGTGGAGCAATCATGCGGGAAGTCAGTTCCGGTACTATATGGTGTTTATGGATGATAACGATCTCCCCACGGGTACTGTCAGTATGAGCAAGTTCTTGGAGATCACAAAAGCACTTTGAATCACAAAGGAGGTCTTAAATGTGAAGTTTTGCAATTTTCTTCTCCGCGTAGGTGGTATTCGTGAAGCATCGCTGGAAGACTTCCGGCAAGTGCTTTCTAAAGGTAACCGGACTTACAAACCGGAACGTCAAAAGTATTTATACTCTATCGATATGGAAATTATAGATGATCGGTACTTTTGGATGTCTTGTGATTACGATGATGCAGTTCGCTTTAGAGACTATGTGATAAACAAGGAAACAGGTGAAAAAGAACCCAATCCGCGCTCAAAAGAGCAAATAGAACCACGTCAGCAGTTCTTTGCTTGCTATGATTGTGATACGCATCTGCTGTATCTTAATGACCTTAATCGGCGCAAATTTTTGCAACAATACCTCAGCGAAACACTGCAAAAGGAATTTCAAATCAACAACATTTATACATCCGTAGATGAGTTTTGTAATAAAATAAAAACCATACGCGGATTTCAGTACACGCAGGTCGATAATCTGTTTAGTCGAGGGGGAGATCTTTTTGCTCGGATCGGAAATATGTGGGGACAAGATTTGCCGAGCAAAATTCAGTTGAAAATTGCTTATGGCGATATTCCTGTGCATGGAGGAGGACGGCAGATCATAGATATTTTCAGCCGACACAGGAATGAATTTGATACTGTCGTAGTGATAGGGTGTGACGATGACGGTGTCGAGCATACATTTGACTTTTCTTCTGTATTGAAACATATTGCCATATCTCCATCCAAAGATGAAAATGAACATTTTGATCCGACAGAAGTTCGGGCTTTGCTTCTTCATGAGCTGAGGTGATTTTCCGTGTACAAACGGCATAAGCTGCTTCTTTTTGCGGTTTTTGTGGGGAGCTTTTTCATAACATTCCTCTTAGGCTTGGATTTTTCTCCGATGGCAGAAGCCGCCATTACTGTTGCATCTATTGCAATGGGCGTATATATTGCTGCCGTGTCAGCCTTGCTCGGGAGTGACTATGCAAAAAAACTAAAAACAACGACAGACGAGGAATATCCCACAAAAACCCTTTTAGGAGTTCTGGCTGATTATTTCCGTATTGCCGGTTTGTTTTGTGTGGTGCTGATCGTTGCTGGGTGTTTATACTTGATCCCTACGGTATGGAATGCAACTGGCCTCTTTGCTACTAATATATTCAGATGCGGTTCAGCGTTTTCTTATGCCGTCTTTTCGGCTAATATTCTCTTTCTCTGGCTAATCTTGGTTTTCTTAGTTAACTCTCTAAGCAAATCTGTAAAGCAGTGAGCAAAGCCCAGCATCACGCCAAACGGCGCGATGCTGGGCTTCGTACTTAATTCCATTCCTCAGCCAAGAGGAAATCACGGATATTCCGGTGCTTGATCCCGTTTCGGCTCATGTCGAACTCATCGAGAGAAAGAACGTACTTCGGGAAGTTATCGCGGATGTTGTCATACGCGCCGAACTCGCGGTTGACCGTTTCGTCGGAGGCGAGCAGATAGCACACCTGAACGTACAGCTTTTCGCCGCGCTTGTCGCATACAAAATCAATTTCCTTATCGCCTGTTCTGCCGACAGTCACTTCATAACCCCGGCGCAGCAGCTCAAGATAGACGATGTTTTCCAAAATGAGGTTGATGTCCCGCATATTGCCGCCAAAGACCGCCTCGCGGATGCCGTGATCGGCAATATAATACTTCTCATTGGAGGCAAGGATCTGTTTGCCCTGCAAGTCCTCCCGCTTCACCTGATAGAAAAGGTACGCCTCGCAGCAGTATTTGATATAGTTCAGAATTGTTTCCGGGGCGACGGTGCGCTGCTCGTTTTTCAGGAACTTTGCAAGAGAGGTCGCCGAGAAGGTCGTTCCCACATTGGCGATCACATAGGCAATGATCCGTTCCAGCAAATCTACATCCCGGATTTTATTCCGCTTCACGATGTCCTTGAGCTGGACAGAGTTGAATAGATCGTGAAGATATTGCTTGGACGGCGCATCCGCATATCGGAGATTTGCAAGATAGGGCATTCCTCCGGCAAGCAGGTACTTTTGGAAACACTGCTGGATGGACGCATCAGGCGCAATCGAACGGTAAAGCTCCATGAACTCCCCAAATGAGAACGGATAGATCACAAACTCCACATAGCGTCCACCTAAATAGGTCGCAAGCTCACCGGACAGCAGCTTTGCATTGGAGCCGGTGATGTAGATGTCGCAATCCAGCGAGACGCGGAGAGAGTTGATGCACTTCTCCCAGCCCTTGACCTCCTGAATCTCATCGAAAAAGAGGTAGATCTTGCCGCCAGTCTCCTTGGCGCGTTTGGTGATCTCGTCGTGCAGTGCCTGCGCGGTTTGCAGGTGAGAATAGCTCATATCCTCAAAGTTGATGGCGATAAACTGCGCCGAGCTGACGCCGGACTCCGTGAGTTCCTGCTGGATCAGCTCCAACATGACCGACTTTCCGCAGCGGCGAATACCGGTCATGACCTTGATCAACTCTGTTCCGATGAATGGGCGGATGCGGCTCATATACAGTTCGCGTTTAATCATAAAACTTCACCCTCCTTCCGTGGCTGACCACAGTATATCACACTTACGATTGAAACTCAATGGAGAAATTACAAAAATATAAGTTATAACTGATAAAATACAAAATTCGACAAATGATTTCAGATAAGGCTTTGCTATTCAAGCAAAGCCCTGCAAAGGTAAGATTCCACCCTTTATTGGCACACGAAATGCCGTTATCACAAGGCGGAGTGGCAAGATAGGCAGGAAATCCAAGCGACGTACTGGCGATATTTTCCTCCATATTCGCCCCGAAATACAGCAGAAAATGAAACACCCATCGGCATATCCGTTGGGCGGTCATGCCGATGGTTGTGTGTTTCATCAGAGCTATCACTCGATTTTTTGGGGGGCAGTAGTAGTGTGTCATTTTCGCACCTGCAATCCGATTTTCCATACACCATTTTTACACCATTTCGGCGTGGAGTAGTATGGAATTACATGAAGTTATATAGCGGCTGTTTGTGCGGAAAACACGCTGAAATCAAGAATTATCGGCATTTATGGAGCGATATTGAGATATAGAATCAGGTGAATCGCCCTCGATTCCAAGTTTCATATCTTCATTTTCTCCTTTATTTTCGAGAACGAAAGTTGCAGAATAATGGTTCAATCTCGATATTTCCGGAACTTTCTTCAAGTATAAACTTTTTGGTGGGTGATTTACTCACCTTTTACTCACCTTTTTACGCGCTTTTGCTTCTTCAAATTGGCGCACAGTGCGCAGCGGAGGCGTATCGGTCGCAGGGACGGGCTGCCTCCTCATTTCCCGCGCCCACGAAAAAGGACGCACCGCTACATATAAAGTATAGCAGATAACGTCCCTTTTCTCAAGCCGTTTGTGAAAAAAACTCCAGCCGCCGCAAGCACGCGAAATTGTCTATTTGTGCAGAAGCTGGAAGCCCATGATGACCACGCCCAGCACCACCAGCACGACGCCGGTGGCGCGGTTGAGGGTCTTAGGCTGCGCCTTATTGGCAAAAACGGCGGCGATACGCGCCCAGATCAGCGTGAAGATCACGCACAGCACCCATGTGAGGGGCTCCGGCATACCGCCGATGGCGAAGTGGGACACCGCACCCGTCAGCGCCGTGAAGGTCATGATGAACACGCTGGTGCCTACGGCGGTCTTCAGCTCATAGCCCAGCACGCTGGTCAAGATCAGCAGCATCATCATGCCGCCGCCGGCGCCCACAAAGCCGCAGATAAAGCCGATCATGACGCCGCAGACCACCGACTGGATCGCCCGCTTTTTGGCGGAGACCTGCGCCATGGACTCCTTGGTGGTCATGACCGGGCGCACAATGAACTTGATGCCCAGCAGGAATGTCATGAACACGGCGAAGCCGCCCATAGTCGCCGAAGGCAGCAGGCTGGCGGCATAGCTGCCCACCACCGTGAAGGTCAGCACGCTCGCCATCATGATAAGGCCGTTCTTCACATCCAGATTTTTGTTCTTGTGATAGGTGTAGGCTGAGACGGCGCTGGCCAGCACGTCGGCGGACAGAGCGATGCCCACCGCCACATAGGGCTCGATGCCCAAAAACGTAATCAGCATGGGACTGATGACCGCGGCGGCGCTCATTCCGGCAAAGCCGGTGCCGAGGCCCGCGCCCATACCCGCGAAAAATGTTACAAGGATCGTCACTAAGGTCTGCATGGGTTATTCTTCCGCCTCCAAAATAGCATTCAGGTTTTGATCCATGATCTCCATGGCCGCAAAAAAGGCGTGCCGCGCCCCGTCGTCCATATCAGCAAACAGCCGCTGGAAAAAGGCGCTCTGGAGCTGCCGCCCCCGCGCTATGACGGGCTGCGCCTTGTCCGTACACAGCAGCTCCGTCTTGCGGCGGTCGCCCGCCGCCTGCCGCCGGACGAGGTATCCCTCCTGCACCAGCCGGTCCACGTTGACGGACACCAGATTTGCCTTGAGACAGCGCAGCTCCACCACGTCTCTGGCCGTTTTATAGGCGGGGTTGTTGCCCAGAAACATCAGGATGTCAAAGGCTGTTTTCGACAGTCCCAGCTCCCGGCACAGCGGCTTGCACACCGCGTTATACGCCAGCGCCAGCTTCCGTGAGAACTCGATGCCCAGCGCCATGTTGACCGCCTCCTTATCGTTCTTTTTTTGAATCATTCATTTTTGATGTATTATAATGCCGTGTCCGCCGCTTGTCAATAGGCCGGCAGCGGTTTTCGGAGGGGTCACGCCGCAGGAAGGCACGCCTTGCCAAAATTCTTGTTGACATTTCAACAAGTCTCTGGTATCATAGCGCTTGTTGATTGTTCAACAGGCAAGGAGGTATCTTTCATGGAACGGTTTGAAACCTTTACGGTACTGCTGAACCGGATCAGCCGGAACATACGGCGCATAAAAAATCAGGAGATGACGGACTTGGGTCTGCGCAGCGTCCACATCTCCTGCCTGTACTACCTGCATCGGGGAACGGACATGACGGCGGCGGCGCTCTGCGACCACTGCGAGGAGGATAAGGCCACCATCTCCCGGGCGCTGGTGCATCTGGAGGAGCAGGGCTACCTCGCCGGCAGAGAGGCGGGCAAGCGGTACAAGACACCGCTGCGCCTGACGGACAAGGGCCGGGCGGTCGGTGCGCGGATCTCTGCGCGGATCGAGGCCGTTCTGGCGGAGGTCAGCCGGGAGCTGACCGAGGAGGAGCGCGCCAGCCTGTACAAGAGCCTGACCGCCATCAGCGATGGTCTGGAGCGGCTGGCGGCAGAAAGGAAGGAACCGTGAAAACAAGGATCATCGTAGATTCCACGGCAGATCTGATGCCGGGATACAAGGAGCAGGTCCGTGTGGTGCCTCTGACAGTACATTTTGGCGACCGGGAGTATATCGACGGCGTGACCATCGACCACAAGACCTTTTACGAAAAGCTGGTGGAGGAGGACACCCTGCCCACCACCAGTCAGGCCACGCCGGACGCCTTCGCCAAGGAATTTGAGGCGGCGAAGCAGGCGGGCGAGAGCTGCGTGGTCATCACTCTGTCCGGCAAGCTCTCCGGCACCTGTCAGAGCGCGTCCATCGCCGCGGCGGACTATGAGAACGTATATGTGGTGGACAGCGGCAACGCCTCCGTGGGCGGCGGCATTCTGACAGAGTTGGCGCTTCAGCTGCGGGACGAGGGTCTGTCCGCACCGGAGATCGCGGCGCGGCTGGATGCGGAAAAGCAGCACATCGTCACGGTGGCGCTGGTGGACACGCTGGAATACCTGAAGCGCGGCGGCCGCATCTCCAAGAGTCTGGCCTTTGCCGGAACGATGCTGCAAATCAAGCCGGTGCTGGCCGTTACGGACGGGGAGATACAGCTTCTGGGCAAGGCCCGCGGCTCCAAAATGGGCAACAACCTGCTGGCGCAGGAGATCCAGAGGGCGGGCGGCGTGGACTTTTCCCGCCCCGTTCTGTTGGGATACACCGGGCTGTCCGACGCCCTGCTGCAAAAGTATATCGAAGACAGCCGCTGGCTCTGGGCAGATCACGCCGAAACGCTGCGGTACACCACCATCGGCAGCGTGATCGGCACCCACGCCGGCCCCGGCGCCGTGGCGGTCAGCTTCTTCAAGCAAAACCGGCCATAACAGCCTCCATACAGAAAAAGACCGCCTACAGGCGGTCTTTTTTCTGTATGCTTTTTCAGGCGAGGAAGCCCTTGAGGATGGTATCCTCCGCCTCCTCCTCCGTCAGTCCCAGCGTCTCCAGCTTCAAAAGCTGGTCACCGGCGATCTTGCCGATGGCCGCCTCGTGGATGAGCTGGGCGTCGGGGCAGTTGGCGGTGATGGCCGGTACGGACTCGATCTTGGCCTGTCCCATGATGATGCTGTCGCACTGGACGTGGCCGAAGCACTGGGCGTTGCCCACCATGACGGGGCGGAACACCTGATGGGACTGATCCTGCGCCACGGAGCGGGAGATCACCCGGCCCTTAGCATCGTGGCCGTTGAGTTGGATGTTCATATCGCTCTCCGCCGTCTGGCTGCCGTGGGTCAGCAGGCGCTCCGTCACCACCACCTCGCTGCCGGCCTCGCAGAAGAAGTCCGTCTCGCGCTTGGTGGAGTCGATGCCCCGGATCTGGACGGTGTCCATCTGCATGGAAGCGTTCTCCCCCAGATACACCACCGTCTTGGGGTTCATCACGTTGCCGCCGGTCTGGCCGGGGTCGTTCTCGCCGTAGTGCTTCTCGCTGTACCGCACTCGGGCGTTTTTGCCGATGTGGAAGGTATGCACGCCGTCGTGACGGCTCTCGTCGCAGCCGGAGTTGTGGATGCCGCAGCCCGCCACGATCTCCACGTCGCAGTCGTCGCCCACGTAGAAGTCGTTGTAGACCAGCTCGCTCAGGCCGGTCTTGCTGATGATGACAGGGATGTAGCACTTCTCCCCCTTCGTGCCGGGCTTGATGCGGATGTCGATGCCCTGCTTGCCGTCGGCGCGGGGCGTGATCTCAATGTGCTCGGTGGACTGGCGGGCCTCGCAGCCGCTGTCCTTGCGGATGTTGAAGGCGCCCACAGGCTGGCCTGTCAGGTCGGCGATCTTTTCCAGCAGCTTGGCGTCAATATCGGTGATCATTGTACGCCCTCCTTTCTCTCCAGCACGGGGCAGCCGCCCAGCGTATCCGCCAGAATGAGGGGGAATACCTCCTCGGTGCTGCCGCGGTGGGCGATCTGTCCGTTGGCGATGACCATGATCTCATCGGCCAGACGGATGATGCGCTCCTGATGGGAGATGATGATCATGGTGGCGTGCCCCTCCTGATGGATCTGCTCAAAGGTCTCGGTGAGCCGTGCGAAGCTCCACAGGTCGATGCCCGCCTCCGGCTCGTCGAAGATCATCAGGTCGCTCTGCCGCGCCAGAATGGTGGCGATCTCGATGCGCTTGACCTCGCCGCCGGACAGGGACACGTCCACCTCGCGGTCCAGATAGTCGTTGGCGCACAGACCCACCTTGGTCAGGTAGGCGCAGCACTTGTCCTTGCTGAGCTGCTCCTTCCCCGCCGCCAGCAGCAGCAGGTCGTGGACGGTGATGCCCTTGAACCGGGGCGGCTGCTGGAAGCCGTAGCTGATGCCCCGGCGGGCGCGCTCGGTGATGGACAGCTCCGTCACATCCTCGCCGTTATAGAGGACGCGGCCGGAGGTGGGCCGCACCAGACCCATGATGATCTTGGCCAGCGTGGTCTTACCGCCGCCGTTGGGGCCGGTGAACACCACCAGCTTATGGTCGGGAATGGTGACGGACACGTTTTTCAGAATGTCCTGCTCCCCTTCGGGAGTGGATACGCGGTAACAGATATTTTGCAGTTCCAGCATGGATAGCTCTCCTCTCTCTGAGGTAGTATCTGAAGTATACCAGAGGCGCCGCCAAGGTGATGTGATATATGCAACAGTCCTCTGGAAAAGCGTAGGTGCTTTACAACTGTGTCAGTGTAACAGATTTTCAGAAGAAAAGCAATCTTTTCCTGTATGTTTCGGTATAGCTGGCGCAGACAGGCGCTTTGCCTCTCCCTCCCGCATAGTATGCCGTGAGAAGGAGGCGTTCAAACATGGAACAGGAGCTGCGTTTACCCTATGACCGAAAGCTGTCGGAGGCCGTCTGGCGGCGTGTGCTGCCGGAGCTGTCGCCCTTTGATCCGCTGTCCGAGCCGGACGAGACCGCCTGCTGCATGGCTGCCCCGCCGGAGGACGGCCTTGCCCGGCTGCGGCGCTTGATCGACGAGGAGGTGTCCATGGCACGCGCCTATCGGTGCCATGCCCGCAGCGCGCCACCCGCCGCCCGCCGGGTGCTGCTGCGTATGGCGGAGGAGGAGTTCTCCCACGGCCGGACGCTGCTGGCTGCCCACTACCTGATGACAGGCAAGTGCTACCAGCCCCCTGCCGCCGCGGGGCAGGAGCCGCCCCTGCCCTGGTGCCAGCTGCTGCGGGAGCTGTACCACGAGGAGACCTGCGGCGGCGCGGCCTACGCACAGGCGGCGGAGGACACGGAGGACGTATGTCTGCGGGAGCTTTTTCAGCGCCTGAGCCGGGCGGAATACGGCCACGCCGCCATGCTGCTGCACCTGCTGGAAAACTGCTTGACATCGGGGAATAACCTGCTAAAATAGGGGGCAATTCAAATGCACGAAGGAGGTCTGCGAAGATGAAGGAGTGCATTTCCCGTGAAGCGGCGCTGGCCGCCCTGAAGACGTATAACAAGGAGCCGTTCCATATTCTCCACGCCCTGACGGTGGAGGGCGTCATGCGCTGGTACGCCAATGAGCTGGGCTATGGGGAGGACGCGGATTTCTGGGCCACGGTGGGCCTGCTCCACGACATCGACTTTGAGATGTGGCCGGAGCAGCACTGCCTCAAGGCGCCGGAGCTGCTGGAAAAGGCAGGGTGCAGCGACGAGTTCATCCACGCCGTCTGCTCCCACGGCTACGGCCTCGTGTGCGACGTGGAGCCCACCCACCAGATGGAGAAGGTGCTGTTTGCCGCCGACGAGCTGACCGGACTCATCGGCGCCGCCGCCCGTATGCGCCCCAGCAAGAGCGTGATGGACATGGAGGTCAGCAGTCTGAAGAAGAAATACAAGGACAAGAAGTTTGCCGCCGGCTGCTCCCGCGATGTCATCCAGACCGGCGCGGAGCGTCTGGGCTGGACGCTGGAGGAGCTGATGGAGAAGACCATCCTCGCCATGCGGAGCTGCGAGGCGCAGGTCAACGAGGAGCTGGCGTCCATCACCTGAGCCGCCCCATATACGGAAAAGAACACCCTGCATGAATACGCAGGGTGTTCTTTTTGTCGAATTATACTATTTGTTGTCGTTATTCGATGGCCACGATGTAGTAGTACACCGGCTGTCCACCGGGCAGCGCACTGACCTCCGCATCGGGACACGCCGTCTGGAACAGCTGCGCGGCGCGGTCGGCGTCCTCGTCGGACACGCCCTCACCGGCATAGACGGTGATGAACTCGGCGCTCTTCTCCACTGCCAGCTGGGCCAGACGCTCCAGCAGCACATCGAGGCTGCGGTCGGTACCCAGCAGCTTGCCGTCGCACAACGCCAGATAGTCCCCCTCGTTGATGGCAAAGCCGTCGAAGTCGGAGTTCCGCGCCGCGTAGGTGATCTGCGCCGTGGTGACATTGGCCGCGGCGTCGGTCATGGCCTGCAAGATATTCTGCGGATCCGGCTCCTCCGTGTCCACGCACATCATGGCGGAGATGCCCTGCGGTACGGTGGCGGTGGGGACAACGATGACCTCCTTCTCCGTCAGACCCACGCACTGCTGGGCTGCCATGATGATGTTCTTGTTGTTGGGCAGCACGAACACCACCTCGCTGGGGGTCTGGTCGATCTCCCGCAGGATGGCCTCGGTGGAGGGGTTCATGGTCTGGCCGCCGGATACGATACGGTCCACGCCCAGATCGCGGAACACGGCGGCAAGGCCGTCCCCGGCGCAGACCGCCAGAAAGCCATACCGCTTCTCCGGCGCGGCCACGGCGCAGGCGCCGTTCTCCAGCTCCTTCTCGATGGCGTCCAGATCGTCGGTGGACTGGGCCTTCCGGCCCGCCGCCAGATCTGCCGCCTGGGTGCGCATATTCTCGATCTTCGCCAGCTCCAGCGTGCCGTACTTCTGGGCCTCGTTCAGGGCGTCGCCCGGCGTGTCGGTGTGGACATGGACCTTGAAGGACTCGTCATCCTCGCCGATGACCAGACTGTCACCGATGCTGCCCAGATAGGCGCGCAGGCCGTCCAGCGGACGATCCGTGGTCTTGCGGACAGTAAACACAGTGTCGAAGGCGAAGGTGATGTCCTCGTCGCCGATGGCGGCAAAGTCCGCCTTCTCCTCGGTCTGCTCCTCCACCTCCGGGATCTCCTCGCCCCGCAGGGCGCGGAGCATACCCTCCAGAATGATGAGGTAGCCCTTGCCGCCGGCATCTACCACACCGGCCTTTTTCAGCACCGGGTTCATCTCGATGGTCTCCGCCAGCGTGGCGTAGCCGGTCTTGATGGCCTCCTCCAGCACGTACTCGGCGGAGTTCTGCTCCCCCGCCGCCTCCAGCGCACGCTGGGCGGCCAGACGGGACACGGTGAGCACCGTACCCTCCGCAGGCTTCATCACCGCGCCGTAGGCGGTAGCGACGCCCTCCTGCATGGCGGCGGCCAGCTGTGTGCCGTCCGCCTCCGCCGTACCCTTGAGCACCTTGCTCATGCCCCGGAACAGCAGGGACAAAATGACGCCGGAGTTGCCGCGGGCGCCCCGCAGCAGGCCGGAGGCAGTGACCTTGGCGGCCTCGTCCACCGTGGCGGGCTGGCACTTGCGCAGCTCGTTCACCGCCGTCTGGATGGTCAGGCACATATTGGTGCCGGTGTCGCCGTCCGGCACCGGGAACACGTTGAGATCGTTGATGGTCTGTTTCTGCTGGGCAATGCACGCGGCGCCGAAGGCGACCATCTGCTTGAAGGCGCCGCCGCTGATCCTATCTGTCATGTCGTATTTTCTCCTTCTTAGCGATGTCACACCGTGACGGAATCCACGCAGACGTTCACCGTCTTAACGGTGACGCCGGTGTTGAGATTGACCACATATTTGACCTCGCTCATAATGGAACGGCAGACAGTGGCGATATTGACGCCGTTTTCCACGATGATATGCAGCTCGATGGAAACGGTACCGTCGTCGTTGTAGGTGACCTTGACGCCCTTGCTCATGGCCTCCGGACGCAGCAGGTGGACAAGACCGTCCGTCACGCTGCGCTGTGCCATGCCCTTGACGCCGAAGCAGTTGGTGGCGGCCGCGCCGGTGATCGTGGTGAACACCGCGTCGCTGATGGTGATCTCACCGTACTCAGTGGGAACTTTTATCATAGCTGACTTCCTTTCTTCGGAAATAGTAACAAATTGAATATAGGCGCAATTTAATACCGTATATTATATACTACTTTTCCCCGGAGTACAAGAGAAATTTCCCCGCACCCTGCCGCAGCGCCGGAAAAAGCGGAGAGCGGCAGGTCATGCCGCTCTCCGCCTCCCTTATTTTCGCTTCCGAGTCAACCGCGGTTGCCGAAGAAGTAGTTGTAGAAATCCTGCCAGTTATCCCAGTTTCCGGGCATCTGGCCGTTGCCGCCGTTGCCGCCGTTATTGCCGCTGCTCTGGGTGTTGTCCTCCTCGGAGCCGGTGTTCTGGGGCTGGGCGTCAAAGGTCAGCTCCACCTCGATATACTGCCCGCCGCGGTAGACGGTGAGGGTCACGGTGTCACCGGCGCGGTAGCCCTTCATGGCGGCGGACAGATCCTGCCGGGAGGTCAGGGTCTTATCGCCCATCTTGGTGATGACGTCGCCCAGACGCAGACCCGCCTTTTCACCGGCGCCGCCCTCCACCACGGAGTAGACGAACACGCCCTCCGTGACGTCGATATTGAACTGTGCCGCCATCTGCTCATTCATGGTACCGGCGGTGATGGCCATGTAGGCCTTATCCGTCACGGCGCCGTTTTCCATAATGTCGGTGATGATGCTGCGCACGTCACTGATGGGGATGGCGAAGCCCAGACCCTCCACAGTGGTGCTGGAATAGCTGGAGTACTTGGCGGACACGATGCCCACCACCTCGCCGTACAGGTTGACCAGAGGGCCGCCGGAGTTGCCGGGGTTGATGGAGCAGTCCACCTGGATCATGTTGAAGGGGGTGCCGTCCACGTTGATGGCGCGGTCACAGCTGGACACGATGCCCTGACTCATGGAGAACGTCAGCTCGCCCAGCGGGTTGCCGATGGCCAGCACGGTGTCGCCCACGTTGACGTCGGCGCTCTCGCCCAGCGTCACAGGCTGCAAGCCGGAGGCGTTGATCTTCAGCACCGCCACATCGTAGTCGCTGTCGCCGCCGATGACGGTGGCATCATAGGTGTCGCCGTTATACAGTGTCACCTGTACGGAGCTGGCACCGCTGACCACATGGTAGTTGGTGACCACATAGCCGTCCTCGGTGATGATGAAGCCGCTGCCGGAGGAGGCGGGCTGGGTCTGCTGGCCGAAGATGTTGGTGCTGGTGGCGGAGCAGTTGATGGACACGGCGCTGTTCACCACGGAGGCGTACACCGTCGCCGGATCCATCTTCGTCTGGCCGTCCACCTTCTTCACCTGCACCGTCACCGGCTGGCGGTCGCTCTGCTGGATGGTGGTCTTGCCGCTGCCGCTGCCGGCGATGGCCGCGCCGCCCCAGCCCGCCAGACCGCCTGCCACGGCACAGGCCAGGATCAGCGCCGTCACCTTTACGGCGGCGCGGTGGAAGAAGCCCTGCTTCTTCGGCTGCACCGGCGGCTGTACCGGCACCCGGTTGGGATCGGGGGCGTAGTCGTCGTGGGGCAGCTGATCCCGGTTGGTATAGCGGTACTGGTCGCTGTTTCTGAAATCGTCGTTGTAGTACATAAAGAATGCCTCCTTTTTCGGCAAGTTCTGTGTTTTGGCTTGTAGCGGTGGGCAAATCGTGGTATGATACCGCCGCCGGAAACTGTTTTCTTTTCTATGTCTATTAGGATAAACAGTTTCCTTAATCCAAGCTTTAAGTTTTCGCTGGAAATTTTAACTTTTTGAAAACGAGGTGAACGCCATGCTGCGGATCGACCAGCTGCGGCTGCTGCCGGATGAATCGGAAGATGTGCTGCTGCACAAGTGCGCCCGGCTGCTGCGGGTAGAGCTGTCGGCGCTGACAGACCTGACGGTGCTGCGCCGCGCCATCGACGCACGGGAGAGCCTGACCTTCGTGTACACCGTGGCGGTCTCCGCCCCGCAGGAGGCCGCGCTGCTGCGCCGCTGCCGGGATAAGCGCGTCACCGCCTACACGCCGGAACAGTACGCGCTCCCCGCCCCCGTCTCCCCACCGGAGGTGCGCCCCATCGTAGTAGGCGCAGGGCCTGCCGGACTGTTTGCCGCGCTGGTGCTGGCAAAATGCGGCGCACGCCCCATCCTGCTGGAGCGGGGACAGTGCGTGGAGCAGCGGCAGCGGGACATACAGCGCTTCTGGGCCACCGGTCAGCTGGATACGGAGAGCAACGTCCAGTTCGGTGAGGGCGGCGCCGGGGCGTTTTCCGACGGTAAGCTGAACACCGGCACCCGCGACCTGCGCCACCGCTTCATCATGGAGGAGCTGGTGTCCTGCGGCGCGCCGGAGAGTATCCTCGCCGACGCGCTGCCCCATGTGGGTACCGACAAGCTCCACATCGCCCTGCAAGCCCTGCGGCGGCAGCTGTTGGCGCTGGGCGCGGACATCCGCTTCGGCGCACGGCTGGAGGGGCTGACGGTGCAGGACGATGCCCTCACCGCCGTCACCGTCCGGCAGGGGGAGCAGCTTTACACCCTCCCCGCCCGGCAGGTCGTGCTGGCGCTGGGTCACAGCGCCCGGGATACCTTTGAGATGCTGTACGACGCGGGTCTTGCCATGGAGCAGAAGCCCTTCGCCATGGGGGTGCGCATCGAGCACCGGCAGTCGGCGGTGGACGCCGCCCGCTACCGGAGGCTGGCGGGTCACCCCTCCCTGCCCCCCGCCACCTATAAGCTGTCCTGCCACCTGCCCAACGGACGCAGCGCCTTTTCCTTCTGTGTCTGTCCCGGCGGACAGGTGGTGGCCGCCGCGTCGGAAGCGCGGCGCGTGGTCACCAACGGCATGAGCGAGTACGCCCGCGACCGGGAGAACATCAACGGTGCGCTGCTGGTAAACGCCACCCCCGCCGACTTCCCGGACAAGCACCCTCTTGCGGGCATCCGGCTCCAGCGGCAGCTGGAGGACGCCGCCTTCGCCTTGGGCGGCGGCGACTACCGCGCCCCCTGCCAGCGGGTGGAGGATTTCCTGGCGGGCCGCCCCTCCACGGGGCCGGGGAATGTACAGCCCAGCTATCTGCCCGCCGTCACCTACACCGACCTGCACCGCTGTCTGCCGCCCTTTATCAGTGAGACGCTGGCGCTGGCGCTGCCGGAGCTGGGGCGGAAGCTCCGGGGCTACGACGACCCCGATGCCCTGCTCACCGGTGTGGAGACCCGCTCGTCCTCCCCGGTGCGGCTGGTACGGGATGAACACTATGAGGCCAATATCCGCGGCGTGTACCCCTGCGGCGAGGGCGCCGGCTATGCCGGCGGTATCCTGTCCGCCGCCGCTGACGGGATACGCTGCGCGGAAAAAATACTGGAGGTATACAGATGAAGAAAATTGCTGTTCTCGCAGATTATTTGGAGCCGTCTCACCACGCGCTCATCGACAGCACCGCCGCACGCTGCGGCTTTGCGGTGGACTACTACCCCGACTGCCGTGTGCCGGCGGAGTTGGCCGGCACCTACGAGGTGGTGCACGGGATGCCCAAGCCCGGCGACCTGAAGGCCTTCACCGGCATGAAGTGGTTCTGCGGCAGCTTTGCCGGCGTGGATGCCTATCTGGACGACGCCCTGTACCCCTCGCCGGAGGTGATGCTGAGCAACTCCTCCGGCACCTACGGCGTCACCATCGCCGAGCATCTCATCATGGTCACACTGATGCTGCTGCGCCATGCCCCCGCCTATCTGCACCATGCCGATGCCCACCGCTGGGGGCCGGTGATGCCCATGCGCTCCATCATCGGCAGCACCATCACGGTGCTGGGTACCGGCGACATCGGCACGGAGTTCGCCCGCCGCGCCAAGGCCATGGGCGCCAAGGCGATCCGGGGCGTCCGCCGCACCAAAAAGGCCGCCGACCCCGCCTTTGACGGGGTGTTCACCCACGAGGAGCTGGACAGTCTGCTGCCGGATACCGATATTCTGGTGATGGCGCTGCCCTCCACGGCGGACACCGTGGGCATCCTGTCCCGCGACCGCATCGCCCTGCTGCCGGAAACCGCGTATGTAATCAACGTAGGCCGCGGCACCGCCATTGACCAGCCCGCGCTGGTGGAGGCGCTGAACGCCGGAAAGCTGGCAGGCGCGGCGCTGGATGTGTTTGAAAAGGAGCCCATCCCCGCAGGCGACCCGGTGTGGGACGCCAAGAACCTGCTTATCACACCCCACATCTCCGGTCAGATGAGCCTGGGCTACACCCGCGACAAAAATGTAGCCCTGTTCTGCGAGGATCTGGAGAACTATGCCGCCGGCCGCCCGCTGAAGCGGTATGTGGACCGCAAGATCGGCTATTGAGCCGCCCTGCAATGGAAAAAGAGAGACGTTCCTCCCGGAACGCCTCTCTTTTTTCATCTCACAGCAGTCTGCCCACGCCCACGAACAGGCAGCCCAGTCCGAAAAAGGCGATGATGAGCAGCAGCACCACCGGCCAGAACCGCTTGCCCATGACCCGCGGATCCATAAAGGGGTAGGGGTAGCAGTGCTTCGTATGGCCGATGGGCTTTCCCGTGGCGCCCCGCGCCATGCCGAAGGCGAAATACGCCAGCGGCAGCGCCAGCCAGTACAGGGCGTGCCGCACCGTCAGGCCGCTCTTATCCTGCCACAGCAGCCACTGCACCACCGTCAGCCACGGCACGATATAGTGGACGCACAGGTTGCCGAAGCTGCTCAGCCCGATATCCGACAGGCTCTTGCCGCTCCGCGTGGCCGACGGCACCAGCACCCACTGGTAGATCAGGTGGGTCACGAAGATGCACAGCGTCATGCTCAGCGCCGTGGCGGGGGCGCTGAGCAGCCGGAACACGCCGCTGCCGGGGAAGAAGCTGCTGACGCCCAGCGCCAGCTGGTACACCGCCAGCAGCAGGTTGCTCAAATTGGTGTAGAACACAAAAAAGCCGGGGCGGATATGACCCGTGGCGGGCAGGGTGGAGTGGAACGCCAGCCCCCCCGCGCCCAGCAGGAAAAGAAAAATCGCCGATATGCCCAGCATCATTCCACCCTCAGCTCCCGCAGCCGCGCGATCTCCCGGGCGTATCCCGCCAGATCGTTGGGCGTCTCCAGAATAAAGGGCAGCTCCCGCAGCGCCGGGTGGTTGACGATACGGCCAAAGGCCGCCTCCCCCAGATGCCCCTCGCCGATACGGGCGTGGCGGTCCTTGCGGGCGCCCAGCGGGTTCATGCTGTCGTTGATATGCACTGCCTTCAATTTTGCAAGGCCGATGACCCGGTCAAACTCCGTCAGCACGCCGTCGATGTCCCCGGCGATGTCGTAGCCCGCGTCTGAGACATGGCAGGTATCCAGACAGACGCCCACCTTTTCCCCCAGCTCTGTGCGATCGATGATCTCCCGCAGCTCCTCGAAGCGGCCGCCCACCTCCGAGCCCTTGCCGGACATGGTCTCCAGCAGCACTGTGGTGCGGTATTCCGGCCGGAGGATGGCGTTGAGGGTCTCCGCGATCTGGCGGATGCCCGTCTCCACCCCCTGCTCCGTGTGACTGCCGGGATGGAAGTTGTAGTAGTTCCCCGGCAGGTATTCCATACGCTTCAGGTCGTCCGCCAGCGTCATCCGGGCAAACTCCCGGGTACGCTCCGTCCTGGAGCAGGGGTTGATGGTGTAGGGCGCGTGGGCCACCAGCGGCCCGAAGCCGTTTTCCGCCAGCAGCGCCAGCAGCGCCGCCGCGTCGTCGGGGTCGATGGCCTTGGCCTTGCTGCCCCGGGGATTGCGGGTAAAAAACTGGAATGTATTGGCGCCGATATCCAGCGCCGTCCGCCCCATGGCCAGAAAGCCGTCGGAGGCGGATAGGTGACAGCCGATCGTCAGCATTGTGTTGCTCCTTTCAGATGGCCAGCGTCCCTACGTCCGCTCTGCCGTTTTCAATGGTGAGGAGGCCGCAGGTGGGGCGCAGCGGATCGCCGGCAGCGCCGGGGTTCAGCACCAGCAGCGCGCCGTCGTTGTCCACCATGGGACGATGGGTGTGGCCGAACAGCAGCACCTGCGCGCCGCACTCCCGGGCGGCCCACACCGCCCGCATCACGTCGGACTTCACGCCCCGTGTGTGGCCGTGGAGCATCAGGATACGCACGCCGCCCAACTCGATGAGCCGCTCCGGCTGGTCGCAGCTGCCGTAGTCGCAGTTTCCCGGCACGCCCTCCATGGGCAGCATGGGAAACGCCTGCCGCAGCTTTTCCAGATCCCGCTGGCAGTCGCCCAGATGCAGCACATAGTCGGGGTGGGTCAGCTCCACCGCCCGTATCAGGTTATCCACCTTGCCGTGGGAATCGGATACCACTAAAACCTTCATAGCTCCCTCGCAATCTGTATTCTCAGAGGGCATCTTACCACAAAACGGTTGAAAATACAATTCATTTCCCGTATGATGGTAGGGAGTGAAAGGAGGCGGTATCATGACCGGAGGTGTGGTGGAGCTGGATCTCCACGGCATGAATACCTATCAGGCGCAGATCGCGGTGGACGCTGCCCTGCGCCGGGCTGGTCTCGGCACCTATCGGCTGCGGCTGATCCACGGCTATCGCGGCGGCACGGCCATTCGGGATATGCTGTGGCTGACCTACGGGCATCGCAGCCAGGTCAAGCGCATGGTCAGCATCAGCGAGGGCGTGACCGGAGCTGGTGCTGCGGGAATACTGAGAAGGAGCGTGGCGGTATGCGGCTTGCACAGATACAGATGGCAGTCACGGCGGACAAGGCGGAAAACCTCCGGCACGCGGAGGCGCTGCTGGCCTCCGTAAAGGGGGCGGACATGGCGGTGCTGCCGGAGATGTTCTGCTGCCCCTACGACAACGGCTGCTTCCGCGCCTACGGCGAGGCGGCGGGCGGCGCGGCGTATCAGATGCTGTCCCGCGCCGCTGCGGAAAACCACCTGTGGGTGGTGGGCGGCTCCATCCCGGAGCTGGACGGCGGCAGGGTGTACAACACCAGCTATGTCTTTGCGCCGGACGGACGGTGCGCGGCACGGCACCGGAAGATGCACCTTTTCGACATCGACGTGGACGGCGGCCAGCGTTTTCGGGAGTCGGACACCCTGACCGCCGGAGACGACGTGACGGTGTTCGACACGCCGTGGGGCAAAATGGGACTTTGCATCTGCTTTGACCTGCGGTTTCAGGAGCTGTCGCGGCTGATGACGCTGGCGGGCGCGCAAATGCTGCTGGTACCGGCGGCGTTCAACATGACCACCGGCCCTGCCCACTGGGAGCTGCTGTTCCGGCAGCGGGCCGTGGACAACCAGCTGTTCACCGTGGGCGTCTCTCCGGCCCGGGACGAGGCGGCCTCCTATGTGGCGTGGGGCCACTCCATCGTCTGTGACCCGTGGGGCGCCGTCCTCCATCAGTGCGGCGCCGGCGAGGAGGTGGCGGTGACGGAGCTGGACATGGCGCAGGTGTCCGCAGTACGCAGACAGCTTCCCATTCTGTCGGCACGGCGGACGGACATCTATGAGATCCGGAAAAAGTGATTGCCAAGACATGGCAAAGCGTGTATAATCGCAAAAAAATACGGCGGAGGTCCTATATGATGAAAAAGAAATATGCAGAGATGACAGCGGCAGAGCGGCAGGCGGAATACACCGCCGTGCAGAAGGAATACGAGGACGCCAAGGCGCTCCATCTGGCGCTGAATATGGCCCGGGGCAAGCCGGGACGGGAGCAGCTGGAGCTGGTGATGCCCATTCTCGGTGTGTTGACCCGGTCGGAGCAGTTTCTGTCCGACGGCGTGGAGACCCGGAACTACGGCGAGGTGGCGGGTATCCCTGCGGCGCGGCGGCTGTTCGCGGATATTCTGGGCTGCAAGCCCGAGCAGGTGTTCGTCGGCGGCAACGCCAGCCTGCAGCTGATGTACGATACCGTCTCCAAGGCGTTTACCCACGGGATGCGCCACAGCGAGAAGCCGTGGAGCAAGCTGGACAAGGTGAAGTGGCTCTGCCCCGTCCCCGGCTATGACCGGCACTTCAAGGTGACGGAGAGCTTCGGCGTGGAGATGATCAACATTCCCATGACCGTCGACGGCCCCGACATGGACATGGTGGAGGAGCTGATCCGCGATCCGGCGGTGAAGGGTATGTGGAACGTGCCTAAATACGCCAATCCCGAGGGTGTGGTGTACAGCGAGGATACCATCCGCCGTCTGGCGGCCATGAAGCCCGCCGCGCCGGACTTCATGCTGATGTGGGACAACGCCTACTGCATCCACGAGTTTGACGGCGATTTCGTGCCGTTCCCCGATATCATCAGCCTGTGCGCCCAGTACGGCAACGCCGACATGGTGTACGAGTTCGCGTCCACCAGCAAGGTGACATTTCCCGGCGCGGGCGTGGCGGTGATGGCGGCCAGCGAGGCCAACATCGCCCATCTCACCAAGCTCATCAATGTCCAGACCATCGGCTTCGACAAGATCAACCAGCTGCGCCATGTGCTGTTTTTGCAGGACAAGGCCCACACGCTGGCGCTGATGCGGCAGCACGCCGCCGTGCTGGCCCCCAAGTTCCACGCAGTGCTGGACGCGCTGGACCGGGAGATCGCCCCGCTGGGCATTGCGGACTACAAGCGTCCCGTGGGCGGCTATTTCATCAGTCTGGACGCTATGCCCGGCTGCGCAAAGCGGACGCTGGCGCTGTGCAAGGAGGCGGGCGTCACCATGACCGGCGCGGGCGCCACCTTCCCCTACGGCGTCGACCCCAACGACAGCAACATCCGCATTGCCCCCTCCTTCCCGCCGGTGGCGGAGCTGGAGCAGGCCATCGCCGTGTTCTGCACCTGCCTGAAGCTGGCGGCGCTGGAAAAGCTGGGTATCTGAAGCTAAAACGCGCATAAAAAAGAGCTGCGGCGCTGCCGCAGCTCTTTTTTATGCATTTATCCTCTGCCGCTGACGCGCAGGCGGTTGAGGGCGCGGGCCAGATTGCCCTGCGCCAGCTGATACTCCGCCATGCTGCGCTTCTGCCGCAGCTGCTCCTCCGCCTCCTCGCGGGCGCGGAGGGCGCGGTTCACGTCGATATCCTCCGGACGCTCGGCGGCGTCCACCAGCAGCAATACGCGGCCGTCCTCGATCTTGAACAGGCCGGGCGCCACGGCGGCGCGGCGGTGCTCGCCCGCCGCCGTCTCGAACCGCAGTTCACCGGCGCAGACAGCGCCCACGGCGTTGCTGTGGTTGGCCAGAATGCCGAACTCGCCGTCGGTGGTAGGCACCACCAGCGACACACATTCGCCCCGGTAAAACGGAACGCTGGCCGCCAGAATATCCAGATGGAACGGGGCCGCCATCACATGCCGCCTTTCTTCATCTGCTCCGCCTTGCGGATCACATCGTCGATGGTACCGGCGTTGAAGAAGGCCGCCTCGGGATACTCGTCCATGCTGCCGGACAGGATCTCCTTGAAGCCGCGCAGCGTCTCGTGCAGGGGCACGAACACGCCGGGTGCGCCGCTGAACTTCTCCGCCACGTAGAAGGGCTGGGACAGGAAGCGCTGGATGCGGCGGGCGCGGGCGACGGTCTTCTTATCCTCGTCGCTCAGCTCCTCCATACCCAGAATGGCGATGATATCCTGCAGCTCACGGTACTTTTGCAGCGTGGACTGGACGGCGCGGGCGATGTTGTAATGCTCCTCGCCCACGATGTCCGGCTCCAGAATACGGGAGGTGGACTCCAGCGGGTCCACGGCGGGGTAGATGCCCTGCTCCGCGATCTTACGGCTCAGCACGGTGGTGGCGTCCAGATGAGAGAACGTGGTGGCGGGGGCGGGGTCGGTCAGGTCATCGGCGGGGACATACACCGCCTGTACGGAGGTGACGGAGCCGTCCTTGGTGGAGGTGATGCGCTCCTGCAGCGCGCCCATCTCGCCAGCCAGCGTGGGCTGGTAGCCCACGGCGGAGGGCATACGGCCCAGCAGCGTGGACACCTCACTGCCCGCCTGGACGAAGCGGAAGATGTTGTCGATGAACAGCAGCACGTCCTTGTGCTCCACGTCGCGGAAATACTCCGCCATGGTCAGGCCAGACAGCGCCACGCGCATACGGACGCCGGGGGACTCGTTCATCTGGCCGAAGACCAGCGCCGTCTTGTCGGACACGCCGCTCTCCTGCATCTCACCCCACAGGTCGTTGCCCTCGCGGCTGCGCTCGCCCACGCCGGTGAAGATGGAATAGCCGCCGTGCTCCATGGCCACGTTGTGGATCAGCTCCTGAATGAGCACGGTCTTGCCCACGCCGGCGCCGCCGAACAGACCGATCTTGCCGCCCTTGGGGTACGGCTCGATGAGGTCGATGACCTTGATGCCCGTTTCCAGAATATCGGCGGCGGGCATCTGCTCGGCAAAGGTAGGGGCGCTGCGGTGGATCTCCCAACGGGGGGCGTCGGCGCTCACCGGTGCCTCGCCGTCGATGGGGTCACCCAGCACGTTGAACATACGGCCCAGTGTGGCCTCGCCCACCGGCACGGAGATGCCGTGGCCGGTGGCGGTGACGGTCAGGCCCCGGCTGAGGCCGTCGCTGCCGGCCATCATGACGCAGCGCACCGTCTTGTTCTCCAGATGCTGCTCCACCTCCATGGTGTAGCGCGTGCCGTTTGCCTCCACGGTCAGCGCCTCATTGATGGCGGGCAGGCTCCCCTCCGGGAAATGTACGTCGATCACGGGGCCGGAAATGCCCGTGATGGTTCCTTGTTTCATTGAGGTCAGCCCTCCTTTTCTTTCTTGCTGCGCTGGGCGCGCTCACCGGCGGAGACCTCGGTGATCTCCTGGGTGATGGCGGCCTGACGCGCCCGGTTGTACTGCACGGACAGATCCTTCAGCAGCTCCTCCGCGTTCTGATCCGCCGCGTTCATGGCGGTCATGCGGGCGCTCTGCTCGCTGCAAAAGCTGTCCACCAGCGCGCTGTAAATAAAGCCGGTCAGGCAGCTTCGCACCGCGTTATTCAGCACGGCGGCGGCGCTGGGGATAAACTCGAACACGGGGTCACCGGCGGTATCTGCCTTGGCGGCGGAGAATCGCTCCCGGTGCAGGGGCAGCAGCTGCGCCTGACGCACCGTGGCCTCCAGTCCGTTTTTCATATCCGTGTAAATGACGTGTACGGCGTTGATGGCGCCGGCATCGTACCGCTCCAGCAGCAGCTCGCCGATCTGGCGGGCGCGCCGCAGCGTGGGGTTCTGGGCGGTGTAGAGAAAGCTCTTTTCGATGGGGATGCCCCGCTGGGTGAACCAGCGGCGGCCGTACTCGCCCACCACATACAGCTCCGCGCCCTCGTTGGCGGCGAGAAATTTCTGCGCCTGCCGGATGGCGTTCTGGTTGTAGGCGCCGGCAAGTCCCTTATCCGCCGTGATGAGCAGGCAAGCGGCCACGCCGGGCAGCGGCTTGCTGTTCTCATCATAGAGATACCGGCTCGCCGCAGTGTCGTCGGCGTTGAACACGCGGCCGATCTCCTTCTGCAACGCGTCGAAGTAGGGGCGGGTATTGCTCAGATCCGCCTTGGCCTTGCGCAGCTTGGCCTGGGAGATCAGGTACATGGCGTGGGTGATCTTCTGGGTCTGCCGGACGCTTCCGATGCGGCGGCGGATCTCACTTGTGCTGGCCATGGCCTCACCGCCCGCCTGCGCGCCGGAACTTCTCCAGCGCGGTCTTTGCAAAGTCCACGATCTGCTGGCGCACCTCGTCGGTCAGCGCCGCGCCCTGCTCCAGCTCCTGCATGAGCTGGGACCGGCCGGCGGCGAACTCGCTCAGAAGGTAGTCCCGCAGCGAACAGACCTGCGCCACCGGCACCTGCTGATAGATGCGGGCCATGGCCGTCACCAGCGTGACGATCTGCTGGGCCTGACTGAGCGGGCTGCACCGGCCCTGACGCAGAATGTACATCAGGCTCTGGCCGTAGGCCAGCTGGTTCTTGGTGTCCTCGTCCAGATCGCTGGAGAACTGGGTAAAAACCTCCATCTCGCGGTACTGCGCCAGATCGAGGCGCAGCGTGCCGACCGCCTTCTTCATGGCCTTTGTCTGAGCCGCGCCGCCCACACGGGACACGGAAAGTCCCACGTTCACGGCGGGGCGGTGGCCGGAGAAGAACAGGCTGCTCTCCAGAAAGATCTGGCCGTCGGTGATGGAGATGATGTTGGTGGGGATGTAGGCGGACACGTCGCCGGCCTGCGTCTCCACGATGGGCAGGGCGGTCATGCTGCCGCCGCCCCGTGCGTCGCTGAGGCGTGCGGCGCGCTCCAGCAGGCGGGAGTGCAGATAGAACACGTCGCCGGGATAGGCCTCACGGCCGGGAGAGCGTCCCAGCAGCAGGCTCAACGCGCGGTAGGCGATGGCGTGCTTGGAAAGATCGTCGTAGACGATCAGCACGTCCTTCCCCTTGTTCATGAAATACTCGCCGATGGACGCGCCGGCATAGGGCGCGATATACTGCATGGAGGCGGACTCACCGGCGCTGGCGCAGACGATGATGGTGTATGCCATGGCGTCGTGCTTGCGCAGCATCTCCGCGATCTGCGCCACGGAGCTGGCCTTCTGGCCGATGGCCACATAGATGCAGATCATGTCCTTTCCCTTCTGGTTCAGGATGGTGTCGATGGCGATGGACGTCTTACCGGTCTGGCGGTCGCCGATGATCAGCTCACGCTGGCCCCGTCCGATGGGGAACATGGAGTCGATGGACAGGATACCGGTCTGCATGGGGGTGTTCACCGGCTGGCGGTCGATGATGCCGGGCGCCGGGCTTTCGATCATACGGTAGTCGTCGGCGGGGATCTCACCGCCGTCGTCGCTGGGCGCGCCCAGCGCGTCCACCACGCGGCCGATCATGGCGTCGGACACGCCGATACCGGCGGTCTTGCCGGTGCGGTACACGGCGCTGCCCTCGCTGACCTCCTCCACCCGGCCGAACAGGATGCAGCCGATGCGGTGGCCCCGCAGTTCCTGCACCATGCCCCGGATGCCGCCCTCAAAGAGCAGGATCTCGCCGTAGGCCGCGTCCTCCAGGCCGTCCACATAGGCGATGCCGTCCGCCACGGACAGCACGCTGCCCACCTCGCGGGCGCAGACCTCCGGCACCCAGTCCCGGACGGTGTCGCGGATCAGCGGGATCACGGACTGCTCGCTGGCCTTCAGCGCGGCAAGACGCTCCTTCAGCTGGCCCAGACGACCCTCCGCCGTCCAGTCGATGACCTCGGAGCCAACTTCAATGCGGAAGCCGCCGGACGCGGTCTTATCCTCCTGCCACGAAAGCTCCACCGGCCGGCCGTATTTCTTTGCCAGCACTTCCTCCAGTCTGGCGCGCTGCGCGTCATCGGGCGGGCAGACGCTGAACAGGTTGGCGGTCAGGCGGGGATCATTCGTGCTCATGCTTCTCCTCCCCCTCGGCTGCGTTTACAAACGCGTCATAGGCGTGGGAAGTCTCCTTCGCCAGCAGCTTCTCCATGGCGGCCTCCGCGATGGACACGGCCTCGCGGTTGGCCTCTGCCACGATCTTCTTGCGGTCATTCTCCGCGTTCTCCCGGGCGGCGGCCACGATCTTGTCCGCCTGCTCACGGGCGGCGTCACGCTGCTGCTGGGCGTAGACCTCCGCCTCCTTGGCGGCGGCGGCGCGCTTCTCATCCAGCTCCGCGTCCAGCGCGGCCTGACGCTGCTGCATGGCCGCCTCCATCTCTGCGGTGGCCTTCTCCCGCTCCACGGCGGCGGACTCCATGTTCTGATAGTGCTTGGTGCGTTTATCCATGAAGTTCTTCACCGGCTTGAACAGCAGCAGGTACAGACCGCCCACCAGAATGGAGAAGTTGAACAGATGCAGCAGGATCTGCTGCCAATCAATATTCAGTGGGATATTATTCATAGCGACTCTCTCCGTTCCTTACAGCACAAAGATGATAAGGATGACCACCAGCAGGGCGTAGATGATGGCGGTTTCCAGGAACACAAGGCCCAGCATCATGGTGGTGCGGATCTTGCCCTCGGCCTCCGGCTGACGGGCAATGCCCTCAGCGGACTTGGAGATGGCCATGCCCATGCCGATGGCGCCGCCGGCGGCGGCCACGCCGATGGCGATGGCGGACGCCATGGCCTTGGCGCTGTCAACGCTGCTGTCGGTGGTCTGCTCCGTCTGGGCAGGGGCATCGGCGGCGGGCTCGGTGTCAGCAAACGCGGTCACGGTGAACAGTGCGGTCAGTGCCAGCACCAGGCACAGCAGCAGGGCAACAGCCTTCTTATTGGTCAGTTTCTTCATGATCTCTCTTTCCTCCGTCAGTTATTTACAGTTTCAGCTTTAATTTTTTTGGTTTTTTTGGGCTTGGGCGCGTGCTTCTCCGTGGTCTCTCCGTAGAACATGGAGGTCAGGGTGGTGAGAACATAGGCCTGGATCAGCGCGTGGAGCAGGGTGAACAGCACCGCCACGACCACGGGGATCACATAGCTCAGTGTCACATAGTAGTAGACCAGCTCCGTCACCAGCAGACCGCTGAGCAGCGCGCCGAACATACGGAAGCTCATGGAGATGGGCAGGGAGAAGTCCTTCAGGGCCTTGCCCGCGCCCTTGAGGCCGTTGGCCACGATGCCGCCCACCAGAATGACGCCGTAGGACAGGCAGCCCAGGGAGATGGCTGCGTTCACATCGGACAGCGGGGCCGGCAGGGCGATGGTGTGGCCATTGGTGGTGATGGCCTGGAAACCGAACAGCTCAAACAGCGTGCCGATGAAGATATACACACCGGCGCCGAAGATGTAGGCACCCAGGAACTTGTTGCGGTGGGGGCTGTTGCCCTTGGCCATGCCGTCGAACATACCCACCACGGTCTCGATAGCCATCTGCAGCTTGCCGGGGACCATCTTGAAGCGGGGGATCACCAGCAGCCGCAGCAGCAGCGCCGCCAGCAGGATGACGCCCACTACCACCAGCGAGGATATGTATGCGGGGTTCACGTCTTTCAGTCCGAACAGACTGATGCGGTTCGCCCCGTGGAGCACTGCGTCACGCATGGCCTCCTGCACCGATTCCGACTTCCCGTGTCCGGGAACCAGCAGAGAACCGGCCAGCAGAGCCGCCGTGATCAGCAGCCACCCCACGATGAACCTTGTTTTCTTCTTTTTTTCCATTCCTTTATCACCTTCACATACGATCGGGATTTTGTGCCGCTGCGTCGTATTTACGGCACCTGCGGCACGACCATGCCCCACCGTGATTTTTTAACGGAATCTTTACACGGCGAGTCACCATCTTGACGCTACGTTCCCTATTATAATGAAATCTCACCTATAACACAAGTATTTTTTCGGCAAGTCTGTCCAAACACTCCCTCTTTTTTCACCGAAAACGGGACAAGCACCAGAAAATGTCCAAAAACAGCGGAAGCCTGCGGATACCGCAGGCTCCCGACGGGTCATGATTTCCTTTTTTTGGCAAATGCCGCCTTTTTGCGCGGGGACATCTTGCCCTTCTGCGCCGGCTGTCGCGCCGTGGGCGTACCGCGGCGGCCCCGGTTGCCTGTGGTCTCCTTCCGGGGGCGGCGGGCAGGACGCTCCGGCTTCTCCGGCTTGGCGGGAGGCTGGCCGTAGGGCTCGCCCTTCCGGGGACGCAGCAGGCACTCCTTCCCATAGCCGATCAGGTCGGTGCGCCCCGTCTCCTCCAGTGCCTCCACCACCAGCGCACGCTTTTCCGGGCGGGACCACTGAAGCAGCGCACGCTGCATGGCCTTTTCCTTGGGATCCCGCGCCACATACACCGGCGACATATCCCGGGGGTCGATGCCGGTGTAGTACATACAGGTGGACAGGGTGCCGGGGGTAGGATAGAAATCCTGCACCTGCTCGGGGGTGCGGCCGTTCTTGTGGAGGAACTCCGCCAGCTTCACCGCGTCGCTGAGGGTGCAGCCGGGATGGCTGGACATCAGGTATGGCACCAGATACTGCTCCGTGCCGTCCTGCTCGTTGAGCTTTTTATACTGCCGCCAGAACTTCAGGAAAACATCGAAGTGGGGCTTGCCCATGTAGTCCAGTACCGAGCTGACACAGTGCTCCGGCGCCACCTTCAGCTGGCCGGAGATGTGGTACTGCACCAGCTCCTTGAAGAAGTCCTTGTTCTTGTCCTGCAACATATAGTCGTAGCGGATGCCGGAGCGGACGAACACCTTCTTGATCTTGGGAAGCTGCCGCATTTTTTGCAGCAGCTCCGTGTACTCGGAATGGTCGGCGTCCAGATTGGGGCAGGGCTCCGGCGCAAGGCAGCTGCGGTTCTTGCACATACCGCATTTCTTCTGCTTCTGGCAGCTGGTGTGGCGGAAGTTGGCGCTGGGGCCGCCCACGTCGTGGATATAGCCCTTGAACTGGGGATCCTCCGTTAGCAGCCGGGCCTCCTCCACCACCGACTCGATGGAGCGGCTGGTGACCATGCGCCCCTGATGGAAGGCCAGTGCGCAGAAGTTGCAGCCGCCGAAGCAGCCCCGGTTGTGGGTGATGGAAAACCGCACCTCCTCAATGGCGGGGATGCCCGCGGTGTACATGGGGTGTACCTCCCGCGTATAGGGCAGGGCGTACAGGCGATCCAGCTCCTCCCGGCGCAGGGGGCGGGCGGGGGGATTCACCACCAGCAGCCGCCCTTCGCAGGGTTGGAGCACGGCGCAGCCCCGGATGGGGTCGTGCTCGTCGTATTCGATCTTCGTGGCCCGGGCGTAGGCCTCCTTGTCGGCGCAGACCTCCTCGTAGGAGGGGCAGAGCGCCTTATGGAAGCGGCAGCCGCTGTCGTCGGCGGCGATATAGGCCGTGCCGGGTACGTCGGTGATCTCCTGCACCGGTGTCTTTTTGGCGAGACGGCGGGCGATCTCCGCCGTGGCGCTCTCGCCCATGCCGTAGACCAGCAGGTCGGCCGGGGCGTCGAACAGGATGCTCCGGCGCACTTTATCCTCCCAGTAGTCGTAGTGGGCGAAGCGCCGCAGCGACGCCTCCAGGCCGCCGATGACGATGGGCGTGTCGGGGAACGCCTCCCGCGCCCGGTTGGTATAGACGATGGTGGGGCGGTCGGGACGGTGTCCCATCTCGCCGCCGGGGCTGTACAGATCCCGTGTGCGGCGGCGCTTGGCCACCGTGTAGTGGGCCACCATGGAGTCCAGATTGCCGCCGCCGATGAGCACGCCGTACCGGGGCTTGCCCATGGCGCGGAATGCCTCCGCCGAGTGCCAGTCCGGCTGGGCCAGGATGGCCACGCGGTAGCCCTCCGCCTCCAGCAGGCGGGCGATGAGGGTGGTGCCGAAGCTGGGGTGGTCGATGTAGCCGTCGGCGGTGACCACCAGAAAATCATAGTAATACCAGCCGCGCTCGATCATCTCCTCGCGGCTCACAGGCAGAAATATCTCGCCTCTTGTCATGGGGCAGCTCCTTTCAGGGACGGTATTCCGCCGGGATCGGCGGCAACTGAACGCGGATGTCCTTTTCCATCACGTCGCCCTCCAGCGGGTAGAAGCCCAGACGGGCGAAAAACCGGCGCAGCTCCCTATCGCTGCATCGCAGGCGCAGGAACTCCACGCCGCGATGCCGGTAGTACAGCAGCACGCGGCCCATGGGGGTAAAGGCACGGCCGGTGCCGCGATACGCGGGATCCAGCCAGTACCAGCCCAGCCAGCCGATGCCCGGTTCCTCGTCCGGCAGCAGCTGGAGCGCGCCGATAAAGTCCTCCTCGCAGCGGATGCCGATGGCCTCGCCGCCGTCAGGAACATGAAAGCGCCGGCGCAGCTCCTCCGGCAGGGGGACATAGTCCTCGCCGGGATCCACCATCTTGGCGCTGCGCCACCAGCTCTGGCGGGCAAAGGTGGACAGTCCCCGCTCCGTCAGGTGGCTGTTGTCGTCGCGGTACTCCACCCGCAGCGCCCCGTCGTCCCATGTCAGCAGGGATACGGCGGTGTTGTCGCCGTGTGCCGTGTCACCGATACCGGACAGCGGGACGCCCTGCAAGGTACCCAGCACGATACGCAGCGCAGCGCCGTGGGAAAATACCGCTACGGTGTCGCCGTCATGAGCCGCGCCGATGCGGTGCAGGGCGGGGATGTAGCGATCCAGCACGTCCTGCGCCGTCTCGCCGCCCTCCACGCGCCACAGATCCACCCGGCGGTTGAAGTGGTACATCTCCTCCGGGTGCAGCTTGTTCAGCTCGTGCCACGGATGATCCTCCCATACGCCCATGTGGATCTCCCGGAAGGCCGGCTCCAGATGGAGCGGCAGCGCCTTGGGCAGCCAGATGGCACGGGCGGTGATCTGCGTGCGGTACAGGTCGCTGGCGTACACCGCGTCGATGTCCACATCCTGAAACCGCTGGCGCAGCGCGTCGATCTGCTGGTAGCCGCGGTAGTTGGTGATCAGTCCGTTGTGCCAGCCGTGGGCGATGCGGTAGAGATTGCCCTCCGCCTCCGCGTGGCGGATAAGATAGATCTTCGTCATACCACCGTCACCCACTGCTTCATCTCGCGGACGGCGCTGTCCACGGCCGCCGCTGCATCCGGGGCGAATTGCAGGTCAAAATCCACGGTCATCGCACCGTGGCCGTACTCGTCAAAGGCAGGGACGGCGTTCTCACCGTCGCACTCCGGCAGCAGTAGGAAGGACTTGGGACACAGCCGGCGCACATCCCGGATATCCAGGCTGTACCCACTGCCCACCACCAGAGACGCGCCCCGGCGGGCCATCTGCTCCGCCACCGCCAGATACAGCGGGCGGTCGCCGGCCATCAGGCTCTGCACCTCGCCGCCGCTTTTGTTGCAGGTGCGCACCAATGCGAAGGGCGCCTGTTCCCCGGCGTCGCAGCAGTCGCTGCCCATGTAGGGGTCCACGGTGATGGCGTCGGCGCCGTAGCTTTGCCACAGGGCAGGCGCCTCCGCGCCCATGCCCAGAATGACGTACAGTCCCTTGGCGTGGGCGGCACTGACCAGATTGGCCAGCACATCCGCACCCATGGAGCCGTAGCGCAGGTAGCTGGCGCCGTGGAGCATGACGGCGGGCAGCTTCTCCGCCGCCGCATCCAGCAGCATGGTGCCGTGGTAGCGCAGCGCCTCCGCATCAGCCATGCTGCCGGGGCCGAACATATCGGTAAAGTTTTTCAGGATTTTGGGGCTGAGCTTGTCCAGCTCCGGACGCAGGCCCAGTGCCAGCGGCGTTTTCTTTTCACGGATACGCTGCTGCAAGACGGTAACGGACATGGTGACGTTCTCCTTTTGTGTCGCAAAAAATATATTAAAGTTTATTATAACGCGGCGCGGGGTGATTTGGCAAGAAACACCGCGTGTTTTTTTGCACCCGGCGGGAGATACTGCCACTGTACGGAAAAGGAGTGATGTAAGATGAATATGACCGCATTTCTGCGGGGCGTCTGCGTCGGCATGGTGGCCGGCGCGGCGGCGGATATGGCGGCGCACCCCTACCCGAAGGCCAGAAAAACCGCTGTGGGCAAGGCCATGCAGCGGATGGGTAACGCTCTGGATTCGGCGCTGGTCACCGTCACATCCATGCTGCACTGAGGGATCGCAGATGCCGGCGGCGGAGGGAAACGGCTCCCTCCGCCGCTGCTCTGTGCAAAAAAGCCGGTTTTTTCGGGAAATTCCATCTTGACAAGACCGCTTTTTTTGTTATAATAGTCAGTACTGTTCGTCACAGAACTGAATATATGCAGTGGTATCGAAGAGGTCATAACGAGCACGACTGGAAATCGTGTTGTCGTCAAAAGCGGCACGAGGGTTCGAATCCCTCCCACTGCGCCAACGAAAAACCCTGTAACCATGCTGGTTACAGGGTTTTCTTTTATGCCAAAATGGGGGTTTGACCATAATTTTGACCACAAATGTGGTTACTGACCCTGTTTTTCCTCGCCTTTGGCGAGTCCTCTAAAATGCTTCTGTATACCACCCACCACCTCGCGTTGCCGCTTCTCCGAAGGATGGGCGTACACGTCGAGCGTCATCGTTGCCGTGGTGTGACCCAGCATGTCCTGCAGAGATTTTACGTCCGAGCCGATGGCGATCGCAACGGTGGCCAAGGTGTGCCGCAGGTCGTGGGGACGCAAATCCGGACGCCCAATTTTTTCGGCAATTCTTTTGAAGTGCTTGTAAAATGTCATCGGGACTATATACCGGCCAAGGTCGTTTGTGAAAACCAAGTTCCACTCGTTGTCCCACAATTCGCCAGCCAGCTTCGCGTTTTCTTCCTGCCGCTTTTTCTCGTCTTCCAAGCAGGCCACCGCATCTTCCATCAACTGAACGATGCGCTGTGTTTTCGTTTTTGTTGCATCCTTGATGAAGTATGTACCGCTCTTTTGGCGGTCTTTCTGGAGCTGTTGCTCAACGGTAATGCACTTGCCTTTGAAGTCCACCTTGTCCCATGTGAGTCCAAGACATTCGCCCTCGCGTATACCAGTGTAAAGACAAAAAGCGTACGCATTTTTGAATTCTGGGTCCGCTTCGATGGCCTTCAGAAATGCCGGAATTTCATCGTCAAGCAGCGGAGTAATTTTATGTTTTTTACACTTTTCAATGTCTAAATTTTCGCAGGGATTTTTGACAATGATGCCCTTCTTAACAGCATAAGCTAAAGCTGTATGGAGCACCGTGATGACGTTCTTGACGGTCTTCGGGGAGAGCTTCTTCTTTGACAGCGTTTCTGCCATATCTTCGATGTCGCCCGGCTGCAAGCTCTGCACACGAATCCCGCCCAAATTAGGGTTGATATGATTTTTGATGATACCAGCATAACTTGCAACGGTCAGCGGCTCTCGCTTCATTTTGACTCTTTTTTCGAACCACTCATTTACGCACTCTGCAACCGTTACTGTGCTACTATCACAGTAGGCACCCTGCTTTACTTCGTAGAGGAAGGCAATGGCTTTGTCCATCGCCTCCTTTTTTGTTGCACCATAGAAGCTCTTGTATTTCCTTTTGCCATCGCTGCCGAACCGCCGCGTATCAAGAACGCGCGCCTCATAACGACCATCCTTCCGCTTAAAAACGCTAATGCCGTCTCTGTCAGAACACTTTTTGTTCATAGTTCTTCATCCTTTCCAAAAAAATGTATCCAAACATAACGGCATCAAAGCCAAGAACCCCAACGGGCAGCGTCCGTCTTTGCCGCAGCAAACCGTCCGACGGATGGGAAATCGCATTCAAAAAAACGGAAAATATACAAAAGGATGAAGATTCAGTTGTGAGGCCGGTTCAGGCATGATTTGTGGTAGCAACGCCTCCTTTCCTGTAATAGTTAATTACTTTTTCTCACTGCACGCATTCGCATCTATACTACATCTTGTTATGCATAGTATACCATACAAGCTAAATATAGTCAAATGTTTGTTCCAGATAGGGTTTATAAATTTGTGGGCTCGGAGTAATTGACAATATCTTTGTTTGTGGTAATTTTGAATTAGAGAGAACGTAAAGGAGACCTCGTTATGAAAAAATTTTTGACTATTGCCGAGACCGCCGAAATGTTGGGGGTCTCCCGTCCCACCATCTATAAAATGGTTCATGAAGGGAAACTCCCTGCAATTTGGTTGAGGCGCAGGGTAGTTATTCCTGTTGGAGAGTTTGAAAAATGGGTGCGCGCTGAAAGCTGGAAAAACTTTGGAACCACCGCATAGGCGCAGGCTTCCGGTGCCCGGCGGATCTTCAATCCGCCGGTGACCTACCCCTCACTAACAGAGGGGTGATGAATACAAAAGAATACCTAAAATAATAAGGAGCTGATTTTATGAACACAATAACTATTGACTATGTAACGTTTGTATGGGACACCAAGACGGTGTCAGAGGCAATTCATGCACTCGGCCTCTCGGCCTCTACTTGGACTACGAAGGCAGGGCATTACCCGTACGCACACATCCAGCGGGCGGGGAATATCTCTATTGCGTATGACAACTACAACGAACGTGGGGTGTTTGTCACCCTGACATCTCAGGGCTGCCGGGAATTTGAAACTTTTTCTTCTATCGGTTGGGCCGACCTCTTTGGGATTATCCGGGGCGGAGAAGGCCATACGACGCGGCTGGACATCGCTTTTGACGACCGCACGGGCGTTCTCAATATGCAGCGTATGAAGCACGACCGTGACGTAGCAAATTACCGTTCTCTCCTCTCCTATACTGCGGAGCATCGCTCCCACAAGGAGAATATCATGGGAATGTCCCTTTATTTTGGAGCGAAAGGCTCCAATACGAATATTCGCATCTACGACAAGGATGCCGAGCAGGGCGGTTTGGGGACGCATTGGATTCGCGTGGAGCTGCAGCTCAGGGACGCTTATGCTGATACCGTTGTGAAGTCCGGTTTATCCATCCCGTGCATTTTTTCCTCCGTTCTCAAAAAGTACCTCGTGTTTCTGCAGCCTAACCCTACAGACAGCAACAAGTGCCGCTGGCCGGTTGCGCCTTATTGGAACACCCTCCTTGAAGGCGCACAGACGCTCACTCTGTCGTGTCACAAGGACACACACAGCAATGGGCAGAGCCGCATCACCAACCTGCAGAACGTACTGAGGAGCTTCGCCCGCGACAACGGCTGGGTAAGTACGGCGGACATCGTCTGCAAAACGGCTCACAATGACGGCTATCCCCTGCGTATGGTGCGGAGCGAACATGGAGCATCCGCTTAACCCGCATAAGTCCTACGCATATCCCCCCCGCCCCCGCTGTGCCGCACCGCAACGGGTTCAGGCAGGGCAGCGCATCTCGCGCTTGCCACGCCGCGCCTGAGTCCCTATGCGGTTGCACCACCGCACGCTGCTGATCTCCGTGCAGCAGCGGAGGGTTTCGCGTGCCTGAGGCTTAACCAACATCTCGCTTCGCATAGCAAAAGAGCCACCTGCTTCTCCGGCAGGTGGCTTTAATTTACACTTGATACTTCTATAAGGTCAGAAACACTTCCGATAACGACCGAATCGCCGCCGCCATCCGCATCCGACGCATACACGGATGTGGGGAGCATTCCGACCACCATCACCAGCGTCAGCAGCATAGCAACAACGCCACGCATTTTCTTGTGTTTCATGGTATTTTTGTCTCCTTTCAATGAATGTAATTAGAGAAAACCAGCCTTCTTATATTTATCGGTTTCTTGTTATTGCCAATTCTGAAACTGATATTACAAGGAGGCGGATTGCCCTCCATGTTTTTATGGTAGCATAATCGCGCATATTGTCAACACATCCAAGAACACAATTTGCAAAACGAATAAAACACATTGTTCAAGGCAAAAAGGGAACAACAACAGAAGAACAGCGACCTAAGTCGCTGTTCTTCTGTTTTAGCAAATAGCTTACGCTACAAAATAAACATAGAATTCGTGATGACCAACCGAGGCATTCCATCTCGCAACACAGGTTACTGCAGCAGCTCACCCCTCAACCTCCGGAGTCCATCGTCCGTTTTCAAAATTAGAGCGTAGGAAGCCGTTCATATTTCAAACACAAAAAAGCCGAGACACCACCTCGTTTCTGAAATGGCATCTCGGCTCTTTGATGTTTTGAGTTTTTTAGAAAATGACATCTACTCCCTTAGTCGAGGAAAACAACATAAGTTAGGAGTTAGAAGTACCAGACATACAGGACATGAAGACCATCAGAATCCACTTCAACAGCGCACTTAATTCCACTCGCAAAGGGCTGCCCATCAGCGCCAATTACGCCCTCGTCCATGTGAGTAAATCCATTAGCCTTCACCAGTGCGGCTTTCGTATCATCAATCATAGACTTCATAACATTGATAGCACTGTCCTGTGTAGGAGGGTACTTATAAAGAAGGGACTCATTTTCAAAAATGGCGGGAGGAAAATGACTGGTGCACTCTTCGGGATGACTCAAATCAAATCCCACGCTCTTACCATATGCATTTCCGGCTGCAATTACAGCATTCCAATCAATGTTTGTTGCGGGTTCGGGGACCGTAGGAGTCGTGGAACCACCGCCAGTGGACCCACCGCCTGTGGAACCAGTGTTACCAGTGTTACCAGTGTTTCCGCCAGAAGGAGTTTCGGGGGTGGTAATCTGCTTGTTGCTCTGGTAGTATGCCCACGCCTCATCAGCGGTGCGGCCACCGGCGGCCTTCTTGGAGCCTGCACCCCACTGACCGTCCGCGCTTACGCCGTACCAGCGCTGGAGCTCCTTCACCTGTGCGGTGGTCAGAGAACCGTTATCGTAGCTGGGCGTTGCGGGTTTCTGGGGCTCCGGCTTAACCTCAGGCTTCGTCTCAGGCTTCGTTTCGGGCTTGGTCTCAGGCTTCGTGGTGTCCTGTTTGTTGTCAGCGGGCTTCTGAGTCTCCTGCTTACCGTCGTCCTTCTTGGCGTCGTCCTTTTTGGTCTCGTCCTTCTTGGTGTCATCGCCCTTGGCGTCCGTCTTCTGTGCGTCGGACTTGTTCTCGCCATCGGGCTTCGCAGCATCCTCAGGCTTCTGAGTATCCGCCTCGGATGCGTCGGTCTTATTCTCCACATCCTTTTCCTCGGACTCCTCGTACGCCGTGATGTCCGCCGCCTTGACGACCACAACGCCCTGCGCGTCCACCACATTGCCCTCATCGTCCAGCGTGTAGTCGGTCACGGCGTTGCCGTCCTTATCCACCAGAACCTTCTCACCGGACTCGGTGGTCTGCACGTAACAGCCGATATCCTCTCCGGTCTTGGTCTCCTCGTCAGTCTTGTTGCCGCAGGCCATCAAACTCATGGTCATCACCAGAGCCAGCAGCAGGGCGATAAAATTCTTCATCTTTTTCATAGTTCTTGTCCTTTCTTCGCTGTGTATTTGCCGTGCATTATTCTTGTCATCGTTTTTATTCCGTCAAATCAATGTATCAATCGGGTTTGTAACCAATATTATAGCACTCGTGGTGGCACAAATCAAATATAATTGAAGTCATAACGGTTACAATATATCATCGAGGTGGTATAGATGAACTGCTACGGATACGACAACGCACTGCGGAAGCGGCTGTCCCAGCTCCGAGTCCAAAAAGGGGTATCAGCGCGCGAGATGAGCCTGTCTCTTGGACAGAACACTGGGTATATCAGCAACATCGAAAGCGGGAAGACGCTGCCCTCCATGACCGGTTTTTTCTATATCTGCGAATATCTTGACGTGTCCCCCTGTGATTTCTTCGACTTCGACACGCAGGCGCCGAAGGAGGCCTCCGAAATGATGTCCCGCCTGAAACGGCTGAATGCCGTGCAGCTCAACCACGTGGCGGCTATCATAGATGACATACTGGAGTAATACAGCAGATCGCGGTATCGCCGCGATCTGCTGCTCTGCTTTCACGAAAAGAACAGCGTATCCGAGGGTTCTTCCGGCTCGACGACGCTCAAGTCGATGAAGTCATCCAGCGACGGCGCGGAACGCCGCAGGTATTCGTGTCCTCCGTCCACAGCACAGGCACCGCACGAGCAAATTTTGAAGTCGTGTGTCGAGGTAGATTCTATAACATCCCCGCACTTTCTGCATTTGATGGCGTTTTTGATAATCATGTCGTTCTCCGTATCCTCGGTCCATACAATTCAGGCGCACACGCACAATCGAATTCGTGTGCCGCGCAGGGCGGGAAAAGCGTGCAATCATTGCACACTTTTCCCCTTGTTTGCCTTACGCGCTCTGCTGAATGACAATACCCTCTTCGTCCCATGTAGCCAACCGGAAGTTGTAGGGGCGTCCGTCAGGCGCGGTCAGGCTGTTCAGGATGTCCCGCAGCTCCCGCACCTCTGCCGAATGCCGCTTGGCAATCAACACGGCCTCGTCCACAGGCTTGTTGTCCAGCGCACAGCCGTCCACATACATACGGAGCTGGTACAAATCCAGTGCCTTCGTCTTGCCTGCCTTGGCCTCGTAGATGGCTACACGGTCGATGTAACCCACGAAGAGGTCTACCTTCGCCTTCAGTCCGATTTTCTGAAATACCGGCTCCTCGCGGCTCACCCGCAGGGCGGAGGGGTCCTTCTCCCGCTTGGCGGTCAGCGCCTTGATATACCGCAGCTCCACCGAGTCCACATCCTTTGCCGGGGCAGGTACATAAGAAGCTATCCAGCTGAGCAAATTTTTCAGGCGCGGGTCACCTTCACAGAAGGACGTCTTCGTGTTCTTCGTGGCGGGCAGTGCGGCGGGATTGTCCGTAATCAGGTCTACCTGAACCAGAAAGCGGTTCTGGCTGGGGTGAATAGCCTCACCCCAAACTCGGTCGAACAGTCCGTGTTCGATAGCACGCCCGTTGATACGCAGCTCCACACCGCTGGAGCTCATATTGCACTTATAGTAGACGGCGTTTGCCTTGGTGGGCAGGATGTTGCCGTACTTGCAGCGGATGGTCAGCGGGCCTCCGCCCAAATTGCAGGGAATCTCACCGTAATCCTTCACACTGCCCTGCTCCCACGCCGGCAGCAGCGGCGTCAGTGTGTGCCGTTCTTCTGCACCGCCGCGGATCTCCAGCACCTCCATGGCGATATCCGTATCCGCCAGAACACCCGCGTAAACGTACCGCAGCTCCTCCATAACATACCGCACGAGGCTGTGGAAATCAGAGGGAGCTGCCTTGCGGTCAGGCTTCACCGTTTGGAACTTCACCATAGGGCAGCGGACGGAGACCGCCGTGCCGGTGACATGGGGCAGGTTGCCCGTACCTGAGTAAAAGCGCATCTTCATGGGCTTGTCCTCCTCAGAAGTGCCCATGGAGTAAGGCGCCGTAACCTCGCGGTACCGGTCTGCTGCCGCGTCCCCTTTCGTCCGCGTCCGGATACTCCACTGCTGGCTGGGGCTGCTGTCGCAGGACGCCAGCGCGTGCTTCAGCCCGAAGCCGTGCTCGTTCAGCGGCGTCTGCGCCCCGTCCCGGCAGGCGATGGTCAGCGCACTGTTCAAGTCGGAAATGCCCGTGCCGCCGTCCACCACGCTGATTTCCACCGCATCGCCCAAGTCCTCAAAAGACAACACCACTGTCATGGACAAATCAGGGTCGTTGCTGTTGGCGCGGAGGTTGGAAATGGCATCATCCGCCAGCTCACAGATGACCTGCGCCACGCTGTTGAAGTTGTCCCCGATTCCGGCAAACAGGCCGTGACCGGTGGGGTTGTTGCGGATGATTTCCTCTCCAATGGGGGTCTTCTTCTCGTTATTCATAATTCTATGTCCTTTCGTATTTTTTCAGGTGGGGTGAGCTGTTATCACAGCTCACGGATGTCGTCCAGCATCCCGTCGTACTTCTCCTCCAGCGCGGCTGCGATGATTCGCAGCAGGGCTTGCTGGCGGATAACCTCCTTGCAAAACGCCGTTGCCAGCGCATCCGGCGACATATGCAGGTCGATACACATATGGAGGAGTTCCTTCCATTCGTAGTCAGTCACTTCAATCGTCACCTTGTACTTGTCGTCCTCGTACATCCCGCGTACTCCTTTCGTTTTATTCAAAACAAAACACCGTGCAGGAAATACCTACACGGTGCGTCGGAAAACGACAAGGAGACGGAGTATCCGTCCGCAGGGAGGACTTGCAAATCCTTCAAAAATAGGGTATACTTCTCCCTGCGGTGCGGAATTTTTCCGTTGTGTAGGTGGTACAGTCACCTGCTCAGGTCAATGGGAGTTGGCGCTTCCATTGACTGCCGCTATTTTATTTTGTATACTCATTATAACATATTGGGTACAATATTCAATAGACAAAACAAACAAATATTGGGTACATTATATGTGCAGTTTGTATATTGCACCCAGTATAGCTTTTCGATTAGAATAGTATGGAACTGATATAGTTTAAGGAGACCGTTTATGGCCGTTTCAAAGGCACAGCAACGTGCTGTCAACAAGTACGTCAAGAACAACTATGACGAAATTAAAATCCGTATGCCCAAGGGCAAGAAGGAAATCATTCAGGCGCACGCGGCACAGCGCGGCGAGTCCGTCAACGCCTACATCAACCGCGCCATCGACAAGGCCATGAGCGAGGACGATTCCTCTACCTGAACAGACAAGGCAGGTGATCTGCGCCATCGGCGCAGATCACCTGCTTCTTTAAGAGCCTCTTTCCTGCAGCACCTTACACATGGTATAATAGTGGTACTGGAGGTGGCGATGCTGATGAAGACAACAATAACCTTTGAATTGGAAACCAACATAAGGGAGCATCTGGCGGCCATCTGCGCCCGATATATTCTGTCGCTTGAAGAGGCATTTGCTTCTTTTGCAGAGGTCGTCGTCCAAGCAGGAAGGCTTCCATACGACATGGAAGTGCCTAACGCGGTGACTCAGGCGGCGATGGCTGCCTCCGAGAAGGGCGAGGGGCTGTCCGGCGCATTCGACTCCGCGCCTGAACTGATGGCCGCTCTGGGCTATACACAGGGCAATTCGAGACGCTACACGCTCGAAGAACTGGACAACGAAGAAAATGATACCGAGATGAGCCGCTGCAACTCGTCTGTGGACTTTGAAGCCTAACAACGTGCCAAGATGAAGGGCATCCCCGTGACACGCTAATACTCGTACAGTTCTACACCAAAACAGTCTTAATGAGAGGCTTTTTATTGCGCCGCTTCGTAAGCCATGGTATCATGTTAGATAGCCTGTTGGAAGCGAGGAATATTTCATGGATACGGCGCACATTAACAGACTCAAGGAACATTTCGGGTTCATGCCCATCAATCCAACCGAAAACTTCTATGAGTACCCCTGCGCGGGAACGCTCTCAAACATCCCCAAGGCAATTCAGACGGAGGAGATGGTACTCCTCGCGCTTGAAAATGAGGAGCCGTATGCTACCCCCGTCCTAAAATATACTGCCAAAAGGCTGAAGACCGATGAAATGTGTGACAAGGCTGTAGCAGCCAATGTACTGAACTTCATTTACACCCCCGAAGAATATAGAACTGCGGAAAGATGTTTCGAGGCGGTGAGCAGAGATACCGGCGAGGTCACGGGAGAACGGGCTCTTCTTTCGGCTGTGCCTGAGAAAGTGTTGAACGGGGCTTTTGGAGGCGAAATCTATGCAACTGCCGTGGCTGCGAATTGGCGGTCGCTCAGTTTTGTCCCCAAAGAGTATATCAGCCCAAAGCTGCTTATGGACGCTGCAGAGGCGATTCCTGAGGGATATTCTCTTTGTGATGTCTCTTACTACTTCCCGCGCAAAAAGCTCACCAAGACGCTCTGTGTGGCGATTATGAGGCGAACCGGCAAAGGATATGATTCCTTGCCTCCGCGTTTCAAAAAAGACAAGGACGTGATTGACGCTGCCATGTCCAGCTATCCGGATGCTGTGATGGAACTGGCAGATGAACAACTCACAGAGGAGCGCCTACGGCGAGCACTGGAACTGGACAACACTTTATTCCACAGGTTGTCGGATGAGATTTTGGACCGTTTTGGGATTGAACATCCTGCGAATGAAACTCAGGCGAAGGACGCTGCCTCTTCCCTGCCGGAAATCCGTGCTGTTGAGCTGGAACTGCCAGAGGTGCCCGGAACTTCTCTGGTGACGACCGCCTCGTCGCTTCCCGTTCTCTATGACCTCACCGCCGGCGATAACATTCCGAACATCGGAAAGTTTTTCTACATCACCGACCTGCACCTTGAATCCCAGCTTGGCTTGACCGGCATGACTACAGATGAAATCAAGGGCAAGGTGGCTCAAAAGGTTGATGAGATGCTTGGCGGCCTCAGCAAAGAGGACATGGCGGATGGTGTCCTGCTCGTCGGCGGCGATGTAGCCGACAGCGAGGAGGTTGCCAAAATCTTCTTTGATGCGGTTTTCTTCCACTTCCACGGTCCTATCATTTTCGTCCTTGGCAATCACGAGCTGTGGGATGGCTGTACGTATGCGAATGGCAAATCTTGTCAAAAGCGGTCGATAGACGAGGTTGTAACAGCATATAAACAATTTAACAAAACCAAGTTTGGTTTTGAGGCGAAGATGTATTGTCTTGAAAATGAAGTGCTGGTCTGTTACAAAAACTCCATGTATCAAAATTCTGATGAGTTCGGTGTTGGACGCAAAACGGCAGGAATGCCTCGTGGCGGTCTCTGTGTTCTCACAGAGGAAATGCTTCTGAACACCAGCACCGACGACCTGCGGGAGTTTTTCGATGAATGCTCCATGATTGTTCTCGGCGGACTTGGATTCTGTGGACTCAATCCGCGCTACAACGCTGATACAGGTCTTTTCCGAGATAGAGTGTCCCGCGAGGAAGACGTAGAGCGCTCTAAACGATTTAGAGCTGTGTACGACAGGGTTGTGTCCTGCGCCGACAACAAGCGTGTGGTCGTTCTCACTCACACACAGACGGAGGACTGGACGACGGATGCCCCGCATCCTAACTGGGTCTATGTGAATGGACACACCCACCAGAACGGGCTGGTAAAAACAGAGGATGGTGTAACCGTACTCTATGATAATCAGGTAGGCTACAAGCCGAAAAAGTGGCATCTTAACCAGTTTTCACTGGAGCAGTATTACGACCCATTCGAAGCATGGGCGGATGGCATCTACCGGATAACACCACAGCAGTATATGGATTTCAATGCCGGTCGTGGCATCCAAATGGAATACTTCCGGCAGCAGGGAGACATTTACGCACTGAAGCAAAAGGGCATCTATATGTTCATGCTGCAATATGGCCTTGGTCTATATTTGCTGCGTGGAGGCCAGAAACTCAACGTATTTCATGGGCTGGAATACTACGCTGCCAATTTGGAGAAATATGTCGAAAAGATTCAGGCAGCTTTCAGGCCATATCGCAATGCACTCGATAAGATTGCTGCAGAGGTGAAGCGGTTTGGCGGTTCCGGATATGTGCATGGCAGCATCGTAGATATAGACTACTACAACCATATCTATCTTGACCCATTTGATGGCTACCTCATGCCATACTTTGCCCTTGATGTAACTGACCGCAGGGAATTCCGTTCCGTGCGAGAGCTGCTGGAGTCATCTCCTTTTCCTGCGCTGGGCAGCGATGGGACGCCAATGCTGTCGGCCTACACAAAGCTGTTGGATGCCGGCGGCGTATCCATCCTCGCTCCGACCGTTAAGGAGGCTGCTTTGGCCGTGGTGCCGATGGAGGTTCTGGACGAGAAGAACATCTATGCACCGTCCCGTGTCATGAAGTCCATCCAGTATTTGTTGGACAAGGGCGTTGTGCGGGTATGGAATGATGCAGTTCTTTCGATGCCCGATAGGAATGCACTGACGGAGACTCAGCCTAAGTTGCCGGAGCATTAAAGGATAGCGAAAAAGAAAGGCCAAATGGTCGGCGCTTCCGCGCAGCTCGTGTGGTCTTTCTCGCATAACGAGCATGGTTGCCATCTATGCGAGAGGCGATCCGCAACGCGGATCGCCTCTCGCTTCTTCTTTTATGTCATAGGTCAGATAAAAGTTGTTCCACCTCGCAGCCTCCAGCACGCTTTTCCGAGTTGGCCGTTCAGCAAAATGGAGTGCAAAATTTTCGCCTACAGGATTGACTCAATCATGCTCTGTGCCTTCAGCAGAATCTTTGGGAGAATGATGTGGGTAGAACCATGCGAATCTTCCCTGCTGCCATCTACCCGCGCTCTGCGCGGGATAAATTGGTCGTTTTCCCAATTAGCTATTTACTTTATTATCTCACATATTCTCAATCAACTCATGTATCTTTAGCTATCACAAAACAGATGTAAATTGGGTACTATCTTCTATCATGGTACGACGCGATGCAGCGAGACTCTAAGAGATGCTAAGTGCAAGGTCTCATTCTCAGCATAATGAGAATTTGAAGTTACTCGAAAAACGATTGACACCTTTAGAAAAAGTGCATATAATATAGACAGAGGCAGTAATGCTTCCCAGTGTGAGAGCACTGTAAAAAGTTGTGCTGGATATGGGACAGGGTAAACACCCATAACTGTTGGCATCTTAACTGGATGCCGTGGCTGGCAACGAGCAGCAACTGTTGTAGTCCACGCAAGGGACTTAAATTACTTGCGCCAACAGACGTTCCGATGAGGAATGTCACGGCTGACAACCAGCAGAAAACTCTCAACCAAAAAGTGAGGGAGGAGTGCAACCCACTCCTCCCTATTTTTTCAAGCAAACGCCGAGCAGAGAGGTTTATGGCAGACACCGTGCGTAAAGGAGTGTGTCTGTTAAATTATGCGGGCATCCGCTGCTCTCCCGCCCCATACGAGGCGTTCCGGCTATGCCGCTGATCAGCAGCGTGCGGCGGCGTACCCGCTAAGGGCCTCAGACGGGGCACGGCAAGCGTGGAATTGTCCGCGTGCCTGAAACTATACCCAGCTCTGCGGCGTGGCACAGCGGGGTTCTGAGGGGGTGTCTCGTTGTTTCGGATTCCTAAGCGTCCACGAGAGCACCAAAGCATAATGACTTTCGTGGCGAAGCGGAACCTATGAAAATCAGTGATTGACCGCAGATTGTCCTAAAAACACAGGGGGCGTGTTAAGTCATATATAACACGACAGCATGATTGAAAATTCTAAAAGCCCGTCGAATAGTTTTACTTCACTCCACGCAACGCAGGCCGCATGATCTGTGCCTCCGCACAGATCATGCGGCCTGTCTTTCTTGACTGCTGCAAAGGCAGGCGTTAAACCTGCCGTTTCGTGCAGTAGCAAAAACCGTAGAGCTGCCGTTTCGTGCAAATATCGACATTTTTAACTTGCCTTTTCGTGCATCCCTGTGTTAAACTAAGGAAAACAACACGACTCTGAAAGTCAGGAGGAATCGGTATGCTGAGGCGGAAAATTTATAATGACCTCGTCGCGTGGAAGCAGCGAAGCGGCGGAACGACAGCGCTGCTGATTGATGGAGCAAGACGCGTTGGCAAGAGCTTCATTGCCAAGGAGTTCGCAGAGGACGAATATAGAAGCCATATCATTATTGATTTCGGAAATGTCCCGAAGGATGTGCTGGACATCTTTGAAAATGACAGCACCGACCTCGATATGTTTTTTGCCAAGCTGTCCGTCTTCTTCGGAACACAGCTTTACAACAGAGAGTCCCTCATCGTGTTTGACGAGGTGCAGCAGTTCCCCCGCGCACGACAGCTTATCAAGTACCTTGTGGCAGATGGGCGCTACGATTATTTGGAAACCGGTTCTCTCATCCGGCTCAAGAAGAACGTCAAGGACATTATCATCCCCTCGGAGGAGGAGCATCTGGAGATGTTCCCCTTGGACTTTGAGGAATTTCTATGGGCGCTGGGTGACGAGGTCACCGTCCCATTTATCCGGCAGGCATTCGAGGCGCGAAAACCCTTGGGTCAGGCGGTTCATCGAAAGGTCATGAACAGCTTCCGGCAGTACCTGCTGGTGGGCGGGATGCCACAATCCGTCCTCGCCTACCTGAACGGGAAGGACTTTGCCGCTTCCGATATGGCCAAGCGGAATATCCTGCGGCTCTACCGCGACGACGTAGCCAAGTTTGCGGAGGGATACGAGGATAAGGTTTATGCGGTTTTCGATGGCATCCCCGGTCAGCTATCCAAAAAAGAAAAGAAATATCGCCTGAGTTCGCTGGGCGAAAATGCGCGTTTCCGTTCCTATGAGGATTCCTTTATCTGGCTGAACGAGGCGATGGTGGTCAACACCTGCTTCAATGCCACCGACCCCAATGTAGGGCTTGCCCTCAGTGCCGACCACACCACACAGAAATGCTACATGGCGGACACGGGACTTCTGGTGACACAGACATTCATGGACAAGGGCTATACAGACAACGAGCTGTATAAAGCCATCCTCTTTGACAAGCTGGATGTAAACGAGGGCATGATTTTGGAGAACATGGTGGCACAGATGCTCCGGTGCCGTGGGCATAAGCTCTACTTCTACTCTCGCTGTGATAAGGAGCATCGGGAAAACCACATGGAGGTCGATTTCCTGATTGCCGAGGGCAAAAAAATAGCCCCCATCGAAGTAAAGTCCGGCAACTACCGCAGCCACGCATCGTTGGACAAATTCCGCGCAAAGTTTTCCTCGAAAATAGGTGAGTCCTATATTCTCTACACAAAGGATGTCATGCGCTCCGATAACATCCTCCATCTGCCCATCTACATGGCAATGTTTCTGTGACCAATATGCAGCCAGCCGGCTGCCATCTTTGCGAGGGGTTATCCGCGTAGCGGATCACCCCTCGCCTTTCAATCTGCAAAAATATAACCTACGCTATTCCCGAATATCGCCTGATAATACGGTGTCTGATGGTGGTAACAATAAACCATCACGGGCTTTCCGGCCTCAACATCTTCTTTTATATTGCGGATGTTGTAGAGCTCCATCACCGTCCCTATCGCCACGTGATAGGTCGTCCCCTCCCAACACATGCGGAACGGAAAGATAAATGACCTCGCATCTCGTTCAAATTCAAAATCTTCTCCCAGTTCAATAATGCAGTTCTCCCGTTCACCATCGAAACCAGATGTCATGGCTATCACGTTGTCCTTACGCCCCTCGCACCTCATCGGAACAACGTATATGCGCTGCATTTTAGTTTTCTTGCTGGAAAAATCATTGATAGAAAGGAACGATGCCGCAAAATCACGGGGGTTACGAGCAAGGAGGACAGCATAGCACTCCTTCATTTGATGCATACGGATTTTACTGCGATAGTCGTAAAACAGCCGCCACTCTTTTTTGGCAATTTCCGTTTTCCATGTCATGCCGCCCTGCGGAATTACGTAAATGTTAAAGTCACTTTCTGAATATGCCGCAAATCCGACTTGCCGAGTAAAGCGCTGGGGCAGTGAGTTCTCTGCGCCTGTATCAAAGCACTTCCGCTTCACCTCAATGGCATTGTAGTACACCGTACTTTCCTCAGGAGTGAAATCACTCATTGCGTTTGCAATAATGGCCGACAGCGCAGGCTTCTGACTATCCTCCGCGTCACCGAATACCAGCGGGCGAATCTCAAAGCCTGCGGCGGCATAAAAGCAGTTAGCACCAGCCAGATTCAGGCGGCGGTCCAGCGGCACTTTCCGCGCCAGCGTACCGCCGCGCAGGTTAACATTTCCGACAATGTTCTTGGGGATGCACTCCAGCCACGGGAACAGTGCGTCGCCGAACTCCAAAAGGAAAGCAAGCCCCGTGTCTGTGATGCGGCAGACGCGGCGCACCCGCTTGCGGCTTCTTCCCCCAATTCGAATATCGACCTCGGCACTCGACTCCTTCACAAAGCCGGCACTTATTAAATCCATGACATCATGGGAGCCGGCATTCGTCGTCTCGGCGAAAATCGCGAGGTCATCCCGGCGGACAAGCCCGCATATCGCGAGGGTGTAGAGCATCTTCATCTTTACATTATAATGGGTTGACATTTCAATCCTCCTTTTTCATATTTTCAGGATGCCCGCCCCTAAAAAAACAGGGTAAAGCAACAATATTTCATCCCTTTGGGGCGGGCATAGTTTCTCGCCAATTGTACTATGGGCAGTATTGGCAACGGCGTTTTCTAACGTTTTCCCTTAAAAAATCCAGCAAAATCAGTGGGTTGCGCGTACAATATACCCTCATCAAAACGGTCAATTCTTCTGCCGCCCATATGCGACAACTTTTGGTTTTTTAAGAGCCTGCAGCAGTGCCACCGCTTCGCTGGCGGAGTTCCCACATTTTGATGATACTCTCCGGCGTTGGAAGCGACCCTTCCATGGGAGAAATCGTGACGTAAGTCCCCGCCGGAATGGTCTCCGACACCCTTGTGTAAAAGCGGAAATCGGTGCAATAACCATCGTCCCCACCCTCGAAATGCGAGCAAATTTCATCGGTAATTGCTTTCGTTGCGTGGTTGTCGGAGTCAAGGCAGGGAGCCGTGAGGCTGTTATAAATGAAAACATATGTCACGCATTTCCGGGCGATTTTGGGCAGCGAATCCTCCACAGAGAGCACGGCTCCGCGCACCTTTTCAACAAACATTTGCGTGTCATAAATGACCATCTTTCGCCCGTTTACGACCGCGCCGTGAGCCCGAATTGAGGGCAGTGCCGGCATCCGAACGAGCAGCAAATCTGCCTCTACAAAAGCATCAAACAGACCCATTTCCCGTCGTGTTTTTTCAAAAAGGTCGACGCAAAAATCATCCGAAATGTCCGCTTCGCGGGTCTTCAATTGCAGAGGAATGACCTCAAGCTCGCACATCAAATCCCACATTTTCATAAAGGGGAGACAAGTGTTATTTGCCAATTCATCAACCTCTTTCTGCAGCAGCAGAGCCGCTCTTCGGGCGGCATTTTCATCGGAAGTTGCGGTATCAATAACCCTCCGAATGACCTGCAGGTCATCCTCAAAATTATCTAAAGTCCATCCGATTTTCTTGTGGGCAGCACACAGTGCCTTCAAATTCTTTTCGATACCCTTGACTGTCACCCGCATATCGTATATAATCTCAGGCGAGGATGGGGAAGGCGCTCCCCTGATAGGGTCTCCTGCCTTCGGGGGCAGGACACAGAACCGTTCACCCCTGTCTGAAACGTATTCGTTTGTTTTCATTTGGAGCCTCCTTTCGGTGCTTCGCACCTGCGGGTCGCGCCCCATTTTGACCACAAATTTGACCACAAATGAAATCCCATTGGTATCAACAGATTTGGGGAAAACCCTTGAAAACAGAGCATTTGCGGGTACTTTAGTACCCGTCTTTTACAGCTCTTGTAGGGTTCGAATCCCTCCCACTGCGCCAGAAAAGCCTGAACGATGCCATGCGGTTCACACCGCATGGCATCAGGCATCTTTCCCCGCCGGATCATACGATACCCCGACCGCTCCCGAGCTGTCGGGGCCGCTTTTCAGCATCGGTTTTCACCACGCCGGACATACACCAGAGGAAGGAGTGCATTTTTTATGGCCGCTGCCAACACAAAGGACATGACCCACGGCGTACCCTGGCGGCTTATCGCCGGATTCGCCATCCCCATTTTCCTGAGCCAGCTGTTCCAGCAGCTCTACAACACCGCCGACTCCCTGATCGTCAGCAACTTTCTGGGAGACAACGCGCTGGCCGCCGTCAGTGCTTCCGGCCCGCTGATCTTCCTGCTTATCAGCTTTTTCGCCGGCGCCGCCAGCGGCGTGGGCGTGGCCATCTCCCGTTACTTCGGCGCAGGGGATTATGATAAGGTGTCCCGCGCCGTCCACACCGTCGTGCTGCTGGGACTGATCAGCAGCCTGATCCTCACCGTCATCGGCGTTTTGTTCACCCCCACCCTGCTGCGGTGGATGGACACCGACCCGGAGGTGCTGCCCGACGCCATCGCCTACTTCCGGTGCTACTTCGCCGGTGTGGGCGCAGGTGTGATGTACAATACCTTTACAGGCATCATGAACGCGCTGGGCGACAGCAAGCGCCCGCTGTACTTTCTGATCGTCTCCTCCCTGACCAACGTGGTGCTGGACCTGCTGTTCGTGGCGGTGCTGCGCTGGGGCGTGTGGTCGGCGGCGCTGGCCACCATCATCTCCCAGGCGCTCAGCGCCGTGCTGTGCGTCATGCACCTCGCCAAGAAGGGCACCATCTATCAGCTGAAGCTGTCCGCCCTGCGGATCGACGGCCCGCTGCTGCGGGAGATCCTGCGCTACGGCCTGCCCGCCGGTATTCAGAACTCCGTCATCGGCCTTGCCAACGTGGTGGTGCAGACCAATATCAACTCCTTCGGCAAGATGGCCACCGCCGCCTACGGTGCGTACTCCAAGATCGAGGGCTTCGCCTTCCTGCCCGTCACCAGCTTCACCATGGCCATCACCACCTATGTGGGGCAGAATCTGGGCGCGGGCATGAAGCCCCGTGCCAGAAAGGGCGCTATTTTCGGCATCGCGGCGGCAGCCGTCATTGCGGAGATCATCGGTGTCATCACCTATCTGGCTGCGCCGTGGCTGGTGTCCCTGTTCTCCCGCACGCCGGAGGTCATCCGGCTGGGCGTGCTGGAGACGCGGATCATCTGCCTGTTCTACTGTCTGCTGGCCTTCTCCCACGCCATCGCCAGCGTGTGCCGGGGCGCGGGTAAGGCTTTCGTGCCGATGACCATTATGCTGGGCGTCTGGTGCGTGTTCCGTATCCTGTACATCACCGCCATCATGCACTGGCGGCACGAGATCGTCTACGTCTACTGGGCCTATCCCATCACATGGGCCATCAGCTCGGTGATCTATCTGTTCTACTTCCTGTTCTCCAACTGGCAGGACGGGTTCGATCCCCAGCCGGAGCTGCCGGAGCACAAGCATCACCATCACCTGTTCCACCACCATCATCACCACCATCACCACCGCTGAAACGAAAAGAGCAGCGTGCGTACCTGTCGGTACGCACGCTGCTTTTTGCTCCCCCCGTTATATATGCAGGATGTCAATGTTCGTGCGAGCTACCGCTTTCTGCGGCGCAGGACGGCCAGCCCCGCGCCGGACAGCATCGCGGAGGCGGCGTACAGCGTCAGTCCCGCGTCAAAGGTCTTGGGCGAGTTGTAGCCGCCGGTGGCGCCGCTCAGGCCGGTGCCGGAGGTGCCGCCGCTGCCGGTACCCGTGGTATTGCCGTTGCCGGTACCGGAGGAATTGCCATTACCATTGCCGGTGACGGTCAGGGTGTAGCCCCGCCAGATGTGGTGGCGGGTGTAATAGTCGTCGCGGATCTCGTTGATGACGGTGGGCCTGCCGGTAACGGGATCATAGGTAGTGCCGGTATAGGTCAGCTTGGAGCCGGTGTAAATGGTGGTCATCATGCTCTTGTCCTCTTGCTCCGGACGGGTGTAGGTGCCGGCGGGCAGGTCGTCGTAGTTGGTGACGGTCATGACCACGGTATCCACCGAGACGGTGTAGGTGATCTCCACCTCGCGCAGATCGGGGAAGCCCACGGTCAGGGTGCCGCTTTCGGCGCCGAAGCAGCCCGCCGCGCCCTCGAAGGTGGTGGTCTTTCCGGTGAGCGCGAAGGTCTTTTTCTCGTGGGTATCCGTGTAGTTATTGCGGACGACGGTATTGACGGTCGTCTTGCTGCCGCCGGTAACGTCCGTGACGCCGGCCAGCGCCGGGGTCACCAGCAGCAGGGTCATGCAAAGCGCCAGCAGCAGGCCCAGCGGGCCGCAGTCGTTCTTTTTCATAGGCAGTACCTCCCTGTGGATGTTTTCCCTTATTCTACCAGATGCAGCGGCGGGCGCAACAGAGTTGCCGGTATTGCCAACTGCCATTTCCGGCAACGATTCGACATCAGCCCTTTTCAGGCGGCGCGGGCTGTCGTATAATGGAGCTGTAGAGGAAACCGCGGAACAGGAGGTGCATCATGCGTTTTTGTCAGCAGCTGCAGGTATGGATGGAGCAAACGGACTGCCGGGCCAGTGAGCTGTGCGCCCGGGCGGGCATCGCCGCGCCGTCCCTGAGCCGCTACCGGTCGGGGGAGCGGACACCGGGGCGGGATTCCGCCGCGCTGGACGGTCTGTGCCGCGGACTGGCGGAGCTGGCACAGGAGAAGGGCATCCCCGGCATGGCGGAGGCGGAGGTGCGGGCAGGCTTTTTATCCTGCGAGGAGTACGCCGTCTCCGACCGGGTGCAGCTGCGGGAGAACTTCAACACACTGGTAGAGGTGATGGAGTTGAGCATCAGCCGGCTGTGCCGGTACGCCAACTATGACCCGTCCACCGTATTTCGGTTCCGCAGCGGGGCGCGGCAGCCGGCAGATCCGGTGGGCTTCGCCGGGGCGGTGTCCGCCTATGTGTCCCGCGAGCTGGATGACATCCAGCACCGGGAGATCGCCGGGGCGCTGCTGGACTGCGAGGCGGCGGCGCTGGCTGATAGGGCCGTATACTGCCAGCGGCTGCGGGACTGGCTGCTGGGCAGCCATGCGCCCCGGCAAAATGCCGTTGACCACTTCCTCGCCAAGCTGGACGATTTCGACCTGAACGAGTACATCCGCTCCATCCGCTTCAACGAACTGAAGGTGCCAACGGCGCCGTTCCAGCTTCCCACCTCCCGCAGCTATTTCGGGCTGCAGCAGATGATGGAAAGCGAGCTGGACTTCATGAAGGCGGCGGTGCTGTCCCGCTCCATGGAGCCGGTCATTATGTACAGCGATATGCCCATGGAGCAGATGGCCAAGGACCCGGATTTCCCGAAAAAATGGATGTTCGGCATGGCCATGCTGCTGAAAAAGGGGCTGAAGCTCCGGATCATCCACAACATTGACCGCTCCCTGTCGGAGATGATGCTGGGGCTGGAGAGCTTTATCCCCATGTACATGACGGGGCAGATCGAGCCGTATTACTTCAAAAATCCGCAGAACGGTGTGTTCCTGCACTTTATGCGCTCGGCGGGAACGGTGGCGCTGACCGGCGAGGCCATCGCGGGGCATCACAGCGAGGGGCGGTACGACCTGACAAAGGTCAAAGGTGAGGTGGCGTACTGCCGCCGCCGGGCGGAGGCCATGCTGGCGCAAGCGGAGCCTCTGATGGACATCTACCGGGAGGACGACGCGGTGCGGCTCAACGCCTTCCTGCTGGCGGACAGCCGCACGCCGGGGCCGCGGCGGCAGATCCTGTCCGTGCCGCCGCTGTACACCATGGAACCCGCGTATCTGGAAACGCTGCTGACACAGCAGGCTGTACCGGCGGAGGAGCGGCAGCGCATCGCCGCCTACGCCCGCGTGCGGCGGGAGCAGATGGAGCACATCCTGTCGTCCGATATGCTGTGTCTGGAGCTGCCGCGGCTGTCCGCGGAGGCCTTCGCCCAGTTTCCGCCCTCCCTGCCGCTGTCCGGCCTGTTTTACGAGCGGGACGTGCCGTACACCTACGAGACATATCTGGCCCATGTCCGCCAGACAGAGGCGTTCGCCGCAGCGCAGCCCCATTGCCGGCTGGAGTGGACCGGCGGCGGTGCCTTCCGGAATTTACAGATCTGCATCCACGAGGGGCAGTGGGCCATGGTGTCCAAGGGCAAGTCCCCCGCCATCCATTTTGTGATCCGTCACCCCAAGCTGCGCACCGCCATAGAGCGGTTTGTGCCGCCTGTCGTAGAGGTGGAATAACGATAGTAGACAAACGGCGTTCTGCATAGTATACTGTATATACATTTTTAAGAGAAAAAGAGAGGACGCCATTTATGGATCAGAAGATCAAGGGGATCGTGGTGCAGTACATCATGATCACCCTGTCCTGCGCACTGTACGCCGTCGCCTTTAACTGGTTCTTTGACCCCAACCACCTGAGCGTGGGCGGCTTTACCGGTATTGCCCAGATCGTCAACTTCTTCCTTCCCCAGGCGCCCATCGGCGCGGTGATCGTGGTGCTGAATCTGCCGCTGTTCATTCTGAGCTGGAAGCACGTGGGACACCAGTGGCTGTACGCCACGCTGTACGCCACGCTGGTCAGCTCCGGCATGATCGACCTGCTGGCGGGGCTGTACACCTTCCAGCCCATGGAACCGCTGCTGGCGGCCATCTGCGGTGGCGTGGCCGCAGGTCTCGGCTGCGGTCTGATGCTGCGGTACAGTGCCACCACCGGCGGCACGGAGCTGGCGGCGCGGCTTTTGAAGCTGAAGCTGCCCGGCCTGTCCATCGGTACGCTGTGCCTGACCATCGACGCCATCGTGGTCGTCTCCTACGCCGCGGTGTTCCGCGACCTGACGCAGGCGCTGTACGCCATGGTGGCGCTGTTCCTCATCTCCAAATCTATTGACCGGGTGGTCTACGGCGGCAACGGCGCCAAGATGGCGTACATCATCTCCGAGCACTACGAGGACATCACCACCAAGCTGCTGGAGCTGGATCGCGGCGTCACCTTGCTGGAGGGGCGGGGCGGCTTCAGCGGCAGACAGAAAAACGTGATCCTGTGCGCGTTCAGCCGCTCTCAGATCGTCAGCATCAAATCCATCGTCAAGGAGATCGACCCCACCGCCTTTATCATCATGTGCGACGCCTACGAGATCCTGGGCGAGGGCTTCGGTGTCAACACGCCGGACGGCCTGTAAATCACAGCAAAACACCCGCAGTCCTGTGGACTGCGGGTGTTTTTTCGTATCGGTGGCGCGGGTCAGTCCAGCGCGTCGTGGCTCTCGAACACGTCGTGGATGGAGCCGTAGCGGTCAGCGGCGGGCGGCGTTTCCGCCGGTGCAGCGCCCTTGGCCATTTGCAGCTCCTGCCACTTCTCCCGGGTGATGAGGAGCTGCCGGGGCTTAGACCCCTCGAAGGGTCCGACGTAGCCCCGCTCCTCCATCTGGTCCACCAGACGGGCGGCCCGGGAGTATCCCAGCTTCAGGCGGCGCTGGAGCATGGACACGGAGGCCTGTCCCGTTTCCAGCACCACCTCCACCGCGGCGGGCAGCAGCTCGTCGCCGTCGTCGCCATCGGCTGCTCCGTCGGTTGGGGAAGCCTTGCCCTTGTCGGACTTGGCGTCCACCGCCTGCTGGATCTTCTCGATAACGTCCTGATCGTAGTGAGCCTCGCCGGCGGCGTCCTTGACGAAGGCCACCACCCGTTCGATCTCCTCCGGCGTGATGAAGCAGCCCTGCACGCGGGTGGGCTTGCTGTCTCCCAGTGGGGCGTAGAGCATATCGCCCTTGCCCACCAGCTTTTCCGCGCCGGGAGTATCCAGAATGATGCGGGACTCCATAGAGCTGGCCACGGCAAACGCGATGCGGCTGGGGATATTGGCCTTCATCAGGCCGGTGATCACATCGGCGGAGGGACGCTGGGTGGCCACCACCAGATGCATACCGGCTGCGCGTCCCATCTGGGCCACGCGGCAGATGGACTCCTCCACCTCCTTGGCGGCCACCAGCATCAGGTCGGCCAGCTCGTCGATGACCACCACCACGGTGGGCAGCTTCTTCACATCCTCGTCCACCTCGGCCAGCGCGTTATAGCCCGCCAAGTCCTTGACGCCCTTCTCGGAGAACATCTTGTAGCGCTTCATCATCTCGAACACCGCCCACTGCAAGGCCCCGGCGGCCTTCTTGGGGTCGGTGACCACGGGGATCAGCAGGTGCGGAATGCCGTTGTAGGGCGCCAGCTCCACCATCTTCGGGTCCACCATGATGAACCGCACCTCGTCCGGCGTGGACTTATAGAGGATGCTGACGATGAGGGAGTTGGTGCATACGGACTTACCGGAGCCGGTGGTACCGGCGATCAGCACATGGGGCAGCTTGGCGATATTGCCCACAATGTTGTTGCCGCCGATGTCCTTGCCCACGGCAAAGGCCACGGAGGACGGGTGCCGGGTGAACTCCCGGGATTCAATAACGTCACGGATGCGCACGGCGGTGACAGTGCGGTTGGGCACCTCGATGCCCACCACGGAGATCTTGTTGGGCACCGGCGCCACACGGACGCCGCTGGCGCCCAGCGCCAGTGCGATATCGTCGGACAGGTTGGTGATCTTACTGAGCTTGACGCCCTGCTCCAGCGTGAACTCGTAGCGGGTGACGCTGGGGCCGTGTACCACATCTCCGGCAGCGGCGTCCACGCCGAAGGAACGCAGTGCCTCCGCCAGACGGCGGGAGTTGTTGCGCAGCTCCGCACCCACCTCGGTGCAGTTGTCGGCGTGATTCTCCTCCAGCAGGGTGATGGGGGGATAGCGGTAGGCCTCCTCGCCCTGGGCCAGCTCCTGCTCGATGGCCTGGCTCACCTTCTGCGCGGCGGACTCCACCTCCTGCTGGAGCTGGGCCTTCTTCGTCCTGGCAGACACCGGCTCCTTCACCGGCGTGGCCTCCTGCGCAGCGGGCGCAGGCTCCGGCGCGGCCTTCTGCTCCAGCACCTGATCCGGTGTCCGGACCGTGTCAGACTTGCGGGTGAAGAATTCCTTCTTCGCTCCGCTCTCCATGGCGGAGGGCTCCCCGTCCAGTGGGATATCGATACCGGCACGCTTCCGGGCGGGCTTCTCCTTCACCGGCTTCTCCGGCGCGGAGGACGCCCTCCGCCGGGGCAGCGGCTCGAAATCGTCGGGCAGGTCGTCCTCGCCGTCCTCATCGTCCCAGCGGCTGTCCCGGTACTCCCGCATCTTATCCACCGCCTGCTGCGGCGTCATGTGCAGCGCGCCCAGCAGTGCCGCCAGCAGCAGCACCACGAAGATGATGATGGACACCACCTTGCTCACCAGCGCCTCGCTGCCCAGCGCCAGTCCGCCGGCCACCACACCGCCGCAGTCCAGCGTCTGCCCGTCCTTCCAAAGCAGGGACAGCAACCCGCCGCCCAGCTCATAGGCGGCGCGGCAGAAGATCAGATGCCACAGCACGCCCGCCAGCAGCGGCACCAGCAGCGTGCAGGTGGTGCGCAGGATCACCGGACGGCCCTGATGCCGCAGTTGGATGACCGCCACACCCAGCAGCGCCGGGGCGGCCAGATAGTAGCCGCAGCCCAGCGTCCCCTTCAGCGCCTTGGCGATGAAGGTCAGCAGCAGCGCGTCCACATTGAAATAGCTCACCAGCACGCACAGTGCCAGCAGCAGGCAGACGATGCCGCCGATCAGCCGCGCCATGCCGTTATAGGCGGGCGGCTCCGGCTTGGGCGGCGCTTTTTTCCCTTTCTTCGTTTTCTTTTGTGTCGATGCCATAGTTTTCCTCACTTTTTATCTCACTTGACAGCTTGCAGCACCAGCGTCAGGATGCCCACTGCCCAGCAGTAATAGGCGAACGCGCCGAAGCGCCCCTTATCCGCCACATATTTCAGCAGCCGGATGCACAGATATCCCACCACGGCGGCGGTGACGACGCCCACCAGATACATAGGCACCTCCGCGCCGTTGATGCCGGTCTTCACCGCGTCGCCGATGGACAGGATGTTGGCGCCCAGCACGGCGGGGATGCTCAGCAGGAACGAAAACCGCACGGCGAACCGCCGCTCATACCCCACAAAGCAGCCGGCGGTGATGGTCATGCCGGAGCGGGACACGCCGGGCAGCGTGGCCACCGCCTGTCCTACGCCCACCAGCAGGGCGTCCAGCCATGTGGCGCTGCGCTCGGTCTTGCGGCCCTTCCGCACCCGGTCGCACAGAAACAGCAGAAAGCCGGTAACGATCAGCGCCGCGCCCACGAATACCATATTGTCGCCCAGACTCTGCACCGCCTTGCGGATGGGCAGCACCGCAAACAGCGGCAGCGTACCCACGACGATCAACAGGATCAGCCGCCGGGCCGGCGGCACCGGCGACGGCGTGGAGCGGTGGGCCAGATCGCCGATGCCCCGGAAAAACTCCACCACCATCTCGCAGATATCCTTCCAGTAGGCGGCGAACACCGCGATCAGCGTACCCAGATGGAGCAGCACATCGAAGAACTCCGGCACGCTGCCGGCGCCCTCGATATGCAGCAGGTTCTGGGCGATGGCCAGATGGCCGGAGCTGGAGATGGGCAGAAACTCCGCCACGCCCTGTACCAGCCCCAACAGAAAGGCAGTCAAATATGTCATAGCAGTACCTCACGTCAGAATAGAATACAAATGGTTATATTGTGTCGAAATACTTCTCTTTGTTATCGCCTCGGTTTCCATAACAAGGATACTATACCACAAATATGGGAAAAATGCCACTGGAATTTGGCTGTTGGCGCGGGTGTGTGAAAGTTTCCGCCGGGGGCGTCCCACGGCTGCCCGCCATTTGACGAAATCCACAAAAAGCAGGTAGTCATTTTCTACGGCTTGCCCGTTGTGGGACACCGGCTTTTATGTTATTCTGAATCCAACATAACGCAGAGGCCAGCCCCTCTGGTAACTATATGGTGTATTTCTCAGGGGGGAGGCCGCGCAGAGGGGTCACCCCCTGCCTGCATACATTGAGAAAGGCGGTGAGTAAACTTGTACCGGGAAAAGATCGACACCCTGCAAGCGGCGGAGGAGCGTCTGCTGGCGCAGAAGACCGCCGCACAGAACGCAGCGGCGGAGCGGGTGCGTCAGGCTGAAAAGGACGGCGCCGCGCTGATCGCCGCCGCGCAGGAGGCGGCGCGGCGCACCGCCGCAGAGGCGCTGCGTCAGGCGGAGGCACAGGCCGACACGGAGCGGCAGGTCATGCTGGCGCACACCGAGGCGGACTGCCAAGCCCTCCGTAAAGCGGCGCTGGGCAGGATGGACGGCGCCGTGGCCTACCTGCTGGAAAAGGTGGTGAAACGGTAGATGGCCATTGTGAAAATGAAGCGCCTGCAGGTGCTGGCGCTGGAACGCGACCACGACGCCATACTCCGGCGGCTCCAGCACATGGGCTGTCTGGAGATCAGCGAGCCGGACACCGAAGCGCTGCCCGATACGCTGCGCCGGTGCGACACGGCGACGGCGGACTGTCTGGCGCGGCAGCGGCAGCTGCAAACAGCCATGGACACCCTGCGCCGCACGGCGCCGCCGCCCAAGGCGGGACTGCTGACGCCCCGCCCCCGCATTTCCGAGCGGGACTATCTGGATGAGGCGTCGCTGGCGGCGGAGCTGGAGACGGCACAGCGCATCAATGAGCTGGCGGCGGATATCAACCGTCTGACCGCCAAGGAGACCCAGCTGCGCAGTGAGCAGGCCGCCCTGCGTCCGTGGCGCAGTCTGGATGTGCCGCTGGAGCTGACAGAGACGCGCTGGTGCGATATCACCACCGGCACGCTGCCCCCCTTCGCCCACTGGGACGAGGTGCAGGGCGCGCTGGCATCGCAGATCCCGGAGGCGGAAGCGTACCTGCTGTACGCCGACCGGGAGCAGCAGTGCCTACTGCTGCTGACCCACAAGACCGTCACGGCAGCGGCGCTGGAGCTGCTGCGGAGCTTCGGCTTCGCCGGCGGACAGCTGAAGGGGCGGCACGGCACGCCGGAGGAGAACCTGACGGCGTTGGACGACGCGCTGCGGCAGACCGCCGCAGAGAAGGAGGACGCCCGTCAGGCGCTGGCGGCGCTGGGCGGCAAGCTGCCCGACCTCCAGCTATGCAGCGACCGGCTGAACTCCCGTCTCATGCGGGAGGAGAACCGGAAGCGGCTGCTGACCGACGGCTGCATCGTGGCCTTCGACGGCTGGATACCGGTGGCCAGGCTGCCCCGGCTGGCATCGTGGCTGGACACACTGGACTGTGCCTACGATGTCAGCGACCCCACGGCGGAGGAGATCCCCGACGTGCCGGTGCAGCTCCGCGGCAACGTGCTGACCCGCTCTATGAACTGCATCACGGAGCAGTACTCCATGCCCGCCTACGACGGCGTGGATCCCAACCCCATCATGGCGCCGTTTTTCATCTTCTTCTTCGGCATGATGATGGCGGATATGGGCTACGGCTTGGCCATGATCGTCGGCTCGCTGCTGTTTTTGAAGAAGAAGCGCCCCGCCAACAGGAGCTTCATGGAGATGATCTTCTGGTGCGGCATCATGACCTTTATCTTCGGCGCGCTGACCGGCGGCTTTCTGGGGGACTTCATCCCCCAGCTGTGTAAGCTCATCGACCCCGCCAGCACCGTTGCCCTGCCGTCGCTGTTCGACCCGCTGAATGACACCATGGCCATCATGGTGGGCTCGCTGGTGCTGGGCGCTATTCAGGTGTTCACCGGCATGGCCGTCAGCGTGGTGGAGAAGTGCCGGAACGGCCATTTCCCCGACGCGCTGTTCGATGAGATCACATGGTGGATCATTCTGGCAGGCGGCGCTATGGCGCTGCTGGATGTGGGCAGCGTCGGCGGCGTACCGGTGGTGCTGTGTATCGGCGGCGTGATGCTGCTGTACGGCGCGGGCCGGGGCAAGAAGGGCTTCGGCAAGGTCACCGGCGTGGTGGCCGCCGTGTACAACGGCGTCACCGGCTTTTTCAGCGATATTCTGTCCTATGTGCGTCTGATGGCGCTGATGCTGTCCGGCGCGGTGCTGGCGCAGGTATTCAATATGCTGGGCGCCACCACCGGTAACATCGTGACGTTCGTCATCATCTCGCTGGTGGGCAACACCCTGAATCTGGCGCTGAACCTGCTGGGCTGCTACGTCCACGATATGCGTTTGCAATTTCTGGAATTCTTCGGGCGTTTTTACAAGGACGGCGGCAAGGCCTTCCGTCCCCTGTGTATGCAATCCAACTATGTAGAGATCGTGAAGGAGGAACATGAGTAATGAGTATTCTTGAATCCATCGGCGGACTGGGTTTCGCCATTCTGGGCGCGGCGCTGACCGCCGGCCTGTGCTGCATCGGCTCCGCCAAGGGTACCGGCATGGTGGGTGAGGCCGCCGCCGGTCTGACCAGCGAGGATCCCGATAAGTCCACCAAATGCCTGATCTTACAGGTGCTGCCCGGCACCCAGGGTCTGTACGGCTTCGTGGCCCTGTTCCTGGTACTGGGCCAGGTGGGCGTGCTCAGCGGCAGCGCCGTGGACATCACCCTGTCCCAGGGTCTGTCCTTCTTTGCCGCCTGTCTGCCCATCATGCTGGGTGGCTGGCTCAGTGCCATCTTCCAGGGTCGTGTGGCCGCCGCCTCCATCAACATCGTGGCCAAGCGTCCGGAGGCCGCCACCAAGGGCATCATCTACTGCGGCATCGTGGAGTTCTACGCCATCTTGTCGCTGGTGGCCACCATCATGATCTCCCTGAACATTCTGAAGTAAGGCGGGTGCCGCTATGAACGGACTGGAAAAGATCGTTGCCCGCATGGAGGCGGATACACAGGCGGCGTGCGACGCGCTGGCTGCCAGCGCCGCCGAAAATGCCGCCGCCATCCTCCGGGACTGTCAGGCGCAGGCGGACGCGGCGGCACAGGACAGCGCCCAGCGTGCGGCGGCACAGGCCGCCGCGCATCTGGAGCATCTCAACGGCAGCAGCCAGCTGGCCTGCCGCCAGCGTGTGCTGGCCGCCAAGCAGCAGCTCATCGACGAGGCCTTCGCCCGCACGGCGCAGGCGCTGACCGCGCTGCCGCAGGCGGAGTACGTCGACCTGCTGGCGTCGCTGGCCGCCGAGAACGGCAGCGGCGACGAGGAGCTGCTGCTGTCCAAGGCCGACCGGGACGCCGTGGGCGCGGCGGTGGTGGAGGCCGCCAATGCCAAAAAGCCCGGCGCCGCCTTCCGCCTGTCCGAGGAGACCCGTGACACCGGCGGCGGACTGGTACTGCGGCGGGGACGGGTGGAGCTGAATTGCAGCTTCACGGAAAAGCTTCGCCAGCTGCGGCAGGAGGAGTCCTCCGCCGTGGCACAGCTGTTATTTGACTGAAAGGGGGCGACCCTTTGACTAAGCGCAGAAAGGACACGGACTACCTGTTCCTCTCCGCCCGCATCCGGAGTCTGGAGCGAAACCTGCTGACCGCCCAGCGGTTGGAGCAGCTTTTGCAGGCGCCGTCGGCGGAAAACTGCTCCCAGCTGCTGTCCGACCTGGGGTATGACCCCATCCGGGACGAGGCCACCTTGCAGGCGAGCCTGAAAAAGCAGCGGGAGGACGTATTCGCCGAGCTGGAGCGGTTCATGCCGGAGAAGGAGCTGCTGGACGTGTTCCGCATCAAATACGACTACCACAACATCAAGGTACTGCTGAAGGCGCCGGAGGGCGCGGAGCGTCTGCTGATGGACGCCGGCACCATCCCCGCCGGGGACCTGCAGCGGCAGTACGCCGATGGCGGCAGCTGGCAGTTCCTCCCCGGCGACATGGCTGCCGCCGCCGAAAAGGCCGCCCAGCTTCTGGCGGAGACGGGCAGCGCCCAGCGCAGCGACTGTGTGCTGGACCGCGCCTGCTTTGCACAGCTGGAAAAGTTGGCGGCAGACAGCCGCTGCGACTACCTCCAGCGCTATGTCCGCGCCATGATCGACGCCGCCAACCTCCGCTCGCTGGTACGGGCGGAGCGGCTGCACATGGACCCCGGTTTTTTGCAGGAGGTGCTGTTCGAGGGCGGCAGCGTGCCGGTGGACACCCTCCGTGCCGGCGTTGGAAACGGCGTGGCCGCCCTGTTCCGCAGCACGGCGCTGCGGGAGGCGGCGGAGGAGGGCGAGGCGGCCGTCAAGGGCGGCAGCCTGACAGCCTTTGAAAAGGCCTGCGACAACGCGGTGCTGAAAACCGCCGCCGGCGCACGGCAGGTACCCTTCGGCGTGGAGGTGGCGCTGGGCTACCTCATCGCCAAAGAGGCGGAGTGGACGGCTGTGCGCATCGTCATGGCCGGGCGTCTGGCAGGTCTGAGCGCCGACGCCATACGGGAAAGGCTGCGTGATGCATATGTATAAGATCGCCGTACTGGGTGACCGCGACAGTGTGCTGGGCTTCCGGGCGCTGGGACTGGACGTGTTCTTCGCCGACGACGCCGAGACGGGCCGCAGGACCCTGCACCATCTGGCACAGGAGAGCTACGCCGTGATCTATGTGACGGAGCAGCTGGCACAGGATATGGCGGCGGAGATCGCCCGCTACCAGGATGACATGCTGCCCGCCGTCATCCTCATCCCCGGCAAGGGCGGCGCACTGGGTCTGGCGGACCGGGCGCTGCACGCGGCGGTGGAACGCGCCGTGGGCGCGGATATTTCCTGAAAGGAGCAAGAGAATGGGTAAGATCATCAAAGTCTCCGGCCCGCTGGTGGTGGCCGACGGCATGGCGGACGCCAGCATGGCGGATGTGGTGCGCGTAGGCCCCCAGCATCTGATCGGAGAGATCCTGAATATGACCGGCGACCGGGCCTCCATTCAGGTATACGAGGAGACGTCCGGTCTCGGCCCCGGCGCAGAGGTGGAGACCACCGGCGCGCCCCTCAGCGTGGAGCTGGGGCCGGGCCTGATCGAGAATATCTACGACGGCATCCAGCGTCCGCTGGAGGAGATCGTCCGCCGGGTGGGCGCCAACATCACCCGCGGCATTCAGGTGCCGGCGCTGGATCGTGAGCGGCTGTGGGACTTTACGCCCACCGCCGCCGTGGGCGCGGCCGTCACCGGCGGCGACGTGCTTGGCACCGTGCCGGAGACTCCGTCGGTGCTGCACCGGATCATGGTGCCGGTGGGCGTCGCCGGTACGGTGGAGTGGCTGGCGGAGGCCGGGTCGTACAACATCACCCAGCCCATTGCCCGCCTCCGCACGGCGGACGGCGCGGTGCGGGAGCTGACCATGGTGCAGAAGTGGCCCGTCCGCGTGGGCCGTCCTTATAAGAAGAAATTCCCGCCGGAGACGCCGCTGCAAACGGGTCAGCGCGTCATCGACACCATGTTCCCCATCGCCAAGGGCGGCACCGCCGCCGTACCCGGCCCCTTCGGCTCCGGCAAGACCGTGGTGCAGCACCAGCTGGCCAAGTGGTCGGACGTGGACATCGTGGTCTACATCGGCTGCGGCGAGCGGGGCAACGAGATGACCGACGTGCTGCGGGAGTTCCCGGAGCTGACCGACCCCCGCACCGGCGAGAGTCTGATGAAGCGGACGGTGCTCATTGCCAACACCTCCGATATGCCGGTGGCCGCCCGGGAGGCGTCTGTCTACACTGGTATCACCATCGCCGAGTATTTCCGGGACATGGGCTACGATGTGGCGGTCATCGCTGACTCCACCTCCCGCTGGGCGGAGGCGCTGCGCGAGATGTCCGGCCGTCTGGAGGAGATGCCCGGCGAGGAGGGATACCCCGCGTATCTGGCCTCCCGGCTGGCCCAGTTCTACGAGCGCGCCGGCATGGTACAGTGCGTGGGCACGGAGACGCGTACCGGCTCCCTCACCGCGGTGGGCGCCGTGTCCCCTCCCGGCGGCGACCTCAGCGAGCCGGTGGCGCAGGCCACCATGCGCATCGTCAAGGTGTTCTGGTCGCTGGACGCATCGCTGGCCTACCGCCGCCACTTCCCCGCCATCAACTGGCTGAATTCCTACTCCCTGTATCTGAACGCGGTGACGCCGTGGTACGACGAGCACATGGGCGCCGACTTCATCCGCAACCGCAACCGGGCCATGCATCTTTTGCAGGAGGAGAACGAGCTCAACGAGATCGTCCAGCTGGTGGGCAAGGACTCCCTGTCCCCCAAGGACCAGCTGACGCTGGAGATCGCCCGTATGCTGCGGGAGGACTTCCTCCAGCAGAACGCCTTTATGGATGTGGACGCCTACTCCAGCTTCGACCGGCAGATGCGCCTGCTGGCGCTGATCCTGCACTATGAGGATCTGTGCCGCGACGCCATCGACAAGGGCGCGGCGCTGCCGGCGCTGTATGCCATCCCCGCCCGGGAGCGTCTGGGCTGGGCCAAGTACGCCGCCGCAGAGGAATACGCCGCCAACTATGAGCAGGTATACGCCGAGATGGACAGCCAGATCGCCGATCTGGTCAAGAAAGCAGGTGAGGACGTATGATGAAGGAATACCGCACCATTCACGAGGTCTCCGGCCCCCTGATGGTGGTGGAGAACGTGGAGGGCGTCACCTATGACGAGCTGGCGGAGATCCAGCTCCACAACGGTGAGGTGCGCCGCTGCAAGGTGCTGGAGGTCAACGGCGACCGCGCCGTGGTGCAGCTGTTCGACTCCTCCGCCGGTATCAACCTGCGGGACGCCAAGATCCGTTTTCTGGGACACCCCCTGCAATTGGGCGTATCCGCCGATATGCTGGGCCGTGTGTTCAACGGCATGGGTGAGCCCATCGACGGCGGCCCCGCCCTGCTGGCCGACAAGCACATGGACATCAACGGCCTGCCCATGAATCCCGCCGCCCGGGACTACCCCAATGAGTTTATCCAGACCGGCATCAGCACCATCGACGGCCTGAACACGCTGGTGCGCGGGCAGAAGCTGCCCATCTTCTCCGGCTCCGGCCTGCCCCACGCCAATCTGGCGGCGCAGATCGCCCGGCAGGCCAAGGTGCTGGACGACAGCTCCAACTTCGCCGTGGTGTTCGCCGCCATCGGCATCACCTTCGAGGAGTCGGAGTTCTTCGTCCGGGAGTTCAAGCGTACCGGCGCCATCCAGCGCACGGTGCTGTTCACCAATCTGGCCAACGACCCCGCCGTGGAGCGTATCGCCACCCCCCGCATGGCGCTGACCGCCGCCGAATATCTGGCGTTCGAGAAGGAGATGCACGTGCTGGTGATCCTGACGGACATCACCAACTACGCCGAGGCGCTGCGCGAGGTGTCCGCCGCCAAAAAGGAGGTCCCCGGCCGCCGCGGCTATCCCGGCTACCTCTACACCGACCTTGCCAGTCTGTACGAGCGAGCCGGACGGAAGCTGGGCTGTAAGGGCTCCATCACCATGATCCCCATCCTGACCATGCCGGAGGACGACAAGACCCACCCCATCCCCGACCTGACCGGCTATATCACCGAGGGGCAGATCATCCTCAGCCGCGACCTGTACCGCAAGAATATCCTGCCGCCGGTGGACGTGCTGCCCAGCCTGTCCCGTCTGAAGGACAAGGGCGTGGGCGCCGGCAAGACCCGGGAGGATCACGCTCCCACCATGAACCAGCTGTTCGCCGCCTATGCCAGCGGCAAGGAGGCCAAGGAGCTGATGACCATTCTGGGCGAGGCCGCCCTCAGCCCCACCGACCTGCTGTACGCCAAATTCGCCGACGAGTTTGAAAAGCGCTATGTCTCGCAGGGCTTCGACGAGAACCGCACCATAGAGGAGACACTGGATCTTGGCTGGGAGCTGCTGCGTATGCTGCCCAGAAGCGAACTCAAGCGCATCAAGCCGGAGATGCTGGACAAGTACCTGCCGGAAAAGGAGTGACCGCCTATGGCCGGAAAGACTGTCAATCCCACCCGCATGGAGCTGACGCGGCTGAAGGGCCGTCTCAAGACGGCCCGCCGCGGTCACAAGCTGCTGAAGGATAAGCGGGACGAGCTGATGAAGCAGTTTCTGGAGATCGTCCGCCGCAACCGCCAGCTCCGCGCCAAGGTGGAGCAGGGCCTGAAGGAGGCCAACGACGCCTTCACCGTGGCCGCCGCCGTCATGGGACCGGAGATGCTGGAGCAGTCGCTGCTGCGGCCCCAGCGCTCCGTGTCGCTGGATGTAGACGCCCGGAACATCATGAGTGTCAACGTGCCGGTGTTCACGTTCCACACCGAGGGCGGCGAGGGCTCCCTCCTGCCCTACGGCTTCGCCCAGACCAGCGGTGAGCTGGACGCGGCGCTGGAGAAGATGCAAGAGGTGTTCGCCGATATGCTGGAGCTGGCGCAGGTGGAGAAATCCATGCAGCTGCTGGCGCAGGACATTGAAAAGACACGCCGCCGCGTCAACGCGCTGGAATATGTGATGATCCCGGAGACGGAGAAGAACATCCGCTATATTACGATGAAGCTGGACGAGAACGAGCGCGGCAACACCACCCGGCTGATGAAGGTCAAGGATATGGTCTTGCAGGACGCCCATCATTATCAGTCATAAGCACACGAAAAAAGAGAACCGCAGAGCGGTTCTCTTTTTTCTCATATGCGTCTATTATGCGTCTATTCGCCGTCGTCGCCACTACCAGAATTTTTGGACGTAGCCCATATACCGGGTGCAGGCGCCGCGATCCCCCATTCCCCAGCGCAGCATCGAGCCGTCAAAGGGGTAAACGGGCTTGCTCTGCCGGGTATAGTTGCCATAGCTGGTCAGCACCCACGCATCGCCGCCGCAGAACGCATCGTACAGCATATACATCCTGACATCGCCTGCGCCGGACGGCCTCGTCCACTGTGCATCGAAGGACGCCCGCCGGTCTGTACCGAAGAAGCCCGTGACCTGCCGGTCATCATACGCCAGACCGTGCAGTGCCGCCGCCTGCGCCGTCCCCCGCCGGGTACACAGCACCCGTCCGCTGCAAAGGGTACCGGGCCGCCAGCTGTTCTCCATCTTCCACACCGGCCAGACGGTCATGCCCTCGGTATACCGGGAGCTGGGCTGGGTGTCGTAGTACAGGTGGTGGATCACGATATAGTGCTTTTCGCCGTCTGCGCCCGCCAGCTCCACCGCCACGCTGGTCATGGTCTGCTCCAGCGTGTCAAAGGCCCGGTAGACGTAGGTATAGGAGCGGGTGCCGTCGTCGTGCTTGGTGGTGATGGTGCGGTAGTACCGCAGCACACGGAGCGGGTCCTCGCCCAAATAGTGCTCCATGACGATCTCCCGGTATTTTGTCTGGCTGTACAGCTTATCCTCGTTGACAAACACCGCCCTCGCGCCGGACATCGCCGCCACCTCCTCGGCGGTCAGGTCGTCCAGCACACGCCGCGGCATACCCAGCGCCAGCAGCTCCGCCCGGATCGTCTCGTCCTGCGGTGCGTCGCCGCGGGGCTGCCAGTCCATGGGATACCGCTGCCCCAGCAGCATGGCCAGTATCACCGCCGCCAGCGTCACGCCCAGATAGCCCCACAGCACCGCCGCCATCGACAGGCGCACCGGCGCGGCGTGGATGACGTAGCCGGTGTCCGCCAGTGAGCGGGAGAGCTTCACCAGATTCCGCAGGATCACAAGGTACACCGCCAGCACCGGCAGCACCAGCAGCCAGCCCTCCAGACCGATCATGGCCAACGCCATCAGTACCGCGTAAAAGGCAGCCAGCACCCCGGCGGCAGGCGCGGACGGCTTCTCCGCACCGGCGGCGCGGGAAACGCCCACCATGCCCCGCCACAGGGCGATCAGCGTTGCCTGCATCAACGCCATATCCACATAGGCCAGCGCCGCCCCCCTCTCCACCGGCAGCGCCGCCAGCACCATAGCAGCAGCGCGCATGACGGCGGCGGCGATGGACAAGCCGTAGGCCCACCGCAATGCGCTGTTCTCCCGCCGCAGTGTGCGGAAGCCCAGCACCAGCAGGATGCAGCCCAGCGTGGGCAGGATGTAGTGCAGGTACAGGAGCTGCAGCGTCAGCGTCTTCAGGGCGATGCCCCACACCACGCAGCTCATGGCGCTGTGCCACGGGCTGACATCCGCAGGCGGCGGCAAGGCGTCGGCGCCCTCTGTCAGCAGCGCGTCAAAGCGCAGATCGTCACTCACAGAAGTCACCTCCCAACAGCTCCCGCAGCTTTTGCCGCAGGCGGTACAGCCGCCCCTCCACGCCCCGCTCCGTCAACCCCAGCTCGGCGGCGATCTGGGCGGTGGATTGGCAGTAGTAATATTTTCGGTAGAACAGCGTCTGCTCCCCGTCGGTCAGGCTCTTGACTGCCCTGACCAGCAACCGGGAGCGCTCCTGCCGCAGCAGGGCATCCTCGGCGCTGCCTGCGCCATGGGGCATATCGTCTGTCAGCGCCGTCTCCGGCCGCAGGCCGCGGGCGCGGTTGAGCGCGCAGTTGCGCGCCAGCACCGTCAGCCAGCCGCGCAGCGACCCCTTCGTCCCATCAAAGCTCCCCGCCGCCTGCCACAGCTTCACCGATACGTCGGCAAAGCACTCCTCCCGATCCCGCGCATCCGGCAGGATGGGCGCGATCACATAGCGCAGCAGGGCACCGTGACGGCGCAGCAGCGTCTGCAAGGCCGCTTCGTCGCCGGAGGCGATCCTGTCCATCAGGGATACATCGTCCACTGTCCCACCACCCTTCGTGTCTCTCTGCCCTATTATACACGGAAGCGGCGGAAAACCCACGGATTATTTTCCCTGCGGCGGGAAAATCCGGTCGGCCGTGGTACTCGCGGATGCTGTCGAAATGTTTTGTCAAATGTTTTTTGAAAAGGTGTTGACACTTTGCGGGGAGTGTGGTATTCTAACTTATGCCGAATCCGCCGGTGTGGTGGAATGGTAGACACAGGAGACTTAAAATCTCCCGGCAGCAATGCCGTACCGGTTCGAGTCCGGTCACCGGCACCACCGGTACAACAATATATCGCGGAGTAGAGCAGCTGGTAGCTCGTCGGGCTCATAACCCGGAGACTTTTCCGATTCTTCGGAGCTCTAAATTCCGCAAAAACTCTATATCGCGGAGTAGAGCAGTTGGTAGCTCGTCGGGCTCATAACCCGGAGGTCGCAGGTTCAAGTCCTGCCTCCGCAACCAAACAGGAACCGCAAACCCATTGATTTCAAAGGGTTTGCGGTTCTTTTTGTTTTAACCGCACCCTTAAATCTCTTTGCTCATTTTGCTGTGACACCAACCGACACCAATGTGTCAGCGTCCTGCATTGTTCGGGCTTTCGGATATTTGATGTTGCGAAAGTGTGGTTTTCTGATACTCTTTCATGCTCTTGACACCAACGATTGACACCAACCGTTTCCCTGACACCAAATGACACCATTTTCGTTGGCAAGCCATACCGAAAAAACAAGCTGCTCATTTGAGGTTGTATTTCAATTCTGGCGTGGATGGCTTTTGCTTTGACTCCAACGCGTTGGTGTCAAAATCAGCTTGCTTGCGCTTGTTTCTCGTTTGCGTTGGTGTCAATGGCTAAATCGCGAATTTGGGGCATAGCTGCATTGGTGTCACCACTCAGTTCCAGTCCTTGGATATCCTCCGCAGCGATGCTGATGGTCGGCTCTTGATTATGCCGGGCATCCTCTATGGTGCTAATGGTCGGGTCTTGAGTCTGCGGTGCATCTGCGGAAGTATCATCAGAACTGCCGCTTATACTGCAGCTCATATAGTTGCCTCGCATTTTCTCCATGCTGATCTTCTTATGATCCGGAAGGACATGTCCATAGAGATTAAGCGTAGTTGATGCCTGCGCATGACCCAGTAATGCAGACAAGACCTTAATGTCCATACCTGACTCCAACGCTCGTGTCGCAAACGTATGACGCAGCGCATGGAAGTTCGCAGACTCGATTCCGGCAGCGGCTACTATGCGCTTAAAAAGCGTTTGGTAGACTTTCGGATCGTTGTGATGGCCCAGTGGCGTGGCAAAAATATAGCCCTGATCCTGATACTCTGATCCCAGTGCATCCTTTAGAGCGTTCTGCTTTTCTTTGTATGCCATCAAGTCGTCCCACAACTCATCGAACAATGGTATCTTTCGCATGGACAACTCAGATTTAGGCGAACGCACAACGATTTCCGTTGATGGAGTTCCTTTTTCTTTTTTAACGAGATGCCCTTTTTCATCAACCTTCTGCAGTCTGCCAAGTGTCCGCCTGACGTAGATGTAGTGTTCTTTTTCATTTACATCTTTCCAGCGCAAGGCAAGCAGTTCACCCAAACGAACCCCGGTACTGACTGCAAAGGTTATCCCATAGGCATGCAATTCATCAACACGGCTTACAGCGTCCTGTAATACCGCCTGCTCTTCCACGGTTAGAACGCGCATTTCTTTGGACTTGACCTTTGGCAATTTGACATTCAAAGTCGGATTTCTAAGAATCTTGTGGTCAGCAACTGCTTGGTCTAATGCCGAATGAAGCATATTGTAAATATTCCGCAACGTCTTCGGAGCTAACCCCTTCTTCTCTTCTGTACCGGCTTTTTCCTTAAAGAACTTCTGGAGATCCCTGGTGCTCAAAGATGTCAGCTTTATTTGCCCTATCTCCGGGACAAGGTGTATCCGTACATATCCTTCATAGGAGATGTATGTTGACCTCTTCACCGTTGGCAGGGCATATAACTCTAACCATTCTCGCAGCCATTTTTCCACGCTGTATTTATTGGGTTCTACGTAGGCACCTTTTGCAATCTCGTTCAGTATCTCGTTGAGTTTCTGCCTCACCTCCTCGAAAGAATCTCCATAGACCGCTTTTCGTTTGCTTTCCACTGTATAGCGTCCCATGTAGCGGCCATCTTTGCGTTTTGTAATGGATCCTTCTCCATTTGCTTTCTTTTTGCCCATACTTTTATTGATCCTCCTTACTGTCGTACAGGCATACAAATCGTACCATGTGGGATATAAACCTTTAGGTTTTTCCACACATAATATCTATACGACTTTCCGAAGGAAAACTCAACAGGAATCAAAGCAAATAACAAAAGTGCCTTTTATGTATTGTTGCGTTCTTTACCAAAGTTGGCGTCCATCCACTCCAAAAAATGTTTTTTGCTGATGATGATTCTTCTGCCAACTCGGATTTTAGGAAAATCATACCTGTTTACGACCTCATAAGTCTTATTTTTAGAAATGCCCAAAATCTTTGACAATTCGCGCGGGCCAAATATCATGGGGATTTCTTCTATATCTTTGTAGTGATCCATATCACATCTCCTTATCGCTTTTTGCGCCACCTGCCGGTCCATTTCCTGCGCTCTCTTCGACCGCGTATTAGCAGGCTGCCGCTGTGCGGCACTTATGCGGTGGGTGCGCTCCCTTATGTTCTCGCACACTATCCGCCGCTCCTGTATAACCTCCGGTGGGGCTGTTCAGTTTTCAAGGTGCATGTAATAGAACCAGTCATCTTCTGACTGGCTTAGCCTTACACTAAATAAAAAGAAATCAGGCACCGTAAATTTAACATACGAAGTAATATTTTTTTCAAATTCTCTATATGGGCGATATTGTTTCTTGACTACCACAATATATTGTGGTACTATCACCATGTAATTGTTTTTTGTGCAACGCCTATACAGGCATTTCAGAGTGTTTCTGAACCGCACACGTTGTTAAGCTTGTATTTTAGTCAACAACACCACTATGCCGCAGAGCAGTGGGCTGTTGACTTTTTGTTTTTGAGGGGACATTTTCCCCTGCAGCGAGAATGACACCGGCCATGCCATCGGCAGGCGCAAGTATCTGAGAGGATCAGGATGTCATTCTCGCTTTTTTTATTTGCCCAAATGCCGTAAGGCTTTGGAATATATTTGAAAGGTGGCATCCACATGAGCAGAAGGAATTATCCCGGCAAACGCTTGTATCGGTATCGAGAAGGAGACCGGCGCAGGCAGAAACTCAGGAAAACGGAGCGGAAGGCGGCAAAATACCGCCGCAGCTATACCCGCGTTGTACCCCATCAGACGGGGCAGCGGAGGGTATAGCCATGGCAGTCGCAAGCGAGTCTTATGCGCCGTCAGTCCTGGTCAGCACGGAGGGTCTTCCGGAGAAAGACTGGCTGGAATACCGGCGCAGGGGGATCGGCGGCAGCGATGCAGCCGCCATATTAGGAATCTCACCGTTTGCTACGGCACGGGATCTCTACTATGACAAGCTGAAAATCGTGCCTTTTGACGACTCGGAGAGCAACTGGGTAGCCAAGAAGATGGGGCATCTGCTGGAGGATCTGGTAGCAGAGATATTCCATGTGAAAACGGGGTATCGCATCTATCAGATCAAGAAGATGTTTTATCATCCGGTGCATACGTTTATGCTGGCGGATATTGACTACTTTGTAGAGCTTCCCGGAGGGCGAACCGCGATCCTCGAAATAAAAACCACCAACTATAATGCAAAGGATCACTGGTGGTCCGAGGATGGGCAGGAGATCGTTCCCCTCAACTATGAGGCTCAGGGGCGGCACTATATGTCCGTGATGAACATTGATGAGGTCTTCTACTGCTGCTTGTACGGCAACAATGAAGATGAAGTCATCATCCGGCATATCGACCGTGACCGGGACTATGAGGCGGAGCTGATCGCGTTGGAGCAGGATTTCTGGGAGAACCACATCCTCACCGGCATGCCCCCACCCTATACGGAGGACGGCGATCTGATCCTCAACAGCGTCAGGCGTCATTTCGGGCCGGCTGACCCATCGGCGCCGGAGCTGATACTGGAGGGGAATATGGCACTGCTGATCCCCCGGTATTTGGAGCTTCAGACCCAGCGAAACGCGGAGAAACGAAACTATGAGCACATTGAAGCGGAAATGCGGCGGCTGCAAGGCCGTATCGTCGCAGAAATGGGACGAAGCTGCACGGCTGTCTGCCAGGGGCGTGAAGCGGCTTACAGTATCAGCTATAAGCCTGTGCGTAAATCCGGCATCAGTAAGGACAACCTGCAGCGTTTGCAGGCGCAGCACCCGGACATCTACGAGCAGTACGTCACTGTTTCGGAAAGCCGGCGCTTCTATGTGAAAAAACGACGAGAGGAGGCTGCATGAGTTGGCTTATACAGGCATCTATGAACGGACGATCTTCTATAACCCCGTCAACAAGTACAGTGTGATCAGCGTAAAGACCTCAGACCGTTCTATCCCAGAAAAGGCTCGCAGCGCGTACCGGCATCGGGACAATATGATCCATTTTGCCGCCGTGGGCTATGAGCTGCCGCGCACCGATCAGGTCAGCATGATACTGGACGGTGAGTGGAAAGAGGGTAAAAACGGCTTTCAGCTGCATGTGACGAAATGTGAGGAGGTCGTACCTCAGACCCGCGAAGGGATCAAGGGGTATCTTTCCTCACGGCTTATCAAGGGCATTGGCGGCAAAACCGCCGAGCTGATCGTAGACCGGTTTGGCGCAGATACACTGCATGTGCTGGAGAATGAACCGGAGAGGCTGCTGGAGATACGGGGCGTCAGCAAGGCAAAGCTGGAGGAGATCATTGCCTCCTATAACGAGAGCCGAACCCTTCGTGATCTGATGCTGCTATTGGCCCCCTTTCAGATCACCCCCACCACCGCCACGAAGATCTATGACCATTTCGGCGCACACAGCGTGGATATTCTGCGGGATAACCCCTTCGAACTCTGTCAGATATCCGGATTTGGCTTCAAGCGCGTGGACGCGATCATGCGAAAGAACAATTGGCCGCTGAACTCACCCATGCGTATCCGCGGTGCGGTATTTGCCGCGCTGGAGGGTGCAAAGGGAGATGGCGGTCATCTGTATCTGGATGCAGAGCAGCTTCGTAAGGAGTCCATGGCTCTGCTGAACAGCATGATCCCCGTACCGCAGATGCGGGTAAAGGCAGATGATCTGGAGGCTGTGATCGACGACATGCTGCTGCAAGGCAAGATCATTAACAGCAACGGTAACTATTATCTGGTCAAGACCTTCGCGCAGGAGGACGAAACCGCCCGCAGCATCGCAAGGCTGCTCTGCCGCCCGGTAGAACGGGTGGATGTGCAGGACTTGCTGACAAGGGTACGGCGTCAGTTGGGGGTCGAGCTCTCTCTGCGGCAGACGGAGGCTGTTCACATGGTATTCCGCAGCGATCTGTCCATCATTACCGGCTCACCCGGTACCGGTAAGACCACCGTCCTGAAAGCGGTCATTGAGGTGTTCAAACTGCTGAAGCCATCGGAGAATATCCTGCTGGCAGCCCCCACCGGCCGGGCAAGCCGCCGCATGGCGGAGAGTACCGGCGTAAACAATGCCAGCACGCTGCACAGCCTGCTGGGACTGTTTGGTGAGGATGGTGGCTTCCGGAAATGTGAAGAAGATATGCTGGATGCAGGCCTTATCATCGTGGATGAATCGTCTATGATGGATATGTGGCTAGCACGGCAGTTCTTCTCCCGCATTGGGCCGAACACAAAGGTGCTGCTGGTGGGCGATGCAGACCAGCTGCAAAGCGTTGGAGCCGGTGATGTGTTCCGTGAGTTGATCGACTGCGGGCTGATCCCTGTGACGGTGCTCAATGAGATATTCCGTCAGAAGAAGGACAGCCTTATCGCCTATAACGCGCAGAAGATCAACAACAATGACACCGGCTTTTTCTACGGCAATGATTTTACTGTCTGCAAATGCGCCAACCAGGAGGAAGCCGCCGAACACCTGCGGAATCTCTATCTGGCACAGGTGAAGCAATACGGTGTAGACCGCGTGCAGATTCTATCGCCCTTCCGCTCCACCGGCGCGGCCTCCGTTGACCAACTCAACGAGGCGATCCGAGAGCTGGTGAACCCGCAGACGGAGGAAGCCGATCTGAAGGTGGGCAGCCTCTATTTTCGGGTAGGTGATAAGGTGATGCAGAACAAGAACAGTATTAAGGCGTCCAATGGCGATATTGGCTTTATCCGCAGTTTTCGCCATGATGAGCGGGATGGTATGCGCATATCGATCCAGTTTTCGCCCACGAGGGTCGTGGAGTACTCCATGGAGGAAATGGGCCATGTGGAGCTTGCCTATGCCACCACCGTCCATAAGGCGCAGGGCAGTGAGTTTGATGTGGTACTATTCCCTTTGCTGAGGAGTCATGCCCGGATGCTGACGCGAAGCCTTGTCTACACGGCTATCACCCGCGCCAAGTCAAAGGTCATTCTGGTGGGTCAGATCGGCATGCTCTACATGGCGGTTCATAAAGACGATACCGGAAAACGCAACACACAGTTAGGACATAGGATCTCACTCTACACCAATACGTTCAAAGTGCAGCAGCGCAGTGCTTGAGTATCACTGTGAATATTTTGTAAAAATGAGGCAAGCGCGTTAAATCTACGCCCTGTCTCATGTTTTTATTTAGAAAGGAGCTTTTGAAATGAATACACCCGAATCCACTTTGTTCAATGCTGTCCCCGTCGTGTCTGAGCTGAACCGTGTCGCAGGCTTCGATCCGTTGCGATTCTTGAAAAAGACTGCCAACGGACACGAGCTGGAGCTGCGATATAAAAAGCTCTGGTTCCGGCTGAAATATCCCGCCGGACGCACGCGGCTGACGCCGCTGCGCATCACGGATCAGTTGGCGATCATCGAGGCAAAGGTATTCTTCGACAAGGATGATACCGACCCCGCCAGCAGCTACATTGCCACCATGACACAGGAAAACGCGCCTGCCGGTCTGTATATTCAGGCTGCGGAGCATGATGCTCTGGACATGGCACTGACCAACGCCGGCTTCGGCATCCAGTTCGCACCGATGCCCAAGGCGGATACGCCTTACGCAGAACCGATCACGCCTGTTATGCGGAGCGAGCCTGCCCCTGCACCTCAAGCGGCAGCGGAACAGGTCAGAACGGAACCTGCTGCGGTACGGGCCGACATTGAGCCTGTGGTCGTACAGCAACCTGAACAGGAAGTGGTTCACCATGCAGAAAAATCCGTACCTGACACGGCGCCGGTGGAAGTCTCTGCGGAACAGCCTGCGGAGGCCGTTGCAGAGCCTGCGGTAGAAACGGAACTGCCCTTCGTATATGACGAGCCAAGTGCTGCCAGTTATACCAAGGACATGGATGTGGATACCATCTGCACTCTGATGACCGAAGCGGAGGCCGAGGAAATCATCGTGCCCATCGGCACGTGCAGCGGACAGACGCTCAAGCAAGTCGCCGAGCGGAGGCCAGCCAGCCTCAAGTGGTATGTGAAGGGCTATTCCGGGGATGACAATATCCTGCGGGCCGGCGCCAAGCTGATGCTGGACAAGCTCCAGCGTCTGGCAAATGCCAGCTGACAGACGAATCGTTCAAGATGATGGTAAGGAGGTGGCGCGGTGGCGCAGCCACAGGAGTTCCCGTTCAATATCATGGATGTGGCTGAGCTGCTGCATCTGCATATCCGGCGCAGACAGGCGGACAGCGTATATGCCGACTGCCCGATCTGCGGTGATAAGCGGGGGAAGATGAACATCAACTTTGCTAAAAACCTCTGGCGCTGCAACTACTGCAACGAAGGCGGCGGTATGCTGTCTCTCTACGGAAAGGTATACGGGATCAGCAATTCCGAATCCTACCGTGAGATCTGCGACACGCTGCAAAACGGCCTTACGGCGCCGGAGTACACCGCAAAGGAACTGCCGGAGCAGGCGGCGATTGAGCAATCCGTCCTTGCCTCACCGCAGGAGATCCACCAGACATTTTCCATGCTGCTGGAGCTGTTGACGCTTACGCCTCAACACCGCAAGCATCTCCATGAGGTGCGCGGGCTGACCGACGAACAGATAGAACGGCTGGGGTACAAAAGTACCCCGCCCTTCTACCTGTGCCGGTCACTGGCGCAAAAGCTGCGCAGCCGAGGCTGTAAGGTGGAGGGCGTTCCCGGCTTCTATGTAGGTAAGGATGACAAATGGACGGTCAACTTCAATTCCGTCACGGCAGGGATCATCATCCCCGCCAAAGGTATTGATGGGATGATACGCGGCGCACAGATCCGGTTGGATACGCCTATCCGAGATCAGGAGAGCGACCCTGACAAGAGCGGGACAAAGTACCTGTGGCTATCCTCCGCTTCCAAGAAACGCGGAGTATCCTCCGGCAGTCCTGTCCATTTCGTGGGCGATCCCTTTGCGCGGGTTGTCTATGTGACGGAAGGGCTGTTGAAAGCGGACGTGGCCCACTTTCTGATGGATCGCTCCTTTGCGGCTACGGCAGGTGCCAACAACGTCAACAAGCTGGATATGCTGTTTGCGCTGCTGGCCGCCAATGGCACAGAGGTCATCATTGAAGCCGAGGATATGGACAAGTATCACAACGCCGCTGTCAGCAAGGGCGCGTCGAAAATCTATCTCATGGCACGCAGCCATGGGTTGGAGTGCCGCCGCCTGACGTGGGATCCGAATTATAAAGGCATTGATGACTGGCAGCTTGCCATGCGGCAGAAAAAAGAGCAAAGAGATGTTTCTCAAATGAATTTCAGAACGCGGTTTGTCTGCGGGCTCTGTTCCTTTGACGCCATCAGTGAGGAGATCGCCGCATGGCACGAGAGGAACATCTGCAGCAGTACGCTCCACGATCACCTGGGTCTGAGTGAGCAGGAGTACGCCCGCTTTTTGCGGGATGGTGACGCGGCACTGGAGCAGTATCTTTTATCCCTGCGAGCGCAGCAGTGTTTCCGTATCTACCAGCCGGATGTATCTGAGGGCAAGGCCGCAGATTTCGCCTTTGGCGGGATCAGGGCTTTGCAGAAGGCCGGCTATGAACAGCCGCCTGCCTCGGAGTACGCGCTGGTCTATGAAGGAGCTCTGGTGTGTGAAGTGCAGCAGGACGACGCCATCCGTCTGAAACTGGTGGCGGCGCGATACAGCGGCGAGCTGCCTGCGGACTATCATGGACGTAGCGTTTCACCCTCCACGGTGATCGAGTTCTTTGACGAAAACGGGCGCAGATACTTTTACTGTGATGGGAATGATAAATTCCTGCCGGTAAAGTTCTCGCCAAAGCTGGCAAAAGATAAACGGGAACGGCACTGAGCTGTTCCACCATAAACGAACGGCATCGGGCAGGTGTTTCTATCACCCGCCCAATGCCGTTTTATTTTGAAATGGAGGAGCCTTATGGGAGTATATTCAGAGATGGCCGCAGACTTGCGGGATAATGTACAGGATCGAAGCCCGGCGATACAGGATGCCGCAGAGTTGGCGTCCAGACGGGCAGACGACCGGCAGCAGGCTGAGGAGGAGCAGGCGAAGGCTCTGCTCTCCCAGATGCAGCAAAACGCAGATGATTCCCCTTCACCTTCCAATCTGAAAGCAGATAAAAAGGCGGAAGAGGATCGTAAGCGGCAGGAGCATGAGCAGGCTGAGGCCAAGCGGAAAGCCGAGTGGGAGGCCAGGCAGCGAGCCAAGGAGGAAGCTGAACAGGCCGCATGGGAAAACGCGGTAGCGATGAGCGATGACGAAGTGATGGCCGCCTCTATGAAGCGTGTGGGCGACGATTCCGAACGACTGACACGCCGCAACATGAAGCAGTGCGTCACCGAGTATATCCAGACGCTTTGCCTTGAGGATGTGGCCTTTGCCCGGAATGTCATGCACCCCCGCAAGAACATGGTCAACTGCTTCCGTTATATCAAACGCAGGGCATTTGAGTTTGCCAAGCAGGAGATGGAGGACAATGATGTCAAGCCCTCGGCTGAAGGCTACGGCACCGACGTGCCGGACGGGCTTTGCTACCAGTGGGCGGAGGATTACTTCAAAGATATGAACGCAAAGGAGGATCGTGGTCAAGAAGAAAAGTTTGTTCCTAAACCGTATTACGGCGGCAGGAGCAGCACGACGAAAAAGGCGGAGAAGAAAAAAGCGGAGAAGCCCGCCGCCAAAGCGGAGGAAAAACCAGCCGACACGCCAACGGAAGCTGCACCCTTGGACGAACAGATCTCTTTCGATAGCCTGGGGGTGAGCGCATGACTCGTAAAATAGACAAACGCGCCTGCCGCAAGTTTGCCATGCCGGAACTGGAATTCAATCTGAATGAAGGCGTGCTTCATGTAGAGAGCTGCCCCTATATTATCCGCACGGCAGTACGGAATATTGCCGGGCAGCGTATCCTGGTGCTCTATATCTATCAGAGGGAGAGCATTCTGGCGGGCAGCATCAAACCCCGTTGGGTCATGTTCCACAGCCGGGATGATTTCGCCACACTTTCATTTAGAGAGGATGCGAAGGCCACATGGCAATGCTCAACATTGGGTTCCTTGGACCGAATAGGAGGCTTTGACAGTAAGTGTGCTTTCTACCGGCAGCAGGACGAATCTCGCATAGCTCGCTTTTGTAAATGTGAGCGCGGCGCTATTTCAATGTTAGGTTATCTGCAACGGCTGATTTCATACCGCAAGGAGTTAGAACGTAAGTGGAAAAAGCAGCGTGCGATCATAGACCGGATGAAATATGTGCCAGTGCTGCCCCGAGACCTTAAAGGTTTTATCCACCGCGAAGTCATGCCGCAGTATATCTTCTATGATTACCAGCGAAAAGCGCCGGGGCATGCATATTGTACCGCTTGCCGGCACGAGGTCCGTATTGCGGCAGCTAAGCACAACACCTCCGGCCTCTGCCCTCGCTGCAAAAAGAAGATCACATTCAAGTGCAGAGGAAGGCGTGGACGTATTTTTGACCGCGAAACGGTTCAAGTGCTGCAAAAGGCGGAGGGTAACGGACTGGTACTGCGGATCATAAAGGTGTACCGTTCGTTTGCTGACTCAGACATCCCAAACCATTTTGAGATCTGGGAAAATGCACGGCAGTTTATTACCCTTTCATCGAGCGGACAGTGCAGCGTTGATGCCTACTACTATCATTATAAGGCTGGATACGATTTGACTCCGTGGTGCAATGGATACCGCCCGGTATTCGACCGGTGGAAATATAATTTTACGGCAGATATGAGCGGGGTCTTATATCAACGCAACTTATCTGATACGCTGAAGGATACGCCGTGGGCCTATTCACAGCTGGAGGCATTTTCCGGCATCGCTTCGTTTTCGGGAGTGGCAACATTCTTGAGTGCATATATAAAACGGCCCAAGATTGAGCATTTGATCAAGATGAAGCTTTACCGCTTGGTGAGTGGCATCATATATGGAGGTCATAGTTACTCCGCACTTCAAGCCATCAATTTCAACGGTGAGAACATGCGGGCCATATTAGGTATTGATCGGCCTTATTTTCCACTCTTACGGGAGTTGAATCCTTCAATCGACCAATTACATCTGATTCGTCAGCTGCTCCAAGCAGATCACAAACCGAGCACGGAACAAATAAAGTGGTTTATTGCCAGCAAGATCAGCAATGCCGACGCGGCGAAAGAGTTGCTTGCTCACATGAGTGTGCATAAACTGCAGCGTTATGTGGAGCAGCAGTTTGCTCCGGAAGATGAAGCGGCTTTGAAGCGTGTAGACTATTACAAGATTAACACGCTGATCACCGACTACCATGACTATCTTTGTATGTGCAAGGAACTGCAATATGACGTGAAAAATAGCTTCATACTGTTTCCGCGCGAGCTGAAGGCTGCCCATGACAGTGTAGCAAAGACACTGAAGGACAAACGCACGGCAGAGCATGAAAAAGCTATCGCAGGCAGCTTTGACGAATGGCAGAAGCGGTATCAGTATCAGAGCAAAGAACTCATGATGATCCCTCCGCATTCCGCAAAAGAGATCGTGGATGAAGGTGCGGCGCTTCATCACTGTGTGAGACTCTATGTTAAAAATGTTGCCGAAAAAAAGAGCGTCATTCTCTTTGTGAGGAGTGTTGACGAGCCGGACAAATCACTTTGTACCATAGAGGTAAAGGATGGTCAGGTTACGCAGGCACGAGGCTTTGACAACGAGGAGCCTCCGGCTCAGATCACGGCATTTATTGAACAATGGAAACAGCGGGTGCTGTATGCCTCCGATAAGGCCGCAGCTTAAAAAAGGAGTTGGACAGTATGAAACAATTAGGGAATCTTGCCATCGTCTGCGCAAAACGCGCAGATGTATCCTTGCAAATTTCGGAGGGCCAGGTCTTCGTGCGTTATGACACCATTTCCCCGCAGCCATGGTCTGCACCGTGGAATGACGATAACGCTATTCTTGCCATGATCCGAAAGCTGAATTTCGGTGATAGTACCAACGAAAGGAATGAACATAATGGCTAACGCAGTAGAAATGAGCACTATGAGAAAGCTGGTCGCACAACTCAACCAATACCGGCACGAATACTACAACCTCAATGCCCCCAGCGTAGCAGATGATGTGTACGACTATATGTACGATGAATTACTGGTGTTGGAGGAGCATACCGGTGTCTGCATGGCGAATTCGCCCACACAGACGGTTGGGTATCCTGTCGTGTCAGCATTACCAAAGGTCGCACACGACATTCCCCTGCTATCGCTTGATAAGACCAAGAGCATTGAGGATCTGATCGCATTTCAGGCCGGGCGTACAGTTGATCTGTCACTGAAGCTGGATGGTCTGACAACAGAGTTGATCTATGAAAACGGTCAGCTTATCCGCCTCTCAACGCGCGGAGATGGGTCTATCGGCGAGAATATCACACACATCGCAAAGGCGATCTCCGGCATTCCCGAACGCATCCCCTATGAAGATCGATTGGTGGTCGTCGGCGAGAGCTTCATCCACAACAGCGATTTTGAGAGCCTGAAATCCATCACGGACAGCGCAGGCAATCCGTATAAGAACAGCCGCAATCTGGCAGCCGGGTCCATAAGGGCTTTTGACGCAGCGATCTGCGCCCAGCGCCATGTGTCATTTCTTCCCTTCTCGGTTTTGGAGGGATTTGAGGAGTACACGGACTGGGCAAACGGAAAACATGCGCGGCTTCTGAAACTCACTGAGTTTGGGTTCGGCGTCATTCATGCCGTACAGTTGCAGAATGGCGACAAGGCACAATATGAACAGCTCATAGCCCAAATGCGCGAGGCCGCAGAAAAGAGCGATCTCCCCATCGATGGTCTTGTCCTGACCTACGATGAGGTGGACTACTCCAGGACCTGCGGGCGCACCGGTCACCACTTCAAGGATGGACTCGCCTTCAAATTTGAGGACGAGTTATACCAAAGCGTCCTGCGGGATATCGAATGGACACCTTCGCGCACCGGTGAGATCGCGCCGGTGGCGGTACTCGACAGTGTAGTGATCGATGGATGCACCGTATCGCGTGCCAGCCTGCACAACTTGTCTTTCATTGAAGGGCTTGAACTGATGCCCGGCTGCCGTGTGTTGGTGTCCAAGCGAAACATGATCATTCCTCATATTGAGGAGAATCTGGAGCGTGGGCATTTTGATCTGGATGCTGTAACGCCGAAGCACTGCCCCTGCTGCGGCGCAGAAACGCGGTTTCATATTACAGATGGTGGAAAAAAGGCACTCTTCTGTGATAACCCAGACTGCGCCATGCGAAAGCTTCGGCGGTTCGTGCATTTTGCCAGTAAAAAAGCTATGGATATTGAGGGCTTATCCGAGGCCACACTGGAGCGTTTGATTGCTCGCGGCTGGCTACACAGTTTCACAGACGTCTATCGCCTGAATCACTATATGCAGGAGATTATCTGCATGGAAGGATTTGGTGAGAAATCGTGGGATAATCTGTGGGGTGCCATACAGCGCAGCAGAAATACCACATTTGAGAGGTACCTGATTGCCATGGACATCCCGATGATAGGTAATCACGCCAGCAAAGTGCTGGCGAAGCAGTTTGGCAGCTCGCCTTCCGATTTCGAAGAAGCCGTGGAAAATGATTTCGATTTCTCACAGCTTCCCGATTTTGGAGAAACACTGCACCAAAACATTCATCAATGGTTCGCACAAGAAGAGAATCGTATTCTTTGGGAGGAATTACAAGAAATGGTGACGATCCAAGCCGTAACTACCGAAACGCACTCAATGGAGAGCAACCCGTTCGTGGGCTGCACGATGGTTGTGACCGGAAAGGTCGAGCCCTATACCCGCAGCGGCATCAACGCGAAGATCGAATCGTTGGGTGCTGTGGCCGGCAGTTCTGTAACAAAAAAGACCGACTATCTGATCTGTGGTGAAAACGCCGGCAGTAAGCTGGATAAGGCACGTGCCTTGGGCATCCGTGTACTGTCGCCGGGCGAGTTTTTCCAGATGATCGGAGAATGAGGCGCAGGCGTTAGTCGCAAAAGGGGTAGAGAGCGCCGTGCTCTCTACCCCTCCACTCTAAAATGTAAGAAAGGTGTGAATGAAGTGAAAGAGCTCACAGAGCTGAAAAACGAGTTTTATGAGGTTATGTACAAATACGAAAAGAGTTTTTCGGAGGAGGGTGTTATGGCTAATCTGACAGCCTGGCAGACAGCGAAAGCGGATCTGCTTTCACTGCTGCGGCGTCATCCCAATTGGAACGAGGATGAACAGGCCATCATCTTCGACTGTAATCAGGCCCTCTCTATTCAGCCTGATATGGTAGATGAAACGGCCTTCACGCTGCTGGACATCGCCTCTGAGATACTCAGCGGTGAGCAGCTGGAGGATTTCCGCACAGCACTGCATGCAGCCGTGTCAGGTTATAGCTGCACCGTTTCTGAAGAAAATCTGGAGATCCTACGCCAGCGCGGCGGGATACGCTGTGCAAAAGATCAGAAGGCCAGCCGCATTATTGGAAAACTCTGCAAGAAATACGGCGTCGATAGACACACCCGGTACAACGCCGTTTTTGCACAGCTTGCCGACGCTCTGAACCCGTTGACCATGCAGGAGATCGGAGTTCTCTCCGTACATCCCTGTGACTTTTTGGAGATGTCCAGCAAATCCAACACATGGGTGTCCTGCCATCGCCTTAGCGACGGAGGATACCAGGCGGGTTGTCTTTCCTATATGAACGATAGAGTCAGCATGGTATTTTATGCCGTAGATGCCGACGTTTCTGGGGAATACCGCAAAGCCATACGCCGATACCGGCAGATGTTTTTCTATGAAAACGGCACCCTGTTCCAGTCCCGGCTTTATCCTGCCGATACAGGAAACGCGCTGGAAGTGTCCAAGCTGTTCCGGCATCTGGTGCAGCAGGCTATTTCCCGATGCCTGACGGAACCAAATCTCTGGTATCTGAAAACAAAACGTCCTGACTTGAACGCCCATCTCTCGACCTACCGAGGCAGCTTACATTATCCGGACTATAATTATCACGGCAATCTCTCGGTCCTGCAGGGACATAGAAAAGACACGGAGTTGACCATCGGAGCTGCGGCTCGGTGTGTCTGCTGCGGCAATGAGCTGCGGAGCAATGGTGCCATCAAGTGTTCTTGCAAAGAGGTGGCCGTCTGCCGTAAATGCGGGCAGACGGTAGCGCGTGGTCAAGGAATCTATCTTGAAGATGGTTTTTACTGCAAGACGTGCCTGCATATTTGCGCCGCCTGCGGCCGCCCCACTTTAGGCACTATGTATCCAGCTTATAACCGGCGCGGCACCTTGGTGGAGGTCTGTCAGGACTGCTACCAGCAGTTGACCTCCGGTTGCGCATCGTGCAGCATGGCCTCCGCCTGTCGTGCTATGGGTCATACGCTTTGTGAAAAAGCTACCGTGGCGGTGGCGTGAGGAGGAGCATAATGAATATTTGCGAAGCTATGGGAATGAGTATATCCCATTTTGAAAGCATCTTGAAGATGACCCAGCGCGAGCTGAAAGAGCATCTTGTGCAGCAACTGCGCGCGCACGACTATGAACCCGTCTGCAAAAGCGGATTTCTTTATGCAGAAGGTACTGTCCCCGTGTTGCTGGTCGCCCATCTGGACACAGTTCATACCCACCGGCCGGATATCATCTGCTGCTCCGAGGATGGACGCTACCTGATGTCGCCCTACGGGATCGGCGGTGATGACCGTGCCGGTGTGTATATGATCCTGATGCTGATGCGCGAGTGCCATTGTCATATCTTGTTTTGCGAAGACGAGGAGCTCGGCGGTGTGGGTGCAAGGAAATTTACCAACAGCAAGCTGCGTCCTGATGTCAACTATATCGTTGAATTGGATCGGCGCGGCAGAAATGACGCCGTATTCTATCACTGCGATAACCCTGACTTCACGGAGTTCGTTTGCAGCTTCGGTTTCAAGGAGAACTCCGGCTCGTTCAGCGACATCTCTGTGGTCGCACCGCACTTGAAAACTGCGGCTGTCAATATCAGCGCAGGTTATTTCAATGAACACCGTCCCCATGAGATGATCGACACCTATGCCATGTGCGAGAATATCCGCAGGCTAACCGCTATGTTTAGGCAAAACACCTGTCACTTTCCGTACAAGGAGTGCGTACACGCACGCGGCCCCATGTTTGGAGAGCAAAGCAGTCTCTTTGCTCCGATGGTGGAAAGACCGTCGCGGGCAGCCACATGTAAGCTGTTGATGCCCCTGCCGGAAGAAACGCGGCTTTATATGGGGCAGCATCAGATTGGCTCTGCACCGGAATATAGGATGGATCGTTCCGGGAACCTCTATATGTACTTGGAGCGACTGAATGCCGCCGTAGAGGCAGAAGGGGTGTTCGCCTGCGATGCAAGAGGTCATCCCCCCGTGTTCTCGGCGGTCTGCGAAGGGACGAGGTTTCTGCCGGTATATACCTATGAAGAAGCCGTTGAGAGACTTGAAGGCGTATAGTTATTAGTGAAATTGGGAAGCCCAGCTCGCCTTTCATGCGAACTGGGCTTCTTCCTTGCAGCGGTTAAACCATTATTTCCATAGAATGCGACCGAGAGAGTTCTCTCTATCGAATATTGAACTTTGCCACGCACTTCAAGAACAGCAGGCACAGTTCCTGAAGCAGATCCTCATCAAAGATCCCGTTGACTACGGATTCCTTGTATAAGAGCGGGTAGTACATATGCAGAAGTTCCTCCATTGCAGACGAATCCCCGTTCTTCGCACTCATGAACAGCTCCATGAAATCATTCACTTTTACCACCTCCCACAGCGTTTCTCAGGCGCGAGACCGTGCGATGATAGGACATGGCCGCAGCTCCATAGGTGATACCGAGCGACAGCGCAATCTCGGAAAGACTCATCTCTCCAAGGACTTTAGACAGAAATATGTAACGCTCTCGCTCGCTTAACCCTTGCATAGCAGCGAACAGACGCTCATTCTCCAATCGCTGCATCAGCGGCAGCCCACAGAAGAAGTCCGTTTCCTCACATAATTCCATCACCTCGCTGTGTCCCTCCATGGGCAGTTCTGTCCGAAGAGCTGTGGAAATTCTCCTTAAATACGTTCTTTTGTAATTGCGAATCGCGGCAATCAGATAGGCTGTAAACTGGTTCTGTACCGCGCACGACTTGTACTGACTATCCCGCATGGCAGCAGGCCTCCTTTATCATAATGGTTTCGTTGGGGGAACGGCCATTATGGGCGGACCTCTGCACCGCACGACGTTTTTCGTTGCTTTTCGACACAAGAAAAACGCCCGCATTCTGCTCAGGGCAGAATGCGGGCGTTTTGATATTCGGCGTTGTCTCAGCTCAAAACGTATTCGCGTAAAGGGCTGTCTTTAGCGTCACTTTGTATCTTGTCCATAGTTCAGGCAAGGTCTTTTTGGTGTGTGTCGGTAAAAAAATGAAGCCCAACCTTTGCAGAATATGCAAAAGAGGGCTTATCCCCTTTATTTATCTTCGTTTCGGTTACGGTGCAGGCTTGTCTTCAGTGCCGTGACAGTATCCGTGATGATTTTTACTTCATCCTCGTTACAATCTGCGACCAGATCAGAAAGCCAACTGTTCAGGACAGGCCGCGCACTGCGCATTTCCATGCACAGCACCTCGGCGGGATCACAGTCCAGAATATTCATCATTTGCACAAGCAGCTTTGTGCTGGGGATCGTCATGCCGGTTTCAATATGGCTGATATGTGTAGACCCCACATCAGTCATCGCAGCCAGCTGCTCCTGCGTCATGTTTTTCCGTATGCGCGCTTCCTTGAGCCGTGCGCCTATAAATGCGTAGTCTATCATACAAACAAGTCTCCTGCAGATGAAGTGTTCTTAACTTGTATTGTATGTGCATTTTGGGCATGTTTTAATATCCTAAATGTGCAACCGCCCATATACTTATAGTTGCAGGGAAATTTATGCCGTTTTTTGGTACATCAGTGTATTATTTGCCTAATTAAGTCAAATTTTTTCGTTCAACTATTTTTCCGTCTGAGGTTCGCCGACTTCTTTTTTGAAAAATCACAGTCAGCGAAACGCCCTTTGCGTATACAACTGCAATTGTTCGACCTTGAGCGTATTCGTAAGCAAAAGCAGAAGCAAATGCAGCCCGCGAAAGGGCGTTATAGAAAATCCGTTCATTTCATACGCCGGAACGTCTTTCCGGTCTTCTCCTCAAGAAATCGTTTGAATTCCTCCACCGTCCCGCCGGTAAGAGCACGCTTGTCCAGAGGCTGCACATAGCGTTTCTTCATCAGAAGAATGATGTAGTCCTGTGACTCAGCCAGTGCGTCGATCAGCTCGTAGCGGAACGTGGAGGTGGTGGCCGCCGTAACGACGGAATAGAAATCCTCGCCGAATGCGACATGATATTCCTTTGTGCCCGCCAGCGTGTTTTTGCGGGCGATCATGCCATTGAATCGGTCCTGAAACAGCAGAACGGACAGCAGCATCACCTCTACCAGCAGGGAAGTCACCGTTCTGACATCAAGCACAAAAGGCTCTCCATCGAATGGTATCAGCAGCAATGCGTTGAATAAAAAGACGCTCCAGCCGAAGATGGCCCACATAATGCTTCTCTTTCGCCGCAGCACCCTGCGCACCGCGCGGGCGGCTATGGTCATAGATCGATTTGTGATATTGCTGTGAATTTCAAAAGTCATGTGTATTCTCCGTTGTAAGTAATTCTGCAACCGCAGGGCGTTGGGGGCCTTGCAGCTGCTGCCGGGCAGCGCGGCAGGCGCTCGTTCATCGCATCAGCCGCATCTCATTCTCAAACTGCTCCATGGCCTCCTGCCGGCTGGGGACTTGTGCAAGCGTACAGGAAAACGGCTGGCCGAATAGGGGTTGGGACAGTGTCTCCGCCCAATGCGTCAGCACCTCCGGAGTGAGGGGGCGCTCCTCCCGGAGAAAGATCACCCCGTAATAGGGCGGTACAGACGGGGAAAGCAGCTGTGTCAGCGGGACGCCGCTCCGGACGGAGGCGTTGCAGAAATGCATCTCCTGTGAAAAAAGCGGATAGTACAGCGCCCCGACAAACCAGTCCTGTTCACCGCTTCTGAGCCGCCTTGCCTGCTCCAGAAAGTACGGATGATCCGGGTTATCCGGCTCCACAAACTCACCGTCCCGAATGGTCTGATGAAGTGCGGAGAGGTTATGGAAATCAAAGTGGAAAAAGGGCGCCTTTCCCGCCTCGTCCTCGGAAAGAGAAAACTCCGCCGCATGGAAAGGTTCCCAGTCCTTACAGCAGCGGTAATAGCCCCACCAGTAGTTCCAGTCATAAATATGCAGATATTTTTTTGCTTTGCAGTCCATAGATGTACTCCATTCTGACAATGTGGGCACAAGAGGAAGTCATGGGAAACTCTCCGCCCGGCACCAGCAAAGATTCTTTCCAGGCCCGTCCTTTTTGCAAGAGGGACGCTCAAAAACGGCGCGGTGATCTTCTTATCTGCTCACCGGAATGGAGATCTCGAAAACGGCGCCGGTGTCCCCGTTGTAAGCGCGGATCGTCCCTTTATGCAGGTGAATGATCTCCCTCGTCAAGGCAAGGCCGATGCCGGATTTGCCGCTTTTCCCCATGTAGAAGCGCTCAAAGATGTGGGGCAGGTCTCCCTCGGCAATGCCATCTCCATCGTCCTGTATCCGGATTATCACATTCCGTTTGTCGGGCCGGCAGGTCAGACACAGCTTACTGCGGGCATACCGCAATCCGTTGGTCAGGATATTGGTAACTGCTCTGCGCAGCTGGGTATCGTCGCAGCTGACTATAACGGGCTCTTCGGGGAAGTCCGGCACGATAGTGATGCCGCTGGCGGCGGCTGTCGGCTCCACGGCGCGTATGCTGTCGTAGAGCAGCTCCCGAATATCCGTTTCGGAAAGGGTAAGCGGCTGCCGCCCCATATCGATTTTTGAGATGTCCAGAAGCTCGTCCACCAGCTCCGTCATGCGGTCGCTCTCCGCCAGGATCACCTCCGCCGCGCTGCCTGTGTCCATCACGCCCGCCTGTATGCCCTCCGCATAGCCCTGTATCGCCATAAGCGGCGTTTTCAGCTCGTGGGATGCATTCTGGAAGAAGGTCTGCTGCCGCTCCGCCTCCTTTTCGATGTCACGGCCGAAGCGGAAGCCCAGCAGGCACATGACGGAGGAAATTGCCAGCAGCACCCCAAAGAACGCCCAGTTCAGCGTCACGATATAGCGGGTGATAGGCCCGATATCTATGTACATGATATAGGAATACGGTTCTTCCGAATTGCCGTAGTCCTCCTGCACAGGCATGAAGATCAGGTGGTGCTTGTCTGCCTTGAAGTCGTGGCATCGATTGGGTGCAACAGACCGTTCACTGCAATACGCCAGCAGCTTTTTCTCCAGCCGATAGGTGTCCTGGCTCCATGTGTTGGGCTGGTAGCCGTTCTCCAGCTCAAGAAACACAATGCTGGGCGTGAAGAAATGTTCCTCCGCCCCATCGTCCCAATCGTCATCATACACCTCGCCCTCATAGGTGTAAGGAATGGTGCGATTCTCATACTGCGCCTCGTTGCGCAGCGCCTTTTCCGCCTCGCTTACAAAGTGGGCGGGGATCACTACGTTCACCGCCAGCATGAAAAGGGCAAAGAGCAGCAGTGCCGCACCGAGGATCAGATACACGATCCGCAGCTTGATGTTCTTCATGTGCGCTCCGCCTCCTTTAGCTTATACCCAAAGCCCCATATTGTGCTTACGCTGACAGTGCTGCCTGCTTGCAGCAGCTTTTTTCGGATACGGCGCAGTGTTTCATCGGTCACGCGGGTCTCTACCTCCGAATCAAAGCCCCATACTGCGTTAAGCAGCTCCTCACGGGAATAGGCTTTCTCCGGCTGCTTCAGCATATAGCTGAGCAGCCGCAGCTCGGTCTGGGTCAGTGCCACGATCGTGCTTCCGCAAAAGACAGCATTTTCCGTAGCGGAATAGCGGAGATCCCCATAGCGCAATTCATCTACTGCTGCCGCTGGTTTCCCCCTGTCCATCTCCACCCGGCGCAGCAGGGCTCTCACCTTCATGAGCAGTATGGTGGGGCGAAAGGGCTTGGTGAGGTAATCGTCACTGCCCTGACTGATGCCCATAACGTAGTCCAGCTCGCTGTCCTTGGCCGTAAGCAGGATAATGGGAATATCGGAAACAGAGCGTAGCTCCCGGCACACGGTAAGGCCGTCCGTGCCGGGCATCATAATATCCAGTATGACCAGTTCCGCAGGCTCCTGACGGAATGCCTCCAGCAGCGCGTCGCCGTTTTCAAAGGAGCGCACGGTATATCCGTCACTTGCCAAAAAGCTATGGAGCAGTTCCCGGATGCTCTTTTCATCGTCCGCCAAATAGATGGAATGTCCCATGGTGACCTCCTAAAAAGCAGCGCCAAATGCTGCGCACAGGCGCAGCATCGGCGTCGTATTTAGTTAATCATATCAGAAAAACTCTTTGCCGTCAAAAGGGGCAGATGCCGCTTTCGCAGCCGGTATTGCCCCAAATGGTGTCGTACAGCTTGCACAGCTGGTTATCAAGCTCTACCAGACGGTTGTAGTCGGCGATCAGCGCGTCCTTTTCCGCGTCGGTCAGGAAGCTCAGGCTGCGGATGAAGGTGGTCTCATCGTAGTTGTCGAAGTCGTAGTCATCCGGCAGGTTGAAGTAAGCCTCGTCCACCTTGTCCCACAGATCGGCGTTCTTCTCGCAGAGGCGGTCATACTCCTGCTCCAGCGTGTCGATCTCGTCCAGCACCTTGGGATCGGCCTTTTCCAGTGCCTTCTCGTAAAGCGGCATATTGTCGCAGGCGGGCAGCTGCCCATACAGCTTCTCCATCTGGGCGTCCAGCTCGTTCAGCTCCTTGATGTCATTCAGAAGGGTTTCCTTCTCTGCCTCCGTCAGCGTAGTCATGCTGCGGATGAACGCTGCCTCGTCAAAGTTCTCGAAATCGTAGTCATCAGGCAGGGCATTGCAGGCATCGTCCACCTTGTCCCACAGTGCTTCATTTCTCTGGAATACGGCATCACTTTTTCCCTCCAGTGCCTCGATCTGCTCCCAGATGGCATCCTCATTTTCGGTAGCGATGAGGGTCTGCGGCTCTGCCTGATTGGGCGCAGCGGCAAATGCCGCAGTCGATGCTCCGATGGCCGTTACCGTCATTGCCAATGCCAGTAAAAGGCTCCAAACTGTTTTCTTTTTCATGGTATGTTACGCTCCTTCTTTGAAGTATTCAGGTCGTGTATCAACCCTGTCTGTATCATATCAGAGGAAGTCTCTGACTTCCCCCGTAAAAGTGCGGGGAAAGTGTCACAAAACTGTCATAAAGTCGGTACGCCGGCACTTTTCAAGGCGGCCTTGACACAGAGGAAGCCCGGTTTGTACAAGACTGCTTGTGGATGCAAAGAAAATATGCTATACTTTGCCCTGTGTGATTGAATTCAGGAGGGACGCCATGTTTTATACGGATGAGGAAATATCTGTCATCACCGGCTTTCTCAACGGCTATCTTGTCCGTGACCATGCCAGTGCCAAAGTAAGAGAATCGTATATCAGGATCAGCGCAGGGCTTCAAAGTCATACACTGACCAGGGACGATTATGTTTGGCTGGAGAATGCTCTGTTGTTTCTGCGCCCGTACTGGTGGAGTGACCGCGAGGATGGGAAAATGCTGATGGATGCGTTCCTGCATACGCAAACATTAGCAAAAGAAGAATAGCGAAAAAGATGAAGGATGTACCAGCTGATACACCCTTCATCTTTTTTTCGGTTTATTTGCGTTTCGCCCCTTCAAGATTTTGTCGGGGTCATGTCCACGCCGATATCTCCGCTGGACATGATCGCCCATCCCGTGCCTGCGCTGCTCCGTCCTCAATGCCTAATGACCTCAAGTACAAGGTCATTGTAGCGGAAAGCTGCCGGGGCGTATAGGTGGAAACTCAGTCTTTGCCGCAAGATCTGAACTACCCATTCACACCATCGTGTCCATGAGGACGATCAACGCGGTTTGCTGCGCCGCTGTAAGGCGATTCCACTTATCCAGCATTTCTCGTTGAGGTGGCGTCAACGCAATGCGCACATCACCCTCTGCGAAAAACTGAGATAACGTTACACCGAAAGCATCGCAGATCTTCTCAAGCGATGCAAACGATGGCGTCATAGATTTTTTATACCACGAGGAGATGGTAGACTGTGGCAGGCCAGAGCGTTCAGCAAGCTGATATTCCGACCATCCCCGTGCCTCACGATTTCGTTTGATGATTTCCAGAATATCTGTCACAACTTCACCACCTAAGATTTTTCGTTTATTATACTTTGGAAAATCGTTGCATTTTAATAATTATTGTCGTATTATTTATTGCGACAATAATCTTATGAAGGTGTGACTGCTTTGGAAGAATACCGCCGTATATACCGTTGTGCAGTCATGGGACAGCACCCCATGCGCTTGCCGTGGGGGTTTGACGAGGAAGATGACCGCTGCCAAAAACTGAAAATGGAGTTGGCGCAGCAGATCATGGCGCTGCGCCAGCGCGGTGTGACACAGTTTCTGACCGCCTGCGACTGCGGCGTAGGTCTGTACGCAGCCGAGATCGTCAATGGTCTGCGGGAAACCACCGACCAAGACCTGATGCTTTTCTGCTACATACCACATGAGGAACAAGCCACAAAGTGGGCGCCGTATCTGCGGGAACGCTATTTTACTATGTTGGAAAAATGCACCCATATTTCTGTTGTGTGTCCCGTGGGTACGCCGGATGCACAACTGCAAGCCTATAGGAAGATCATCGGCCTTGCCGATGTGGTACTATATGTCCATGATGCGGATATGTCAGCAACGGACAGTGGGGAAAACAGAGCCTTTGCTTTTGCTGCGGAGAACCATACGCCCACGCTGGTCTTGCATCCGAAAGAACTGACCGCGAAGTGGGTCGGTGAACAGTTCTATCCCAGACAGTCTTGATAACAGGATGATTAGTCCCGGTCACGATGTGGCAAGCCAGATCGCGCCTTGCCTGCAAAACAAAAAAGCCGTAGGCACAGATGCCTACGGCTGCATGAGGAAAAGTTCGTTTTTCGTAAATCATATACAATTCACGAAACAAGTCCCTGTTTTGCTTGGCGGCACGGTAATTGCTGAGATCTCTGACGGAATTTTTGACGGAATTAAAACGCTGCCCGCCCCTTCCATGGGTAAGAAACATATGCTCTGAACAGCCTGCCTTTTATGGGTCAGAGAAGAATGAATATACGTCTGCAATGTCGTCCGAACATCAGCGTGGCCCAAAAGCTCACTGAGGCTCTTGATGTCCACACCATTCTCCATGCACCTTGTCGCGTAGGTATGTCGGAGGGCGTGAAAATTCCGATAGCGGATACCGCAGCGTTCCAGCAGCTTCCGGTATCGGTACTGTAGCGTGCGCGGCTCCATTGGCGTGTTCGTGTTGGTCAGCAGGTAGTTATCTTTTTGAATATTCTGCGTGGCTGTTTTCAACAACTCCAGCATATCATTGGGAATTGCCACAAGACGTACAGAACTGCTGCTTTTAGGGGATTGAACCACCAAATGTGTTCCGGAAGCATCCCGCACACGGGCAACCGAGCGCTCAATTCGCAGAAAGCCTGAACGGAAGTCAATGTCACTTTTGCGTAGAGCGCAGATCTCACCAAGGCGCAGCCCGGTGTTCAGGATTAGAAGGACACAAAGTCCCGTGATGTCCGGTGCATCCAATACCTTCTGCGCCAGCGCGGCTATTTCGTGGTCAGCAAATACCTCGACCTTTTTGCTTCGATATGCAGGCAGCTCCACATCCCTGCCGGGGCAGTCGCAATGGCATTTCTTTTTCACAACTTTGAAAATTGTTTTCAGCAGCACGCCAACATCCCTTGTGCTCTTGCATGACAAACCTCTATCTTGCAGCCGCGAAAAAAATACAGAAAGTTTTTCCGCCGTCAGATCACGCAGCAGGATCGTTCCAATTTCAGGGACAATATAGTGCCGTATCATATACTCGTAACGCCCAATCGTTGATGCCTTCAGTGCGCCGCGGCGCTCGGACAGGAAGAATTCTGCTGCCTGACATACCGACATTTCACCTGTCAACATAGGCTTCTGTGGCAGTGCATCTTCCATCCTTCGTCGCTTCTCACGACAGGCTGCATAACTTTTGGCATATACATAGCCATACTCTGCCTTGCCGGCAGGTGTCCGGCCGCGAATATAGCGGCCCTCCCACCGGCCATCCTTCCGCTTGTAAATGTTCTCTCCTCGCCGTGGCATAGTAATCTCCCTTCCTTCTGACGGTGTTTGTGACGGCAATTACCACGATGCCGTGGTATCCTTTCTTTTGAACTTCCAGATGATGGAAACAATATAAAGCAATTTGAATCGCAATTCAGATAGTTCTTGCTTTTTCACAATTTTCCTGCATTTTTTGTTGACTTTTTTGGTAAGTCAATGTATAGTAAAAGATAGAATTGCGGTAACTTTTCTGTCGTAAATTGTATATGATTTACGAAATACCCAGAGCGTGTGCTGACACTTTGCAGTATGCACAAACCGCAGCAGCATCATTCATTTGCAACAGACAAGTAAATATGATCCGGTGACACCGTGTGGCTGTGTTGGTCGTAAAGATCTTTTTGTACGCAAAAGATCAGGCAGCAGCCTAAAAGGAATTTGGGTTAGAAACCCTCTGCGGACGGCACTGTGAGCGCAAGGAAATGGTCGAAGCGGCGAAAGCTGTTGGGTAATACCGCCATTGGGAGGAAGCTTCTGAGAAGGTAGATCATGTACGAAAGGCGAAAGCCTTGTGGCGCGAGGGCAGGAGAATTGCACGGTCAAGGATCTTTGGTACACAGTGGCGCTCTCTCGCTGTGACGAGGGCAGGAGCGTGCGCTGACGGATTTTGTCAGCGTTTTTTCTTGCCAAAATGTCGCTGGTCATCCCCTGAGAAGGGGTTTGTCCGGCATTTTTTCGTAATAAGGAGGAGTGTTACTATGTCTCAACGCGGCGGACGTCCCATTGATTTTCAGGCGTGGGCACAAAACCAAATAGTCAAAAGGGCTGTAGCAGCACTGGAAGCGCGTGACGAAGCATTTGCCGAGCGAAACGCAGATACGCCGCTGCCGCAGCTGGCGCGGTATCTGAGCCGGTGTGCCATCTCGCTGGGTCACAGCCCATCCCCCAGCGAAGTGGATGGCGGTACGTTTATTGAGCAGCGTTTTGGCAGCTGGGCAGCCGCGATGGCGGCGGCAAGGCTGCCGCAGCCTCGTTCCATGCGCAAGCTGCGCGACACCGCTCGCTATAAGGCGGAAAAGGTGAAGCAAGAACCGTTGTTCCGTGAGGAGCGAAGGCAGAAGCGGCAGCGCAAGCTGGAGCAATCCGAGCAGCGAAAGAAGGAACAGGCTATCAAAAAGCGTGCGGAGCGGGCCGCTAAGGCTGAATGGGCGGCGAAGAAGAAGGCGGAGGCTGAAGCAAAGGCTCTCACCTTGGCAGAGACCTCCGCTGAAGCCGCACTTGATGCAATATCCGCAGTAATTACCCCCAGTCAAGCTGAGACAGTCTGAACGGAGACTGTTCGCTTTCCATAAGGGGGCCGGGGTTTAAGCCGCCCCGCCCCCTCTTCCTCAAACAAAGCCAAACCGAGACGGCATATGCCGTAGTCTTTCCCATAGAGCGGGAGAGGTTTGCCGGCCTCTCCCGCAGCCTCAAAAATAACAGCCCTGACACGGGCTGAAGGAGTATAAGAATGAAAAAGAATCTGAGATATTTCATCGCGTCGCTGCTGGCAATTATGATGCTGTTGAGCCTGTGCGCCTGCGCCCAGACCGGCACTGCCGGCAATAGCGGCGAATTGGATCTGGACTATGTGGGAGAGGATACCGACCAACCCGAAGAGGAAAAGCCGTGGTATTCCTGGTTTACGGAGGCCTTCAGCTTCGGCAAAAAGGAAACAACAACTACCCCGTCCCAAAGCAAGCCTGACAGCGTGGCGGATTTCTATGCCCAGGGCTCCGGAGATGCACCGCAGGGCAACAAGGGCAATAAGACAGACCAGACGCCCTCTACCACACCTGAAGAGGATACCGCCAATAAGCCGTCCAACTCCGGCGGCAAAAAGGACGACAGCAAGAAGAACGACCAGAAAGCTGAAGATAGCAATACTCCCACACCTACACCGGATCAGAAGCCGGACAGCAAGAAGGATACCGTCACCATCACCATCCGCTGTGACACGGCGGTAAAAAACGGCATGCATCTGGAGAGTAAGTGGGCGGGCATCGTCCCCGCTTCTGGCTGTATTCTGGATGTGACCACAGTAGAGATTGAGCAGGGGAACTCGGTTTTCGATATTCTTAACCGTGTGTGTCAAAAATACAAGATTCACATGGAACACCGCAGCAAGAATTATATAAATGGTATCAATAACCTTTACGAGTTTGATGGCGGTCGCTGGAGCGGCTGGATGTATTCGGTCAACGGATGGTATCCCAACTACGGCTGCGGTACGTATTTTGTCAAGGCAGGAGACGTAATCGAATGGAACTATACTTGCGACCTTGGCAGTGACCTGAATGCAAAGATGGACGGTGCCGAAGACTGGAAAAATACTCATGACTGATTTCTAAATCCGATTCTTCGGGGAACTGCATCCGGCGGTCAGAATGGCATATTTCGTACTGGCGTTGGGCGCCACATGAGGATGAGAGCCGAGACTTGTTAAGACCAAGTTAGCTCTAACAGGATAGATATTGCCGCCCTCCACATTTGAGATAGCGAGAGAGAATTATGAGCGAACGAAAAACCATTATAAAAACGGTGGGTCTAAAAAAATACTATACCGTGGGCGGAAACACTGTCCGTGCATTGGATGGCGTGGACGTATCTGTGCTGCAGGGTGAATTTGTCTGCATTGCGGGCCGCAGCGGTTCCGGAAAATCGACTCTTCTGAATATGTTGGCAGGACTGGAGCCGCCCACCAAAGGGGAGATCATCGTCCGAGGCAAGCATCATCTGGAGGCCATGGACGAGGAGTTACGGACAAAGTTCCGCCGCCGCTATATCGGCTTCGTCTTTCAGAACTACAATAATTTGCCCCAATACACGGCGTTGGAGAATGTGGCGCTGCCACTGGCCATCCGGGGCGTACCGGAGGATGAACGGAACTGGCTGGCGTGGCAGGCCCTGAGCCGTGTGGGACTACGCGGACACGTAGATCACCGGCCTGCGGAGCTGTCGGGCGGCCAGCAGCAGCGCGTCAGTATCGCGCGGGCCATCATCACCGAGCCCTCCATCGTACTGGCGGACGAGCCCACCGGCAATCTGGACAGCCGCACCGGTCAGGAGGTCATGGAGCTGCTGTGTGAGATCTTCCGGGAGAGGAACACCACTTTTGTTCTCAGCTCACATGACCCGCAGATGCAGTGTTATACAGATCGTACCGTCTATTTCAGTGACGGGAAAATAGAGACAGAGAATCACCACACCGGAGAGGAGCGCACACAGTGAAGAGAGAAACGGCAAAACGGGTATTGGCATTGTTGATCTGCGTATTAATGACAGCATCCCTGCTGCCCACCGTCGCTATGGCGGAAGAAGTCACGGAGGATGTGATAGATGACAGCACCATTGAGGCTTACACGTCTTACGAAAACGGAGAGGACGCCGGCGTCAGCGGGGTCTCGGTTACAGACGAAAAGCCCAACACGGATATCAAGGTCATACCCAGCGACGCCAACGCCCTGATCCTGATGGATACCGGCGCACAGTCCCCAAAAGGCGTTCCCGGTCAGGTGGTGAAGATCGTGCTGCCGCTGGCGGTGAATAAGGAGTACCTGCCCAGCGAGAAATACATGCTGCGCAACATCAACATCTATCCCGATGTGCCTACCGACGCCAGCGTGTCCAACTGGCCCTTTGAGCTGATCTACGCCAGCGATGTGCAGCACTTAAAGGATATGTCCTACAACTCCACGGCGGAGGCGTGGTTCGAGTTCAAGATCAGCGAGTTCGCCAGCAAGGGACGCTATGCCGTGCCCTTTAAGATCAACGCCACCGTGTGGCGGGAGGATGCCGTGAACGGCACCACTATCACCGAGGACGTGACCTTCAAGGTCAGTGCCTATGTGACCGTTACCGACAACGGCAATATGTCCGGCGTTACCACCTCCTTCGGCAGCCTTCAGGTGGCGGGTACCAACGCGGGCGGCTCCTATACTGTACCTACCGGCACACCCAATCAGACTATCTCCATGCGGATCCCCGTGATCAATGTGGGCGGTACCCTGACCAGCGTGACGGTCTATCCCGTGGTCTCTGCCGCGCTGGACGAGTTCCCCTTCGTGATCGATTCCACCAATTTGGGCAAATATTTTGACTACTGGCCAAGCGGCGAGGTGAAGTATCTGGACTACACCTTCACGGTGTCGCCCTTTGCCACCTCCGGCAACAAGTCCATTAAATTCAAGGCCAACTATTTCGAGAACAGCGCCCCTGCGGAGGGCTCCTTCTCCACGCAGTTTACCGTGATCGACGGCTATGACGCCTCCGCCATGTCGGTGATGGTGCAGAGCTATAAGCTGTATGTGGACGATACCGAGGTATCCGGCCTGATGGCAGGCGAGGAGATGGAGCTGCGCCTGACCCTGATCAACAATTCCAAGTATGACACGGCCAAGAAAATCATCTCCAGCCTGGTATTCACCAATTCCCCCGGTCTGACGCTGTGCGTAGGCGGCACGGATACCGCCTATGCCGATTCCATCAAGCCGGGCGGCACGACGATCCTGAAATACAAGATCATGGCCAAGCAGGACGCGGAGGTTGGCCCCGCCATGCTGGGCATCAACCTGACCTATGAGACCACCGAGGCGGTGGCCGGTAAGGCGGCGCAGAACATCATGCTGCCGGTCAGCCAGAAGATGGACATTCTGGCCGGTACGCCGGAGGTGTACGGCACACCCAGCAAGGATAAGGAAGCTACCATCTCCGTGCCGCTGACCAACATGGGCCGCGCCAAGGCTATGAATATCCGGGTGCTGGCCACGGACGGCATGACCGCCTCCACCCCCTGTTATGTGGGTGACCTGCTGGCAGGCGGCTCCACCAGTGCCGATGTAACGGTGGGCTTCTCCAAGATCGGCGCGTTTGTGGGAAAGATGATCCTCCAGTATGAGGACGCCAACGGCGAGACGTATTCTCAGGACATCTCCGTGCCCCTGAGCGTGGCGGAAAGCTCTGCGGATACAGATGCCAACAGCGTCAACGCAAATAAGGACGGCACAGGCAGCCGCTGGTGGCTGTGGCTGCTGGTGATTTTGTTGGTGCTGATCATCATTGCGATCATCGTCTATGTGATCATCCGCTATAAACGGGGCGAGATTGGGCCCGGTGCTGAAAACACCGCTGCCTTGGACGATTTTGACGACGACTTTGACGCAGACGGCGGCACCCCGGATATTGGAGAGAAGCCGCTGACCCACGATGGAAACAATAAGGACGGGAATGTATGAAGCCGAGAGATCTTTTTCACTACGGCTGTACGAACCTGTTCCGGCGCAAGACCCGCACGGCCCTGACAGCCCTATCCATGGCGGTGGGCGTCATGTGTATCGTGGTGCTGATCTCCGTGGGCCTGGGCTATGAGCAGGCATACCGTGAGAGCATCGAGGCCATGGGCAGCCTGACAAAGATCGATGTGACGCCCGCCACCAGCGACTACGGACGAAAAGCGCTGCTGAACGACAAGGCACTGGAGGCCTTCCGGGGCATTGACGGTGTAGAAGCGGTGACGCCGGTCTACCAGCAGTCCGCCTACATTGTGTCCGGCAACTACGTCAACATGGTGCGCGTCTACGGCATCGACATGACCACGGCGGAGAGCTTCATGCTGACGCCGGAACGGGGCACGATGGCTGAGGAAGGGACACGCCTGCATCCGGAGGTCATGTTTACCGATGATGTGGCGGCCGGTCTTGCCAACAAGGCAAAGGATTGGGAACTGGCAGTAGACGAGAATGGCAACGCCCTGATCGACCTGCTGGAAGTACCTGTCCGCATGACCTTCGATTCCTCCAGCCTGACCGGTGAGCCGAAGGCCGACACGGACGGACGGGCGCTGCCCTCCAGTAATCTGTATACCCTGCGCGTGACGGGTGTCTGCTCCACCCTGAACAACAACTTCGCCACCGCCGCGTTCATGTCCTATGACCGGCTGGAGGAAATGACGCAGACCAGCGCCAATAACATGGGAGCCACCACCCAGACCAAAACGGCGGAGGAGAAGGCCAACGGCCCCACCTATGATCTCGTTTGGGTGAAGGTAAAGAATGTCAACGACGTGCAGCGCATTGTCAGGCTGATCCGTGACACGGGCCTGAATACCTATTCTCTCAACGATATGCTGGAGACGGTGCGTACACAGTCCCGTCAGATCCAGGGGATGCTGGGCGCATTGGGTGGTATTGCTGTTCTGATTTCCGCTATTTGCGTGGCAAACACCATGATGATGTCCATTACGGAACGGACGAGAGAAATCGGCGTATTGAAGGTGCTGGGCACCATCCGGGGCGACATCTTCAAGATGTTCCTGACGGAAGCGCTGATCGTGGGTGTGATCGGCGGCGCGGCTGGCCTGATCCTGAGCTTTATCGCAAAGTGGCTGATACCGGTGATCTTCGCGTCCCAGGAGCTGCGGTGCGTGCTGCCGTGGTGGCTGGCGGTCTGCGGCGTGGTGTTCGCAGGCGCGGTAGCCATTGCCGCCGCGTGGATGCCCGCCCGCAAGGCGACGCTGATCAGTCCCAACGAAGCCATCCGATCTGAGTGAGGTAACGATATGAAAAAGATATGCTGTGCGATTCTGGCCGTGCTCTGCATCCTGCCGTGCCTGGCGGGCTGCGGAAAAAAGGATAAGTATGTAGAGTATCGTATAACCTTATCAGATGATCTTACTCAGCCTGGAACAGTTACCATGCAGTTTTATGATTACTATTTTGATATGGAGGAAGTCTCCATAGAAGATGTGCAGACTGGCGAAATTGAGACTAACTACTATGCCACGGGTACGTTTCTATCTGATACGAACTTAGCGAACCTCCCCGTACTGATCCACTTTAATGGAGATGTTCTTACATTGGACGGCACAATGGTCGCCGCGGCTTCTCCCATTATGCTCATGCTCGATTTTTCTGAGGGCAAAACACACGAAATTGGCCTTGAGTTTGATGGGCTCACAAGAGTATTTGTTGCATCAGCCAGTTGCTCATAAATAATTGTGGGCAACATCAAAATAGAAGTGTTAAGGAATAGGAGGGAGTACCCATGCAGTAGTTAGGAATTGCAAGCCGATCCCCAAAGCCAGCTATTCTTTGTGGAGTGTGGATAGCTGGAGAGTCACGTACACTCCTGGAACAAATTTATTGAGGAGGATCAAAAGATGAAGAGATTCAAAAGTCTCTCCGCGCTGTTTCTTGCGCTTGTCCTTGCGTTAAGTCTCAGCGTCCCCGCGTTCGCGGCAACAGGTAACAACACGATCACGTCCATTAAGTATAATACCGAATCGTTTACGATTACCCCGTATACCTACACTGGTGATGATGGCGATGGCGAGAGCTTCACGGCTTATTCCTGCCACCTTGAGTCTGCTAACGTTAACAATTCTGTATTGGCGAACATGCCGCTTACGGTAACATATTCCGGCGGCACGCTGAAAAACGGAACTACCACCTATACCGGTGGCGGTACGGTGACAACCTATGTTAATGTTATCAACCGTGTTGCAGCACTGACGCTGACCAGCACCAACGGCGTAACCGAGACCTACTATATCAGCGCATGGAAAACAGGTACCACATTCTATGCTTCTGTGAGTGTCGAGTTTAATACTGCCTATGCGTTCTCTCAGACAGCGGTCAATACGAAGTATAAGGGTGCGAACACCACCCAGAACCCATATATGCAGGCGACCACCGCTACGCAGAAAGCGACTGCCCAGTCTGCGTATGAAGAGACCAACGCTGCTTTTAACGGCAATACCTCCGCAACTTATAACGGTCTGAGCTATGGTTATACTGCAGCCGATATCATCACCCAGATTTGCACTGCTAACAACGTGTACATTTCCAATAGTAGCGGTTATATCTCCCAGATCGGTGCGCTGAATCAGGACACTGCTGGTCAGTATGTTCATCCTCAGTGGGGTGGCCCTTACGGCTCCGGCGGCTGGATGTTCAAGGTTTTACGTGGCAACGACGCGATTTACCCCTCCATTAGCGCAGGTTCTTTCTACCTGATGCCCGGTGATGTAGTCACTTGGCAGTATACCGCTGACGTTGGTTACGATCTGGGTGCGCCCATGTTCTAAGCGACACAGCACTTAAAAACTATTCCTTAACACTTGGGGGATGCCCGGTCCTTTCTGGGCCGGGCATCCCCTGCCAACATAAAGCGTGTGTATGCTATGAATAGGTAGGAGAAAATGACCACAAAAGATAAGACCAAAATTTGGATGGTATTGCTGGCATTGCTTGTGCTGATAGGGTCACTGAAGCCGGTCACGACTTATGCCGTCACCGGTGGCTTGGGTGTATTCCTCTACTGGCCAGGCGATTTTAGCTCAAACGGAGGCTTCCCCCAAAACACATATACCGACATACAGGTCTACTCCGAGGAGTACCCGGATGCAGGCTCAATGAACAAGGTGACAAATATTCAACCGGAGATTTTCTATATTGTCACTATCCCAGGACTGGACGCAGCCACGGCATCACGTAAGAGTTACGATTTAACACTGACTCTGAAGGAAAAAAACAATGACGCACCGGAACTAAAACTTCCTACAAACAATTACTATTTACCGGTTCGCGTTACATGGACCGCGAATGATGGACGGCAGTGCGATATTTTTATCATTGCGATCCCTGAAATTCGGGATTATTCCAAGGCGGATTTCAGTAAGCCTGCGCAAATGTACTTGGATCTGTTGCTTGGAAATGAATTGGACGACTTCTATAACAGCCTTGCCGCAACAAAAAAGGGTGTGGCTGGCGGTTATTATATTGATAATTATCGCTGTTTGATGCGAATACTTAACTCCACTAACTGGCTTCGTGCGGGTTTTCTCGATTCGTATAAAGATTACTATAGCAAATCTGAGGATGCACTTGCAGAAGTTCAGCAGACGCTTAACCAGGGCTGCTGGTTTTCTCCTGAGCAGGCAACCGCATGGTTTACCGACGTGCTGGGGTACTATTGGGAGTATTGTGAAGCACGCATTGAAGAGCCGGAGCTGCTGTCGCTGCAGGTCATGGGTGTCGATGCGGTCAAGGTGTCTGAGTCGGAGTATTCTCTATGTCTGCCAGAAGGCGTGAACTGGAAAAAGGCTTCGTCCTCGATCGAGTATCGCGCAAATACCATCAACGTTTTTGAGACAAAGGGAAATTGGACTCCGGGCGCGGGAATAATGCTGCTGCTGAGTGCAAGAGATCCTGCGACAAACACGGTATATAACTCCGGCGCTAACGGTTATGTACAAGGCAGCTACTATTTGCGGCTGAGTTCGAGTACGGATGCGCCGGAATTCTCGGTACATTCCTTCCAGATCAATGACCGCACGGCGAGCATTGACGAGGAGCATCTGACAATCTCATTGCATTTTGCTCCGGACTGGTTGCCGAAACAGATCCCTCAAATTACCTGCTCCGGAACAGGCTATGAATTCCTGGATGCCGCTGGGAAGACCGTAGAGTCTGACGAAAACGACAAAATCGACTTTTCAAAGGCCAAAAAGCTGCGCTTATATGAGGATCTGACGTCATATGCGCAGGCGGGGAAAGATACCGAGGGACTGTCTTACCACAAGGACTATGAGCTAAATTTCACGCAGGGCGATTCCGCTGAATGTGAGTTGTTGTCCTACTCCGTCGGTGTGGCGGGTGAGCAGATCGATTGGAGTGCTGACGGCAAGACGATCACGGTAACGATTCCCTACGCCACGGACTGGAATACGCTCAAGAGCAGCTATACCATATCCTATGACGCGACCGTCACCACGCCGAATGGTGAGGATTTTGAACGCTCCGAGACGACACCTATCCAATATACGGTAACTGCGGAGAATGGAAAAGACCAACAGACTTATTCTGTTATTGTAAAGAAGGTCCCCCCTGCCACCGGCAATGAAATCGAGAGCTTCTACTGCGGATCGTTGGAAGGCACGATCGACGATGATGCAAAGACAATAACGCTTGAGCTGCCGGAAGGGTCTACCAAGCGCTTCGCTCCGCAGATCACAATTTCCGAATTTGCCGTTGTTGAGCCAGCCAGCGGTGTACTTCAGGATTTCACCGAGCCGGTTCCCTATACCGTTACCGCACAGAACAGCGATACCAGGACGTACAAAGTCATTGTAACGGTCTCTACGCAGCGAAGAGAAAATCCTGATAAATCGGCCTATCAGGCTAAGTTGGACGGAATCATCGATAAATATCGGGAGAGCGCGGTAGACGACTGGGAGTGGATGCAGCTTGGCATCTACGAAAATTTGCCGCAGGACAACGGGCCGAACACCAACAACGGGTTTGATATTGTCAAAGAGATCAAAGACTTGAACGTTGGCCCGAAAGGTAGAATGACAGACATCGCCAGACTGACGATGCTCCTGACCTCAAGAGGGTATGATTGTTCAAACCTTGCCAAGTATAACGGCGGCAAGCCCTTTTTGGATGGAAGCAACAATGAGATAGACAACCTCGTTGCAAATATTGCGTCCACAACTGACGGTGGTGTAAACGGCAGAATTTTCGCATTGTGTGCGCTGGACATGGGGAATTACACGCTTCCCGCCAATGGTGCGAGAAGCAGGGAGTCCTTGTTGGAGCAGTTACTCAATCATGAATATGGGTCGGACGGCTATGACGTTGATATGGTCGGTATGCTGATGTACGCTATTGCGCCGTATCAGGAGGTTTCTGGTTATGAAGAACGGACAAAGGCAAAACTGGACGAGGGTGTCGAAGCCATTTTGAAAGAAATGCGTGAAGACTACACGTTCCACTCTTGGGGAACCGTAAACAGCGAGTCTGTTGCACAGGTCATTTGCGCATTGGCCTCTTGTGGCATTGACCCTTATTCTGACCCCCGTTTCGGGGACGGTGACCGCACGATCCTTACACAGTGGATGGATATGTTTTCCACGCCGGATGGTTTTAAGCATGTGCAGAGCGAATCTGCCAGCAACCTGCTGGCGACATACGAATCCTGTTATGCCTTACAGTGGTATCTTGGTTTCCTGGAAAACGGTGGAGCGGGACATCCGTACTATCTGTATTATCATCGATATGATTTCTCCACTGTGCTTTCTTCGGAAGCCGACATACTGGAATTCTCTATTGAGGGTCAGAAAGGTGTCTTCGGAGAGGAAAATGGTCAGAACACCATTTCTGTTACCTTGCCCAAGGGAATGCCCCTCCAGAATATAACGCCCGATTTCACCTTGTCAGTGGGCGCAATTTTGGAGGCTCCAACGATCCCCGTTACACTCGCTGAGGGTGCGGCCCAGCCGTTCACTGTGCTGGCGGAGGATGGCCAGACCAGAAAAATCTATTATGTCACGGTTGCATTTGGTGATGTGGATCCGGCAGGCGCGAAGCTTGATACTTCGACCATAGTCCTGCAAGATGCTAATCAGCGTAATCTTGATATTCTGGACAAGGCCGTCACAGTGAAAGAGGACGGCGCGGACATTTTGCTGACGGTCAGCAGCGGTATTGATGTGACAAAGCTGCGTGTTATCGCCAACATCTCTTATGGCGCGAGTGCCTCGCCCGTCTTGGATGGATCTGTGAATCTTGACCTCTCAGATTGGACGGAATTTGCTATTACCTCTGGGGATGGCAAAAACCACGCTGCTTATCGCATCAAGGTACAGGCGAAAGCAGTAGCTTCCATCATGGCATTTTCACTGACGATCAACGGCAAGGTCTACGACGGAGACATTGACAACGTAAGCGGCACGATCTCTGTGACTGGTGTGGACGACAGCAATCTGACCACCACAAAGTTTGCGCCGGACATCACGCTGGGTGTAGGCACAACGGTGTGCAGCCCGCTATCCGGAACTGAGCAGGACTTCTCCGCACCGGTCACCTATACGGTCGCAGGACGTGATGTAGAGAGCCGTACCTATACGGTTCGGGTAACGAACACGGCAGGCAGCTTGATCTCTGCCTCCGGAGAGACGCCAACACCGTCCAGTTCTGCCAGGATCGAGAAGTTTACGGTGCTGGGTGTAGACGGTGAGATCGATCACACCGCTGGTACGATTGAGGTCGTACTGCCTAACGGGACGGATGTAACCGCGGTAGCACCTTTGGTTACTGTACCTGCTGGCGCAGTGGTAAGCCCTGTGTCCGGTGAAGTGGTGAATCTGTCCACACCGCTTACCTATACCATGAGGCTTGGTAGCGAGACGCGATACTATGTTGTTCGCGTGGTGTATCAGCGCAGTACCTCGCAGCAACTTTGGGACAAGGTCTCTGAAGACAATACGGTAACCGATCATCAGGAGAGCCGCAGCACACACCGGTTCTCGTAAGGAGGGTCAGACCGATGATGGAGAATATAATCACTATTAAATGAAGGTGGGAATTTAATGAAAAAAAGATTCATTCCCCTGTTGGCACTTTTGCTGTCGCTATGCATTATTGTGCCTGTGTCTATCGCGCAAATAATGGCGGCGGAGAGAGTTCAGGTCAAAATTGTTGCTATAGGTGGAAGTGTAAAAGTTTTCAATATACCGAAGCAAGATGGCGAAATCCATGGGGTTCCGGCGGCTACAGAAGACAAGCCAGAAGTAAATGTTCCCATAGTGGCACTTCCCAGTGATGGCTATGTTTTTAAGGAATGGACTGTAGATACGGAAAATGTAACAATTACTGATCCGAACGCCAGCACTACACAGCTAATTGTTACCACCAATACCCCTGAGACTGTTACCCTTACTGCGAACTTTGTTAAAACTGTTGATATCACGGCGACGAGCAACAATGATGCATGGGGTACAGTTACCGCAAGCGCGGAGAATGCCGTACCCGGTGGATCAGGTGTCACGCTGACAGCCGAGCCGAAGGAAGGCTACCGGCTGGATGGGTGGACGGTCTCTTACACCAATGGTGATCCTATGGTTGATTATAGCAGCCGGTTCACTATCTACACGCTGACCGAAGGCGAAGGCAATACGGCAACACTGGCTGTAAGCGAAACGAACACCGAGGCGAAAGCTCTGACTGTAACGGCGCATTTTGAAAAGGCAGATGCCGGACACTTCTTTAGCTATGATTACTGTGAGTTGCAGCCGCTGGTCTTCGAACTGCTTCCTGGTACCAACAACAAGGCTACAAGTATCACGGGGTGGTCGAACGATGCGAGTGAAGACATCGTAGTGATATTTGATAAACGCGGCACCAACAACAGTGTCACAGCCTTGCGCGGCTATACGATATGGGGCGGCCTCAAGCGTGTGGCTGATGGCGTGACGTTTAAGTTTGACAGCACGGATGCAACGGACTACACAAAGGGTTCAGGCATGGTTGGCCAGAAGCTCAAGATTGGCGCAGATGCTTACGAAGTAGGCTTCACAATGACCGACAAGGATGGCAAGTTGAAGAAGGGCACCATTCTGCTGCAATACCCCGGTCGTGCGCAGGTAGAAGCGGAGAATGGCAAGCTGGAGTATAGCGGGACAGAATACGAAAATGGCGATGTGATCACGTTTACTCCCGAAGCCGAAGTGACGGTCTCCGCGAAAGCGGCGGATGGGTATCATCTGAAAGAGTGGATCATCAACGGTACAACATATGCGGGTACAGAAGATGGCTCCGCGACCTTCACCGTTCCCAACAAGTTCTTCTCTATCAAGCCTGTCTTTGAAAAGACCCTGGCAGCCGTAACCATCACGGCGACGAGCAACAATGATGCATGGGGTACAGTTACCGCAAGCGCGGAGAATGCCGTACCCGGTGGATCAGGTGTCACGCTGACAGCCGAGCCGAAGGAAGGCTACCGGCTGGATGGGTGGACGGTCTCTTACACCAATGGTGATCCTATGGTTGATTATAGCAGCCGGTTCACTATCTACACGCTGACCGAAGGCGAAGGCAATACGGCAACACTGGCTGTAAGCGAAACGAACACCGAGGCGAAAGCTCTGACTGTAACGGCGCATTTTGAAAAGGCAGATGCCGGACACTTCTTTAGCTATGATTACTGTGAGTTGCAGCCGCTGGTCTTCGAACTGCTTCCTGGTACCAACAACAAGGCTACAAGTATCACGGGGTGGTCGAACGATGCGAGTGAAGACATCGTAGTGATATTTGATAAACGCGGCACCAACAACAGTGTCACAGCCTTGCGCGGCTATACGATATGGGGCGGCCTCAAGCGTGTGGCTGATGGCGTGACGTTTAAGTTTGACAGCACGGATGCAACGGACTACACAAAGGGTTCAGGCATGGTTGGCCAGAAGCTCAAGATTGGCGCAGATGCTTACGAAGTAGGCTTCACAATGACCGACAAGGATGGCAAGTTGAAGAAGGGCACCATTCTGCTGCAATACCCCGGTCGTGCGCAGGTAGAAGCGGAGAATGGCAAGCTGGAGTATAGCGGGACAGAATACGAAAATGGCGATGTGATCACGTTTACTCCCGAAGCCGAAGTGACGGTCTCCGCGAAAGCGGCGGATGGGTATCATCTGAAAGAGTGGATCATCAACGGTACAACATATGCGGGTACAGAAGATGGCTCCGCGACCTTCACCGTTCCCAACAAGTTCTTCTCTATCAAGCCTGTCTTTGAAAAGACCGGAGATACGCCTCAAGGCCCCGGCTGTGCCACGGTGGATGCAGAGCACGGCAAGCTGGTATATAACGACAGGGAATACAAGAACGGCGACGTGATCGTCTTTACTCCCGGCGAAACAGTGACTGTATTTGCCAGAGTAGACGAGGGCTATTATCTGAACGGATGGAACATTCCAGGCGCAAATGTAGAAGACAAAAATGTTTATGAGGATTCTGTGACATTTGTCGTTCCTGACGCAGCTTTCACTATTAAGCCCATCTTTGAAAGCAAGGAAGGAAAAGTAGAGCTGAATTTCCATGCCATTAACACGGGAACGGATGTAGATCGCCCCAACGCCTTTGGCGAAAATGGCTGGATAGGTGAACTCAGTTGTTATCCCTTCCAATTCTACACATTTGATGCCCAAGATCTCACGATTGATGAAGTAATTGCAAAGAAGAGCCGGGGCGAACTAGATAATCTTTATGAAGCGGGCTTCACTGGGTTAATGGCAAAATGGCCGCTTTATATTGAACGGGGGATCGGCATCCTTGTCGAGGCGAATACATATCCGGCATTTCCTGCGGGCGTTGACAGCAAAGCAACCTATATCTGCGAAGACCTGACATCGACAGCTACAAATAAGCTGGGAGATCTGGTTCGCTATGAGGATTCCCAGTACAGAATACAGAACAGCAGACTGTATATCGCTTTTATTGCGAACGAGGATGTCATTGTTAACGCAAAGTTCCACGAGCTTGGTTATTATTCGTTCAAGGCTGTATCCAACGATGAAACCATGGGAACCGTAGAAATTACCCCGGAATGCCTTGCGGGTGGAACGCAGCAAGAGGCAACGCATGTAGTCATGCGAGCGATACCGAAGGATGGCTACAGATTTAAGGAGTGGATCGAAGCTGATGGCAGCACATATCTGTCAGCAGATCAGAAAATGATTCCGATAGCTCAGTTTGTGTTTGGAACCAAGGCGGCATCCTTTACAGCTGTATTCGAGAAGAGTGCAGATTCTCAGCCGCTACCGATTCAAGCAACGTCCGACCCCGAAGGTAAGGCAACCATTGAGGTCAAAGCGAATGGAAAGGCTATTACCTCAGCAAAGGAGGGCACATCTGTTGTTGCGTCCGTTGCAAATGTGGATGAGTATTATGAATTCGACCACTGGGAGATCACAACAGCTACAGAGGCCGCAGTGTCGCTTATTTCTGAGGAGGACTGCAGAAATAGTAGTGTTGAGTTTACTATGCCGTCCGTGACGGAGGGTGTCCGTATAAAGGCAATCCTGAAGGAGCGGTATGTAACACTAAGCTGGGAGGTCATGAAGGGAGGCGGCAGTGGCTATCAAGGTGCTTCCGACCTTGCAAATGTGGAGGTATCCGTAAATGGTTCGTCGGTAAGCAACTATACCAAGGTCAAAAAGGACGATGTGATAAGCTTTTCAGTGACCGTCAATGACACTGATAAGTATGTGTTCGAAAAAGTTGGAAAACGAGTTTTCCGTACCGGCAGCACACGCATAGAAGAAACCTTTACAGAATATTCCGGTACTTTTAAACTCACAGAGTGGACGAGTATTAGTTTGCTCGTGTGTTTAAATGACAAGACCGAGGAAACTGCCCGACATGACATCGTGCTGACACAGGCGACAGGCGGTACGATCACATCTTCCAACTCGACCGCACAGCCGAACACGACCGTCACGCTGACCGCTGCTCCCGGTAGCGGCTACACGCTGAAGAGCTGGATCGTGAAGGACGAACAGCAGAAGAGCATTGCTGTCACCGAAGATAAGACTAACAGCAATGTTGGTACTTTCACGATGCCTAAGAGCAAGGTCACGGTAACGGCAGAGTTTGAGTCCACGTCGGAGATTACACCGACGATCACATCTGTCGCACTGCTGCAGGGTAAGGCCGGTAATGAACTGGCAACGGGCGTTCTGTCCGGCGACAAGTGGACGATCACCATTCCCGACACCATGTCGGCGGAGACGGTGGCCAAGATCCCTGAAGGACTGTCCGGTTTGAACCTGAAAATCGAGACGCCCACCGGCGTAACAGTAAAGCAGATGGACGGCGGCGGCAGCTGGGCAGGCGATTGGTCTAAGGGTGACATTGTGTGCTGGATGCCGGTAGGCGAAGAAGTTACTTTCCGGGTAATTGCAGGAACGGCCACCAAGGACTATACGATTAAGTTGGTCTATTCCGGTTCTCCGTTACTGTCCGATGGCTCCGCCACCCGCAGCAGCAAGACCGCCGCAACGGTGACGTTCACCTCCAATGTGGCAGGCACCTACTACTATAAGGTAGTGGATCACGATGCAGCGGCTCCCACGGTGGATGAAATCAAGAAATCTACCACCCATGGTACAGCCAGCGCGGGTGAGACGACCTTCACCATCAGCAATCTGACCGGGGATGCCCGTGATGTCTACATCGTGGTCGTGGCAGCCAGCGGCGAGAGTGCACCCCTGAAGATCGGGATCCCCGCTTACGAACCAAATCCCGGTAAGTACACCATTACAGTGAACACCCCCAAGGGCGGTACCATCATCCCCAACCGCACCAGCGCCAATGAGGGCGATGAGATCATCGTTACCGTAACGCCCGATGATGGTTATCAGATGGTGGAAGGCTCTCTGACCTACACGCTGGCGATAGAAAACGGTAAGACGGTGAAGATCACCAACAACCGCTTTACCATGCCCGAAGGTAATGTGACCATCAGTTGTCAGTGGGAGACTGCAGCGACGACCTCCACGGGCATCACAGGCTTCTCCATCAACGGCGTGGCCGGTGCGGTGAACAACAGCACCAATACCATTACCATCACCATGCCCCGCGGCACGGACGTGACGAAGCTGACCCCCGTCATCGCCACCAACGGCGTCAAGTCTCTGACGCCCGGCAGCGGTGAAACGGTGGACTTCACCAATGCCGTGACCTACACCGCCGCCATGGAGGATGGCAGCAGCAAAACCTATACTGTCACGGTCTACGTGGACAAGGGAACGCTGGCCGATCAGTTCTGGGACAAGCTGACGGACTTTGCCACCCAAGTTCCCTGGTGGGAGTATGCAAAGCATCAGCAAAGCACCAGCAAGTATCCCAAGTATTGGTAAGTAGTTTTCTCTACGCAAGGGAGGCTGCCGGCAACGCCGGCAGCCTCCTTCTTATTTTCCATCCTTCGCTGCTACGAACCAGCGGCCTTTTTCAAACCAGAGATAACTCTCCCTGCCCCGTATGCGGCAGGTATATCTCTCCCACGCCGCCTACACTTTGGCAGGCTGCGCGGCGCACGTCCAGTATCTTGTCGATATGATATCTGCGCATTTCGTCAAACTCGATCTCGATAGGACGCATCTTCCCGTTGGCATCAAAATGCACTGTCACCGGCACATACTTCTTTTCAAGTTCCATGGATATTCCCCCTATCCTGCGAAGTAGCCTATCGGATGCACGGTATGGTCATCCTTGGGATTGATACAGCCCAATGCCGGGTCAGACATGGTGATAGCGCGGCGCACACTCATATAACCATATCGCTGCCGCAGCCTGTCCACGGCTACGTCGATCTGCTCCCATGCGCTCCGATGCCTATCATTATCGAAAAGCGATGTTTGTATCCCCATAGCCGCATCTACCAGTTCGGCGCCGCGCACACCAATGCTGCGTACCGGCAGCGTCCACGGATAGCTGCGGCGGAACAGGTCGAACGCCACTTCTGCGATCTCCGCACTGGAGCAGGTGGGAACTGCCAGTTTCTTTTGCCGGCAGTACCAATGCAGCTCCGTATCCCGGACAGCAACTTCGACCACCGTACACTTTGATGCCAGCTCCCGCATTCTGCAGGCGACGCTTTCCGCCAACAGATACAGCATGAGACGCACATCATCGTCGCTCACCAGATCGCGCGGCGTGGTGGCGCTGTTGCCTACCGATTTTATGGCACGGATATGATCACTGCGCTGCACAGGCGATACATCAAGCCCGTTGGCGAAAGTGTGCAGCACCAGCCCCATTTTCCCCAGCTTGTATTCCAAAAGCTTCGGCGACGCCTCGGCAAGCTGCCCGATGGTATAAATCCCAACACCGCGCAGCTTGCGCTCTGTGGCAGGACCAACATAGAGCAGATCGGATGCTGGCAGCGGATAGACAATTTCTTTATAGTTATCCCGCTCGATACGGGTGATGGCGTCCGGCTTTTTATAGTCACTACCCAGCTTCGCCGTGATCTTATTGTCGGAAACGCCGATGCTGGCGGTGATCCCCAACTCAAACTTGATCCGCTCGCTGATCTCTTCAGCAATACTCACGGCCGAACCGAACAGACCGACGCTGCCGGTCACATCCAACCAGCTTTCATCAAGGCCAAACGGCTCGATCTGGTCGGTGTATTTCTCGTAAATCTCGCGAGCCATCTTACTGAATCGGATATACTCCCTCATATCGGCAGGCAGCACCACCAGATCGGGACAAAGCTGCTTCGCCTGCCAGATAGCCATGCCGGTTTTGACGCCACGTGGCTTTGCTACATAGTTGGCAGTAAGGACGATTCCGTGACGGGCCTCCGGATCACCGCAGACTGCCACCGGCTTTTGCCGCAGTTCAGGGCGACGCTGACATTCCACAGATGCATAAAATGCGTTCATATCTACGTGTAGAATATGCCGTCCCATCTATCCGTCCTCCTCCCAGTTTTCTTAAACACTATAATAGAACATAAGTTCTATATACGCAAGAGGTAAATACTGTCGGCACAGCTCATGACTGTCATTTTGACGACACAAAATATAGGAGGCATGTCTGTACAGTTCTTACAGCGGTTGTGTGGTGATGGACATGTGCTCAGAGATAATGGCAGTCCTGTAAGGAAAATTTCTATGCTTTATACAAAAGCCTTACCCCCAAACGGCGCCGCTTAAAAATCTTGCTATCCTCCGTTGTATATCGTAAAATATACACATATGGCATAAAACCTCGAATTACATATGCTCTAATGGTGCGCTTCACGGTGTTTGCCCGCAGCAGCGTTGCCTATCAGGCCACTCAGATCGGTGTGATCTGCAGCGCACTGGCCAATAGCTTCGGCTTTACCTTCGACAGCGAGGGTCATGTTCCCGGCTGGGCGGTCAATCCCAACAGCAAGCTGACCCATATCGCTTGCGAGGCCTACAAGCATCTGACCGGCACGGATATGATCGTGGAGCCGGTACACGCCGGCGTGGAGTGCGGCGCCTTTGCGGAGAAGAACTCTCATCTGGATATGATCTCCATTGGGCCGACGCTGGTGGATGTGCATACGCCCAACGAGGTCTGCAAGATTGAGGACGTCAAGATCACCACCGAGCTGCTGATCGAAATTCTGGAGCGTATCGCCAAACAAAAAGACTTCATCTTACTTCCAATTTAGGCTACTTTCGACCATTGTCTCCTTGCAAGTCAGGAGCCGGACTGCATGATACGCGCAGTCCGGCTCCTGGCAATTTATGTATGCCGAAGTATGCTCTATATGACCACCTGTTGATTTCACGGCTTCTGTATCGCGGCCAATGAGTCCATGAGCGAATGGAAGCCATCTTCTCCCAGCATGGCTGCGGCATCGAACGGGATGCCTGCAGAGGTCGTAATAGCCGGATCGCCGCCGGGCATATCCTCGCCCACTGCGGGTACGCACTTTCTCAAAAGGCCCTTATCGTGGGTTAACCTATTCTGCGCTGATTGGAATCGGAACTCTGAACTGTTTCCGAAACAGGCTCGCTCTCCTGAAGGGAACGCCACTCGATGTTCTTTTCGAGGATGTCTCCGGATACTGCATCGACCTTGTAGGAATACGTACACTTGTCCGTGTAGAACTCCAGAATATAGCAAGGCTTGCCCTGATTGCGGCTCAGCTCCTCTCGGGTGAACACGATTTTTTGGGTAGCTTCATCCAGTCCCGCGTCCTCTAATACGATCTGCTTTGCCTTTTCCAAGCCGATAAACTCCGGAGCAAGGGGAATGATCTTATCGCAGGTCTTATCCATGATCACGCCCAGAACGGCGTCAATTTTGTAAGTCCAGCGAGCTGAGTCACTTTCAAAGACGAAGTAATAGTAGGGTGACTTGATGCCGCCGGCAACCAGCTCCTCTGTCGTGAAGACCACCTTCACATTGACCCCGGCGTCGTCCAGTGCGATTTTCTTCGCGTCCGCCAGAGGAATGAAGTGGTAAGCCTCGATGATGCTGCCGTTCTTGGCATCCACCTTGTAGGAATACTGCTTCTTCGCGGTGTAGAACTCCAGGATGTAGCAGGGCTTGCCTGAATTGCGGCTCAACTCCTCTCGGGTGAACACGATCTTTTGTGTAGCTTCATTAAGTCCGGCATCCTTCAAGGCGATCTCCTTCGCCTCCTCCAAAGAGATGAAGTCCGTTGTCACGATTTCTTTCTGTTGCTTCTCCAACACAGTGCCCAGCACCGCATCAATGCGATATGTCCATTGCGTTTTTGCATCGGCAAAGACGAGCTGGTAGTAGGGCGTTTTGATGCCGCCGCTCACAAGGGTTTCCTCGGTAAAGCTGACTTTATCCTCGCATCCGGCATCATCCAGGGCGATTTTTTTCGCTTCGGAAAGCGTGATATATTTCCCGGCGTAAATAATGCTGCCGCTCTTTGCGTCGATTTGGTAGAAATATTGATTTGTCCCGGTGTAGAACTCCAGCAGGTAGCAGGGCTTCCCCTGATTGCGGCTCAGCTCCTCTCGGGTGAACACGATCTTCTGCGTCAGTTCTTCCAGTTTGGCGTCCTTCAGTGCAATCTTCTTTGCGTCCTCCAAGGAGATGAACTTCGATACACTGACAGAAGCAATGCCGGAAGCCTCCTGAAATTTAAGAAGCTCGTCCAACGACATGCGGGCGACCTCGTCCGTGGGCAGCCCGGTTTTGTTTGCTGCGGTGAGGATCCAGTCGGCGCGGCCAAGGGAGACATGGAATTCCTCGGCGATCTTTGCTGCTTCGGCGTTTTCCGTCAGTTCGGAGTGGAAAACCAGCGTGCCGACGGCATCGGTCTGCTCCAGGGTCTGTTGGATCTCCGCAGAGAGCGATGCCTTTAGCTCGGCGTTCGCATCAAGACGGGAATCAAAAGAGATCAGAACCGTCGCTTCGCCGTTTTCCATATATCCGCAGGCCTCGTAGGCGGCGACCGTGCGCGTTAGAGCGGTCTCGACACTCTGCTTTCCCAGCGCAACATCGCTGAGCGCATTTTCCGCATCGCTGTTCAAGCAGCGGACATTCTTAACGCTCCCGCTTTTGGCAATCGTATATTCCACGCTGGGGTTGACATCCATTGTGAAGGTGCCGGCTGTCGCATTGCTTCGGATGGCATGTGTGGCAATGCCGGTGCAGAGAACCAGCGCAAGGCAGGCAGCCATTGTTCCAAGCTTGGCCCAGCCGGGCTTTCTTTTGGTATTTGCTTCGCTTTCCGCGTCAGCGATAAGCTCGTCATTGATCTTTCCGATCGAACGAAGAAGAACTTCGGTTTTCATAGCATAATTCCCTCCTTTTCAAGAAATCGTCTTAGTTCGTTTCTCATACGGAAAAGCAAAGACGTCACCTTGCTCTCGCTCATTCCGTATGCGTCCGCAATATCCCGTATTGCATAGAGATGATAGTATCTGCGGACAAAAATGTTACGGTTCAGCTTGGGCTTTGCATACAGGAAGCGGTCAATGGCGGCAGCCAACTCATTTTCTTCGATGGTCTGCTCCACAGTCGTTTCCGAAGGAACGCAGGCTTCCAACTCAGACAGCGCGAGGACTACTTGTCCGTGTCCGCGTTTTTCGGCAGTATACCGCTTATAACGGTTCAGAGCGAGGTTGCGCGTGATTTTCCCTAAGTAGATCGACAAACGGCTCGGACGCTGCGGCGGGATCGAATTCCATGCGCCGAGATATGTGTCGTTGGCACATTCCTCCGCATCCTCTTTGTTACGCAGTATGTTATATGCAATCGTATGGCAGTAGTTCCCGTACTTTTCTGTGGTGGCGGTAATCGCGCTCTCGTTACGCGCCCAGTACAATTCTATGATCTCATGGTCTTTCATTGCGCCCTCCCTTCTTTCTGCGTAAAGGCCTTTCACTTATATAGACAACAAAAATAACCATTCATTGCGTGGACAGGAAAACTTTTCTTCAAGTTTATCATATCATGCGGGAGCGGCGATTTCTACCGGCCTGAAAGTGCTGGCTTACTTTCGACCATTGTCTCCTTACAGGTCAGGAGCCAGGCTGCGTAATACGCGCAGTCTGGCTCCTGGCAATTTATGTATGCCAAAGTATGCTCCATATGATCACCTGTCGATTTCACGGCTTCTGTATTGCAGCCAATGAGTCCATGAGCGAATGGAAACCATCTTCTCCCAGCATGGCCGCGGCATCGAACGGGATACCTTCAGAGGCCGTAATAGCCGGATCGTAGCCGGGCATATCCTCGCCCATTGCGGGTACGGGTTCCGGGTGCATATTGGACAGTATCTCACGAACCAGTTGCTCCACTGTTTGCCGGTCTATCCTTGGCGCAGCCGCGGCCTCCGGTGTTTCCGGGCAATTCATATAGTGGGTCACGGCGTTGACCAGGAACTGTGCCTTGCGCCGACCCTGCTCGTTCAAGATCGCGGCTACCTGCTGGTGGCTTGGGTCACCGGCATTGAATTGGACGGTAAATCTGAAGGAATCCTTCTTTTCGCCCATATGGATCACCTACTCGTCTTCGTAGCCGCATACAAGAGACCGTACCCGGCAGCGTTGGCGCCAATCTCCTCCACAAAGATGGCTGTACCGACCTTACCGGACTTTTCGATCTGTTTCCGAAGCAGCAGAGAGCCGCCGCCTACGAAAATAACCTTGCCGGTACGCAGCTCGATCTTCCGCTCCCGCAGAGTACGGAAAAGGTCCGCCACGAAGGACTCCGCGCCGCGCTCTACCAGTGTTTGGATCTCACTGCCGTACTCTGTACTGCAGCCTGTGAGAATGGCGTCAATGTCCGTTTCCTCCAGCAGCAGATCATGGTCGGCACGAATCTTGGACAGCAATCGGTTATAGAGCGTAATGACGCCGTTTTCCAGCGAATCGCAGGAAGCCCAGTCTGCTGCGCCATAGCGCAGGGAGAGGTAATCGGCAGTAAAACCGCCTATGTCGATCACAGTGGCCTTGGCAACCGTGCCGAGCTGGAGCCGCTTGAACACCGGAGCCGTGGCTGCCAGCGCCTGCGGGAAGCAGACCGCCTCCGTGATGCAGATGGAGTATTTCCTCCCATTGAATTCAAACCCGATCACACCGCGGTTCAGGAAATACTGGGCAAAGCGTTTATACTGCGTTCCATAATGCGCAGGCGGCAGCCCAACGGCAAGCTGAATGTTCATCAGCCGATCCGGGACATACTGGCCCGCCGTGTTGATCTCGTAAGCGATGGCGAACAACGTCAGGATAAAAAATCGGTCGTCCTCTGTTTTATCCCGGGTATAGGGGATTCGCTGGTCGGAGAGCGTGTAGTATTTTCCCCGATAAAATAGAATGTTGTCACCGAAAGGGGGACGGGTATCGCTCTCTACCAGTCCGGATGTAAATACCCTACTGGCTGTTTTAATTTGTTTATTTCCGTGGTCTACGCAGACTAACATAGAATCAGCTCCTTTTTGTGTTTATACTGTGTTTATACGACTTTAATACGCATTACTGCAACAGATAGGAAAAAAACAGACGTGGAAATCTCCACGTCTGTTTTATACATATTTGTCAGGACTTCTTTAATTCCCTCGAAGAATTTTGGGGCGCATTGAAGATATTGAACCGGCTGGTCGATCAGCTATCTTTCTCCATCGTCAATCAAAAGAAGATCGTCCCGTGTTGCGGCATGATTGCGTAGCTCATCCGAGAAGCCGGAGATGCTGAACAAGACGTACCACACTTTTCGCCGATCCCGCTCCCATGCGACATCGCAGGCCTTAGCTTCCAACGCATGAAGGACATTAAGACCAACTGGATCTTTCCAGTACTTGCATTCTCCCAGGATCAGGTTCTTGCCCTCCGGATCAAGAGCTGCAATGTCGATCTCATTCTTGGCATCCCAATACCCACCCAGCTTGGAGAACTGGAACGGCCATGTGTTATTGACATTCAATTCCCACATCCGCTCCTGACAGATGTCCTCATATACGAAGCCAATGTGGCTGGTAGTGAGTCCCCTGCGGATCTTATCCATCACGATACCGCTATGCCCGCTTTCGATAAAGCTCATATTGGGATAGATAAATGCGAACCAAAACCGCAGATAGTTATCCTTGATCTTATAAAGACCGCGCTTGCTCCTTTCGGGTTTTTCCTCTGTGACAGGTACCCTTCGTTCCAGAATATCCAGATCCATCAAGGTCTTCAGGTACTTGGTCAGGTTCGTTGACTTGACCTCCAAAACAGCGGCAATCGCGGAAAGCTTGTGGTTTCCAGCTGCGATCGCCTTGATAATGGAAAAGTAACTGCCGACTTCACTGACCTCCTGCTGCAGCAGGAAATGCGGTTCATCATAGAGATAGCCGGAGCGGTTCAGTACGCATTTCTGGATAGCACGATAGATATCGCTACTCTCCGAAAATAACTCGATATACTTGGGGACACCGCCTGTAACAGAGTATAGCTCAATGAGTTCTCTGCGGGTTTTGCCAGGGAAAAACTCATGGTAATAGGTGAACGGGATCTGCTTGAGCCGGATCTGCGCGGTTCGTCTTCCGTATAAAGGGCTGCCGTAGGCCAGTGTCTGGGACTCCATCATGGAGATCAGGGAGCCGCAAAGAATGACCATAACAGACTGCTTCTTTAGTATTTCTTCCCATATCCGTTGGAATATGGAAGGAAATGCAGGCTCTGCCTTACCCAGATACTGAAATTCATCCAGTACGATAACGGGCTTGCTGTCATGCTTGGCATCCATGATTGACTTGAATATCACGTCCCAGCTCTTGACATCCGCATTACGCAGAAGATCACTATCAATGAATTCTGCCGCTTTCTCTTTGAATGCGGCTCGGTTTTGTGCTTCGGACTCTTCACTTGCAAGGAAAAACAGGGCGTTTTTATCCCGAATAAACTCGGATATCAGCGTAGTCTTTCCCACTCGCCGGCGTCCATACAGTACGACAAGTGCGCTGCCATTCCGCTCATACTCACTTTGCAGCGTCTCCATCTCCTGCTGTCGATCAACAAATTGCTTCATAAGCTCACCGCCTCCATAAAGTATTATACCGCAAATTATAATAATTTCAATTATAACTTTTCGGATTTTCTATAAAATCTGGCGGCAGCATGAGGGACAGCTTTTCAAGCGATATGACGAAATGATTCTCGAAGTATTCATCACGATACCATGCCTCATAGCGGTCAATGCCATATTCTTCTTCCAGTACGTCCCTATCTGCCCAATCCTTTACGCAGCCATCCTGTTGTTCCTCCCGGACACTTTGCAGTAGGGCAAAACGTCCGGCATCGTAGTCGGCGTATAGCTCAGTGAAGCTGCTGGAATCCAGATTCGTCGTGCAGTGTGTGGTAAGCAGGTAAAGCTCGCAGGCCTTACACTCCTTTGGGTCAGCCGAGATCACCCGAACCATCTCCGGTGCCATGATAACCATATCCAGTGTGATCTCGTCGAGCTTCTTAGGCGATTGATATAGCTCTGCGAAGCGTCGCTCCAGCTCCCGGATCTCCTTCGGAAACAAAGGCGGTTCAAAACAGCAATAGATGTCAGGCGTATCATTTTCTGTCTCTCGGTCAGATCCGTCACGGATCTCCGTGATGGTGCCATAAAGTCCACGATATTCACTTGCCTCTGCTGCCATGACAGCGGCACCGACAGTGTAGGTCATGCCATTGTATGTATAGCGCATACCCTCTTGGTTGATGATCATTTTATGTCCTCCTGATTATATTCCTCCCAGCCTTCCATGCAGTTGGTACGTGCGCGATCAGCATCGAAGCTCCGGCAGCGCGTATAGCCTTCTTCCGTTTTGAAGAAAAAGCACGGGGCAAGCCCATCGTCTATCTCTACTACGGACTTGGCTTTGACCTCTATGCCTAACAGCTCCGTATCCTTCTGTGTGAGCAGCTTTAGCCAAAACTCCCGCGGGGAGAGCGTGGAAGTTCCCTCATATGCCATTGCATAGCGGCTTGCCGTGGGCAGCGGTGTGAATGCAAAGCCCTGATGCAGCACGTTGTCCAACATATACGTTTCCGGGCTGCGGTAATAGTAGATCCGCAGCGTGTTCGGCACTTTCCGCTTCGGGCACCATTCCGGTGCCCGTCTGTTCAGATCACGGCTTTTAAGATGCCTGGCCCTCTTCGGCAGGGTGCAATAGCTTTCGCCAAAGTGCATCATGAGTTCCTTTGACTTCTGGGGCGCGGGGATCGCATGGTAATACCGTTCCGGGCAATTCCGACAGGTATACTCCTGCGGGGCAGATTCTCTTTTCATGTTTATACTCCTTATTGACTTATATTTGAGGCCCCGGAAATCATCCGGGGCCTCTGACTTATGGGCGCAGTGTAAAGCGGTTTTCGCCCGTAAATGCACTTTGCAGGTGTCTTACTTCCACCTCCAGTGCCGCTATGATCTGTTCTACCTGTTCCGGCGTGTAATCGTAACACACGCGGCTTGCACAATTAGAAAGCGAATGGATAGCGTCTACGGCACGTTGTGTGCGCTGTTCAGCCACACGCACGAACCGCTCCGCCTTGGTTTCTCTTTGCCTCAATGCTCGATACCTCCTTTACGCAATTTCCTGTTCGCCCCAGCGAATGCTGAAACGGCCGTCTTCATCTATGTCGCGGTATAACAGCAGCGATGTGAGATCGTAGTCCACTCCAAATCGTTCGTAAATATCATCCATATCTGTTTCGTCGCCCTTCATGAAGAGATTGAGCTTCTCTTTTGCCAATATCATCTGCATTAGGTTGGACTCAATGCTCTGTGCATAGGTCAGGAAATAGATGTCCTTCCAGTCAACGGAATTAAAGCGGATGAAGCGCATGTAAAACTGGCTCATGCGGGAGTTGTTATAGTGCAGCTCCGGGATGATGACTTTGTTGACGAACTCGAAGTTGACTGAACTGGGCAAGCTCTGCTGCGTACACAGCAGGATGCCGTTTCCGCTCTCGCGGAGTGTTTGCCGTAATGCCCTGCGTTTCGCAAAGGTAGTCGTCGCGCCGGTCACAATGAAAAGTGGCCGGTTGGGAAACGCTTCCCGCAAAGCTGCTGCATAGGCGTCCAGCACCACGGTATGGCGGACGCCTATGGCCACGATCTCTTCTGCCCAGCTGCCGGTAAGCTGGATCGTTCTCCGCAGCTTCCCGGGAAGCTCGCCGCTATACTCCGAAACCGTATTAGGCGCGGCACTGATCCGCAGCAAAAGCGTGATCTGCTGGATGATCCGCAGCATGGCATCTTTCCTCGCGTTATTCGTTGAGGTGAAATATTTTTGGCGCATGGTATGGAACTCCTTGACCGCCTGTACCCATACGGCCTTCTCCTCCGCTGAAAACGGAATGGGCTCCTGATGGATACGTTTGATGTCCTTCCCAGTGACCTCCTCAAAGGTACGGGTGATTACTGTCTTGGCGAGGATATCACGCAGAATATCTGCATTGTAAATGTCCTGTGTACGCTGTCCGACACCAAATACGGTGATTTTCTCCGGCAGATGTGAATTGGCAAACAGCGTGTACCCACGACGATAGGCCGGGATCGGTTGACCGTACCACGGGTTAGTCTCTCGTGTCGCCGTGCCGTCCTTATCATAGTGATAGATGGTGTGGCAGCAGGATAGCATATTGATGGAATTGTTATAAAGCAATTCCATCTGCGGTGCGAACTCAGAGATGTTGTTCCGGGTACTGGTTCCTGTGGTCAGCAGCTTTGATTGGCATCGTCTGAAACAGGACAGCACCGCCTTGGCACGGCTGCTGTACGGATTGCATATCTCATCGCTTTCATCCAGTACAAGACAGGTCTTGCGGCTATGGATCTTCAGCCATTTTTTGATCTGCCTGCGATACTTGCACAGCGCATTAAAGGTCATCAGCACAAAGTCGCCGGGCTTGATCCGCTCCAGATCCCTCAGCCGTTCCACGAACACATACGACACGTCATAGTTGGGCAGCACCACATTCCAGTTATTGCGGATAGAGATGGCCGATGAAATGACCCAGGTGTTACGATACCCTTGTCTGTCCATGCGGTATTTCCCATAGGCAATGCCAGCCAGCGTCTTACCGGAACCCTGTTCCCATTGCAGCAGCGTATAGCGCTTTTGCAGAGCAAGATTCAGGTCGTGGAGTTGGGTATCGTTCAGCAGGATCTCCTCCTCGTTCTCGGCATCCCATAACCAGAAATCATCCAACCATTTCCCAATTCCCGTGTCCGGGGTCATTTCCTGAAAAGGCTGGCTCTGGATCAGGTATTCATGCCGCTTTTTACGCAGCAGCCGTTCGTAACCGGGGAGTGTTTCATCGCGCAGCACTGCTTCACAGACCGGGATAGGTTGGCGCAGCTCTTCGCTCATGCGGCGTCGCGCTGCAGCACTATACCCCTTATAGGCGAATGAATAATCCCGCTTGACAAGATGGATCTCATCACGTTCCGGCTGCCGGTTCTGACGTCTGAGTGTCTGACGAAGATAATGCAGTACCTTCGCCTCGGTCAACCGCCGTTTGCACCATTCCTCATATCGCATCTCTGGCGGCTGTGTCTCCGTATAGAACCGATGCAGATACGCGCAGCATTGGGCATACCGATCCTTCAGGGACGGATGTATCCTGATTTGGTACAGCATCTTCTCTACCGTATAAGTAAACGATGCAGAGGTTTGACGCTCCTTTGCCAGTTCCCGCAGGATCTTGGCGCGATTTTCCTTCAGCATGGCCTTTGGCATTTGCAGCAGCGACATGTGGATCGCTTGTGCTGCACCAGCATAGATGCCGCCGGAAAGATCGTTATCCATTCCTGTGTGATAGCGAGCCGGTGTTTCGGAATCCACGCCCTTCTTCTGCCAGAACTGCAGCTTTATTGGGAAGTGCGAAACACCCATCTGCGCAAAGGTATCATCCGGCAACAGGATCTGACCAAGAAACCGGAATTGTGCCTCCATCTTCCGAATCATTGAGTTGTCCGAAAACGAGTCGGCCAGAAATGAGTTGGGTACGATCAACGCCAGGATCCCCAGCGGCTTCAAGAATTGGGCAGCCTTCAAGCAGTAGTAGAGCTGTGATAGATACTCCTTTCCATTCTCAGCCATCCATTGCAGGTTGAAGGGCGGGTTACCTACCACATAATCAAAGCGTACCTGCGGCATATAATTGCGAATATCCTTATTAACCAGATTGGCCTCCGGATAAAGATATGACGCCACCTTGAATGCCTTGGTGTCCAATTCACAGCCATAGACATTGGCTTCCACCGGCATTACGTTGAAGAAGTTCCCCATCCCACAGGTGAGGTCCGCTACCAGATCGTCCTCTTCCAGTCGAAGGCAATCCGCCACGAACTGACACAAGGCGGGCGGTGTAAAGAACTGGCCGTTTTCCAGTTCCTTTTTTGCCTCACTGTATGTATGGTAGCTCCGATAGTTCTTCCGGGAAAGCCCGTGCAGGCCCCCATCCCCTGTATAACCCTGAAAAATATCCTGCTTCGTGATACCATACGCTTCGCAGCAGTTGTTGTCGATCAGGTACAGGAGCTTTTCGTTAACTGCTCTGCGACTGCTCTGGGGGATCGATTCTGTCGAGGGTGTATACTTCATGACGACACCTCAGCATGAATAGTCAAGATACGTTTCGGCAAACTCCTTTGCAATAGATGCCGTCTTAAACTTCAGATCCACGCGCCCGTTTTTGAACATGCGCAGTTGTACGAGCTTCTGGCAGGTTGGAAACTGGAACTGCGATGTGGATACGTCAGAGTACCCCAGCAGCTCGGAAAAGCCTGCGGGAAAGCGCCCAAATGTATTGGTCTCATAGTGTGCTACAGCGGTAAAAATGTCCTGCATACGTTCTGCAAGCCTCCACTCTTCATGGCCCCATCGTTCATCGCAACTGCAAAAGTATCCGCCAAAACGAAGCGTATCTCCTTTTCTATCGTAACCGGCATTGCTATTACTCCAATATGCCGCCTTATGGCATTTGGTACGCAGCTCCTGAAAAGCACGTTCTACGAAGCTGAGTCCGTCCAGCTGTATAAACATCTGGTCAACCACATCTTCATAGTGCAGCGCAAGAGCCCGCAGATTACGATGATACTCCTTGCTCGTATCCATATCGCACCTATACGGGTCCGGCTCTGCGGGGATCAGATGCTCTTTGATGGCATCCGTTGAGATCGTTACGCTATATTTCTCATTGAAATGCTGTGTGAGCTCAGAGATGAACCTACTGTGGAACTTCTCCATTTCTCGGTTCAGATCCGTTATCCCGAACCGGTAATTGCTTCCAAAGTAGGGCAGCGACCCATCCTGCCCTATGCCGAGCAGGTCTCTTTGCGCCTGAATCGCTTTTTTCCACTGTTGGCGTATTTCACGGAGCGCACGGCAGGATTCATCATACGCCTGTTGCTGGGTTTCGCAGAACATCAGGTCATCCTCCGGCAGGCGGGAATCCGCCTTGATCTCAACTTGCTCCAATTTATCGAGTAATCCCATAATTAAAAGTCCTCCTACAAAAACAAACGCACCGCTGAACTGTCGTCAAACAATTCAGCGGTGCCTCTCCGCATTTATTCTTATTGTGCTGCTTCGATTAACACGTTTGGTATCGGGGGAAGGTGCATAGATTTACACTGGGCTTTACTGTCGCATAAATCGGTATGTTAGCTTCCTTCGATCCCATTATACCCATTATACTGGGAGATGGGGGTATAGGGGGGCGGCATTTTTTGCCGCCCTCCTATACCATTCGTCATACTATGCGCACATCGCTTCCGGCAGCTCCATCACAAAAGGGTACGTTTCCAAGGACACATGATACATGGAGTTCATGGTCTCAAAAACGGCCTTTCTGTCAGTGAGAGATTGGATACGGACGACCCGTGAGGTGCAGACCAGACCGCTATGATGGCGTATCCATGCACGGCTGCCCTCGCAGAGCGGTGCGGCCAACCGGCCGGTAAGAATGACCTGCTTCTTATTCATTTTCTTTCTCCTTCCTTCGACCTGTGTGGTCGTGAAAAGCGCGATCATTATCCGAATCGAAAAACAGCTTGCGAATGATCTAATAGGCACACTTGAGAATACTCCGCACCATGTGCACGGTGGTATTCTCCCTCTGCGCGATCTCCCGCGTACCGTAGCCATCTGCCTTGAGCCGCAGTACGTTCATATCACGGCGGGGCATATGCCGGCCCAGATCGTGGAACAGCAGGCCGATCTCCATCTCCAGAAAGCTCTCATCCGCTGCGGAGAGCATATCGGACAGAGACAGGCCGGCATCGTCCATAACAGCATTGAGGCTGACCGTCGGTGCTGCACGCTTGGTAGATGCCTGATGGCGGAAGTGGTCTGCCAGGCGACTCTCCATCTTGCGCCATGCAATGGTGGCAAAGCTGAAACGGCCGGACTCACCCTGCGTGGTATAGTCCATGACTGCCTGCAAGTAGCCAAAGACCACCACATCGTAATACTCATCCTCCGGCAGCTTCTTCTCATTGAGAAAAGCATAGACCAGATTGTGATGCTCCTCCGCAAATAACTGCTGCGCCGGGGTCATGGGGGTATTTTCATTCATTACAGTTCCTCCTATATGCCGGGAGCCGCAGCCTGTGTTTTACACAGACTGCGGCTCTTCACATGTTTCAGATCCTTATAAGGTCTGATAGGTTCATTTAGCGGGGAAGTTCCTCACGCTCGCCATCGATCACATCCGCACCGGAAATGCAGAAATGCTGGCCGCTGTCGGCAACAGCATACTCGGTGTTTGCGGTGGCATACTGATCCTCCTCACCCTCACGGGCGGCAGACAGCTCCGCACGGTTCTTCAGCATCTCCTTCGCCTGCTGGCGGAACGACTCTACAAAGGCGCGGAACTCGCCCACCTGTTCAGGCTGGAGATCTTCCACTTTACGGAAGGTCGCCACGCTGTAGGTATTGTTGCCGTTGTCCACGCGCTTCAAGCCGATCTGCACCACGCTGCTCCATGCCGGACGGCGCCGGGCCACAAACGCGGCATTCATGAAATCATTGAACGGTCGCAGGCTGGTAGGCGGCAGAGAGAGCTGCAGCGGGATATAGTCACCGTCCTGCAGAAGATACAGAATACGCATATTTTTGCAGGCCTTCCCCTTCCCGTCTGTTGCCGTCCCGTAACGGTTCAGCTCACAGGCAGCACAGGCGCCGCCGGGCGTACCGTAGCCCTGCTTTCCGTCCACGGTGGAGCACAGAGGGACGGTGTTATCATCGTATTCACAGCCCTCGGGCCAATACGCGCCACTGGCATGGTGATACAGGATAACGCCCTGCAGAAAACGGGTATACTCCGGATTCTCCGGGTCGCCGGTAGGCATCTCGAATTGCAGTGCGCCTCCGGACGGGATCTTGACCTTGGGAAATGAGAGCGTCAAGCCCTCCATATCGTCGGCAAGATCATCGTTGCCGAAATCAAGGCCGGCCATGGTGGGAAGGTTGAATGCACTGGCAGTTGCCATCGTAGTAGTTTCAGGATAACTCATTTTTTGATCCTCCATTTTATCTTTTTTGTTTTTTCACATTACGCCGCGGATACCTGATTCAGCCGCGACCACACACTTCTGGGCATTGCCAGAATGTTGTAGCCGATGATCTCCAGATCCGAGGCGCGGTCATAGCTGCTTACGTCCTGACTGTACCGTGTTACCGCATTGGAAAGACCGTACAGGCTCAGGTCGTGGCCTTCGATCAGATGTTGCAGGATGCCCTCACCCTCCGAGTCCGTAAGGCCGAACTGTCTGCTGGCCAGCTTCACAACGCCGGGTACATCTGCGGTGTTCATGGGGACGGCCGCAGCCTCCCGCATCATGCCCACCACCTGAGCGAACCGCGCTTCCTCTGCGGCGGCACGGACAGTGTCCTGCACCTTCAGCAGAAAAGCGTGATCGTCTGCAGCCAGCGTCTTTTCGGAATAGAGCTGGAAGTTCTCCTCCGCATCCGTTGCCCGGCCAATATGGTTGCGCTTTGTGGCGGCGTCGTTGACCACCATACCGTTGCTGCATACCAATCGGTAGATCAGAGGCTGGATGTTGACAGAGCCTAAGCCCACCTCGCTATTGCTGATGACCACACCGGCCTGCACTGTGTCACCCGGCGTCACATCCTCCTGTAAACGGGGATTGACCGCCTTGATATACATGCGGGAGTCGGTGATCTGGCAGCTCTCGATGCGCACATCGGGGATCTCCGCCAGGATGGGCAGCACCGCTGAGGCGATACTATAGTTGTCCATACGCAGATAACGATTGCTGAGGTAGGCGCGTGCCTTACCGTCCAGCACACGGATCATGCGCTGGGCAGGTGTCCGCTCCAGCCATGTGTTGACATTGTGTGCCAGTAGTCCGGGGTCTTCGCTGCGCATTCGCTCATAGTACTTGGCAGGGATACTCAGATGCGTACCGATCTGCCGGTGGGCGATGTCCCCGATCTCCAGCGGTTCGATACGGTCTGCGCCGTCACTGTCCAGCACACGAAGTGTCAGATCGGGACCATAGCTTTCCAGACGAAGATTGCCGGTATTGACCACATAATCCTCTTTGGCACTCTGCTGCCGGGTGATCTCCGCGGCAAGCTGCTCCAGGGTTAAGCCTGTTTTCATGGCAGCACCCTCCTTACCAGTTCAGCGCGATGGCATCATCCGTCATGCTGGCGGCGATGCCCTCACGCTCGAATACCTTCAGGAGCCGAGGCCAGTAATGCTTCTCCGGCAGGCTTTTGAATGAGGTCTGCGCTTTCTCTACGTCACCCTGACGGATGCAGATGTCACCGTTGTCCTTGATGACAAGGCTGCTATAGCCACGGGAGTTGAGGTCGTAGATCAGATCATCCAGAACCTTGCGTCCCTGCTGCTCGAACCAGACCTGCGGATCGATCTCACGGGGCGGAGCAGGCAGCTTCTCGGAGGTACCGTTCTCCGCCGCACTCTGTACCACAGGTGTGACCTTCAGCAGTGAGCAGGAGAAGTTGGCCTTTTGGTCAAAGGTCACCTCCGCCTGATCATAGTCGGGAATACCAGAGATGGTGATACGGCCTGTACCGCCGTGAAGGATCAGCTTCTCCGGCTCTGGGCTGCGCCACTCCCATGTGGCATCCGGATACACTGCTTTCAAATATGCGGAGATCCGGTGGTTAACATGGCGGAGCAGCAGTGGGCCGAAGCCATCCTCCTCTTCCAAAGACAGTGCGCGAAGACTCTGGCGCTGTGCATCATAGGCTGCTCTGCGGGCGGCGCGCCGCTTTTCGTTTTCCTGTTCCTGTATATAAGGGAATACGAATGCGGCCGTGACCCAAATCGCCCAAATGGTAAATGCGGCTGTCAGAAGCCAGATCTGTGTGTCGCTGCGTACAAACGCAACGATGGCCAGAACGGCTGCGATAAGGACAGATACGCCAGACCAGATGGACTTCTTCTTATTCATGCTTTGCACATCCTTTCCTTTTCGTGATGAAAACAAAAAAGAGGAGCTGCCACGCATCCTTTTGATACATGACAGCTCCTCTTATGCCCAGCATCCTATCCGGGCAGGGGTTCTCGTTCTCCGTCGATCTCCGGTGCCTGTTCAGGCACTTTCGTGTCATAGGGCTGGAGATACCGCCATCGAAACGCGATGACCTTCAGACGCTTATCCCGCGTCCAACCATCCCGTTTCAGATAGTCCTCCAGCTCCAGTGTGCCTTCCACACTGATCAGCGCACCGCGGCACAAGCCTCTTTTGACGAACTGTGAGGCAATAGCCCCAAAGGCAACGACCTGATAATACTGCGTTCTTGCGTAAGCCCCCTTACCGGTACGCTCCGCAAGGTCGAACCGTAGATAGGGCCGATTATTGGCGCTGATCTTCAGTTCGATATCATCCGATACAATACGGCCAACGACGGATATGTTTGCCATTACACTCCTTTCTGCCTTACGGCTTAAATATCTATAATAAAAAGTGCCGGCATACAGCATCAGCAATAAGCCAAAGCTGTCATGTCGGCACTAAATTACAATCTTAACAAACGTGTGCGATCCGAAAGGTATTCGGAAACCCTGAATAGGCGATGCACAAAGAACAACTACAAGTGCATTGTAGCACTATATATTGCGATTGTCAAGAGTCGCAATTCTATATATAGACATTTATTGAAACACACGAGAATCAATGATGTGCTGCAGCGCAGTGATTGCGGTGGAATATGACACGTCTTCAAAAAGGAGTGCGGATGTAATCTGCTCATAGTCACTCCTATATGCATCGGAGTCAACGATCTGCCGAAGGAGATTATTCATATCCACCCCCTCTTGTGCAGACAGGCAGACCTTGTGCGAGCGGCGTTCCAGAATGACCTCACTGGCTAATTGTCGCAGAGTATCATCAATCGTGACGATCATACTCAACTTATATATGTCATAAATGTGCCGCGAATGCTCTACGATCGATCCATTGAGGTAGTAGTCTGCAAGTGCAAACAGCTTATCCAGCAGGGTACGCTCCGCTGCCTGCACATTGATTGAAAAAGGTTGCAGATTGTATTCGCGGATAATATCTTCTCTGCCGGTATCTTTCAGGAAATCATAAATGAAACTGGATGCGTCCATGGGATGATTCGGGAATGCGCGCATGGAAACAACGGTTTCAACGATAAGCTGCTGCTTCAAATACGTTGCCCCTTGCAATGCAGGGTAATTGATCACATAGCGATTATAGTCGCGCCGGCTGCGAATTTCTTCAGCATTGCTCAGGGATAATCTCAAGTCATCAACTACCGCCAAAATATTTCGCTTGAGTGCTTTACGCTGCCCTTCACTGGGACGGTCTTCAACATTCAAATCAATGTCCTCAGAAAAGCGCTGGATCAGCTTATAGCATTTTGAGAGTGAAGTTCCGCCCTTGAACACCATGTCTGGCTGATAGGAAGTCATCCTCCTTAAAAACTCCGTGACATAGTAGTCTTTTTCAATGATGCTGGCCGCAATCCCTGTCGCATCTGCCGTTCGTAGTATAGCTTGCTCGAACAATTCTCTATTACTGTGTAACATGATAGATGATCTCACTTTCCACCAGAGTGCGCATAGCCTTATCAGGAAACGCAGGTGCGTATTCTGTGATGTCGCGTCTCGTAATGCCGTTTTTTGTGATAAACTCTATGGTCAGTTTCTTCCTCCCTTCGGAGAAATAAGGTGCCGGCATTTCATTCATAAGCTCCAGGAAGCTCAACACAGCAGCATTTTTTGCCGTGACCTTACTTCTGGCTCTGCGTAGAATAACACGCTGCTTCCCGATAGCTAACTCACGGGAACGTGTTTTTTCGTTGTTGGTACAGACTTCAATGGTATTGGGCATTTGCGTTGACAGCCCCAGTTGGTTTAAGAAAGCTGCACCGGAATAGTAGCCGTAACAGCCAGAACTATCCTTTACATATTTTTTCTCGATTACTTTGCGGGGGTCGAGCAGACTGGTGCCAAATGCTGTCTCAGTGGGAATATAATAAATACCGCGGTCAAAACGCACCAGCCTACCAGTTCTACACAATTCGTTCAGTTCTTTGAAGAGCCACGGGCGTGAATAGCCCCCGCAGTCAATCTCATCAAGTAAGATCGGCTCGTTACAGTCGAAATTCGTTGTGAGTCTATCTAAAAGCGTCATATCACAGCCTCCTTCTAATCATAGTATGCTTTTCTTGATTTGAATTATACTATAATCAACGCACCGTGTCAATATTGCTATAATCCGACGCCGCCTCAAGCCCAAGAAAGCCATCGGTCGGGAGAGATTCGTCTATGAAGCTGCTGCCGGTCTGTACCTGTGCAGGAGATTTGTGTGCAGAGGCTTTGAAATAGAAACGATATTGGCGGCCAACCTCTATCTTGTCCTGCCTGGGCAGTACAAGTGTCCTTTCACGCTCCTGACTGTCTATGATCCGGATATTGCGGTACTTGCGGAGCGGCGTCTGTGTGATGGCAATGCAGATGCCATCAACGGTCGAGTAGTGCCCGGCGATAATTAGGCGGTAGAGTTCTGCCGTTTTAAAAGCAAGTCCTATGGCGAGGATGCCGCTGAGCAGAGCTGTAACGGTATCGAGGGAAAAGAAAATGGCTGCCAGCCCTACAAGGAAGAAAGCCGCCCCTGCCAACGCGGTGAGGAGCAGCTTTCTTCTCAGGGGCAGCGGTGCTGTCCTGAGCTTGTCCATCATGACAGCCTCTCAAAGATGATCTGACGGCGCAGATAAAGGTTTGCCACAGCCTGCAGCACGGGGCGGCAGCAGACGAAGGGCCTGACCATATCCGCGATATTGTCGCTGGTGGTGGTATCGTCTGCATACAGGGCGTCCATCAGCTGCGAATCAGAGTGGATCGTATGGATGTCATACTCCACACACTTGATCAGTTCTGCCGTGGATAAGAGTGCCTGACGGGACAGACGATAAACCCGCCGTTCGTTTGCGCTGCGCCGGTCCTTGCGAAACAGCTTCCTGGTAACCGCAAAAGGGACATGGCCGAAAACCGTCAGCTTGATAAACGAGATCAGCCGCAGCAGCAGACTGTCTGAGATTGGCACCACGTAAAGCCCTGACAACAGAGCATACAGTGCATCCTCATCGGTTTCGCCGCAGCCCTCCACCACCAGTCCGCGCTGCATCAGTCGGCGCATACAGTCGGAGATACTGCGCTGGGGTCTGATGCCGCTGGCTTTCAGCTTGGCAGAATAAGCATCCTCAAGGGATCCGGCGTCCATGATCTGCCAGTTCAGCGCAGCCCAAAGGATCATCTCCTGGATGTCCAATGCATATTCCCGGTTGTTGATGATGACCATAGGGCAGGTCATATCGCCCATGCGGCCTTTGCGCTCGAATCGGCCGACGGCCGTATAGTATTTCTGCATGAATTTCACCTCACATTTTTCACGAAGCCTTGGAGCTTTTCTTCAACGGCTCATATTCAAGGCTATTCAAAAACTCCGCGTTATTCCTCAGCCGCTCGGCGGCTCTATGTACGGCCGCGCCCAAATAGTTGGCCTTGATCCCATAATAGGCAGCAATGTCCGTATTGCTCAGGCCGATAAATTTCAGCTGCATCGCCTCGATACCCAGCCGTGCGACACCGTTGTATTGCTGCTTCGCGCTTTCCAGAAGCGATAACGCATCTACCTCAGCCAACTGCTCCTGAAGACTGCGGATGCCGGAGGCCATGGCACGGTGATTGTCAGCCTCCGTGTCAAAGATCTCCGATACAGGAAAGCTGCGCTGCTCCTTGCTGTGCTGCAGCCGGCAATAGGTACGCAGACCGTTCTCAACGACCCTCTGAGCATAGGTAGAAAAGCTGGCGCCGCCGTCCGGGTCATACGTCACTGCGGCCTTGCAAAGCCAAATGCAGCCCTCTTGAAACAAATCGTCATAGCCGAAACCATAGCGCTGCTCATTGACCTGAATGCTGGTACGGATGGCCCAGCGTACCACGTCCATATTCGCCTCTACCATACTGCGCTGGGCATCAGTAAGGGCAATATCCCTATTCTTCATCGTCAGATTCACCTCTCTTTCTCTGTGGTTTTAGGCGTGCTCTCTATGCGACCTCTGCGCTGTGGATACGAAACTTATCGCAGGCGCAGATCAACCGATCACACATGTACGCGCCGAATTGTGCGATATGCGCCTGTTCCTCGTGCAGGCCGAACTCTGTCTGCATCCATTGATACGCCTCTTTCTTGGTCATCAAGCCGGACCGCCACAGGCGGTCAAATGCCCGGTGTGCCTGGATACGCTTGTGCCGAAGCTCCCCGTCAGCCAGAGAGCCCATGGGCTGCCGTGTGGCGCGATGGGCAGCCACATAGCTGTTGCAGGCAGGATAGCGGTCACAAACATACAGATAGCTTCCTGCACTACGACTGTTGCCATATACAAAGCTGGCAGGATGCAAGGTAGCCTTAGCTCCGCAGTTGGGGCAATGGATATTGACTCTTTTCAGAATGTTCACCTCCTTCTTTCGGCTTGTGTGCGTTCATTGTTGGCAGCTCTCCCACAATTGGGATAGACTGCACCGTTTTGGGTCTTCTACGTTCCAGACAAGCCAGCTGGTGTAGAAGCGTTGGAATCCCTCCAGCGTCATAATGCCGACGCAATCATATTTATCCACAGTCTCACCGGACAGTTCCTCGAATACCGCCACAGGTATGATTGCCGGCACGGCATTGTGATTTACAGACAGAAGAAAACCGGAGCACCCGTCACAACGCTGGCAATCAATGAAGAAGCTGTTGCGCCAGTTACAGCAGGTTGCCTGTAAAAATCGGTAAAAACGCTTGTCCATAAAATTCCCTCTACTATCATTATCCGTAAAACGAAATCAAAAGTGCGCCACTTTTTGAAAAAATTTTCAAATTTCTCTGCGGCCACGGGGTCGGAGGCGTTTGGAGACGATAATTGCCACGGCAGCTACCGCAGCTAAAATGATACAAATTGCTTTTTTCATTGTGCATTTCTCCTTAATTATCAGTTCGTTCACAGTAGACCACAAACCGCTGCCGCCCGCCGCCGGCGTGGGGGTGGCAGGTCAGCCGCGTCGCAGTTCTTGTCAACTTTCAGGCATCTTTACCTCACAGGAGCGGTGGTTTGAATCACAGCCCGCTGAAATGTTACCGGGTTTATCTACAAACATTTCATCAGAGCTATTGATTTTTATCTCACGGTGTCGTATACTATCCATTGAAATGTAGCATGATAATACCAGCAAGTTTTCAATGGAGGTTGGGCTATGGAAATAAAACGAGATCGCTATTTGAAAAAAATCATCTCCTTCATGTGGGATGGTCAGGTGAAGGTGATCACTGGCATCCGCAGATGCGGCAAGTCCTTTCTGCTTCGCAATCTGTTCAAGAGTTACCTTCTCGGTGAGGGTGTTACCGAAGATCATATTCTGTCCTTTGAGTTGGACTTGACCCGTGATATTCGCTATCGCAATCCGCTGGAGCTTTCGGCTCATGTCCGTGAGATCGTAGAACACAGTGCAGACCAATATTATCTTTTTGTAGACGAGATTCAGATGTCCGACGAGGTTCCGAATCCCTACAATCCAGATGGCAAGAAGGTTACCTTCTACGACGCGCTCAACGATTTGAAATCCTTGTCCAACTTGGACATTTATGTGACCGGCAGCAACTCCAAAATGCTGTCCTCCGATATACTGACTGAGTTCCGGGGACGGAGCGACGAGATCCGTGTGCATCCGCTTTCCTTTGCCGAATACTATTCAGCCGTAGGCGGTGATAAGCAGGATGCCTTTGAGGACTATGCCTTCTACGGCGGTATGCCGCTGATCCTGTCCCGTCCCACGGATGCCGCGAAAATGGCTTATCTGAAATCGCTGTTTTCTGAGGTCTATCTGAAGGACATTGTAGAGCGGAAGAAGATCAAGCGTGAGGATGTGCTGTCCGCGATTCTTGATCTGCTGTGTTCGTCTATCGGCTCTCTGACCAACCCAACGAAGGTTGCTGCCGCCATCAACACAGTGCAGAAGCGTAGCGGTGAAAATGTCGTTGCCTTGAACACCGTGAAAGCCTATATGGATCACTTATCGGATTCCTTCCTCTTTACCGAATGCAAGCGCTGGGATGTGAAGGGCAAGAACTATTTTGACTATCCCAACAAATACTACTGTGAGGACATTGGACTGAGAAATGCCCGTATCGGCTTCCGCCAGCAGGAAATGACGCACATCATGGAGAACATCATTTTCAATGAGTTGATGATCCGTGAATGCGCCGTTGACATCGGCATTGTCTACGGCAACGAGAAAAATACCAAAGGAAAGGTCGTGCCGGTCGCGCGGGAAATCGACTTCATTGCAACCTCCGGTGGCAAGAAGACCTATATCCAGTCTGCCTACGCATTGGGAACAGCGGAAAAGGCGATCACCGAGAATAAGCCTTTCGCGCTGACCGGTGATTCCTTCCCGAAGATCATTGTCCGTCATGACATCCGTAAGCGTTGGTATGATGAGGGCGGCATTCTCAATATCGGCGTCATCGACTTCCTGCTGGATGACACGCTTGTCTGAATCCTCTCAAAATAAAACTGCTCACCGTGATTGGCTCATGGTGGGCAGTTTTTCGCAGTACACCACATACCTTTGCCGCCCACCGCTGGCGTAAGGATGGCAGGTCAACAGCGTCAGCAGGTCGCGGCTTTGCTGTATCTTGATCTTATCCACCTCATGGGGCTGGATGATCTGAATGTCCGTCACGGTGTAGGTTAGTATCTCCCACAGGTTGGTGAGCTTCACGGTATCGCCCACCTGCAAGCGGTCGATATACCGGAAGTAATCCGCACCGCGCCAGCCCCGGTGTCCGGCAATGACGCAGTTGGTGTTATCCCCACCGATGGGCGCGGACGTGTTGCCCAGCACCGCCGCGCCTGCGGCAAGGTGAGCGTCGGACGCGCCCAAATAAACCGGCATGGTCAGCTCCATGGCAGGTATCTCCAGCACACCGATAATCTCGTCCTCGATGCCGTATGCCACAAGGTCGGTGGCGGGCTCCTCGCAGGCTTCAAGGTCAGCGAGGCCAGATTGTTTCTCGTTATAGATGCGCTGATTGTACTCCTGCAAGGCTGCCAGCAGTTCAGGGTACTTCTGTTCCGGCTCATTACGCTCGGCCAAGAACTCCCGCACCGCTGCATCTGTGTCGGCTTGCAGCCTTTGTCCCGTGAACACCGGCCACAGCATCGCACAGATGCCCGCCACGACCAACAGTGCCGCCAGCATAAAAGACAGCTTACGCATGGCGACACCTCCTTACCAAAAAGTAGGCACCACCGATTACCGCCACCGCGCCAAGGCCGATACCCAAGCCAGTGAGGTAATGCTGCGTCCAGGAGGATGCCACAGGTTTTTCTGCGGCGGCAGGCGCTTCCTGCTCCGGCACATACGGCACACGATGGCCTCGCACCAGCAATCGGTGGGTATTGACACCAAAAGGGGTACAGGTCACCAGCGTGACTAAATCCTTGCCATCCTCAATTTGGAGCAGGCTCGTGTCCGTGGGCAGCACCGTGTGGATGGTGTCCACCTTATAGGCCAGCGTATCGCCCAGCACGTGGATGTAAAACGTGTCGCCCTCTGCAAGCTGGTCAATGTCCGAAAACAGCTTGGAACTCGCCAGTCCACTGTGCGCCGACAGCACCGCATGGGTGCTTTCTCCGCCTACCGGCAGAGATGTGCCAACCACATGGCCAACTGACTTTTCCAGCGTGTCCGCGTCCGTGCCGTGCTGTATCGGCAGATATACGTTGATTTTGGGAATATCGATGTAGCACATAACACCGCCCACCGTGAGCTGCTGGGCATACGCCAAGGGAGGGGCGGATGCCCCTCCCTCAGTGATAGTTGCGCCGGACAGCATGGCGTTGTACTGTTCTGCGGCTTCACGCTGGGCGGTCAGCTCGGCGTCATCGGTGTCCGCGATAACTGCGGTGTAGGTGGCTTCCACATCGGAATGATACTTTTCATTCAAGAGTTCTCCCACCAATGGGTAAAACAGAAGCCCCAACGCCACAGCACCGCAAGCCGCCGATAGTAGCCAGCGCTTCACTGCTCGTTCTTATGCTTACGGCTGCGGATTACGATGAAAGCCGCCGCGCCCAGCAGTGCCACGCCACCGATAGTGAACATCCACGTGCCATAGCCGCCGGTCTTGGGCAGGTCGAAGCCGGGGTTATTGACCACAGTCAGCGGCACAATGGCGTTGCCGTCCGTCATGGTGACATCCTTGCCGTTGACGGTGGCGGAGGCGGTCAGCAGCTTGGTGCCGCACTTCTCACACTGGCCGCTCTCAGCGGTCTTGATAACGATCTTGACCGCGTCCCTCAGCAGCACATAGCCCTTGTCGGTGACAATTTCGGTCAGGCTGTAAGCATCGTCCTCCAGCCCTTTGACCACGATGTGACCCTGTGCATTGGGAATGAACGTAGTAGCGTCAGATTTCTTGGCGGTAAGACCCTTGGCGTAGTACACACCGTCCTTCTGCTCCGCGATGATATAGCAGTCGTCAGTATCATTATGCAGCCGGAACTTCACGTTCCGCACGTTGCCGCCGTTATCGCTGAACTGCTTGAGAACGTCGATGCCGTATGTATACACATGACAGCAATCCTTGAGGGTGTCAAAGTAAGTCGTGTTGGTACGCTTCCAAGTCAGCACGACCTCGTTGGGATTGTCGGTATCGCCCATCTTGGCGTCGGCGGTCAGGGTGGCGGCGTAGGTGATCCGCATGGTGCAGTCGGAATAACCGCGCTTGACACCGTCGATGTACACAGAGGTCGCCTCATTGATCTCACTCAGGCCGGATTCGGTCATGCGAATGGTCATGGTGTTGGCTGCGTCATCATAGGCCACGGCGAATTTGCCGGAGGTTTCATCCCATGTGGTGATCTTGTCGGTGCAGCCAGCGTCCTTAAAGAACTCGATGACCACATCGTTCTTGTTGTATTTGATGCCCTTGCTCAAAGTGTCCGCATAGGTGTACTCGCTCAGGCTGGATGCCTTGTAGGTGATGGTGGGCAGGGTGCTGATGATCTGATAGTCCACCGTGTCGCCCACGGAGGCGGTGGCAGTGTGAGCGTACCCATCGGTGATGTCAGTCAGGCTGCCGTTGTTCTTGCCGGTGGAGTTCTTTGCTTCACGCACGGTCTTTTCAAGGTCAGGATTGCCGGTCTGATTCTTGGGGTAGACGGTCACATCGTAATTCCACGCCGCGCCGTCGATGGTAGTCATGGGCAGAGATACAAAGAAGGGGTTGCAGGTGCTGGTGACATTCTCAGGGACGCGAGTCTCCACGACGAGATACAAGCCCTGCTCCATCTGGTCAGCAAAGGTGTGACCGGCAGTGTCCGTTTCGGTCATGGCTACGCCGCCGTTCTTGACGGCGGTTTCCAGAGCGTTCTTCACGTTCGTGGCATTGGCAGTCAGCGCAGCGGACAGCTTGTTGTTCAGCATATCGCTGGTGAAGTAGTTGACGCCGTTCTCAGTCTTGTGTGCGTCTGCGCCGGTCAGGCCGATGGCGGACAGCACGGCATTAGAGCGTTCAGAGCCATCAAAGCCATACAGCACACCCACCGTGCGCTGACCGTCCAACACTTCATTGTTCATGGTGATGTCGGCCACGCGGAGGTATGTGAACTCTACGCCCTGAATGGCGTACTTGCTCAGCTTGTCGATAACCGCATCGTCATGCAGGCCGGCGGAAACGTAGGACTCCGCATCCCATGCGCCGTCTTTGCTGGCTGTGGTGATGTCGTATTTATAGATGCTCAGGGATGCTTTTTTGCTGGGATCGATGGTAGGTTCTGCGAACGCTGTGGTGATGAGGCTCAGAGCCATGATAGCGGCCATGAGCATGGCCAATACGCGATGGATCTTTTTCATTTGGTGTCCTCCTCCATTTCAAATTTTTTGCAAAAACAAACACCCGCCATGAGAGCGAGTGCTACGAACAGAATATAGGTTGTAAATCCCGTGCCGCCCGTGAACGGCAGGGCAAATCCCGCATTGTTGCAGGCAGTGATGGTAATGTCTCGGTTATTGCTGTCCAACGTTCCTGTGAACAGCGGCTCTGTCAGCAGCGTATACCCTGTGGGAGCTTTGGTTTCCGTCACGCGGTACTGCACACCGATCTTGAGGTCGCTCCACTTGGCGATACCGGCCTTGTCGGTGGTGATTTTGCCCACCTCCGTCCACGTCTGACCGTCTGTGGAAGTTTCCAGCAGCAGCTCTGCACCAGCAAGCGGTGCGCCCGTCGCATCCACCTTGCAGACGCTGATGCTGCCCTTGGCGGGTGCGTTCTCACGGGTGACCTTGATATTGAGGTTTGCTGTGGTCAGGCTGAAATCGTATTGTGTCTCGTCCAGCACATAGCCGTCCACGGTGCTGATCTCCTGATAGAAGTATTTGCCAAGTCGCAGGCCGGAGAATGTCACCTTGCCGGTGACATCGGTCGTGCCATCCACGATCTTGCTGCCATCGGCGGCGAAAAGACGATACACCACACCGGCCAGCGGCTGTTTTGTTTCTACGTCCACCTTCAAGACCTCAATGCTGCCTTTGACCGGCATATTCTCGCGAGTAACCTTCAGCACCTGCCCGTTTTGATTCAGCACAGCGGAGTACGCCGTGGTATCCAAAACATATCCGTCCGGTGCTTTGAATTCCTTGTAGGTATAGCTACCCAACCGCAGGTTGGAGAAGGTCAGCTTGCCGTTGGCATCCGTATAGCCCTCCGTGACCTGTTTACCAGAAGCATCATACAGTCGGAAGCCCACGCCTTGCAGCGGTGTCTTGTGATCAGCGTCCACCTTGACGATCTCGATGCTGGCCTTGGCAGGTGTGTTGGTTCTCTTTTGCGTAATGTTCAGTGCCGTGGCCGTAATGGTAATCTGATACTTGGTGTTGTCCACCACATAGCCGCTGGGCGCGCTGATCTCCTGATAGCTGTACTTTCCCTGTGGAAGATCCTTGAACACTGCCTTACCGTCCGCACCGGTAGTCATGTCAGCCACCTTTTTACCATTGGCATCAAATAGCCGATAGGTCACGCCTGCCAGTGCCTTGCCGTTTTCTGCGTCCACCTTATTGATGGTCAGGCTGCCTTTCTCCTCCACAATTTTGACCTTAAAATGAATGTACGCCCACACGGGGTCGGGCAGTGAGGTCAACGCGGCGCAAGCCTGATAATTGCTGCCATTGCTGGGCTCCAGCAGCACAGCCTCCGTACCCTCCACATCCAGTGCGTAGCCGTAGTCGCTGCTGATATAACCGTTCAGCTTCGCTGCAGCGTCCTTTGTGGCCGTCACGGTCAGTACATTACGCCGCTGGCTGACGGTTACGCCGCTGATATTGGTCCGGAAGTAGTACTGCGACAGCACACCATTGGTATCGGTGGCTGTACCCACATACTGACTGCCGTCCCATGTCAGCGTAATGGCATTAGCGTCCGAAAGCTGATTGCGGTACTTCACAGCAAAGCTGGGGATCACGCCATGACCCATAATGCGGTCAATAAGGATGTCATACGCCTCCTGCACGCCGTCGCCGGCGTAGTGGAACAGGTTGGCGCAGGTGGTATCATACAGGGTGTACGGATAGGTCGTGCCGCGGTAGCCGCACACGAACTCCCAAATCACCGCCTGCGTCGCCAGCTGCGCGCAGTCGGGATGGATACCATAAAAATCATAGTTGCCGCCGTAGCCGTAGGAGAGTGCCAGCGTCACAGCGTACCGCTGATTCCAGCTCAGGCTGCTCCAACTGGTGGAGGAGTAGCTCAGATCGCCGCTGGCAGAGCGAACGGATGGCTCCATGCAATAGGCAGGCACCGTTACGCCTGTATCATCTCTGGTAAAGTATTTCAGCTTTGTGCTGGTAAACGCGCCCCACTGCGGTACGGGCGTTTTGTCCTCATGGTAGCGGTACTCGTTACCGCCGCTGACCGTGCCTGTGACTGTGGCTGCGTGGGCGGTCACGATGGACAGACCCATGATTGCTACTAAAAGGCATACCAGCGTCAACAGCTTAGGAATTGTTTTCTTCATGCTCGTCCTTTCTCCCAACGCAAAAGACCGGCAGCTCACGCTGTCGGTCTTTTGGTCGGGTATTCAGTTGGTTTATCCGTACAGCACCACCACGATGTATTCGTCCGATGCCGCATCGTAGCGAGCGGTGCAGTTGAACCGCGCATACGCGCTGACTGTTTCCGCGCCGTCCATGGCGGCGAGGCAGGCGAAGGTGGCGTCCACGTTGCCCTTTACGGCGGCGGTCAGTGCCGCCTGTCCGCCATTCTCTGCCAGCCATGCCACGCTGTCCGCTGTACCGGGGAAGAAGCTGGAGTCAGCGGCGGTCATACCGGTATCGATGGTCACGCCGTACTGCGCTCTTGCGTACTCGTTGCCCGCCCGGACAGCCTCCGCGATGGAGTAGATGTCCCCGCTGGCGGCAGGCTTCGGCGCGGGCGCAGGTTCGGGCGTAGGTTGTTCCTCCTGTTTCTCTGCCGGCTTCTGTGCAGGTGCCGGCGTGGGTGCGGGAGCAGGTGTATCCTCCGGCACAGGCGCGGGTGTCGCCGGCTCTTTCGGTGCAGCGGGCGGTGCCGTTTCAGCGAGTGCAGGCTGCTTTTCTGCGGCTTTATCCGCATTCTCCGCACCCGCCCGCTCAGGAGCGACGCTGCTCTCAGATGTATCGCCTCCATCTTCTGTTTGCGGCAGCAGGGATTCGGCCTCCGTGCGCTCCTCTTCGTTCTGCCCGGCCTGACTTGCTGCATAGGCAGAGACCTTGGTGTTGGACTCAGACGAATCCGAGACCGGTGCCGGCTGGACTGCGCAGCCTAACAGACACACGGCACTCAAAATAAGTGAAACTAAACGCATTCTTTTTCTCCTCATGGGCGTTCTCTCCTTTACGTAAATATCGCAGCACTGTTTAATGTGCTTTGAAGATATTTACGACTGGAGCCTCGCCTTTTTCAACACTATGTACTGTTGTTTGGGTTTTGCGGTGATTGCATTTGCCGCTCGGGCGCGAAACGCTGCTCTGCCTACCACATATAAAACACCCTCTTCCTGTATGCGAAAGACCGCCGAGTTACCACCCGGCGGTCTTTACAATTTTGACTGTACCAAGTATAGCACATGGTGATTTACGGCGAAATCGCAAAACAGTGCCAATCCATTGCCATACCCTGCCGATACCGTGTCAGATCAGACATGCTGCTTGATAATTCGGGTGATGATCCCCAGCGCAACGCCGTGTTCCTCATCCAGATGGGTAACGGCAAAGCTGACATCATCCTTTCGTCCGGGTCTGCGCCGATCATAGCAGGAATGCGCTATGGCATTGGCACCGTTGCTAAGGCGGATATACACAACGCCCTTATGGATATGGGTGACCTTCCCGGCATATTTGCCCTGAATACGGCATTTCTGGAGATTGTCATTCTTGCTGTTGCCGGATACGCTTTTGATGTCGGCTTTAATTCTGATGTGCTCCGGCTCTGTGCGGTCAATCTCCAGCACGCGTACCAGAGTCTTGTCGCCCACAGCATAGCGGTCATGAGCATCGCCGATCCAGTCCCACGAAAGATCGCGAGCCAGAATGGATGTCTCCACGCCAAACACTTCGACCCGGACGACCTGCTCCGCCACAGCGATCACACGGGCTTCTACCACGCGTCCGTCATAGATACGATACTGTCCGTCACTGTCCTTGCCAAAATAGTAGATCTGCTGCTTCTTCAGCATGGCGTCTTTTCGGCTGGCAACAACGGTTCGGCTTTTGGCGTCGATGCCCTTGACCATAAGATCCACCTCTGCGCCCAGCATCTTATTGAGGATCTTCTGGTGTCGAAGGATCATCTCATTATAGTCAGCACCGTACATATCTGCCGGGAAGTCCAGCACCATCTCCTTCAGGGGGATCACAATGCGGAATCCCTTGTAGTCCACAATGGCAATGGTTTTCCCCGCCTCCGTTCTTTCAATGCCGCTCAGCATACCGGAGAGCATGCGCCGGGTGCGGTAGGCATTGTGGATCTCGTGCCAGATAATGTCCTCCATCTGCGCCTGCGTTTCCGCTTCGCCCCGGGCATCCAAAGTCAAAATATCTCTCTGTTGGACAGCGGCAGGTGCAGGTTCAGCAGAGGCGGCAGCATCCTCAGTAGGCGGCGTAGCCTGCTTCTCCACCTCTACCGTCTTTTTTGCAGCGGTTCGTTTGCGGACAGTGCGCTTGGGCTTTTCAGAGGGCTGGGGATCCTCCGGCACAGTCACCACTTCCGCAGGCTCGTCGAGAACACCCTCTGTAGGTACAGTATCCTCCACAACAGGATCGGCTGCGTTTTCCGGCAAACACTCTTCTGCCACCGGCTGTTCCGCCGTCTCCTCCGGGACGATGGGAAGTGCCGGTGCTTCCGGCATCACGGCAAGTTCTTCTGTTTTCTTTCTCGGCATATTACTTTCCTCCTTAGCTCACATTTTGGTTGACATGATGGAATCCTTATCGGTTTTTACAAACTCACTGCGCCTGTTCGGCACCTTCTTTGACTTAATAGGCTGCTCTGTTTGTTTCGGTGCGGGCGAAAACACAGGGCTTTTACGCCATTCCGGGATATGGGCGGAGGCCTTGCAGTCCCGCAGTTTCTTTGCCTCGTAGTGATTGGTATAGTCGTACTTATCTACCTGCAGCACCTTGTTGCCGCGTGCGATGACCAGCGCGCGGTTTACCGGCAGGCGCAGCACCTCATCCATAGTCAGCAGCTTGCGCTTGCCCACGCCGCTGGTTTCGCGGAACTCCGGCGTGTAGTTGCTGATACGCCATGTACCCAACTGCTTGGCCTTGCTGGAGACATGGACACTGACCTCCCCGGTGCGGTCACTGAGGAATTTGGCAGTCAGCTCATCGGTGCAGCCCAGTGCAAGCTGATAGTCGCAGCAGCCCAATATCTCCTGCCATTGGTTGTAGGGATACCGGTTCTGCAAGCCCGCCAGATTCTGAAACACGCAGCTCATGCTGACGCCCCGCGAGCGGATCACACTGATCTTCCGGCTCAAGTCTGGAATAACACCGCAGGCTGTCAACTCTTCGCCCAGCACATGAACGGGGACTGGCAGCCTGCGGTCGGCACAGTTTTTATCCGCGTAACGGATCAGCTTGATAAACGCGAAGGACAGAAACAGGGACGTGAGAAAATCAAAGGTACTGTCCTGATCGGATGTGATACAGAAATAGGCACAGGGCTGCTTGCCCGGCAGCTCCATGTCAATTTCATCATGGCTGGTGATCTGGCAGATGGGCCGATTCTGAAACACCTGCAGGCGGCTGCCCAGCCCAATGATAACGCCGCTGCGCACCGTATCTGAGGATTGGCTGAACAGCGCATAGGGCGCTCTGGCAGGATGGCTGGCAGGCAGCATGGAAAAACGGTTGTCCAGCTCCTTCTCCGCGTTCAGCACCAACAGTTTGTAGACCTCGCCGATATTCCGGCTCTCCGGTGGATAACCCAGCGCCACATACAGTACCAGCGCTTTCAGCAGGTTCATCTCGGCAGCGTTCCAGAAATGGTCGCCCTTTTCGCTGCCGGTATTCCTGATGATAATGTCGCAGAAGATCTGCGCCATCAGCTCATCACCCTCAATCTCCGCCAGGCAGTTCCATGAATCAGAGTTCTCCGGCTGGATCAGGTTGAACACCTTTACCACGTAGCCCTTGCTGCGCAGATATTCGCTGGTCTTTTCGTAAAGCTCCGATTTTGGGTCGGTGATGATCAAGGACTCCTTGTGGCCGTTGTGGGCCTCGGACGCGCTTTGCAAAATGCGATTGATGCAGTAGGCTCGCGTTTTCATAGAGCCGCTGGCGCCGAACACGGCGATATTGCCGTTAAGCCGGGAGTTCTCGGGAATACATACCACCTGATTGTCCAGCTTGCCCAGTATGACGCCGCTGTGTTTGCGGATATCGGACACCAGATCAAGGACGCCCTTCATCTCCGCTTTCTCCATGAAACCAGCCGTTCCGTAGGTGCCTTTGTTGGAGTAGGTCAGGTTGCGCTCCGCGTCATACTCCCCAACATCGGAATAGCCCATGCGCATCACCATGACGATCAGCAGGCCCAGCAGCAACAGGCAAAGCCCTACGCCGATGAGCCCGCTCTTACTGAACAGTGCTTCGCAGCAGGCGGAGAAGGACAGCACCGGCGCGGCCGGGGAGCTTCCGTCGCCTGGCGTTCCGCCCGCATCCTTCCACTGCTGATAGTTCCGGACGAATTGCGATAGATAGCCGCCGCCAAACAGCAACCCTGATAGAAATAGCGGGAGGGCGAATAGCAGAGTTCGCAGTTTCTTTTTTTCTACGGAAAAAACCTCCTCTCGAACGCAGCAAAGTCAATGGCCTGCACAACAGCCCTGTCGCCGCAGTAGCGGCGCAGCACTTCGGCCTGATGGTCGAAGCAGATCAGGATGCCATAGCGGTCTTGAAGTCGCAGTGCCGTATCGAACCGCCTGATCCGCGGCAGGTCACAGTCATAGGCAAACAGCACCGGCGCACCCTCCGGCGTCATGGCGTCATTCTCCACTGTTTCACTCAGCTGCCGGGGCCCCAGATCAAGGAGCAGCAGCTCGCGCAGGTCATTGTCCAGTTCTTTATCACAGAGGAGGCGCAGCAGCACCTCTCCATGATGGTCGTTGGTCAGGAAGCAGAACCGCTCATAGCTGCCATCCAGAACGAAATAGTTTTTGCCACCCTGATCAGTCAGCAGCTCATAGGCCAGTTCCATGCTATCACCCAGCAGGAGACCCCGCACCGCATCCGGGTGATACTGGTGCGGCATTCGTTCACGGCACAGCACCGTCTGCATGAGTGCCTTTGTCCGCATCTCAGCTTTATAGCTCCATTTCATCAGCGCGTTGCCCATGTTGTAAACCACGTGGATATGCTGCGGTGTCAGCAAAACACCCACGGACCGGGCACCACGGATTTTAACAAAGGTCGTCCCCATCTCCTTGATCTCACGGGATGAGTAGAAGGCAGGGGTGCAGATGCTACCAGTCGCTGTTTCACCGGGACGGAATACGCCTAGCTTTTCATCGCGGAAGATACTAACGTTGGCGTTACGCATGGTGATCAATGTCTGCGAGACACGGTGGAGTCGAAGCCGCTGCTCCGGTTCACTCCTGATGTGGTTGGTGGCGCAGGATCCGGACAGGTAGAAAGAAAACCTCTCCTGGTTGTGCTCCAGCAGCAGCTTTTTCGCCGCGGCGGTGAGCCGGTATCCACGCAGTCCGTTCTTGTAGTAGGACAGCAAAAGCCGCTGACGCTTCAGCGACTTGACCACGTTCTCTTTGTAGCTGGTGCCACCGGCGAGCCTGCTCAGTTGGCTGGCCGGCAGCTCACCGGACAGGGCGACCAGCGCCAATAGCTGATAGGATTGTGATAGGCTACCGGGAGCTTTCTGTGGTAGGGTACTCATACTGACCACCTCCTTCTGGTGTGCAGTACCCAGACTGCCATGACCACGGTATTTTTCGCCCGCACCGGTCATGTGAAAATGCCCGGAAACACAGGCTTTGCCGTACCATCGTCATGTGTACTGTTTTTGACACGGTCGAAACACTATAAATCGGATATAGATCTGAGCCGATTCTCGCGGTCCGAAAGCCAGCCCTGAAAACGCTCCTTATCCATCACCGACACGCGGGTACAGTCACCATCGCCGATCTCCGTCGTGTTATAGGCATCGCACAGCAGACCTGTATCATCCTCCATAACGAAAGTGGCAATCACATCCAAAAGCTGCTTGAGCTCCAGATTGTCATAGTCACGCACCCGGTTGGGCGACAACTCGCGGCTGTAGATATGAGAAAAGCAGACAACACAGTGCCGGAACTTGGGCAGCGTGTGTGTCTGCGCATACTTACTAAGCGTGTAGTAGATGGGGTCTGTCAGATACTCGCAGCTATGCTTCTTGCTCTTCTTAGGCAGTAGGCAGGGGAGCGTGATCTCCAGTATGCCATCTTTCTCTATAACAGAGATGCCCTGCATGACACCAGCCGATGTCAAATACTCGGCTTTTCGGATGGTGGTCGTCTCATAGATCAGGTGCCGCAGCCGGCAGGCAATGACCTCACCCCGCAGTGCGGCCTCTGTGGACAGCATTTCATAGTTATCTGAATGCCGCTGGATATTCGTGTTGTCCATAGCGTAGAGCGTGTTGGACAGGCGGGTGATCTCATTCAAAATGCTCTCTATCCGCTGCGAGAGGGTGGCTCTGTCCACAAGGTTCCTCCTTCCTGAAGTACTGTACGCAGCCCTGCTCATCCACCATGCAGTAGGCGGCGATATGAGGGATGTGCAGGTGCTGCATTTGGTCTTCTTCCTCAATGATAACGAGCCGTTGCCCGGAATCATCTTCCGCGGCCAGCGCGTGCTGCAGCAACGCTTCCTTACCCGGGCCTACATAGACAACCTCATATACCTCGCCATCGGCGAAGAATACCAGCTTTGCCGGCATATTGTCAGGGCTGTGATACTCCACCTTTTCGATAAAGTCCAGCAGCACCCATAGTGCCGCTGTCAGTTCTCTGTCCTCGCGGCAGTCAGGGACATCTCCGTAGCAATCCCGGTCAGTGTTATAAAATATCCGCTGCTGCTTGACCAGATAGCGCAGCAGGTTTTCAATCACGCCCTCCTTGCCCGGATACAGGCGTAGAAGCTGGTCACGGCGCATGCAGTGATAGACGGTTATGTTCCGCAGCAGCTCTGCGGCCTCCTGTCCATAGATCTGCTCTCTGTTTCTCATAGGCGGCATCACCTCCGTAATGCGTATTAACTCCGTATTATATGCGTATTGATTTTGTAATGCGTGTTATCTCCGTATAAACGCCGTATTAGGCTTCCGGACGTTTCATGCGGCGCAGAAGATCAAGCAGCTCACGGCGGTCTGTGGTGATAAGGTCGCGTTCCAGCGGACTGGCCTTGAACTCTACCGTGATATTGTTGTTATTGCTGCTGATTAGGCCGTTACCCCGCTCAAAGTGGGTGATCTCCATGACCTCCGCTTCGGAGAGATGCAATACCTGCTGAACGCGCTGGGCCTCTTCATCCTCCAGATTCAGTATGACTTTCGTGCGGCAGTTGTTGATAATCCCCTTGCCGTACTTGCCGTTGTCCAGGGAGAAGAAGTCGTTTAGATCCTGCGTCGCGCAAATGCCGCTGCCGGAATAGGCGCGGATGGTCTTGAAGATCTCCAGCACCATTTCAGCCGCCAGACGGTTACCGATGCCGAAGGTGCCGGAGCCGCCGCCGATGAGCTGCCAGCATTCGTCGATGAAGATGGCCTTTTCCTCCGTGCGGTTGGCTTTGGCTTTATCCCACACGAAATCCAGAGCTACGAACATGCCGATAGGCAGCAGATCACCGCTGAGTTCCGAGATGTCCAGCACTGTGAATTTGTTGTCCAGATTCACATTGGTCTGCTGGTTGAAGGTGCTGGCCGAGCCGTGTACAAAGCGGTTGATGATGTTGGAAAGGCGTTTGGTATCGCTTTCCACCTTCAGAACGTCGTAGAGGTCTCCCAACACCGGCATCTGGCGGTAAACGTCGAGGTCATCCGGATCACGGAGAGAGTCATTGTCGTGGGTAATGCCTTTCCGCGCATAGGTGCGGATCAGGGCGTCATCCAGCAGCTGCTTTTCCTCATAGGACATATCCGGGATCAGCAGTGCGAAGAAGATGTGAAGCCTCTGGATCTTGGCTGCCAGTTCAGAGCGTTCGATGCCGGGGCCATCCAGCATGGTTTCTACGGATTTGTCCACCTTGCGGATCTCCAACACATTGATACAGCTCTTGGAGGCGGGGGAGATACTGATGAACTCGCCGCCCGTATTGACACAGGCACGATGGAACTCATGACCCTTCAGGGGTGCCAGCATGAAAACCTGTATGCCCTTGCGCCGCATACGGAGCGCCATCAGCAGGATCAGGAAGGTCTTGCCCGCGCCGCTGGTGCCGCATACAGCAATGTTGGCGTTCTTATAGACCTTGGAATCAAAGATGTCGATAATGACCGGAGAGTTGTTGTACTTGTTCAGGCCGAACAGGATGCCGTTTTCATCACTCAGCTCATAGGACGTGAAGGGATAGCAGCTTGCCACGCCGGTGGTCAGCGCATTGCGCTTGGAGCGTTCAAAGAGGTGCTTCTCCATGCTGACCAGCGGCAGCGACGATAGAAACGCCTGCTCCTCATGAAAGGCGCAGCTGCACACGTCCATATCACGGGACACGAGCAGTTTTTTCAGTTCATTGACCTTCCATTCCAGTTCATCCACTGTGGGAGCTGTCACTGCGATCAGCAGGTTTAGGTAATAAAAGTCCTCGTTGTTGCCCAGCCCTTCCTTCAGGAAGTAGCCGCTTCGGATAGCACCGTCCAGATCATCAAAGTCCGTGTTGGTATCGCTAGCGTCCTTGATCTTACTGCGATTGATACGAAGCTGTTGTCCCAGCCGCTGCACCATGCGGGCTTTCGGCTGGCGGCTAATGAACATATCCAGGTCAATGCCATCCCCGGCGTTGACAATGAGAGACAGCCAGCCGGCCGGCACCTGCGCCTTATAGCCGGTAGAGGGCACCAGCAGATAGGCATAGTAGAGTCCGTCAATACAGATATGCCGCCCGTTGGTGAAGTCGATGCTGTCAGGGGCGAAAAACTCCGTACAGGGAATGGCGTCGATCTCAGATTCCAGTCCTTTCGCCTGATACTGGGCAACGATCCGGCGAACTCGATCCGGCAGCGACGTGGTGGTGTTGCGGCACAGCAAATGGTAGAGGGTATCGACCGTAAATTCATCATCGTTTTCCGGGATCAGCACCTCATTGCCGCATTGCTTGAGATAATTGACTGCGGTGCGGGCTGCCGTTTGCAGGGAGGCGATGGCCTCCGCTTCCTCGTTATCCCGTTTCCGACCTGTCCATGCCTCATATTCAAATACCATGAAGAACCGGCGCGAGGTGGCTTCCCGTGCACCGATCCGGTCAATGAGCGTCAGGTAGTCCTGCTGCAGCAGGCGACAGTTTTCATCGGTTTCCTGCGCCATCTCCTGCTGCACAATCTCTCTGTGCCGGTTCAGGTCGGCGCGTTTGGCAATGACCTTGATCTGCATTTTGACCGGGCTGATCTTCAGAAACGAAATAAACGAATAGATGATGTTTCGCTGTTCTCTGGCACTGCGCAGCAGGAAGTTGATGGGCACGACCTCAACGATCTTCAGGTAACGGTGATCCCGTGTGTAGATGATGCCGTTTTCAATCTTCTCCACAGGCAGGTATTCTGCCACTGGATTGATGTACTTGGGCGCGTCGTCACCGCTCTTAGCTTTTCGCTTCCTACGTTTTTTCCGCTTGTCCTGTTCCTCTTCATTGCGTGTAATAACACGGCGGTTGCAGAGATATTTCAGAACAAGAAAGATAAATGACGAGAGGCTTTCGCCGTTGATGCCAACCAGCGCGATGATGCCAAGAGGCAGTGCGGTCAGGCACAGAATGATGATCTTGGCAGTCAGCGTCAGTGCGGACACCGAAAACACCGGCATGCCGATAGCCAGCACGATAACCAGTGCCTCGGCTGTATTGCGGAGCTTCAGCAGTCCGCCGAAAAAAGTCCCGCCCTCAATAAAATTGGGTGGGATGATATAGGTGTCATATTCATTTGGTTTACTCACATTTAGTTCTCCTTCCTACCCTACGATCCAGAAAGGCCCACCGGCACCGGCACGGCTGCTGGCTTCATTCAGGATGATAGACAGATCCCATGCCTGTTGGCTTCGGGTATAGTTGGCAGGGTCGGCCACCAGTATCTTTCCGTTCTCCACACCGCGCAGCACGATGAAGTGTCCTGAGCCGGTGAAATGACCTTTCAGCATGATTGCCACCACCAGCTTGCCTTGAGAGAGCGCATCCACAATGCGCTGCCCTTCTGTTTTCCCGCAGCCCTGTACCGGAAGCCCCCACGCTTTGGCAGCACCGGGGATCAGCGAATGGTAGGAACCGCTTCTACTGCACCAGTAACCGTTTTCATAGGCCCAACGTGCCATCTCAACGGGATCGACCGTCTCGTTGGTCAGAGAAGATACCACCATTGCCATACAGGTAGGCCCGCAGCCGTAGGTGCCGATGTCGTCGGTGCCGTAGGGCTTGCTCGCGTACCGCTTGTCCAACTGATTATAGTAGACCACCTGCGTCGCGCCATCCGAGAAACGAATGTCGCCCAGAGATACAAGGCCGGCGGACTCGGCAGGCAGCAAGCCCTGCATTATACCATCGCCCAGGAATACGCTCAGGTTCTGGGCGTAGTTTTCCGCCAGTCCCTTTTGTTCATCCGACAGAGCGAATATCTTATCCTCAAAATAGGCCTCTCCGTTGTAGACGATGGTATATATCTTCCATATCTCTGTTACTTCCGTTTCCGTCACCGTGATCTTGCCGGTTTTGGGATCTGTATTCGTTTCCGTTACCGTAGTCGTGCGAGACTCCTCCGTGCTCGTGAAGGTATAGAGGGCGTCCTTGGCCTTACGGATCACATCCTCCATATCCTTGATGGAGATAGATGCGTAGTCCTGATTTTTGGCGGCACAGTACATGGCAATGAAGCGGTTGGCATTGTAGGCCGGGGAGCTTTCGTATGGATTGATGATCTCCTTCTGGTCAGCGCCGGAAGCGGTAAAATCCGCGTCAATCCGGGCGCGAACATCCTCCTGCCCTTCCTCCAGCAAGTCGCTGATCGCCTGCGAGATCTGATTGATGTTCTCCACAATGGCGGCGTTGTCATTAAAAATCGGTGTGTCTGGACTTCCTTCAACCCCTGCCTTGGTCAACCCGCCGAAGATCAGGGAGGGCAGCAGCATGATGAACAGGACGGGAAGCACCAGCAACCCGGCAATGATGGCAGCAACCGCCTTGCGATGTGTCCAGAGTGCCGCTGCCGCCGCACCGTAAGGGCCTGCGGCAGCAGCGCCTTTTGCCGCGCCGCTTACCATTTTTCCTGTCTTGATGGCGCCGCGCACAGCACCGCCAGCGTGTGCGCTGATCTCAGCGGCTTCGTTCAGACCGCTGCGTTCTTGCTGGGTCATATCAGGTCTTGTCCTTTCTGCGAGGCGGGTCAGGCAGACGCCGGATCAGGCTCTCACGATAGGAAATGCTGCCATCAGGATTCTGATAAGGCTTTTTCTCCACTACGTCCTGCGCGTACTGCCTATACCACTTTGCACCATCCACGGTGGTGACGGTGGTGTATTCCCGTTTTGGCTCCATATACTGTTCAGTGCTGTACATGGCAAAGGCACGACCGTCAGGTTCTTCCTCAGAGGTCTCCGTGCCGGTGATATGCCCACCGCCGATCTCCACATTGGAGAAGTTCGGAATATCCGCCGCGCCTTCACCAAGAGCCGTATAGCCCATATAGGACTTGAGAGCGTCAGCCGCCATATTGCCGGACACGACATCCCCAGATCCCGCGCTGCCGGTGGCAATACGGCTGATAACGTTATTGGCAATATCGCCGCCCTTGGTCATAGAGGCACGGAACGCCATGCCGCCAACGCCGCCGCTGCCTGTGCCGGTGGCGTTTCGGTACGCGCCGTTATAGAAGCTGCGATTGGCAACACCGGCCAGACCGCCTTGCAGGAAGGTGTTGCTGTCACCGCCACTGCCACCGGTGCTTCCGGCTCGCCCTGCATTACCGCCTCGACCGCGTCCGGCGACGCCACGGGCGGCAGCGATGCTCCGTGCGGCCAGCATCGCTTCTGCCAGCATAGAGCCACCTGTATGGCCCACATTGATACCAAGGCCCTGCATGAAACTGTCGATCTTCTGTGAGATCTTCAAAAATGCCACTGCGCACAGAAACCAGACGAACAGGTTTCCGGCCACGCCTTCTTTACCGGAAGCTGAGACCTGAGACTGCACATCTGATTCCGTCAGAGCAAAGGCCGGGATCGTGAGCGCACATATAACCAGTACGGACAACACGATCCCTGTGATGTATTTCGTTTTTTGATTCATGATCGTCTCCTATAGGGATAAGGGGTTTGCCAGGAAGGTTCCCACCATGGTGATGAACAGGCGTAGGCACCATGCGTTCATCAGCAGCAGAAATATCTGGCCGCCGAACATCCGGCACCACGCCTTGAAGATGTTGGAGGTGGCCTGCGCCGCGCCCGTAGCAAAAGCCACCGGCGCCGTGAATACCAGAACGCCCAGGAGCACATAACGCTCCGCCGCCTCAAATAGCAGCTTGATATAGTTCCACGCCAATATGAGGACGAGGATCAGGGCGATTAGAGCCACCGCGCCGTTGGCGCAAACCCCAAGGATGGTAAGTATGACCGAATTGAAGTCGGCAAAGTTCAGTGCGGGCAGTTCAGACGACATGATCCACGCGTAGGGTGTCCCGCCGATTTTCAGTATCAGCTCCACGATTTCATCTGCGAAATAGGCCAGCAGAATAAATAGCACGGAGCGGATTGTCAGCTTTACCGGGTCTTCTGCCTCTACGCCTGCTATAAGGCCGTAGTTCTTGAATAGCTGCCAGATCAGGTTCAGCAGGATCATGCCGATAGCCAGCGCCACGAAGATGTTGTACATCGTCTCCGCGGCAGGGAAGTAGCGCAGGAAGGTGGTCATGTCGCAGCCCAGAGCCCCCAGCACAGAGGTGTTGATAAGGTCAAGGCCGTACATGACCTGTTCCGCGATCCATTCTACAATGCCATCTAATATGCCCATAGCACTTCTCCTTTCTCAGCCGGGCAGCTTGGCGTTATCCGTTCCATCTGCCATCCGCGAAGAAGGGCGTCACATAGGACATGATGAAGCCCAAACCGTTAAGGATTGCCCATGTGATGATGATACGCTTGAGCCATGCGCGGCTCTCGTCCACAGTGCGGCCGCTGCGGGAGAAGTTCATCATCAGCAGTGCCACCGACGCGGTGACAATGGCGGCAATGGTGGAGATAAGAAGAATCTGGTTATAGACATCCTTCATGATCTCATTGGCCTTCTCCCAGACGGTGGCGGCAAAGACAGGCTGGCAAAGCATTGCGGCCACGGTCACGCCCGCGAAGGCCGCGTATAGTGCCATGCCGGGACTTGCCCTGTGGAGATGTGTCTTGGTCAGGTCATGTTTTTTCACTCGTGATACCTCCTGTGATAGAAAAGATGTGGGGGGGCCGCTCCCTAAAAGCCGACCCTCTTGGGCTGCCCAAATACCCGGAAACAAAATAACACCACCCCGTAGGATGGTGTTACTCGTATCGCCTTGGCATAGTTTTGAGCATACACAGTATAGCACACTTGGATTTACGCCGAAATCGCAAAACCGTGCCAATGTTGTGGCGGGAGAGTGCCATTGGAGATCGGGTCATGTATTTGCTTCCGGCACAAACTTTTCCAGCAGTGCCAGACTCTCCTTGGACGAATACCCCCACAGCACCGAGCTCAAGGCATCAATCGCCATCTGACGCTTGCGGAAGTAAGTACGGTAGCTGATGTCCCGGATGTGCGGCTCCAGCTTTTCGATGATCTCCTGCGTGTTCGCCAACTGCTGCGGTGACAGGTAGGTGTAGTACAGGAGCCAGTAATAGCTCTCACCGTACTTGTGCTTTGTCCGCAGCAGCTCCACGGAGGTATCCAGCAGCTTCAGCATCTTGTAGCTGCGCTCGATGCAGCGGGCGTGATCCTCGATTGACGACCCTTCAAAGGTGACACCGGCCACATAGAGGGATTCCAGAAATTCCTCTATGCTGCTGCCATACTCGATCTGGAACTGCCGACGTACCTGCTGCACGGACAGTTCCAGGCTCCACACCACGTCCCGGTACTTGCGCAGCAGCATCCATGTATCATGGTACAAGGGATTCTCGGTCACTTTGGGTTCTTGTGCAGTCTTTTTCATCGTTCGGCCTCCTTATCGCCGCGCATCCCGGTCGGGTGCAATCTGAGTTCAAAGTGATAGACTTCCTGAGCATCACCGCAGGTGACCACCAGTTGAAGCCACCGGCGCAGCGGAGGCACCCCTTCTATTGTAACCTCGCAGTCGTCGGATAATGGTAATAACATATACTTGGATTTAGGGCATGACGCACACGGCAGCCCTTGTGCCACAAGGATCTCCCGCATCTTACGCTCGATTCGATGGCGGTTCATTTCTGAAACGCTACCGGCCTCATTTGAACCGCTGGATGCCGCAGTAGTCAGGGCGGTTTCTTCCTGAAGCTCCAGCTTGATGCCAAGGCTCATGGCGATCTCTTCCTTGTCCACCACAATGTCAGAGATTTGGAACATGGTGGAGAGATAGTTTTGGAGATAGATCGTGGTGCCATGTGTGCCGGGGAAGGTTGCCAGTTGCAGATAGCCGCGCTCCGCCATGCGCTTGAGGTATCGGCCAGCGGTCGCCTTAGAGATGCCCCATCGGGATGCCAGCTCCGCATAGCTGACCAGCGGACAGCCTGTACCATTGCGGAGATAAACCACCGGCCCGACATCTGAGCCAAGGACTTGCGGATCGTTATAGACGGTGTTCAGCCACAGATCCAGCACGGCATCCATCTCTGAGCAGTGACCGGCGCTGACCAGCTCCGTGGCTGTGGAGACAGGGAAGAAGAAAAAGCCGGTATCCTTCTGACAGGGCGCATTGTAGTCGAGGATCGTATTGTGGCGCCGCCAGCCGCGAATCTTGAATTTGACCAGCTTGCCATGTCCGAGAACAAGAAAACTGATAAGCCCTTTCTTTTGCAGTCCCTCCAAAGCGGCCAAGGTCTGGCGGCGGAAGCGTGTGCGGAAACACCGGGACAATTCCTCCACAGACATGATCCATTCGCCGGGGTAGATGGTGTAACTAATGCCATCAATGCGCTTGTATGAGGTGCGGAAGTTGGCATAGGCGCATAGCACGACAAAATAAAAAAGACCGGAGCCTCCGCTCACGCGAATGCTCCGGTCTGCTATCAAGGCTTGCACGAACTGTCGGTAGATCCGGCATCGTGGATAGTCTACGATCTGTTTGATCTCAAGTGTATATTCTGACATGGAAACCTCCTGAAATATTCCTCCATAATGGGACGCATCGTGTTATATTGACACAGCGTAAAAGTGGCGCAGCATTACCGACGGCGGAAAGGAGTCCCGTTAGTAATGCTGCGCCATTGTGCTATTTAGCGTTGGTACGATTCGTATGCCTGATGGTCTGTTTCTTGTTCTGTCCGAACCCCAATGAACTGAACCCCTTAGAGGTAAAAACCTAAAGGTGCGTTTCTTGCGTGGTTGGGCCAACAAAATCGGTCATCTCATGGCTCTTCACTTGGAGTTGACACCAACGCTGACACCAACCGCTGTAAGATTTCATGGTACGGGATGGGAGTAAAGACGAATACAGATTCCTCCGAACCCTTGAAAATACTGACTTCCTGGGATCATATGCGCCACTATGGGACTATAAGAAATTCACGGTGCATTTCTCATAACCCGGAGGTCGGAGGTTCAAGTCCTCCCTCCGCAACCATCTTGAGTGACCAAAATAGATACACTCACCTGAAACCCCTGAGAAATCAGGGGTTTCAGCGTTTTTATGCCTTGTTTTTTCAAAGCGTGTTTTATAGATACACAAGGGCATTTCAGAGCGTTAGGCA
>UQZJ01000003.1 GCA_900545495.1 uncultured Eubacteriales bacterium
CGCAATGACCCGCCAAACGGTGTTGGAGGCATCCTTGCGGTAGACGTTGTATTTCTCCGCGCCGCTGGCTGCCTGCCACGTCACCTGAATGCCGCCGCTGACCGCCTTGGCACTGCCAAGCGTCACGTTGGCGGGCGCCGTGTTCTTGGGAGCGGTGGCGCTGACGCCGGTCTTGTTATAGCCGGGGCTGAGGGTCTTGCCGTCGGCGGAGACACCACGCACGGTGTAAGTATACGTGACGCCCGCCTTGACGGTCTTGTCCGTGTAGCTGGTGCCGGTGACTGTGCCGATGACCACCCATCTGGTATTGGAGGCATCCTTGCGGTACACGTTGTACTTCGCTGCGCCGTTGGCTGCCTGCCATGTCACCTGAATGCCGCCGCTGACCGCCTTGGCGCTGCCGAGAGTCACGTTGGCAGGTGCGGCAGCCTTGGGAACCATGGCGCTGACGCCAGTTCTGTCGAAACCAGGGCTGAGTGCACCATCGGTGTTGACACCGCGAACGGTGTAGCTGTACTTTACGCCCGCCGTGGCATTCTTATCCGTATAGCTGAGGCCGGACACTGTTGCGACCACCTTCCAGCCGGTGTTGACGGGATCCTTGCGGAAGACCTTGTATCGCGCCGCGCCAGCCGCCTGCTGCCACGTCACCACGATGTCCTTCCCGCTGACCGCAGCCGTCCGCATCGTCACATTGGCGGGCGCAGCCGCAAACGCAGAATTGTAATCGGTGTTGGACATCTTGGACACATACGAGGTCCAGTACGGTGTATTGTAGGAATCTGTCTGGGGGGTGTGCGTTCTGCTGAACTCCGGCAGTCCCTTGAGGAAGTAGCTGTAGCTGTTCTTGCCCTCATCCCATGTAGCATCCATGCAGTAGTACTTGCCGTCGTTCATCTGGATGATGTTCCATGCATGGTTGCCGCCGGTGATGATACGGCAGTCGATGCCCGCCTCGTTGGCCAGACGGTAGAGCAGGTTGGCGTAGCCCTGACATACCGCCGTCCGGTTCCGGACGGCTGCATAGGCCGTGAATTGCAGCAGATAACTGTTGTTGTTCAGATGGCTGTAGTCGTACCGGACCTTTTCCGTGATCCAGTCATAGATGGCCTCCACCTTCTGATAGGTGGTCTTGGTATCCAGAGCCAACTGCGGCCGCATGGTACCATTGATATAGTCGCTCAGCCATTTTTCCTGTGCAGCCGTGGTGTACCAAATGGTGTTGGAGTATTTCTCATTCGGCTTGTAGGTAATGTCGTACTCGTACTCTCTTCCTTTTTCACTATAGGAAAAGCTGTAGGAGATGCCACCGTACTGCCAGAGCAGATAGTCACCGGTGGTGCCGCTGCCTCTTATGTGATCCTGTGCCTTATCCCAAAGATTTGCGGCTACCTTCCGATGGTCGCCGGTGGGCGTAGTGCGCACACGGATCTGAATGCGATCGCTTCGGGCGACCATCTGACGGCGCAGCACCTTGACAGCCTCCGCCTCGGTCAGATACGTCGCATTGGCCGCCGTCTGAACATCCGACGCCCACTGTGTTGACGCCTTGGGCTGTGACCAGCCGCTTGTCTCTGCCCCTAACGCATCCGCGTAAAGCGGGTTGACGTACTCGCCCGTATAGACGGTTTTTAAGCCGCACCTTTCGGCCAAGCCGCCCTCCGCCGCCATAGCCTGTACCGGCAGCAGCGTGGCGGTCATCACCAACGCCAGCAGCAGGGATAGCAGTTTCTTCTTCAAGTGATCCTCTCCTCTCTGATTTCGTGTCATTTCGACACATATGTACAAATTATTGTAGCATGGTTTTGCAGAAAAGCAATATGCAGGGTATATGGTTTTACAAGTATTTTTGCAGGGTCTTGCAGCACGCGCTCCCCCCGGCACAGCTTGGCGGTATGGCGCAGCAGCCCCGGGGGCAGCAGCGTGGCGAAATACAATATGTTGGCTGCATAGCAGCTAACTTTCCCGGCAAGCCGCTGAATCATGGCAGACACGCCCGTTTGCCCGGCATACGCGCCGCAGCCGCTGCATAGGCTTGTCTGTACAGCGAGGAGGGATGCCTGTGAAGAGAGACTATTTCCGCCGTCTGACCGCCGCGGTGCTGGCCGCCGGCACGCTCTGGGTCACCGCCGCTGCAATGGGCAGCGACAGTCTCCGGGATGCGGCAGATGCTGTCCGGGACTCCGTTCGTCTGCCGGAGATGTTGCTGCGCTGGGAGCTGGGGGATATGGCGGCAGCGGATACGCTGGCGCTGCCTGCGCTGTTGGCGCTGCGGGAGTCCCCGCTGCTGCTGTCCGCATGGGCGGACGTAGCCGCTTTGCCGCAAGACGGGACGGCGACGGAGAAAACGCCCGCCGCTCCCGTTCCCGTTGCGCCCGCGCCCACGCCGGAGGCGGAGCCGTCCGCCCACGAGGACAACGGCGCCGCGTCCCAGACCATCGCACCCGCGTCACCCTCCGGCTTCGTACAGGTGGACGATGTGTTCATCAAAAACAACTCGACCAAGGCGCTGGAGCCGGGGTGGTTCGACGGCACCTTCGCCGCCAAGCTGTCGGAGGATGCGCCGCAGGTGCTGATCGTCCACACCCACGGCAGCGAGGCGTACACCATGCCCAAGGGACAGGCGTACGTTCCCACTGGCACCTGCCGCACGGCGGACACCTCCGTCAACATGATCCGGGTGGGCGACGAGATCGCCGCCGCCCTGTCGTCCTACGGCATCTCCGTGCTTCACGACCGTGCGCTGTACGACGATCCCGCCTACGACGGCGCGTATGAGCGGGCGGCGGACGCCATCCGGGGATATCTGGCCAAATACCCCACGCTGTCCTTTGTGCTGGACGTCCACCGGGACGCCATCGAGGACAAGGCGGGACACCAGTATAAGGTCATCACCCGGGAGGACCCCCACTGCGCCCAGATCAGCTTTGTCATGGGCAGCAACAACGACCACTGGCTGGAAAATGTCAGGCTGGCGGTGGCCATCCAGCAGCGGCTGACGGAGCTGTCCCCCACGCTGATGCGCCCCATGACGCTGCGCAATTCCAATTACAACCAGCACCTGACCACCGGCAGTATGCTGGTGGAGGTGGGTACCGCCGGCAATTCGCTGGACGAGGCGCTTCGCGCAGCCAGACTGTTTGCCGCCGGCTTTGCACAGGTGGTCACCGGCACATAAACGAAACCGGCGGGATTCCCGCCGGTTTCGTTTATGCTGCACCGTTTCAGCGATTTTTCTTGGCCAGCTCCATCAGCTCCGGATATTTCTTCAAAACGTAGCTGTAGCTGCCCCGTCCGTGGGGTACCAGGCAGTTGGAGCAATCCTTTACGCCGCTGTCCAGATAGACGAAGTTTCCGCCGCAGTGGCTGCCCAGCGTATACAGCGGACAGTAGCAGAACAGGCAGTTGAAATCCTCCGGATGCTCCGTCTTGTGGCAGGGGAAGAACTCGCAGGTCTTGTGCTGGGTGAAGGAATACTGGCACTCCTCCGGCTTTTTGCTGTGAACGTCTCTCACTTTACAGTCCTCCTATACAAATGCTTTTGCGGTTTTCATATTGGCTGCGGGGCGATGGTCACTTCTTCTCCGCCTTGTGCCGCTCCTCCCACGCCTCCTGCGCCTCACGCAGATGCTCCGCCAGCGAGTGGCTGGAGCGGAAGGCGAAGAGGAAGTTGGCCTTCTCGCGCCGCTCGTCCTGACGGCGGCGGATATGGGCCTTGAGCTGCTCGAGCTTGATGTCCACCTCGTTCTCCTTGGCGAACTGGCGGATGCGGGTCACCAGATGGGCGGAGTACACCACGTCGATGGTGAACACGCCGAAGAAGTAGCCGATCACAAAGGAAAACGCCAGATTCTCCGACAACCATTGCAGGGCGTCGAGAATGTGGGGATGCACCAGAAAGTAGTAGCCCGCGCTGGCCGCCGCCCAGATCAGGGAGAACTGGGGGCAGATCAGGCCCTGAATGTTGCCCCACTGGTTGCTGTAATCCCACAGCCGGACGTGCATGATCTTCAGCGACATGATACCGGCGATATACTCGATGGCGGTCATGCTCACCGCCATGCCCAGAAACAGCAGCAGCTTGTCGCCCACGGTGCGGACGCCGTGGGCGTCGCCGATGGCTGCCAGCACAAACAGGATGCACAGGCCGAAGCCGTACAGCGGTACATACGGCCCTACGCAGAAGCCGGGGTTGATCCACTTGCGCTCCGGATTGGCGCCGGAGATAAAGCGCCGGTAGAAAAGCTCCAGCACCCAGCCCAATACAGAGCCGATGAAAAACAGATATGCCAATGTCAAAAACAGATTCACAGATTTCCTCCCTCCAAGGTGCGCTCCGCCGCCTGCACCACATGGCGCATCAGTACGGCGGAGGTCACCGCGCCCACGCCGCCCGGTACGGGGGTGATGGCGTCCACGATGGACGCGGCCGTGTCAAAGTCCGCATCGCCTACGATGGCGTTTTTTGCCGCGTCCCAGTTGGCGGACACGTCGATGATCGTCTGACCGGGCCGGACATGGGCCGCCGTCAGGCACCCCGCCGCCCCTGCCGCCGAGACAATAATATCCGCCTCGCGGGTGACGTCGGACAGCGCCTGCGTTCTGGTATGGCAAACCGTCACCGTGGCATTCCGCTCCAGCAGCAGCATGGCGGCGGGGCGACCCACCACCGGAGAGCGCCCAATGACCACCGCCCGTTTTCCGGTGCAGTCGATGCCGTAGTGATCTAAAAGCACCGTTACCGCCTCCGCCGTGCAGGGGGCAAACCCTGCGCTACGTCCCAGATACACACCGGCGGCGGAGACATCCGTCATACCGTCCACGTCTTTTTCCGGCAGGAGCCGGTTGCAGATGGCGTCCTCTACGTCACGGAGATGCGCCGGCAGCGGACGCAGCAGCAGGCAGCCGTGGACGGACGCATCGCGGTTCACACCGTCGATGGCGGCCAGAAGCGCAGTCCGCGACACCGTCTCCGGCAGGGAGGAGATCTCCACGGCCACGCCGCACAGCGCGGCGCGCTGCTGTGCGCTGCGCAGGTACGCGCCGTCCGATTCGTTTTCCCCGCAGCGCAGGATGGCCAGCTTGGGTGTGACGCCCCGTTCAGTCAGCGCGTCCGTGCGCCGCTGCAGCGCCGCGGTCAGCGCTGACGCCGCCTCCCGGCCTATCAGCAATTTTGCCATACGCTGTCCCTCCTTACAGCAGGTCGTGCTTTACCTGCGCAAATACGGCGTCAGCCGCCGTCTCGCCACGGTGCAGCAGGGCAAGGCACCGTTCATTCAGCGGTGCGCCTGCCGCGCCCATGGTCTTTGTGTTCACCAGTACGTTCAGGGACGCCGCACGCAGGGCGCCGCCCAGAATGGCCGCGCCGCATCCGGCGTCGGATACCGCCAGACGGGAGCCCCTCTTCGCCAGCACCGCCATGGCGTCCAGCGCCCGGCAGCACAGATCCATGATCTGAAGCGGCGTTTTGCAGGCGTCCGCAGATGCCGCCGCCAGCTTTTCCGGGCGGGTAGGGTCGTCCTTGGGCAGGGCGTACACCGCCGCCAGCGGGAGAAAACCCTCCGCGTCAGCCTGCACCTGCGCCAAAAGCTGCTGCCGCAGGGCGTCGCAGTCTGCCATGACAGACCGCAGCTCCGTCTCCACCGCCGCGTAGCGCAGCTTTCCCACGGTCAGCGCCGCCACCATACCGCCCAGCGCCGTGCCGATGGCGGCGGTCAGCGCCGCCGCGCCGCCGCCTCCCGGTGCGGGTGCATCGGAGGCCAGCACCTCCGTAAATTCCCGGCAGCTTCGCAATGTATCGTCCATACGCGCTCCCCCCTCAAAACAGACCCGTGACCTCACCGGTGGCCGTGTCGATATCCACCCGGCGATAGGCGGGGTCAGATCCGGTACCGGGCATCATGGAGATGCCGCCGGCTACCGGACACAAAAACCGTGCGCCGCTGTATTCCAGCACGTCCCGCACCGGCAGTCGCCAGCCGGTGGGTACGCCCTTTAGAGTGGGATCGTGGGACAGAGACAGATGGGTCTTGACCATCATGGTGCAGTACCCGGCGTATTGGGGGTCGCTTTCAAACCGGGCGGCCTTCTCCGCCGCCAGCGGCGACCAGTCCACGCCGTCGGCACCGTAGACCTCCCGTGCGATGCGCTCCACCCGCTGCCGCAGGGGCAGCTCATCCGGGTACAGCAGCCGGAAGTCCGACGGCTCCTCGCAGGCGTCCAGCACCACCTGTGCCAGCTCCTCCGCACCGGCGCCGCCATAGCGCCAATGGTCGGACACGGCGCAGCGCACCCCGTGAGCCTCGCAGATGCGGCGCACCAGCGCCAGCTCCGCCTCCGTATCGGTGTAGAACCGGTTCAGACACACCACCGGCGTGACGCCGGAGCGGCGGATCGTCTCCACATGGTGCAGCAGGTTGGCGCACCCCCGCTCCAGCAGGGACAGATCCTCCTGTGTGTAGGCGTCCGGCAGGGGACGGCCGGGGATGACCTCTGGTCCGCCGCCGTGCATCTTCAGGGCGCGGACGGTGGCCACCAGCACCGACACGTCCGGCTTCAGACCGGAGAGGCGGCACTTCACGTTCCAGAATTTCTCAAACCCGATGTCGGCGGCGAAGCCGGACTCGGTCACGTGGTAGTCAAACAGCTTGACGCCCAGCCGGTCGCCGATCACCGAGGACTGACCGATGGCGATATTGGCAAACGGCCCCGCGTGGACCAGCACCGGCTGATGCGCCACCGTATAGCACAGGGTGGGGTTGATGGTATTGCGCATCCACGCCGTCATGGCGCCCGCCACCTCCAGATCCTCCGTGGTGACGGGACGGCCCTGTCTGTCGTAGGCCAGCACGATATCCCCGATGCGGCGGCGCAGATCGGGCAGATCCCGCGCCACGGACAGGATGGCCATCAGTTCGGAGCTGACGGCGATATTGGCGCAGGTATCCATGGGGTAGCCGTCCATTTTCCCGTCGCCGCCGATGTGCATTTTCCGCAGCGCCTGACAGCAGAAGTCCAGCACGAAGCTCCACTGTACCCGCGCCGGGTCGATGTCCAGACGGCGCAGTCCCCGTTGGGCCAGCTGTGCATCGTCGTAGTTGCGCTCGTGCTGCATCCGGGCATTCAGCGCCGTCATGGCCAGATTGTGGGCGTTCATGATGTCGTTGATATCCCCGGTAAGGCCGAGAGAAAACTCGGTCATGGGGATGAGCAGGGCGTTGCCGCCCCCGGCGGCGGTGCCCTTTACGTTCATGGTCGGTCCGCCGGAGGGCTGACGCAGGCAGCCGCCCACGTTTTTCCCCAGCCGTCCCAGTCCCTCGATCAGCCCCAGCGACGTGGTGGATTTTCCCTCGCCCAGCGGCGTGGGGGTGATGGCGGTGACCTCGATATATTTGCCGTCCGGACGGCTTTGCAGCCGCTCCATGATGCGGATAAAGTCCAGCTTCGGCGTTTTGCCGTGGGGGATCAGCTCCTCCGGCAGCAGCCCCAGCTTTTGGCGGAAAGCCTCCACCGGCGGTAGCTCTCTCTCCGCCGCCGCGCCGATCTGCCAGTCCTTGTAAACGGTGGGATCCAGCATGACCCGCCCTTCACTGTCCGTATAGCTGCCGTTTGTAAATCGTATCTCCATGCTGCATCCTCCCCGGCACATTCTGCCCTCTATTATACACAACACGCCGCCGCCCCGTCAATCACCCATCGACCCCGGTATCGGATTTTCCTGCTGCGAGGGCGTCGCACTTTTACCGCTGTCGCATGGTGTACCGCATTTGCGCGCCTGCAAACGCGTTTTTCCGCTTGCAAACGGAGGGAAAAGCGGATATAATGAAATTGATGATATAACTCATATAGTCCTGCGGCGATGGCGCAGGGCGTTTCTACGGCGCCGCCGACGGCGCTACTATGGGTGTTCTGGCGGAGGGCCGGAGCGCCCTTTATTTTTTGCACGGGAGGTAGGAGCGATGACACAGGTATTGCGAGGCAACATCGTCCACGCACCGAAAATGGGGGAATTGTCCATTCTGGAGCATGGCTATATGGTGCTGGAGGACGGCGTGATCCGCGGCGTATATCCCACGCTGCCGGAGGAGTTGGCACAGGCGGAGGTACGGGACTACGGTGACCGGCTGCTGATGCAGTCCTTCGCGGATATGCACCTCCACGCGCCCCAGTATCCCATGCTGGGCATGGGCATGGACTTACCGCTGCTGGACTGGCTGAGTACCTATACGTTTCCCACGGAGGCGCGGTTTGCCGACACGGACTACGCCCGGCGGGTGTACCGCCGGCTGGCCGGCGACCTCATCACCAGCGGCACCACGCGGGTGTGTATGTTTTCCTCCCTGCACACGGAGGCCACATGGATCCTGATGGACGAGCTGGAGCGTGCCGGCGTCACCGGCTATGTGGGGAAGGTGAATATGGATCGCAACGGCCTGCCCGGCGTTTTGCAGGAGACGACGGAGGAGTCCATCCGGGAAACGGTGCGGTGGCTGGACGGCTGCCATTTTGAACACGTCAAGCCCATCCTCACGCCGCGCTTTACCCCCAGCTGCACCGACGAGCTGATGACGGCGCTGGGCCAGCTGGCGCGGGAGCGGGGGCTGTATGTGCAGTCCCATCTGTCGGAGAACACCCGTGAGATCCAGCTGGTGCGGGAGCTGCATCCCGACTGCGCGCAGTACTGGGAGACATACGACAAATATGGCCTGTGGAAGGATCACACGCTGATGGCGCACTGTGTCCACTCCGATGAGCGGGAGCGGAAGGCTATCCGCGACGCCGGTGTGGTGGTGGTACACTGCGCCGATTCCAACGTGAATATCTGCTCGGGTCTGTGTCCCGTGCGGCAGATGGTCAAGGAGGGGCTGTGGGTCACGCTGGGCAGCGATATCGCAGGCGGCGCACAGCTGCCCATGTACAAGGTCATCACCATGTCCATCCGTACCTCCAAGGCGCGGCGGGTCACGGACGAATGGCACCCCGACTTCCTGACGGTGCCGGAGGGCTACTATCTTGGCACAACGGCGGGACACAAATACTTCGGCGCAGGGGACGGCTTTGCAGTGGGCGACAGGCTCCACGCGGTGGTCATCGACGACGGGGACTTCCCGGAGGCGGGACGTCCGCTGTCGGTGCGGGAGCGGTTCGAGCGAGCCATCTACATGACCCACCGGCATAACATCGTGTCCGTCTGGTCCGACGGGCGAGAGGTCGTGCGGCGGTAAAGGGAAGCGATAAGCGCGTATACGGAGAAGGGGAGGGCATGACCTTGTTCCTGCGCGGCGGGGCGTTCCAAGATCGGTTCGGCTTTTTTCGCCCGCATCGCTTGTCAAGCGGTAGGGGATGTGGTAAGATGGATAAAAACCGAGAGAGAGGAACGTGGCCATGGAAACCAGCTTCAAAACGTGTCTATTTGGGGGATTCGACCGGGAGGATGTGATCTCCTTTATTGAAAAAACAGCGGCGGAGACGCAGGAGCGGCTGGACGCCCTGACGACGGAGCGTGAGGAGCTGCTGGCGAAGAAGCGCAGTACGGAGGCGGAAAACGCGGCGCTGCGCGTACAGCTGAACGAGCTGACGGAGCGGCTGGACAACGAGACCGCCCTGCACACCCGGGTGCAGAGCATGGAGGAGGAGCTGACCGCCCTGCGCCGGGAGAACGAGACGCTGCGGGAGCCGGCGGCGCAGTACCAGTCCCTGCGGGATCATATCGCGGAGATCGAGATCAGCGCCCACCGCCGCACAGAGGAGTTCCGCGGCAAAGCCATTGCGGAGCTGATGCAGCTCATTGAGCAGCAGCGTCAATGGTGCGCCCAGCAGCGGGATGCCTATGCCCGCATGACCGAGGGCATTTTGCAGGAGCTTCGGCAGGCGGAGCGTCAGGTGGAGGCCTGCGATATTGGGAATTTTGACCGCATGGAGGAATCCCTCCGGCAGCTGGAAAATACCCTTCACACACCGGAATAAAGAACGAAGACCCCGCAGCCGTCGGCTGCGGGGCCTTTTCGCAGAGAGGATGATGGGATCTTACAGCAGCATGACACCGGCGGCGGCGCAGCTGTCCAAGGTAGCTTTGTCCCACAGGCTGGCCTGTACCTCGCCGATGTGGCAGGTGCCGATCATCAGCATACAAAGGCGGCTCTGGCCGATACCGCCGCCGATGGTCAGGGGCAGCTGGCCGCTGAGCAGCATCTTGTGGAAGGGCAGCTGGCGGCGGTCGTCGCAGCCGCGCTTGCGCAGCTGGCGATCCATGGCGGCCTCATCTACGCGGATGCCCATGGAGGAGATCTCAAAGGCGCTGTCCAGTACCGGGTTATACATGAGGATATCGCCGTTGAGGGACCAGTCGTCGTAGTCCGGTGCGCGGCCGTCGTGGGGCTGGCCGCTGCGCTTCAGGTCGTCGCCAATCTGCATGAGGAACACGGTGTGATGCTCGCGGCAGATGGCATTCTCCCGCTCCTTGGGGGTCAGGTCGGGCCAGCGATCCTCCAGCTCCTGCGTGGTGACGAAGTACACCTCGCGATCCAGTACGGTGTGCAGGCTGGGGAAGGCGATCTGAAGGGCGTCGTTGGTCTCCACCACCGCGCTCACGATGGCGCGGACGGTCTGACGCAGGTACTGCTCGTTGCGGTCCTGCCGCTCGATGACCTTTTCCCAGTCCCACTGGTCCACATAGATGGAGTGGAGGTTGTCCACCTCCTCATCGCGGCGGATGGCGTTCATGTCGGTGAACAGACCCTTGCCGGGCTTGAAGTCGTAGCGCTTCAGCGCCAGACGCTTCCACTTGGCCAGCGAGTGTACCACCTGCCCGGTGGCGCCCACATCGGGGATGTCAAAGGAGACGGGGCGCTCCACGCCGTTGAGGTTGTCGTTCAGGCCGGAATTTTCCTCCACGAACAGGGGAGCGGAGACACGGCGCAGATTCAGCGCCTGCCCCAGATTCACCTGAAAATTGCTCTTGATGAACTCGATGGCGCGCTGCATCTCGTAGGTGGACAGCGGCGTCTTGTATCCGGCGGGGATCGTCAATTTGCTCATGCGTGAAACACCTCTTTTAAAAAAATATTGTTGCCATTATAGGCGTGAAACGTAGGAATTGCAAGGGAAAAACACGCAAAATTATGCCGCTCAAACCGGTGCGTTTTGTATAAAAATGTCCTCCGGCGCAGCCGGAGGACATTTTTATGCGATTTGTCCGCGTGACGCTTACTTGTAGGACTCAATCATGGCCTTGAAAGCGGGCAGGCTGCGGCGGATCATATCGTTGGACACGCAGTAGCTCAGGCGGAAGTAGCCGGGGCAGCCGAAGCCGTCGGCGGGGACGACCAGCAGATTGTGCGATAGCTTGGCTCGCTCGGAGAACGCGTTGGCGTCGCCGTTGGGCGCCTTGACGAACAGGTAGAACGCCCCGTCGGGCTTGGCGCACTGGTAGCCCATCTCCCGCAGGCTGTTGTACAGCAGGTTGCGGTTTTCCTCGTAGGCCGCCAGATCGGGGCGCTCCCCGGCGCACAGCTCAATGACCTTCTGCATCAGCGTGGGCGGGCAGACGTGACCCATGATGCGGGCGGCACCGGAGATGGCGGCGTACACCGCGGCACTGTCGTCGGCAAAGCCGGGGACGTACACATAGCCGATACGCTCGCCGGGCAGGGACAGGGACTTGGAGTAGGAGTAGCAGACGATGGTGTTCCGATAGAGGCAGGGGATAAAGGGTACCTTCACGCCGCCGTACACCAGCTCGCGGTACGGCTCGTCGGCGATGATGTAGATGGGGTGGCCGTACTCGGCGCTCTTGCGCTCCAGCAGCGCCGCCAGACCCTTCAGCGTCTCCTCGGTGTAGACGACGCCGGAGGGGTTATTGGGGGAGTTGATGATGATGGCCTGTGTGTGGGCGGTGATGCGCTGCTCCACGGCGTCCAGATGGATCTGGAACGCCTCGGTGTCGGCGGGGACCACCACCAGCTTGCCGCCGTTGCCGGTGACGAAGGGATGGTACTCGGGGAAAAAGGGTGCCACAGCCATGATCTCGGAGTCATGGTCGACGAGGAGCGCCTTGATCACGGAGATCAGGGCGGGGGCGGCGCCGCAGGTGAAGAACAGCTCACCGGCCTTGACCTCCAGGCCGAAACGGTCGGTCAGATCCTTGGCCACGGCGGCGCGAGCCTCCGCGAAGCCGGGGGCCATGGAGTAGCCGTGGAGCTTGATGGAGTCCGTCTCATCCACGATCTTGTGGATGGAGTCATTGACCTTCTTGGGCGCGGGGATGCTGGGGTTGCCCAGTGAATAGTCATAGACCTTGTCCGCACCTACCTTGGCAGCCTGCTCCAGACCATAGGCAAACAGCTGACGGATGACGGAGGGGGCGGTACCCAGATGATAGAATTCCTGATTGACCATGATGTGGTCTCCTTTCAAATCAGATGGCTGCGTGGGACACGCAGGAGAATGATACGGCTTTCCGTACAGAGCGCCGTCAGGACAGCTTCATGCGGGAAGCGAGGACGCTGCCCAGCGCGATGGACGCCAGCTTGGAGTAGGCACTGTCGGCGCGGCTGACCAGCACGATGGGCACCTTGGCGCCCAGAATAATACCGGCATTTTTGGCGTTGCCGAACAGGTTGGCGGCCTTGCCGATGCCGTTGCCCACCTCGTAGTTTGGTACCAGCAGGATATCGGCCTTGCCCGCGCCGGGAGCGGTGTAGTGCTTGTGGCGGCAGGCCTCCTCGCTGACGGCCAGATCCAGCGCCACAGGGCCGCAGACATCCATGTTGTACTTGGCCCAGCGGTCGGTCATGTGTGCCAGCGCATCGGCGTCCACGGTGGACTGTACCTTGGGGTTGACCTGCTCCGCGCCGCAGACGCAGGAGGCATTGATATGCTCATAGCCCAGCGCCTGCAGCACCATGGCGGCATTCTCCAGGATCTCCGCCTTCTTGTCCAGATCGGGGAAGGTGTTGACGCCGCCGTCGGTGAGCACCAGCATACGGCCCAGCGCGGGGATCTCGTAGAGCATACAATGGGTGGTCAGGTGGGAGGTACGCAGGCCGTGCTCCTTGTTGAATACGGCGCGCATCAGGTCGGCGGTGCCGAGGATGCCCTTCATCAGGAAGTTGGCTCTGCCCTCGGCGCACAGCGCCACGGCCTTGGCGGCGCAGTCCCCATCGGTGTCGCCGGGGATGATCTCATAGGCGGCGGGATCTTCGCCCAGCTCGGTGAGCATGGCGCGGATCTCGTCGACGTGACCTACCAGAATGGGGGTGGCGATACCCTCCCGGCGGGCCTCGACTACCGCCTCGATCACCGGCTGGTCATGGGCGGCTGCCACGGCGATGACACCGGTGCTGCCGCCGCGTGCGGCGGAAATGATGCCGTCAATGGTGTGTATCATGGGTTTTCCTCCTCCAAGAAAGTAATTCCTCCGGGGTCGAAAGAGATCCCGGTGCAGGCAGACTGTTTTCTGGGACAATTATACACCGCGCCGCCCACAGCGTCAATGAAAACCGAATGATTCAATAAAAAGAAATGCCGACAGGGGTTGACGAAATCCGCCGCGGCGCATACACTAAGACGGTGCGCATTTTTCGGCAAGGAGTAAGAGGTATGAAAGAAATTAAAATGTGGTCGCTGGCCTTCACATATGTGGGATGCTTTCTGGGCGCGGGGTTCATCTCCGGACAGGAACTGTGGCAGTTTTTCGGCAACTTCGGCAACTGGGGCTATGTGGGTCTTGCGGGAGCGGCTGTGCTGTTTACCGTCATCGGCATCCTGTTCGTACGGCTGACGCAGATGACCCAGTGCGCCGATGTAGACAGACTGCTGGTGCCTTGGGACATCAAGTGGCTGCGAGGCGCCTCCGGCGTTATCGCCGCGCTGTTCCTATTCTTCGTGGTGATGTCCATGTCCGCCGGTGTCGGCGCTATGCTGAACCAGCTGTTTCATGTACCCACTTGGCTGGGCAGCTTCGTATTCATGGCGGCGGTATTTCTGGTGACGCTGCTGGGCGTATCGGGTATGGTCAATGCGTTCTCGGCGCTGATCCCCATTCTGATCGTCGCCACCGTGGCCTTTGCCGCCGGCGCTTACGGTACCTTCGGTACGGAGGGTATCTTCCGGCTGAAGGATGTGAACACCAACCCACTGATGCCCAACTGGGTCGTCGCGTCGCTGACCTTTGTCGCCTATAACATTCTGGGCGGCATCGGCATCATGGCACCGGTAGGGCAGTATGTCAGGAAAAAGAAACACATCTATCTGGGCATCGCCCTGTCCGGCGTGATGCTGCTGGCGGTGGCGGGCAGCATCCTGACCAGTCTGGCGGCCTGTCCGGAGGCGGTGGCGGCGGAGCTGCCCATGGTGGCGCTGGCCAGCAAGCTCAACGGGATGCTGGGTACGGTGTACGGCCTGATGCTGCTGCTTGCCATGTTCTGCAACGCCATGGCCAGTCTGGTGGGACTGATCAGCTATCTGGAGCAGAAGGCCCGCTTCGTGCGGGAGAAGAAAAAACCGCTGCTGGCGGGGATCTGCCTGCTGGCGTGGGCGGGCAGTCTGCTGGGTTTCGGCGAGATCATCGCGGTGGTGTACCCGATGTTCGGGTATCTGAGCATCGTGTTCGTGGGGTGCGTGGTCACCCACTTCATACAGGCGCGGAGGCAGGAGCACGCACGGAAGCAGAAAACCGTGGGTGAGACGGCGAAAGAAGTAAATTGAAAAATAGAGGTCGGAGCCATTGGCTCCGACCTCTATTTTTCAAGTGTTGTAAAGTGAAGAGTGTTTACACGCTGAACAGGATGTCGGCGTAGGTGGGATAGGGCCAGCAGGCGGCATCCACAATGGTCTCCAGCTGGTTGATGAGCTCACCGGCCTGCTGTGTCCGCGCGGCGATCTCCGCACGGTACCAACGGGCCACGTCGATGCCGCCGTCGGCGGCGGGGGCGTTGTGCAGCGCGGTTTGCAGATCCTCACAGATACGGAACAGCGCCGCCGACTGCTCACTGACGCGGGTCAGGGTGCGCTCCTCCATCACGGTGGGCAGGGAGATACCGCAGTTCTTTTTATGAAAAAGGGTCTGCGCCAGACTGTCGGCGTACTTTCCGGCGGCGGGCAGAATGCAGCGGGTGACCATATCCAGCAGGGTGTGGGCCTCGATGGTCGTCACCTTGCAGTAGTTCTCCAGATGGATCTCGTACCGCGCCCGCATCTCTGTCTCCGTGAGGACGGCGTGCTTGGTAAACAGGTCGATGTTCTTCTTGTCAATGTAGGCGGGCATACAGTCTACCGTGTCCCGGAGGTTGGCAAGACCGCGGCGGGCGGCCTCCGCCACCCACGCATCGTCGTAGCCGTTGCCGTTGAAGATGATACGCTGGTGGGCGGTGAACGTCTCCTGCAGCAGTTCCTGCAGGGCGGACTGGAAGTCGGCGGCCTTCTCCAGACGATCGGCGAACTGTCCCAGCTCCTCGGCCATGATGGTGTTGAGTACCACGTTGGGACTGGCGATGGACTGGGAGGAGCCCAGCATACGGAATTCAAACTTGTTGCCGGTGAAGGCCAAGGGGGAGGTGCGGTTGCGGTCGGTGGTATCCTGCGGGATCTCTGGCATGGCATCCACGCCGATCTTCAGCTTCTTCTTGGTGATGTCTACATACGCCGTGCCCTGCACAATGGAGTCCAGAATGGCCGTCAGCTCGTCGCCCATGAAGATGGAGATGATGGCGGGAGGCGCCTCGTTGCCGCCCAGACGGTGGTCGTTGCCGGGGTAGGAGACGCAGCAGCGCAGCATCTCCTGATACTCGTCCACACCCTTGACGAACGCCGCCAGAAACAGCAGGAACTGGGCATTCTGACTGGGAGTGCCGCCGGGCTTCAGCAGGTTCTCGCCGGTGTCGGTCTGGAGCGACCAGTTGTCGTGCTTGCCGGAGCCGTTGATGCCGGCGAAGGGCTTTTCGTGGAGCAGGCAGACCAGCCCATGGCGGGAAGCTACCTTCTTCAGCAGCTCCATGGTCAGCTGGTTCTTGTCACAGGCGGTGTTGGCGTCGGAGTAGATGGGCGCGATCTCGTGCTGGGCGGGGGCGACCTCGTTGTGCTCCGTCTTGGCCAGCACACCCAGCTTCCACAGCTCCTCGTCCAGCTCCCGCATGAAGGCAGCGACCCGGGGCTTGATAGCGCCGTAGTAGTGGTCGTCCAGCTCCTGTCCCTTGGGGGGACGGGAGCCGAACAGCGTGCGGCCGCAGAGCTTCAGATCCTCCCGGAGGTCATACATTTCCCGGTCAATGAGGAAGTACTCCTGCTCCGGCCCCACCTGCGGGGTGACGTGCTGTACCTCCGTGTTGCCGAACAGGCGGAGAATGCGGACGCACTCGCGATCCAGCTCCCGCATGGAGCGCAGCAGCGGCGTTTTCTTGTCCAGCGTCTGGCCGCTGTACGAGCAGAAGATGGTGGGGATATACAGCGTACTGTCCTTGATAAAGGCGTAGGACGTAGGATCCCATGCCGTGTAGCCGCGGGCCTCGAAGGTGGCCCGCAGGCCGCCGGAGGGGAAGCTGGAGGCATCGGCCTCGCCCTTGGTCAGCTCCTTGGCGCTCAGCTCCATCCGCACGCCCTCCGTACCGTCGGGCGTGATGAAGCTGTCGTGCTTCTCGGCGGTGTAGCCGGTCATGGGCTGGAACCAGTGGGTATAGTGGGTGGCGCCGTTTTCAATGGCCCAGTCCTTCATGACTGCGGCGATCTCACCGGCGGTGGAACGATCCAGCGCCGTACCCTGTGTCCGGCAGCGCTGCCATGCGCGGTAGACCTCGGCGGGGAGACGCTGCTGCATCTGCTGCTCGCCAAACACCATTTTGCCGAACAGGGAGGGAACATCGATCTTCTTTTCACACATCTGGATCATTCCTTTCAAAGTGAAGTGCGGAACGGCAAACGCCGGTCTTTACACAAATAGCTGCATCACAGCGGGGGTCACATAGCTCTCCATGATCGCGGCGACCACCAGCAGCGGAATCACTACCAGCCCCGTCACGCGGAGAATATTCAGAAGGAGCGGTTTCATGAGCCCCTTCTCATTTTTGCGGATATAGCGGTTGATATTCTGGCACAGACACAGCCCGGCCGCCAGACTGAGGCACAGCGCCGGCAGCTCAAAGATGCCGTGGGGCAGGATACCGGCGGCCAGCAGCAGCCACTGGCCGTTGACCGAGGAGGCCACCATACCGAGGAGGATGGCATTGACGCCCATGGACAGGGCGGGCAGATACAGGAAGGGAATAAAGCCGTACAGCGTGGACAGAACCATGGCCCGCAGGTTGTTGCCGAACAGCGCCAGCGCGCTGAAGCTGCCGTCGTCCCGCACGATGCCGGAATCTGCAACGACCTCGTTAAAGTAGGTCAGGATGGTAGCGGGGATCTCCGGGAAAAGGCGGCCGGCGATATACGACAGCACCACCAGCACCAGAAAAGCGACGGCGGTCATGCCCACCCAGCGGCCGTATTCCTCACACCAGAAGTCGCCCAGCGCACGAAGCTGCTTTTTCATGCCAGCTTTTTCAGACCGGCGCGGAGGCGCTTCAGCGTCTCGTCGCGGCCCAGGATGCGGCAGATCTCCACGGCGCCGCCGGGGGTCACCAGCTTGCCGGAGGCGGCGATACGCACCGGCCACATCAGCGTGGCGTTCTTCACGCCCAGCTTCTCTGCCAGCGCCACCAGACCGTCGTGGATGCTCTCGTCCGTCCAGTCGGGCAGCGCCTCCAGCATGGGGATGGCGGCTTCCAGCATGGTCTTGCAGACCTCGGGGTTGGTCTTGGACTTCTTATTGGTAAAGGCGTCCACGCAGCAGTCGGGGCAGGCGTCGAAGAAATCCACCTTTTCGGGGATCTCAGTCAGCTTCTCACAGCGTGCCTGCAGCAGTCCGGCGATGGCGCAGATGTCGAAATCACCCTTGACGCTCTGGCGGATGTAGGGCTCGGCCACCTTGGCGAAGGCCTCGGGGCTCATGCTCCGCAGATAGACAGCGTTGAAGTGATCCAGCTTGGCGCGGTCGAAGATGGCGGGGGATTTGGAGATGCCGGTGATGTCGAAGGCTTTCACCAGCTCAGGCAGGGTGAAGATCTCCTGCTCCGCCAGCTCACCCTTGGGAGACCAGCCCAGCAGCGCCACATAGTTCAAAATCGCCTCGGTGAGATAGCCCTCCGCCTTCAGATCCTCGTAGGAGGGATCGCCGTGGCGCTTGGACATCTTGTTCTGGGCGTCCCGCATGACGGGGGAGCAGTGGACATAGGTGGGCACGTCCCAGCCGAAGGCGTGGTACAGCAGGTCATACTTGGGCGCGGAGGACAGGTACTCGCTGCCCCGCACCACATGGGTGATGCCCATCAGGTGGTCATCGATGACGTTGGCAAAGTTGTAGGTGGGCAGACCGTCCCGCTTCAGCAGCACCTGATCGTCCAGCGTGCTGTTCTCCACGGTGATATCACCGAAGATGGCGTCGTGGAAGGTGGTGGTGCCCTCGGCGGGGATCTTCTGCCGGATCACATAGGGCTCACCGGCCTCCACGCGCTTGAGGGCGTCCTCCAGCGGCAGGTCGCGGCAGGGATCGGCCACGCGGTCAAACTCACCGCTGTCCTCCTCGGAGGCGCATTTCTCGCAGAAGCAGTAGTATGCACCGCCCTTTTCCACCAGAAGGCGGGCATACTTGCCGTAGGTGTCCCGGCGCTGGGACTGGATATAGGGTGCCACGGGGCCGCCCACATCGGGGCCCTCGTCGTGGGTAAGCCCGCACTCAGCCATGGTGTGGTAGATCACATCAGTAGCACCCTCCACCAGACGGCCCTGATCGGTGTCCTCGATGCGGAGGATGAACGTGCCGCCGTGGCTGCGGGCAATGAGCCATGTGTACAGCGCCGTGCGCAGGTTGCCGACGTGCATATAGCCGGTGGGGGAGGGGGCAAAGCGGGTGCGGACCTTCCCGCGGGGGATGCGGGCTTCCATCTCGTTAAAATACGTCATATCCATACTCATCGGGACGACCTCCTGTGATGTTTCTAAAAATACCAGTTTATTATATTTCAAATAGGGGAAAAGTCAAGGTGAGCAGGGGCTATTCCGTGGTAATTCGCGAGTTTTTGTGAGAAAATGCGTATGTCCGGCGGGTGCCGGCGGCATATCTGTTGATTACACCAAATGTTTGGAATGTTTCTTGCATTTTCCGCCGCGCCGTGTTACAATATGCACGGTCAATTCCACCGTTGGTAATTTATATATGAGAAAGGAAGATCGCTGCTATGATCTATACGACTGAAGTTCAGCATATGTGTCCCGTAGCCAAGGGCGCTTATCACGGCCCGGCGCCCATCCCCGAGGAGGGCAAATGGGTGCAGGCCAAGGATATTGCCGACATCTCCGGCTTTACCCACGGCATCGGCTGGTGTGCGCCTCAGCAGGGCGCCTGCAAGCTGACCCTGAATGTGAAGAACGGCGTTATTGAGGAGGCGCTGGTGGAGACCATCGGCTGCTCCGGCATGACTCACTCCGCCGCCATGGCCTCCGAGATCCTCATCGGCAAGACCATTCTGGAGGCGCTGAACACCGATCTGGTGTGCGACGCCATCAACACCGCCATGCGCGAGCTGTTTTTGCAGATCGTGTACGGCCGTACCCAGTCCGCCTTCTCCGAGGACGGTCTGGCCGTGGGCGCTTCTCTGGAGGATCTGGGCAAGGGTCTGCGCTCTCAGGTGGGTACCATGTTCTCCACCAGAGAAAAGGGCCCCCGCTATCTGGAGATGGCCGAGGGCTATTGCAGCCGTCTGGCACTGAACAAGGACGACGAGATCGTGGGCTATGAGTTTATCAGCCTCGGCAAGATGATGGATTTCATCAAGAAGGGCGACGACGCCAACGAGGCTATGAAGAAGGCCACCGGCCACTACGGTCAGTGGGACAACGCGGCGAAGTACATCGACCCGCGGCACGAGTAAGAAGGGAGGACGAGAAAAAATGGCTCTGTTTGAAAGTTACGAGAGAAGAATCGATAAGATCAACGGCGTCCTCGCCCAGTACGGCATCAGCTCCGTGGAGGAGTGCCGCGAGATCTGCAACGCCAAGGGCTTTGACCCCTATGAGATCGTGAAGGGCATCCAGCCCATCTGCTTTGAGAACGCCTGCTGGGCGTACACCGTGGGCGCGGCCATCGCCATCAAGTCCGGCGTGAAGACCGCCGCCGAGGCCGCCAAGATGATCGGTATCGGCCTCCAGTCCTTCTGCATCGACGGCTCTGTGGCCGAGGATCGCAAGGTGGGTCTGGGTCACGGCAATCTGGGCGCCATGCTGCTGAGCGACGACTCCAAGTGCTTCGCCTTCCTGGCCGGCCACGAGTCCTTCGCCGCCGCCGAGGGTGCTATCGGCATCGTGAAGAACGCCAACAAGGCCCGCAAGCAGCCGCTGCGCGTGATCCTGAACGGCCTCGGCAAGGACGCCGCTCAGATCATCAGCCGCATCAACGGCTTCACCTATGTACAGACCCAGTTCGACTACTACACCGGCAAGCTCAACATCGTCCGGGAGATCCGCTACTCCGAGACGGAGCGCGCCGACGTTCGCTGCTACGGCGCGGATGACGTCCGCGAGGGCGTGGCCATCATGCACCACGAGGGCGTGGACGTGTCCATCACTGGCAACTCCACCAACCCCACCCGCTTCCAGCATCCCGTGGCGGGCACCTACAAGAAGGAGTGCATCGAGCAGGGCAAGAAGTATTTCTCCGTGGCCTCCGGCGGCGGTACGGGCCGCACGCTGCATCCCGACAACATGGCCGCCGGTCCCGCCAGCTACGGCATGACCGATACCATGGGCCGGATGCACTCCGACGCCCAGTTCGCCGGCTCCAGCTCCGTCCCCGCGCACGTGGAGATGATGGGCTTCCTGGGCATGGGCAACAACCCCATGGTGGGCGCCACCGTCGCCGTGGCTGTTGCGGTGGAGGAGGCTGTAAAGTAAATCAACCTTACACGAAAATATCCCCCGACCGGCCGGTCGGGGGATATTTTATCTGCGGTCAGAGGATGAGTAAGAGCCCGATGGCGATGAGCAGCTCCTCATCGGCCTCCTGCCGGAAGAGGAAGAACAGCAAAAGCAGCAAAAGAATGTCTCCCGCGTCCAGATCGCTGAGATGCAGCTTTTCCAGCAGACCGTTGAGCAGTCCTCGCTCCGGTGACGGCTGCGGCGGTGGAGGCGGCCTGTGGGGCGGGGGTGCGCCCTCCGGCGGGGAGGGAGACGGGGGAGGCGGACGCTGACCGGCGGGCGGCGGCAGCGGCGTATCCTCCATGCTGACGCGGGTGTATGTACCGCCGTCGCCCCGGATATACCGGTTATACATGGCCATCCCCCCAGTCTATCAGGAATTTCTTGCCCAGATGGATAAGCCGCGCCAGCCGCGCCGCCCGCTCCACCTTGTCCTGCTTGCTCTCCTTGAGGAAGGGACGCAGGGCGTACAGCAGCTGCATGGTCTGGCTGTTGGAGCGGCTGTACTCCTGCAAAAGCGGCAGGAAGCGTGCGGCCACCTGCGGGTCGATGCCGCCCGGCGGCGTTTGTGCTGGCGGCGGCACGGCGGGCGCGGCGGATTGGGCCGGGGACGGCGCGGCGGCACCCGCGTCTCCGCCCATGGTGGCGGAGAGCTGCTGCGCCATCTGCACGATCTGTGCCATGCTGCCGGGATCGGACAGCAGTGCATTCAGTTTTTCATCCAGCTCGGCCATGCCGCGTCCCTCCTCTCTTTACCGCCGCAGGGAATCCTCCAGCCGCTGTACCAGCGCCGCCCCCTCCGGCGTGGACAGTACCTGCCGGAGCATACCAGAAAGCGCCGCCGTGTCGCCGGAGGCAGCCTGCTGGGCGGCGTGGCCCAGCGCGGCGGTGTCGCCGCCGGAGAGCATCCCCAGCAGCGTCCTGCCATCCGCTGACTGCATGACGGACTTCAACGCCCTCGGGTCGCTTTTCAGCTTCTGCATCATGTCCTGTTCGTTCATAGTCGACCTCCTTACCACGGTCTTACAAGGTCATTGTATGTGAGCGGACGCAAAAACGTGCCTGCCGATCGCATCGGCAGGCACGTTTGGGTTATCCCTCAGTCGTAGATGGTATTCAGATGTTGGTAGATGGTATTCAGCGCCGCCATGTCCTTCTGGCGCAGGCGGTAGCGCACGCCGTTTACCACGGCGCGGTCGTCCTCCAGAATCTGGATGGCAGCGGTCGCGGAGCTGTCCGACGACCGGGCGCGCAGGGTATACGTGACGCCGGGATCGTGCAGCCCGCCGCTGCCGGGCATGGGACGGTTGAGCCGCGCGGCGTACAGCCAGTCGCAGACCTCCTGCAGCAGCTCCGGCTCCCGCTCCGCCGTCAGGGTGTAGTCCTGACAGTAATACTCCAGCGTCTCATGGACAGGTTCGATCCTCAGGAAACAGACCTCGCGGATACCCGCCGCCGACTCCGGCAGATGCAGGATCGTGTCCGCCCGGCGGGGATAGAGGAAAAACAGGACGGCCAGCAGCACCAGCACGGCAGGGATCAGCCAGAAAAGACACTTGCGCTTGTCGTTCATAAGCAGCTCCTTTCTCTTGACCGGAACCATTATACCATGCGGACGGGAGATATTCAACTGTCTTGGTTGTGCATAGAACAGGAATTATACAGAATATCTTGCATAAAACGGTTGTAAATCACCGGGAAGTATGATAATATACTATATTGCTGAACAGCGGCGCAGTATCCTAGTCAGATCTGCCGTCTTCTGAAGAGGGGCCTAAAAATCCCTTAAAGGGCACAACTGTGAAACCTCTGGTGCTTGCTTCTTACGCCCAGTTTGGGGTGGGTGCTGGAAGGGAGGCGCGGCAATTACCGCGCCTGCGGCCGTAGGGCGCCCTCCAATGGCATGGAGGACCCGACCCTGCGGTCGTGGAGACCTGCTGTTGTGCACAGGCGTACTCCCTTTGTGGTCAGCGACCTGTGTACGAAGCAGATTGCGAACCTGCATCGCGGTGCTACCCGGCCTTGTGCCGTGAACGCTGTGTGCAGAGTAGCCTGCCTTGCGTGGGCAGGGTGGATGGGAGAGTCAACGCGTCAGGTCCCCGGCCAGGGACGCAGCGCTATTTCCCTGAAACCCTGTTTGCAAAAGAGGATAAGAGATGGTTTGACTGCGGTGGAAATCACCTAGGCTGTCCTGACGGGGCACCGGTGGGATTGCAGTGCGGACTAAGTGGCAGTCGGGTCTCACGGCGGGCAACACCGTGGCGCAGCACCGAAGGGGAAACCGCCTTTATCGGCGACGAGAGGTGTGCTGCGGGGAAATCCAACCCGTACCTAAGCCGCAAGATTTACTTCCGGAGCCGCCCTGTTCAGCATGACTATATCATAACGTGAGGTCGATCACTTGACGGACAAGGATAAAAAGAAGAAAAAGAAGCAGGGCAGCTGGCCCCTGCGGGTGTTTTTACTGGCCGTGGCACTCAGCGCCGTGCTGAGTTTTTTCTCCTCCTCTGCGCTGGAGGGGGCGGGCTATGCGGTGGCCATCATCGTGCTGGCGGTGTTCATCGGACTGGGCATCGTCTTCGACATGGTGGGCGTGGCTGTCACGGCGGCAGACCCCAAGCCCTTCCACTCCATGGCGGCCCATAAGGAAAAAGGCGGACGGGAGGCCATCCGTCTTTTGCAGAACGCCAATCAGGTCAGCTCCGTGTGCAACGACGTGGTGGGCGACATCTGCGGCATCGTCTCCGGCTCTACGGCGGCGGTGATCGTGGTGCAGCTCCAGCGGGATTTCAGCACCACGTCTGTCCTGATCTCCATCGGCGTAACGGCGCTGATCTCCGGCATCACCATCGGCGGCAAGGCGCTTGGCAAATCGGTGGCCATCAACGACTGTACCAAGGTGGTGTACCGCGTGGCGCGGATCATGCATGCGCTGCATCTTTATCGCTGAAAAAAGGGGCGTATATACGTTGATCTTGGAAACGATACATTCTCCGGCGGACGTGAAGCGTCTGACCGAAAAACAAACAGAGCTGCTGTGCCTGGAGCTGCGGCAGTTTTTGGTAGAGCAGGTGTCCCGCACCGGCGGGCATCTTGCGTCCAATTTGGGTGCGGTGGAGCTTACGGTGGCTATCCACCGCGTTTTTGATACCTCCAAGGACAGGCTGGTGTTCGATGTGGGACACCAGTGCTACGTCCACAAGGCGCTGACGGGCCGGCAGGAGCTGTTCGGTACCCTGCGGCAGTTTGAGGGGCTTTCCGGGTTTCCCAAGCCCTATGAGAGCGTGCATGACGCCTTTGTGGCGGGACACGCCTCCAACTCGGTGTCCGTGGCGCTGGGCATGGCGCGGGCGCGGACGCTGCAGAACCAGTCGTACAGCGTGCTGGCGCTGATCGGTGACGGTGCGCTGGGCGGCGGGCTGAGCTTTGAGGGACTTAACGACGCGGGCGCCTCCGGCGAGCCGCTGATCGTGATCCTCAACGACAACGGTATGTCCATCGACGCCAATGTGGGCGGTATGTCACGCCATCTGGCACAGATCCGGACAAAGGCGGGCTACTACGAATTCAAGAAGAAGTACAGGCGGGCACTGGACGGCAGCAAGGCCGGACAGAAGCTGTACGAGCTGAGCCACGATGTAAAAACGGCGCTGAAGAAGTCGCTGCTGCCGGTCAGCACCGTGTTTGAGGGTATGGGCTTTACCTACATGGGACCGGTGGACGGCCACGATGTACGGGGGCTGACCGATATGCTGCGGGCGGCAAAAGAACTGGACCGCCCTGTGCTGCTGCACGTGCATACGAAAAAGGGCAAGGGCTATGCTCCTGCCGAGCAGGAGCCGGAGAAATTCCACGGGGTATCCCCGTTCGATCCGGCCACCGGCAAGTCCGCGCCGCCGTCACCGTCCTTCTCCTCGGTGTTCGGGAGCGAGCTGGCGTCGCTGGCGTCCTCCGACCGGCGTATCTGCGCCATTACGGCGGCCATGGCGGACGGTACGGGGCTGACGGCTTTTGCCAGAAACCATCCCCGGCGCTTTTTTGATGTTGGCATTGCGGAGGGACACGCGGTGGCCATGGCCGCGGGCATGGCCAAGCAGGGGCTGCTGCCGGTCTTCGCGGTATATGACAGCTTCCTCCAGCGTGGCTACGATATGCTGGTGCAGGATGTGTCACTGGACGATCTCCATGTGGTGCTGGCGGTGGATCGCACCGGTCTGGTGGGAGCGGACGGCGAAACGCACCACGGCTGCATCGACTATCTGTCCCAGATCCCCGGTATGACCATATTCTGTCCCGCCAGCTTTTCGGAGCTGCGGCATATGCTCCGCGCGGCGCTGTACGACTGCAAGGGGCCTGCGGCGATCCGCTATCCCCGGGGTGGTGAGGGCGCCTACCGCGAGGACTGCGGCGACGCGGCGGTATCGGTGCTGCGGCAGGGAACAGATGCGTGCATCGTCACCTACGGCGTGCTGGTGAATCAGGCGCTGGAGGCGGCGCAGCGTCTGGCCAACGAGGGTGTTGCGGTGCGCGTGGTGAAGCTGAACCGCGTGGCGCCGCTGGAATGGGATGCGGTATGCGGCGCGCTGGACGGCGCATCGCGTCTGGTGGTGCTGGAGGATCAGCTGCGGCAGGGCTGCGTGGGCCAGCGTCTGGCTGCCGCGCTGCTGGAGCGAAGCGCCGCGCCGGAGAGACTGCGGCTGCTGAACGCCGGAGAGCGGCTGCCCGCACAGGGCAGCGTACAACAGCTCTATCACGCGCTGGGGCTGGATGCCGCCGGTGTGACGGCTGCTGTCAGGGAGGTGCTGGCATGAGTAAAAAAGTAAGATTGGATGTGCTTTTGGTGGAGCGCGGCCTGCTGGACAGCCGCCAGAAGGCACAGGCAAATATTATGGCGGGGCTTATCTTCGTCAACGGACAGCGGGTGGACAAGCCCGGTACCGCCGTGGCGGAGGACGCACCTGTGGAGGTGCGCGGCCACGCGCTGCCCTACGTCAGCCGCGGCGGATTGAAGCTGGAAAAGGCCATGAAGACCTTTCCTATTACGCTGACAGGAAAGACCTGCGCCGACATCGGCGCCTCCACCGGCGGCTTTACCGACTGCATGCTGCAAAACGGCGCCTCCAAGGTCTATGCCGTGGACGTGGGGTATGGTCAGTTGGACTGGAAGCTCCGCAGCGACCCCAGGGTGGTGTGTCTGGAGCGCACCAACGCCCGGTATCTGGATCATGAGCAGATCCCGGATGAGCTGGATTTTACGTCCATCGACGTGTCATTCATCTCTCTGAAGCTGATCTTCCCAGCGTTGTACGGTCTGCTGCGTCAGGGCGGCGAGATCGCCTGCCTTATCAAGCCGCAGTTTGAAGCAGGACGGGAAAAGGTGGGGAAGAAGGGGGTCGTCCGCGACCCGAAGGTGCATCTGGAGGTGCTGGAAAACTTCCTGAACCATGCGAAGGATAATCACTTTACAGTGCTTGGTATCACATATTCGCCGATCCGCGGACCGGAGGGGAATATCGAGTATCTGGGCTATCTGCGAAAAAGCGAGGAGCCGGACTGTATCCCCGACCTGACCGCGCTGGTGGATGCCTCCCATGAGGAACTGAAAGAGAGAAGGGACAACGAATGAAACGAGTGATCCTCTGCCCGAATCCCTATCGGGACGATGAACTGACGGTGGCCAAGCGCTCCCGTGAGATATTGGAGCATATCGGCTTTGAAACGGTGGTGTGTCTGCCCTTCAACCGGGAGGGCTACGGCGACCAGCTGGGGGTGCCGATCCGGCAATTACAGCAGGAGATCAAGCGGGCCGATCTGCTCATCGCCTTCGGCGGCGATGGCACCATCCTGCATCTGGCGCGCACGGTGGCGCTGCACAACGTACCGGTGCTGGGCATCAATCTGGGCAGCCTCGGCTTTATGTCAGAGCTGGAACCCAACGAGCTGGAGCGGCTCAATGATTTGAAAAGCTGGAATTTCTCCGTGGAGTCCCGGATGATGCTGGATGTGACGGTGCTGCGGGAGGGAAAGCCGGCATACAACAACATTGCCCTGAACGACGCGGTGGTGTCCAAGGGATCTGTGGCGCGGGTGGTACGGCTGGATGTGTCCACAGAGGAGGGACGGCTGACGAAGATCACCGGCGACGGCGGTATCGTCTCCACGCCCACCGGCTCCACCGGCTACTCCATGGCGGCGGGCGGCCCCATCGTGGAGCCTACGGCGCGGAATCTGCTGCTGACGCCTATCTGCCCCCACTCCACACGGGCCAGCAGCTATGTGCTGTCGCCGGATCACACCATTACCATCGAGGCGGCGGACGCCAACCGGAAATTCGTCTACCTCTCCGTGGACGGCGGCAAGGCATTCTCCCTGAAAAACGGGGACAAGGTGCGGGTACGGCAGTCCAAATTCACCACGAAGCTGGTGCGGCTCTCCAAGAAGAGCTTCTGCGAGATACTGGATTCAAAAATGGGAATGGAGGCAGCCAAGCATGAAGAATGACCGTCAAGCCATCCTGCTGGAGATCATCGAGCAGGAGGCCGTGGAGACGCAGGAGCAGCTGCTGCGCCTGCTGGCGGAGCGCGGTGTGAAATGTACGCAGGCCACCGTTTCCCGTGACATCAAGCAGCTCCATCTGGTGAAGGAGCCCACCGGGCATGGGCGCTACCGCTACGCCGTGTCCGTGCAGAAAACGAAGCTGAACTTTGCCGAGAAGCTGCGTACGATCTTCCGGGAGTGCGTGCTGTCAGTGGCGTCGGCGCAGAATCTGGTGGTGCTGAAGACCATCGAGGGTATGGCGCAGGGCGCGGCCTTTGCGCTGGACAATATGGCGGAGACGGACATCGTGGGGACGCTGGCAGGCGACGACACCATTCTGCTGGTGTTCCATGACAACATCCGCGCCGTGGATTTCTGCGAGCAGGTCAAGCAGATGCTCCGATAAGGAGCGAGGGAGGAGAACGCCATGCTGGAAGTGCTCCATATTGAGAATATCGCCATCATCGAGGAGGCGGACATCCGGTTTGAGCCGGGCTTCAACGCCCTGACCGGCGAAACGGGCGCGGGTAAGTCCATCGTCATCGACGCCCTTGGCGCCGTGCTGGGGCAGCGCGCCAGCCGCGAGCTGATCCGTACAGGTATGGACAAGGCCTTTGTCAGCGCCGTGTTCTCCGGCGTGGACGCCTCTGTGCCGGAGGCGCTGGGCATCACCCCGGAGGAGGACGGCTCACTGCTGCTGCAGCGGGAGATCCACGGCGACGGAAAAAACGCCTGCCGGGTGAACGGGCGGCCTGTGACGGTGGGACAGCTGAAAATACTGGGCAGCCGCCTGCTGAATATCCACGGCCAGCACGACGGCCAGCAGCTTTTGGACGAGGAGCAGCATCTGCTGCTTCTGGACAGCTTCGGAAAGCTGGAAACACTTATCAATGCGTATGCTGAAAAGTATAAAGACTTTACAGATATACAGAAGAAGATACAGTCGCTGGAAATGGACGAATCGGAAAAGGCCCGCCGGGTAGACACCCTGACGTACCAGATCGGCGAGCTGGAGCGGGCGCAGCTCCGGGCCGGTGAGGAGGAGGAGCTTTCCGCCCGCCGCAATCTGCTGCGCAACGCGGAGAAGTTTATCTCCGCCGTCTCCGAGGCGGATTACGCTATGAACGGTGACGACGGCGGCGACGGTGCATTGGGACTTCTGCGCCGGGCGCAGGACGCCGTTGGCGCGGTGCGCCATCTGGACGAGGACTACGCCAAGCTCTATGAGCGCATAGTGGCACTGTACAGCGAGGCCTATGATGTGGCGGCCACCATCGAGGACAAGCGGGAGGGCTTCGACTTCTCGCCCCACGAGCTGGACGATGTGGAGAGCCGCATGGATCAGCTGTACCGTCTGAAAAAGAAGTACGGCCCCAGTGTGGAGGATATGCTGGCCTATCTGGAGCGCTGCCGCGCCGAGCTGGAGCAGATCGAGTATGCCGGCGATACACTGGCCCGTCTGGAGCAGGCGCGCGGCAAGGCGGAAAAGGCCGCTATGACCGCCGCACAGCAGCTCTCCGAGGGGCGGCGGCAGGCGGCGGAGCGGCTGTCCGGCCAGATACTGGACGAGCTGCGGCAGCTGGACATGGGCAAGATCCGCTTCACCGTGGATATCGCGGAAAAACCGCTGAGTGCCGACGGTATCGATCAGGTGCGGTTTTTGATGTCCGCCAACGTGGGCGAGGAGCTGCGCCCCATCCACAAGATCGCCTCCGGCGGCGAGTTGGCCCGCATCATGCTGGCCATGAAGAATGTCCTGTCGGAGCAGGACATGGTGGGGACGATGGTGTTCGACGAGGTGGATACCGGCGTCAGCGGCCGCGCCGCCCAGAAGGTAGCGGAGAAGATGGCTCGCGTCAGCCGCCGCAAGCAGGTGCTGTGCGTGACTCATCTGCCCCAGCTGGCGGCCATGGCGGATGTACATTTCTCCGTGGAAAAGGGCGAGAAGAACGGCCGCACCTATACGGCGGTGCGGCGGCTGGACAGGGAGCAGCGGCGGCAGGAGCTGACGCGGCTCACCGGCGGCAGCCATGTGTCCCAGACCATGCTGGATGGTGCGGAGGAGCTGCTGGTGGAGGCGGAAAAGTTCCGCGCTGCCCTGTGACCGAGGGTAAATTGTCGTGATTGGGAAATAATAGTTGACAAGCGGATTTTTTCTGCTAAAATGGTTTCAACTTCATAGTGCAACAGCGATGAAGGGAAGAAGTAGCATATCTCAGCGCCTGCAAAGAGAACCTCCGGTCGGTGGAAGGAGGAGAGGGCGGGATCTGCGAATACATCCCGGAGCAGCCTCCTGAAGCCGTGCTGACGGCGCGTAGGGATGTGTCGGGTTCGCCCGTTACAGCGATAGGGTGTGTCAGCACCCGACGAGGCCGTGTCCGCGAGGGCGCGGTGAATATGAGGTGGTACCGCGATTTGATCGCCCTCTGTCGACAGGCAGGGGGCGTTTTTTCATCCCCCTGCACAGGAAATGATACGAATAACAATGGAAAGGAAATGAAAAACATGGGAATTTATGAAGAACTGGTGGCACGCGGCCTGATCGCGCAGGTCACCAACGAGGATGAGATCCGCGAGATGATCAACAACGGCAAGGCCACGTTCTACATCGGCTTTGACTGCACGGCGGACTCTTTGACGGCTGGACATTTCATGGCTCTGACCCTGATGAAGCGTCTGCAAATGGCTGGTAACAAGCCCATCGCCCTGATCGGAGGCGGCACCACCATGATCGGCGACCCCTCCGGCCGTACGGATATGCGGAAGATGCTCACCAAGGAGGACATCGACCACAACGCCGAGTGCTTCAAACGCCAGATGGAGCGGTTTATCGACTTCGGAGAGGGTAAGGCCATCATGCTCAACAACGCTGACTGGCTGCTGAAGCTGAACTATGTGGACCTGCTGCGAGAGGTGGGCGCGTGCTTCTCTGTGAACAATATGCTCCGCGCCGAGTGCTACAAGCAGCGCATGGAGAAAGGTCTGAGCTTCCTGGAGTTCAACTATATGATCATGCAGAGCTATGACTTCTACTATATGTTCCAGCACAACGGCTGCAATATGCAGTTCGGCGGCAACGACCAGTGGAGCAATATGCTGGGCGGCACGGAGCTGATCCGCCGCAAGCTGGGCAAGGACGCCCACGCCATGACCATTACCCTGCTGACGGATTCTCAGGGCAATAAGATGGGTAAGACCGCCGGCAACGCCGTGTGGCTGGATCCCAACAAGACCAGCCCCTTCGAGTTCTATCAGTACTGGCGCAACATCGACGACGCCGACGTGCTCAAGTGCATCCGGATGCTGACCTTCCTGCCGCTGGAGCAGATCGACGCCATGGCCGACTGGGAGGGCGCTAAGCTCAACGAGGCCAAGGACATTCTGGCCTATGAGCTGACCAAGCTGGTCCACGGTGAGGACGAGGCGGAAAAGGCTCGTCAGGCCTCCAAGGCGCTGTTCTCCGGCGCCGGTGATACCGAGCATATGCCCACCACTGAGCTGACCAACGATGACTTCGGCGGCGGCGCTATTGACGTGCTGACGCTGCTGGTCAAGTGCGGTCTGGCTGCCTCCAAGGGTGAGGCCCGCCGGCTGGTGCAGCAGGGCGGCGTAACGGTCAACGACGAGAAGGTGTCCGCCATCGAGGCGACCTTCGGCTGTGAGCAGTTCACCGGCGACGGCGTCATCATCAAGAAGGGCAAGAAGGTGTTCCACAGGGCTGTTCTGGTGTAAGAGGCTCTCCCACATAATAGCTTTTACCGTCCCAAGGGGCCGCGGCAGTGCCGCGGCCCCTTGACACATCGGAATGATGACGCGCTCCCGCAGAAAAGGAGTTGAACGCGGCAGGATTTTATATTATAATAAATCATTATTACTTTAGAAAATGAGAGATGTACAGATGAAGACCCATGATTTCTATTTTGACCTGCCGCCGGAGCTGATCGCACAGACCCCTATCGCGCAGCGGGACGCCTCCCGGCTGCTGGTGCTGGATAAGACCACCGGCGCCACGGAGCACCGGCATTTCTTCGACCTGCCGGAGTATCTGCATCCCGGCGACTGCCTGATCCTCAACAATTCCAGAGTGCTGCCCGCCCGCCTGCTGGGACACCGCGTACCGGGCGGCGGCGCCTGTGAGATCCTGCTGCTCATCGACCGGGGCGACAACGTGTGGGAATGCCTTGTCCGTCCGGGCAAGAAGCTGCGCAAGGGCGCGAAGGTGTCCTTCGGCGACGGTGAGCTGACGGCAGAGATCGCGGAGGAACTGCCGGATGGCAACCGGCTGGTGAGGTTTTTCTACGAGGGTATTTTTCTGGAGGTGCTGGATCGACTGGGCAAGATGCCGCTGCCGCCTTACATCAAGGAGGAATTACAGGATCGGGAGCGCTATCAGACCGTCTACTCCAAGGTGAACGGCTCTGCCGCCGCCCCCACTGCGGGACTGCATTTCACACCGGAGCTGCTGGAGAAGATCCGGCAGATGGGTGTAAAGGTCGGATACGTTACACTCCATGTGGGACTTGGCACCTTCCGCCCTGTGAAGGAGGAGGAGATCACCGACCACGCCATGCACAGCGAATACTGTGTCATCTCGCAGGAGACGGCAGACCTTATCAACGAGACGAAGAAAAACGGCGGCAGGGTCATCTGCGTGGGTACCACAAGCTGCCGCACCGTGGAGTCGCAGGCGGCGGAGGACGGCACCATGCGGGCCTGTGCCGGTTGGACGGATATCTTCATCTATCCCGGCTATCGCTTTAAGGTCATGGACGCGCTGGTCACCAATTTCCACCTGCCGGAGTCCACGCTCATCATGCTGGTATCGGCGCTGGCGGGACGGGAGCACGTGCTGTCCGCCTACAAGGAGGCGGTGGAGCAGCGCTACCGCTTTTTCTCCTTCGGCGACGCGATGTTTATCCACTGAGCGCAAAACATAAAATATAAGGGGGGACGCGGATGCATCTGCCGGAGCTTGTTTCTGATCTTGCCGTCATTCTGCTGACAGGCGGCGTGATCACGGTGATCTTCAAAAAGCTGAATCTGCCGCTGGTGCTGGGTTACATACTGGCGGGATTCCTCATCGGCCCCTATATGCCGCTGTTCTTCTCCCTGGCTGACATCGAGGCGGTGTCCACTTGGAGCGAGATCGGCATCATCATCCTGATGTTCTGCCTCGGTCTGGAGTTCAACCTCCACAAGCTGGCCAGCGTAGGCGGCACGGCGATCATCACCGCGCTGGTGGAGGTCGGCGGTATGCTGGCCTTCGGCTTCGCCGTGGGACAGCTCATGGGCTGGGGTACGATGGACAGTGTGTTCCTGGGTGGTATGCTGTCCATGTCGTCCACCACCATCATCATCAAGGCCTTTGACGAGCTGAACGTCCGGAAGAAGGACTTTGCCCAGCTGGTGTTCGGCACGCTGGTGATGGAGGATATCGCGGGCATCTTCATGATGATCATCCTGTCCACCATCTCCGTCAGTAAGTCCATTTCCGGCGGGGCGCTGGCGCTCCAGCTGGGACTGCTGGTGCTGTATCTGGTGCTGTGGCTGGTGCTGGGCATCTTCCTGCTGCCCACGCTGCTGAACAAGGCGTCCAAGCTGATGAGCGACGAGACGCTGCTCATTGTGTCATTGGGCATCTGCTTCGGCATGGTGCTGCTGGCGGATGCGCTGGGCTTTTCCTCGGCGCTGGGCGCGTTTCTGGCAGGCTCGCTGCTGGCAGGCACCGTCCACGCCGAGCGGGTGGAGCATCTGACCGCCGGCGTCAAGGACCTGTTCGGCGCGGTGTTCTTCATCTCCGTGGGTATGATGCTGAACCCCGGCGCTGTGGTGAAGTACGCCGTTCCCATCCTTATCCTGACGCTGGTGACCATTGTGGGCAAGTTGATCTTCTCCTCGCTGGGTGTGCTGCTGTCGGGCCACACACTGCGGCAGGCCATCCACTGCGGCTGCGCGCTGGCGCAGATCGGCGAATTTGCGTTTATCATCGCCTCGCTGGGTCTGTCGCTGGGCGTGATCGCGGACTATATCTATCCCATCATCATCTCCGTATCCGTCATTACCACGCTGACCACGCCGTTCTTTATCAAGAGCGCCGACAGCATCTGCAACGGCATCGAAAAGCTGCTGCCGGAAAAGCTGGTGCAGAAGCTGGACAGCTATACGGACGCGGAGCAGGCGGCCAAGGAGCAGGACAGCGACTGGGCGGTATTCCTGCGCCGCTATATAAAGCGAACGGTGTTCTACGGCGTGCTGATGCTGGGCATCGTCAGTCTGGGCGATATGCTGCTGCTGCCGCTGCTGGAGAAGACGCTCTCCGCGGCGGCGTGGGTCAGCAAGGCGGTGACGCTGTGTGCCGTATACCTGTGCATCGCCATGTTCGTCCGGCCTATGCTCGACGCCCATTCGCCCCAGTACACGGTGCTTTGGGCCAAGAAGCGCAGCTTCCGCCTGCCGCTGATCGCGCTGAGTGTTATCCGTGTGCTGCTCATTGTGTTTATCGTGTTCCTGCCCATCCGCTCGGTGCTGGGTATCCATAGCCTGTGGATATTGCCGCTGCTGGCGGCAGCAGTGCTGGTGGCGGGGCATTTCGGCTGGTTCGCCTCGGCGTATCTGCTGGTGGAGACCCGGTTCCTCACCAACTTCAACGAGCGCCTTTTGCAGCAGTACGGCGACAGCAATGACGCCACATGGCTGGACGAGAAAATGTATGTAACGGAGCTGATCTGTCCGCCGGAGGAGGCGGGGAAGGACCTGCGTGCCTTGGGCTGGGGACGGCGCTACGGCGCGAATATCATCAAGATCGTCCGGGGGAAGAAGGAGTTTGATATCCCCTCCGGCGACATGGTGCTGAGTGAGGGCGACCGGCTGGCGGTCATCGGCGAAAAGGAGAATCTGGTGTCACTGCGGCTGTCCATCGGCGCTGACGCGGCGGAGGATATCCCCACGCTGCATACCTATATCGCCGGAGAGAAGGCATTGTATACCTACACGCTGGACGTGGCGAAGAACGACCATCTGGCGGGCAGCACCATCCGGGACAGCGGCCTGCGGGAGAATTACGACTGCATGATCCTGGGCTTGCAGCGAAATCTGCTGCCCATCATCGGTCCGGATGTGAATTTTGTGATACAGCGCGGGGATCTGGTCTGGCTGCTTGGCTCCCACCGCATGGCGGAGAAGGCGCTGGACGATATGGAGGAAGCATAAATGTTCAAAGTGATCAAGAAGCAGGGCAGAGCCCGGCGGGGCGTGTTCACCTGCGCCCACGGCGGCGAGGTACAGACGCCGGTTTTCATGAACGTAGGCACGCAGGCGGCCATCAAGGGCGGCGTCAGCGCGCTGGATCTGAAGGAGGAGCTCGGCACGCAGATCGAGCTGTCCAACACCTACCACCTGCACCTGCGGCCCGGCGATGACGTGGTACGTCAGCTGGGCGGCCTGCACAAGTTCATGCGCTGGGATGGCCCCATCCTTACGGATTCCGGCGGCTTTCAGGTGTTCTCGCTGGCGGGTCTGCGGAAGATCAGCGAGGAGGGCGTCACCTTCGCCAGCCATCTGGACGGACACCGTATCTTCATGGGGCCGGAGGAGAGCATGCGCATCCAGTCCAATCTGGGCTCCGATATTGCCATGGCGTTTGACGAGTGCGTGGAGAACCCCGCCGCCTACGACTACGCCAAGGCCAGCTGCGAGCGGACACTGCGCTGGCTGGAGCGGTGCAAGGCGGAGCATGACCGGCTCAACGCGCTGCCCGACACCATCAACCCGCAGCAGATGCTGTTCGGCATCAATCAGGGCGCGACCTACGCCGACCTGCGCATCTGGCATATGCAGCAGATCGCCAAGATCGACTGCGACGGCTTTGCCATCGGCGGTCTGGCGGTGGGTGAGCCGACAGAGGTGATGTACGAGATCATCGACGCGGTGGAGCCGTATATGCCGGCGGACAAGCCCCGCTACCTCATGGGCGTGGGAACGCCCAGCAACATCATCGAGGGCGTGGCCCGGGGCGTGGATTTCTTCGACTGTGTGATGCCCGCCCGCAACGCCCGGCACGGCAAGCTGTTCACATGGAGCGGCACGCTGAACATTAAGAACGCCAAGTACAAGCTGGATGAGAGCCCCATTGATCCGGCGTGCGACTGCCCGGTGTGCCGGAATTTCAGCCGCGCCTACCTGCGGCACCTGTTCACGGCGGAGGAGATGCTGGCCATGCGTCTGGCGGTGATGCATAACCTGTATTTTTATAACAAGCTGACCCAGCGCATCCGCGAAAGCCTCGACAACGGCAGCTTTGACGCCTTCCGGGAGGCATACAGCAAAAAACTGGCGGAACGTGTATAAAACCTCTTGCCAAAGCGTGTAGGGTTGGGTATAATAATAGCAATTTGTAAAAAAGGAGTAACGTTTCCATGTTTGACATCGCATACGCAGCAACTGCCTCCGGTACCGCCTCCGGCGCCGGCATGGGTTCCACGATCATGATGATCGTTCTGATGATCGCCATCTTCTACTTCCTGATGATCCGTCCCGAGAACAAGCGGAAGAAGCAGGCTGAGGAGATGCGCAGCGCTCTGAAGAAGGGCGACTGGCTGACCACCATCGGCGGCGTGTATGGCCGCGTTGTCGCCATTACTGATCGCACCGTGGTCATCGAGACCAGCGAGGATCGCGTCCGCGTGGAGTTCCTGAAGTCCGCCATTGGCCAGGTCGGCACGCTGGATCAGCAGGCCGCCGCCCAGCAGCGTCCCGCCAAGAAGGACAAGAAGGCTGCTGAGGAGAAGATCGAGGAGAAGCCCGCTGAGACCGAGACCAAGTCCGAGTCCGAGTCCGACAAGACGGACGCCCAGTAAGTTCTCTGCATAGAAAAATACCTCCCCCGAATATGCTGTGAAAAAGCATTTGGGGGAGGTATTTTTTTATGTCTGTCAAGAAGCTGCTGGGCGCGGCGATGTGGCAGGGACTGCTGCTGGCGATGCTCACTTTACTTGCGTTGCTGGCGGTATCGTCGCTGATGCTGCAAAGAGGGCTGCTGCCGGAGAGCGCCGCGCCGTCTATGGTCTGTGCCGCCTGCGCTGCGGCGGTATTTGCCGGCGGCCGCCGTGCCGTCAGAAGGGGGGAGGGCGGCCCGTTGCCGCAGGCGGCGGCTGTGGCGGTGTGTCTGTACGCCGCACTATGGCTTATTGCGCTGGGCGGTACGCCGCAGTTTTCCATCCACGGCCCTGCCGTGACGGCGTCGGTATTCGGTGGGGCACTGCTGGCCGGGCTGCTGGGTAAAAGGAAGGGAAAGCGTCAGGCGGGAAAGCGCCGCAAGGGGGAGAAGGGGCGGTCTGCCACCGGGAAAGGGCGGCGGTGACATAAAATAGAACATGGTTAAAATAACGAATTTGTTTTTTTCGCCCGGATTTCCTTGACGGGAAATGACGGCTGGTTTGCCGCACCGGACGGGAAACCAAAAGTCAATATGTTGTGCGCATTTTTCCGCGCTCCTGCCACATCTCGGAGTTTTCGGCAACTCTATGGCGACGAAAACGTCTGCGTTTATGCGGTTAACATAATAATGTTTACATAACATTTTGACATAATTTACAAAAAACGTGTTTTTGCGCGAAATCGCTTGCAGATTTGTCGGATTTGCCATATAGTATTCAGTACGAACAGATGCGGTCTATTTATATGGCTTGGCTCATAAAATTGGACGAGGTGAGCCGATGAAGCCGTATAACAGACAGACGCGCCTGTCCGCACCGCCGGACAGAGGTCTTTTCATTTTATGTGGATGCTTTGCGCTGGGGATGTTGCTAGCGTATCCGATCCAACGCAGGGTCGGCGCGGAGGCGCTTACCCAACTGGGTACATATGTCCAGGGCTATGCGCGGCTGGCGGAGGATCGCGTGCAGCAGCCTGCGTCCGTTCTCTCCGCGGCAGCGGCCTATCTTCGTTACCCGCTGCTGGCGCTTTTGTGCGGACTCAGCGGCGCCGGTGTTGTGCTGATCCCGCTGCTGTGCGGGGTACAGGGCTTTTTCCTGTCCTTCTCGGTCTGCTGCTTCGCCGCATCTCTGGGACGCGAGGGCGTCCTGCTGGCATTGGCGGCGCTGGGGCTGCGGTGTCTGTTCGTACTGCCGTGTATGCTGTATCTGTCGGGAGCCGGCTTTTCCCGCGCCTGTCGGTCGCTGGAGCGAGGACAGGCGGCCAAGGCCGCGATCAACTGGCGGATGCTGTTGTTTTGTGTGTTTGTGCTTCTTGCCGGTACGGTGGTGGAGTGCGCCATTGTACCGAAATTTTTCGCGCTTATTTTGGCGCGGATGTCTTAGAGAAAGGGGTGAGGGAATATGACGGACTACATCGCGGCGTACCGCGAGTATCTGGCCGAGGAAAAGCAGGCGTCCGCCAACACCCTCAGCTCCTACATACGCGACCTGACCCAGTTCCAGAGCTGGCTCATCACCAACGATGCCGCCGATCTGCGGAAGGTGAAGAAGGATACCATCAACGAGTATCTGCTCCACATGAACCACAGCGGGAAGTCCCCCGCCACCGTGACGCGCTCCACCGCGTCCATCAAGTCGTTCTACACTTACATGGTGCAGATCGGCGCGGTCAAGACCAACCCCGCCAAGGCGGTGGTGGCCATGAAGGTGGAGCGCAAGTACCCGGAGATCCTGACCAACCGGGAGGTGGAGCTTTTTCTGGAGCAGCCCAAGTGCGTGGATGAAAAGGGCTTCCGTGACCACGCCATGCTGGAGCTGCTGTATGCTACCGGCATCCGCGTGTCGGAGCTGATCGGTCTGAATGTCAACGACGTGAACCTGTCCGCCGGTTTTATCCGATGCCAGAGCAAGGGCAAGGAGCGCATCGTACCGCTGTACCCTGCCGCGGTGAAGGCGCTGGAGGACTATGTGAAGGATATCCGTCCCCGCATCGTGGCCGACGAGGAGGAGCAGGCACTGTTCGTCAACATGAACGGCGAGCGCATGAGCCGTCAGGGGTTCTGGAAGATCATCAAATACTATCAGGAGAAGGCGGAGATCGACAAGGACATCACGCCCCACACGCTGCGCCACTCCTTTGCGGTGCATCTGTTGGAAAACGGCGCGGATCTCCGCTCCATTCAGGAGATGCTGGGACACGCCGATATCTCCTCCACCCAGATCTACACCCATGTCATCAAAAAACAGCTGAAGGATGTCTACAACAAGGCGCATCCCCGCGCCTGAGCATTTCCACGGCATCCTTCGCCGATATGCCGCTGCACCGCCCGGTTTTCGCCGGGCGGTTTTTGTTGCTATTTCACGGCGGCTTTGCTATAATAGAACTAATGTTTAATAGGTGGAGGAACGTCATGCGCATATTGGGTATCGACCCCGGTGTAGCGATCGTTGGCTTCGGGTTGATCGAGTCGGAGCGCGGCGCCGTGCGGATGCTGCAATACGGCGCGGTCAATACATCGGCGGGCTTGCCGCTGGCCACCCGGCTGGTACAGATCGAGCAGGATCTCACCCAGCTTATCCAGCAGTTCAAGCCGGACGAGATCGCCATCGAGGAGCTTTTTTTCAGTAAGAATATCACCACCGGCATCGCCGTTGCCCACGGGCGCGGCGTCATCCTCTGCACGGCGGAGAAGCTGGGCGTGCCTATCTACGAGTACACCCCCATGCAGGTAAAGCAGGCGGTGGTGGGCTACGGTCTGGCGGAGAAAAAGCAGGTCATGGACATGACGCGCCGGCTTTTGCATCTGAACGCCGTGCCGCGGCCCGACGACGCCGCCGACGCGCTGGCCATCGCCATCTGCCACGCCCGCAGCGCCACCAGTCTGCTGCGGCGCAAGGATCCCAACGTGAAGGAGACAGTCTGATATGTTCTACTATGTCAACGGCACCGTAACGGAGCTTGAGGCCGGACTGGCCGTGATCGACTGCGGCGGTGTGGGCTATGCCTGCGCCACCACCAACTATACACTCTCCCAGCTGAAGAAGGGAGAGCGCGCCAAGCTCTACACCTACCTGAACGTCCGGGAGGACGCTATGGAGCTGTTCGGCTTTGCCAGTCAGAGCGAGCTGCGCAGCTTCAAGCTGCTTATCGGCGTGTCCGGCGTCGGTCCTAAGGCGGCGCTGTCCATCCTGTCCGCCACCACGCCGCAGCAGTTGGCCATGGCGGTGGTAATGGGCGACGAGAAAGCCCTGACCGCCGCGCAGGGCGTGGGCAAGAAGATCGCCCAGCGCATCATTCTGGAGCTGAAGGACAAGCTGGCAAAGGAGCAGGGCAGCTTTGACGCAGGCAGCGGCGCAGCGGCGGTGCTGCCCGTCCAGAGCAACAAGGCTGGTGAGGCCGCCGCCGCGCTGGCGGTGCTGGGGTACGGCAGTCAGGAGATCAGCGCCGCCCTGAAGGGTATCGACATGGAGGCGCTGCCGCTGGAGGAGATCATCCGCCAGTCGCTGAAAAAAATGGTAAAGTAGGGGAGGGAATCGCATGAGCATCGACTTTGGCGCGGACATCTATGAGGAGCCGCTGGTCGCCAAGACGTTTCTGAACGAGGACGCCGGCGAGACATCCCTCCGCCCCCGGACGCTGGCGGAGTACATCGGACAGGAGAAGGCCAAGCAGAATCTCTCCATCTTTATCGAGGCCGCCCGCCGCCGCACGGAATCACTGGATCATGTGCTGCTCCACGGCCCTCCGGGTCTGGGCAAGACTACGCTGGCGGGCATCATCGCCCAGGAGATGGGCGTCAATATCCGCATTACCTCCGGCCCTGCCATTGAAAAGCCCGGCGATCTGGCGGCGCTGCTGACCAATCTCAACGAAAACGACATCCTCTTTGTGGACGAGATCCACCGTCTGAACCGGTCGGTGGAGGAGATTTTGTACCCCGCCATGGAGGACTATGCCATCGACATCATCATCGGCAAGGGGCCCTCTGCTAACTCCATCCGTCTGGATCTGCCGCGCTTTACGCTGATCGGCGCCACCACCCGCGCCGGCTCGCTGTCAGCCCCGCTGCGGGATCGCTTCGGCGTCACCCTGCGGCTGGAGCTGTACACGCCGGAGGAGCTGGCGACTATCGTGAAGCGCAGCGCCGGTATCCTCAACGTGGAGATCGAGCCGGAGGGCGCTATGGAGATCGCCCGCCGCTCCCGCGGTACGCCCCGTATCGCCAACCGGATGCTCCGCCGCGTCCGGGACTTTGCACAGGTGGTGGCAGACGGCGTGATCACCCGTCAGGTCGCCGATCAGGCGCTGCTGGCGCTGGAGGTAGATCATCTGGGGCTGGATCAGGTGGACCGGCGTATGCTCCGCGCCATCATCGAAAACTATGGCGGCGGGCCGGTGGGCCTTGATACGCTGGCAGCCACCATCGGGGAGGAGTCCGTCACGTTGGAGGATGTGTACGAGCCATACCTGATGCAGATCGGCTTTTTGACGCGGACGCCCCGCGGTCGCTGCGTCACGCAGAGAGCCTATGAACACCTGCATATGGCGGGCTCGGAGCAGGTGCAGCTGGAGCTTTAAGCCACAAACCGTTAAAACGCACAATTCCGGCGCGGCAGAACGTTTTTTCTGCTGCCGAATTTGAGTTATTTTTGACAAATTTTCCACGATTGCTTGACAAATTCTTTTGTAAAAAGGTATAATGCATTATGGTGAATGATACACGGGCAGATTATGACCATCTGATGGTGGAGAGTGACGAGGCATTATGCGCCTCTGTCCGGGCGGGAAACCGTCTGGCGGAGGAGGTGCTGGCCGCACGGTACCATCGCTTGGTGCGCAGCTGCGCCCGTCCCTACTTTTTGGCGGGCGGCGACAGCGAGGATCTGCTGCAGGAGGGTATGTTCGGCCTCATCAAGGCCATGCGCGAATATGAACCCGGTCACGGCGCCTCATTTTACACCTTTGCCGAGACCTGCATCCGCCGTCGGCTCTACTCGGTTTTGAAGGCGGCGACCTCCGGGAAACACGCACCATTGAACCACGCAGTTCCCCTTGACCCCTCATTCTTTGACGCGAATCTCTCTTTTGCCAATGCCGATCCGGAAATGCTCCTGATCGACAGAGAAAAAGCTGCCAGTCTGTTGGAAAACGCCCGCAAGCTGTTGTCCGAATTCGAGGTAAAGATTTTAGGGTTTTATTTGGAGGGTCTCACTTGCCGTGAGATCGCAGAGACTGTTGGCAAGTCCCCCAAGTCGGTGGACAACGCTGTGCAGCGCATACGCCGCAAAATTGCGCGGCAACTTTTATCCGGCGATATCAGCAACGGCTGAGCGCAATATATTTTTTCTCAAAGAGAGGGTAAAATCATGTACGAAGACAAGACTTTAGTGTGCAAAGAGTGTGGCAAAGAGTTCGTGTTCACCGCCGGTGAGCAGGAGTTCTACGCAGAGCGCGGCTTCCAGAACGAGCCCCAGCGCTGCAAGGCCTGCCGCGACGCTCGCAAGAACGCTGCCCGCGGTCCCCGTGAGTACTTCACCGCTGTCTGCGCTAAGTGCGGCGGCGAGGCCAAGGTGCCCTTCGAGCCCAAGAGCGATCGTCCCGTTTACTGCAGCGCCTGCTTCGCTGAGATGCGCGAGAACGGCTAAGTCATTCTGCACACTATCGAACATGATATGAAAAGGATACGCGCCGAAAGGCGCGTATCCTTTCTTTTTCTTCCAAAACCCTGTTGAAACCTGCGGCATCTTGGGGTATACTATACCCACAACTATCATACGGAGGTTATTCACATGATCGAGATCACGAAAGACACCATCATCGGTGATATTCTGGATGTTGCCCCGCAGACGGCGCCCATTTTCCTGTCCATCGGTATGCATTGCCTGGGCTGCCCCTCTTCCCGCGGCGAGACGGTGGAGGAGGCCTGCGCCGTACACGGCATCGATGTAGAGAAGCTGCTGGCCATCGTCAACGAGGAGGCCAACAAGCCCGTCGCAGAATAAAAAGCAGGTGAGCTGCCACGCATACGACCGTATGCGTGGCGCTTTCTGTGCAGAGAGGTGAGAAATGGACCGGAAGCAATTAGCATTACAGCCGCGCCTTCATATGTTGGCCCGTCTGGTGCCGGAGGGCTGCCGCCTGACGGATGTCGGTACCGACCACGGCTACCTGCCGGTGGCGCTGCTGCAGCAGGGGCGGATCTCCACTGCCATCGCCTCCGATATCGGCGCGGAACCGCTGGAGCATGCCCGCCGCACGGCAGTGCAGTACGGCGTGGACGGCATGGACTTCCGCCTGTGTGCCGGACTGTCAGGCGTTGCGCCGGAGGAGACCGACGTCATCGTCATTGCCGGTATGGGCGGGGAGACAATCATCTCTATTCTGCAGGACGCGCCGTGGACGGCGGACGGGCAGCATCGGCTGCTGCTCCAGCCCATGACAAAGGCGGCGGCGCTGCGGCATTGGCTGGCTGACAACGGTTATACCTTTACAGATGAGCATCTGGTGGAGGACAAGGGCCGTATCTACCCGATCCTCTGCGTGGAGGGAGGCGCATTCCGCCCCTTGACGGAGGCGGAGGCGCTGTGCGGCGTGCTGCTGGCGGATGACCCCTTGTACGCCGCATATCTGACGGAGCATATCACCAAGCTGCGCCGGTCGGCGGAGGGACTCCGCCGCAGCAGCGATCCCGATGGAGGCAGACTGGCGGTACAGGCGGAGAGCCTGGCGGCCGAATTGGAGGAGCGGAGGTGTAAAGGTTGTTAACTGTACAGCAAGTGGAGCAGAAGCTCTTTGACTGGGCGCCCCGCCAGCTGGCGGAGAGCTGGGACAACGTGGGACATCTGGTGGGCGATCCCAACAGGGAGGTGCGCCGTATTCTGGTCTCTCTGGATATCACGGAGCGGGTGGTGCAGGAGGCCGCAGACGGCGGATTTGACCTGATCGTGTCGCATCATCCGGTAATGAACTGCACATGGCATCCCGTCCAGACCCTGCGGGCAGACGACCGACAGGGGCGTATCCTGACAAAGCTGACGGAAAATCGCATCTCCGCCATCTGTATGCACACCAATCTGGACGCGGCGGAGGGCGGCGTCAACGATGTTTTGGCACAAAAACTTGGTTTGGAGGGGCTGACACCCCTGACAGAAGAAAAAATCGGGCGGATCGGCACGTTAAAATGCGAAATGCCCCTTGTGGAGTTCACCCGGTTTGTGATAGAATCATTAGGATGCAATGGCCTGCGCTATACCGACTGCGGCAAGCCTGTCCACCGCGTGGCGGTGGGGGGCGGCGCCTGCGGCGACTATATTCCTCAGGCCATTGCCGCCGGCTGCGATACCTTTGTGACCTCCGACCTGCGGTACCACGACTTTCTGGATACCACAGAGCTGCATCTCATCGACGCGGGGCATTTTCCCACGGAGGATGTGATCTGTGAACCGCTGGTGGCGTATCTGCAAAGGGCGTTCCCGACAGCCATCGTTATGAAAACGGCCGCACACGACTGTGAAGCCATCCAATATTGCATAAAGGAGAAGTAAATTATGTCCGGACATTCCAAGTGGCACAACATTCAAAAGACCAAGGGCGCGGCGGACGCCAAGCGTTCCGCTACCTTTACGAAGATCGCCAAGGAGATCATCGTGGCCGTCAAGCAGGGCGGCAGCGGCGATCCCGCCAACAACTCCCGTCTGGCTACCGTGGTGGCCAAGGCCAAGGCAGCCAATATGCCCAACGACAACATCAAGCGCACCATCGACAAGGCGCTGGGCTCCGGCAACACCGACAACTACGAGGCTGTCACCTACGAGGGCTACGGCCCCTGCGGCATCGCCGTGATCGTGGAGGCGCTGACCGACAACCGCCAGCGCACCGCTCCGGAGATCCGCCACTATTTCGATAAGTTCGGCAAGGGCATGGGCGCACAGGGCTGCGTCAGCTGGTCCTTCGACCGCAAGGGCGTCATCGTCATCAACAACGAGGACGAGGAGCTGGATGAGGATACCGTGATGATGGACGCACTGGAGGCAGGTGCCGAGGATGTGTCGGCGGACGGCCCCGTGTTTGAGGTCACCACCGATCCGGACAGTTTCAACGATGTGGTCAAGGCGCTGGAGGAGAAGGGCTACACCTTTGAGAGCGCGGAGATCGAGATGGTTCCCCAGAATTACATCACCATGACCAACGAGGACGACGTCCGCAGCATGACCAAGCTTCTGGATATGCTGGATGACAACGAGGACGTGCAGAACGTCTGGCATAACTGGCAGCAGGATTGATGGAACATACAAAAAGGACGGCGGTGCGATGCACCGCCGTCCTTTTTTGCGTATTCATAGTACCCGCACGCCGCCCATGATGATGGTGCCTGCCAGCGCCGCCATCTCCTCCGGCGTCTCCTTGGCGCCGCCTTGCAGCCATTCCAGCGTCAGCGACAGGTTCCCGGACACGATAAAATGGCAGAAGTACGACAGCCGCTCCGGGTCGCCGGCGTAGAACCGGGCTACGAAGTCCCGCAGGAAATAGTCCCGCAGGATGCTGCAGATGCGCTCTGTATAGGCGCGGTCGCCGTTTGGCCCCAGCAGCACCAGACACAGATCGGCGTTGTCCTTGGCAAATTGGTAAAGATCTGCCAGATAGGGGAAGGCGCTGCCCTCGCCGCTGCTGTGGGCGTGCTTGCAGCACACCGTGATCAGCCGCTCCGCCATCTCGTCCTCCAGCTGCTGCAGCAGGTCGCCCACATCCTTGTAGTGGATATAGAACGTACCGCGATTGATATCGGCCCGTTCCGCCAGCTCCCGCACGGAGATGGAGCGGGAGGGCTTCTCTGTCATCAGGTGCATCAGTGCCTGCCGAAGCTGCCTCTTCGTCTTTTTTACGCGACGGTCTACGGTCATATTCTCCATGTGCCGTTACCTCCACCTGCGCGGTCACCCGCTGTATTTCAGACATTTTACCATATATTTTGTCGAAAAAGCAACGCATTTTGTGAAAATGTTCTGCACTTTTTGCGGCGCGTCTAAAACCACTGCCCGCCGCATAGACATAGGGTAACAGTCAGGATTCGGAGGAAGGCATTATGAATCGATCCACATCCATTTATCAGGATATAGCGGCCCGCACGGGCGGCAGTATCTATATCGGGGTGGTCGGCCCGGTGAGGACGGGCAAATCCACCTTTATCAAGCGCTTCATGGAGACACAGGTCTTGCCGCATATCGACAATACATACCGCCGTGACAGGGCGCAGGATGAGCTGCCGCAGAGCGGCTCCGGCCGCACCATCATGACAGCGGAGCCGAAGTTCGTGCCGGAGGAGGCCGTCCGCATCCATCTGGAGGACGACGTGACATTTGCCGTGCGGCTCATCGACTGCGTAGGCTACATGGTACCCGGCGCTGTGGGGCAGTTTGAGGAGCTTTCGCCCCGTATGGTGATGACGCCGTGGTACGACCACGAGATCCCTATGACCGAGGCGGCGGAGCTTGGTACGCGCAAGGTCATTGCCGACCACTCCACCGTGGGTGTCGTGGTCACCACTGACGGCACCATTACTGACATTCCGCGGGAGGATTATCTGGAGGCGGAGGAGCGGGTCATCCGTGAATTGCAGGAGATCGGCAAGCCGTTTCTGGTGCTGCTGAACTCTGCCGAGCCGCAGAGCTCACGGGCGGCCTCTCTTGCGCAGGAGATCGGGGAAAAATTCGGCGTCAGCTGTCTGCCGGTGAACTGCCAGACCATGGAGGAGCGGGAGATGCAAGAACTGCTGCGGGGGCTGCTCTATGAGTTCCCACTGCAGGAGCTGGATGTGTTTCTACCGGCCTGGGTGGATGCGCTGCCCGGCGAGCATCCCATCAAGGCAGGACTGTACCAGAACATTGCAGCCGGTACCGCCGCGCTGCACTGCATCCGCCAGCTCGCGCCCTATCTGGCCGCTTTGCAGACGGCGGAAAACGTGGAATCCGCCGGTGTGGAGCGTGTAGATCTGGGGCGGGGGGTGGCGCAGGCGCAGATCCGTCTGCCCCGGCAGCTGTTTTACAGCACGCTGGCGGAGCGCTCCGGGCTGCATATCGGCGATGATGGCGACCTCATGGAGCTGCTGACGGAGCTGGCTGCCGCAAAGCGCGCATATGACAAGGTGGCTCCGGCGTTGGCGGCTGCCCGCGAAACGGGCTATGGCATCGTGCTGCCCACCGTGGAGGAGCTGGAGCTGGAGGACCCGGAGATCGTCAAGCAGGGGGGGCGCTACGGCATCCGGATGCGGGCCAGCGCGCCGTCCATCCACATGATCCGGGCAGATGTCTCCACCGCCGTATCGCCCATCGTGGGCAATGAGAAGCAGTCAGAGGAGATGGTCAACTATCTGCTGGAGCAGTTTGAGGGCGACACGGGGAAGATCTGGCAGTCCAACATCTTCGGCAGAAGCTGCAACGAGATCGCGGGGGAGGACTTACAGGCCAAGCTGCGGCGGATGCCGCCGGATGCACAGGCCAAGCTGCGGGAGGCGCTGGAGCGGATCATCAACGAGGGCGGAGGCGGTTTGATCTGCATCATTTTGTAAAAAACAGGAAGACAGGCGGGTAAAACCCCGCCTGTCTTCCTGTCCGACAGCACGTCTGCATAGTCCAAAACGTATGGAATGTTTGGATTTGAAATTGAACATTATTTGACGATTTCTGCACTATATCTGGAAAAAATGAAAAATTAAGGCACAAAATAACAAATTTATAGTGACAAATCAAAATAGGGTGCTATAATGTACTTGGAACAAATACCGCAGTAGCTGCGGACAAAAAGGAAAGGAAAACATCATGGGAATCAAAATCGGTATCAACGGATTTGGCCGTATCGGCCGCGTTGTCATGCGTATTCTGACGGAGAACCCGGAAAAGTTCGATGTCTGCGGTATCAACCTGCGCAAGGCGGACATCGACTACATGGTGTACCTGCTGAAGTACGACTCCATCTTCCGTAACTTCCCCGGTACGGTGGAGCACGCTGGCGGCGATCTGGTGGTCAACGGCCACAAGATCAAGATTTACAGCGAGTCCGACGCCGCCATGATCAACTGGGCAGACTGCGGTGCCGAGTACATCATCGAGTCCACCGGCGCCAATAACACTACCGACAAGGCCAGCCGCCACTTCAAGGGCGGCGCCAAAAAGGTCATCCTGACGGCTCCCGCCAAGGATGACGCCACGCCTACCTTTGTCTACGGCGTCAACAGCGATGAGTACCGCTCCGATATGCGCGTGATCTCCAACGCAAGCTGCACCACCAACTGCCTGGCGCCGCTGGCCTATGTGATCCACAAGGAGTTCGGCATCGAGCAGTCCCTGATGTCCACCATCCACGCCTCTACCGCCAAGCAGAAGGCGGTGGACTCCCGCGGCGGCAGCGACTGGCGCACCGGCCGTTCCATCCTGAACAATATCATCCCCACCTCCACCGGCGCAGCCAAGGCCGTGGGCCGCGTGATCCCCTCCCTGAAGGGCAAGATGACCGGCATGGCGTTCCGCGTCCCCACGGCGGACGTATCTGTGGTGGATCTGACCGCCCGGCTGAGCACCAGCGTGTCCTATGCCGATATCTGCTACGAGGTGCTCCACGCCTCCGAGACGTACATGAAGGGCATCATCGGCTATACCCGCGATCAGGTGGTGTCCACCGACCTGATCGGTAATCCCTGCCCCTGCATCTTTGACGAGACGGCCGGCATCATGCTGGATCACGACTTTGTCAAGCTCATTGCGTGGTACGACAATGAGTGGGGCTACAGCACCATGGTCACCCGTATGCTGGAGCATATGTGCGCCGTGGACGATGCGGATGCCGCAGAACAGAAGTAACCGGGAACGAACATACATTGAGGGGCGCACTCCATACGGAGCGCGCCCCCTTTGCCGCGTTTCTGTATGCGCTTACAGCTTGCCAATACGGGCATGGCGTGGTATGATGGAGAAAAGGGAGGAGGATGCATCCATGCTGTTGGCTATTGATATCGGCAACTCCAATATTTCCGTGGGCCTGTTCGACCGGGAACGGGGGCTGCGCTTTCTGGCGTCTCTGGACACAGACAGCCGCAAGACCGCAGATCAGATCAGCATCGATCTGATGAATCTGTTCACGCTGTACGGCTGTGACATTCACGATGTCAGCGGCGCTATTTTTTCCAGTGTTGTGCCGCCCATCAACTTCATGATGGAAAAGGCACTGACCCGCTTGCTGGGCAAGCCGCCCATGATCGTGGGCGCCGGCATCAAGACAGGACTGAATATCCGCATGGAGTTCAACAGCCAGCAGCTGGGCGCGGACATCGTTGCCAACGCTGTGGCGGCACTGGAGAAGTATCCCGCACCTATTATCATGATCGACATGGGTACGGCCACCATCATCTCCTATATCTCCGCCAAGCGGTGCTACGAGGGCGGCCTGATGTTCCCCGGCGTCCGTCTGTCGCTGGATGCACTGTCTACCCATACGGCACAGCTGCCAAACATCTCCATCCAGCACCCCCGCCACCTCATCGGCAAGAACACGGAGGACTGTATGCGCAGCGGCATCGTCTACGGCACCGCCGCCATGCTGGACGGCATCATCGACCGCATCCGCGAGATGCTGGACGGAGAGGAGCCGTCCATCGTGGCCACCGGCCCCAATGCGCCGGTGATCGCCCGCTACTGCCGAAACCATGTGGCATACGACAAGTACCTGCTGATGGAGGGTCTGCGTATCATCTATGAGAAGAACGTGGACAACGGAAAGCGGGATACCCATTGATAAAAAAGGACTGGAAAGGGAAAAACCTTTCCAGTCCTTTTTTATATTGGTTACTTTGCCAGAATCTTCTTCAGCTTGGCAAAACGGGGCAGGGAGTCCTGCTTGGGCAGGTCAGGCTCGCCCTGAATGAGGGGCAGCGCGTATTCGATGAACTGGTGGTTCACGCCATTGCCTGCCTCGTTGATCCACTCGCGGGGGATCTTCTTCTCCACGTTGGCGACCTCCATCAGGGGGATGAGCTTGGTGCGGCAGGCGTACTTGCCGTCCTGCATGCCGCGCTCAAAGCCAATCATGCGGCCGTTGATGCCGTTGACGGCGTTCTCCACAGCCACCTTACCCGCCATGTAGGACTCCTCGATGTCCGTCTCACTGGCCAGATGGGCGGCGCAGCGCTGGAGCAGGTTCAGCTCAATGCCGCGTACCTTGGCGCCCGTCTCCTCCTTCAATACCTCTGCCAGAATGGTGGCCAGACCACCCAGCTGGGCATGGCCGAAGCCGTCGTTGGCGGCTACCTTGGCCTCGGACACGAAGCCGCCGTCCTCATAGTGGATGCCCTCGGACACCGCCACGATGCAGTTGCCCTTTTCATTGTAGACACGTTTGACATCCTCGATAAACTGAGGCATACTAAAGTCGGTCTCCGGCAGGTAGATCAGGTCGGGGCCTGCGCCGTACTCACCGGCCAGTGCAGATGCCGCCGCCAGCCAGCCGGCGTGACGACCCATGATCTCCACCACCACGATCATACCGGTGTCGTACACATGGGCGTCCTGATAGACCTCCATGATGGACGTGGCGATATACTTGGCGGCGGAGGCGTAGCCGGGGCAGTGGTCGGTGCCGAACAGGTCGTTGTCGATGGTCTTGGGTACGCCCATCACGCGGCAATCGTAGCCCACGGACTGCATATATTGGTTGATCTTGTTGCAGGTATCCATGGAGTCATTGCCGCCGTTATAGAAGAAATAGCGGACATTGTGCTTCTTGAACACCTCCAGAATGCGCTTATAATCGGTGTCGTCCAGCTCGGGATCGGCAATCTTGTAGCGGCAGGAGCCCAGCGCGGAGGAGGGGGTGTACTTCAGGAGGCGCAGCTCCTCGGGATCCTCCAGCCCCATATCAAACAGGCGGTCAGCCAGCACGCCCTTGATGCCGTGCTCCGCGCCCAGCACCTGCGTGATGGCGCCGGACTTCAGTGCCGTGTCGATAACGCCGTAGGCGCTGGCATTGATGACGGATGAGGGACCACCGGATTGGCCGATGATACACGCGCCGCGCAATTCATTCATAGGTACATACCTCCGAAATATTGTTTTCAAAATTTGATGATGCACCGGCATTTTACCGCCGGACTTGCTCTGAATATGTATTCTACCATGGAAATTTGGGAATGTAAATGCTTTCGCTCTTGCAAAAGCGAAAAAATATGATACAATAGGAACGTAACAATCATTCCGTACAAATTCGGCAAAATTTTACCACGGAAAAGGAGATACGATCATGGCACTTGTAACTTCCAAGGAAATGTTCGAGAAGGCGTATGCCGGCGGTTACGCCATCGGCGCTTTCAACGTCAACAACATGGAGATCGTGCAGGGCATCACGGAGGCCTGCCAGGAGGAGCACGCTCCTGTGATCCTGCAGGTCAGCAAGGGCGCCCGCGCCTACGCCAACCACACCTATCTGGTGAAGTTGGTCGAGGCGGCTGTGGCCTGCTGCCCCGACATCCCCATCGTTCTGCATCTGGATCACGGCCCCGATTTCGAGACCTGCAAGAGCTGCATCGACGGCGGCTTCACCTCCGTAATGATCGATGCGTCCTCCAAGCCCTTCGCGGAGAATATTGAGATCACCCGCAAGGTGGTGGAGTACGCTCATGACCACGGCGTGGTCGTGGAGGCAGAGCTGGGTACGCTGGCCGGCATCGAGGACGATGTCAAGGTGGCCTCCCACGAGGCGTCCTACACCCGTCCCGAGGAGGTGGAGGAGTTCGTCGCCAAGACCGGCTGCGACTCTCTGGCCATCGCCATCGGCACCAGCCACGGCGCCTATAAGTTCAAGCCTGAGCAGTGCACCCGCAACGAGCAGGGCATTCTGGTGCCGCCTCCTCTGCGCTTCGACGTGCTGGAGGAGGTCAGCAAGCGTCTGCCCGGCTTCCCCATCGTGCTGCACGGTTCTTCCTCCGTCCCGCAGGACTATGTGAAGATGATCAACGACCACGGCGGCAAGATGCCCAACGCCATCGGCGTGCCGGAGGAGCAGTTGCGTCAGGCCGCCCGCCTGTCCGTCTGCAAGATCAACATCGACTCCGATCTGCGTCTGGCCATGACTGGCACCATCCGTCAGTTCATGGATGAGCATCCTGACAAGTTCGATCCCCGCGAGTATCTGAAGCCCGCCCGCGCCAACATCAAGGAGCTGGTGCGCCACAAGCTGGTGGACGTGCTGGGCTGCGCCGGCAAGGCGTAAACCTATTATGAGCGCAGGAAAAATGGAAATCTGAGGTGATATCTTGCCCGCTGCATTTGTTTTAGACCCCGCCCGGCGCGTGGAGATCGCCCGCACGATCCTTTCACAGCTGCCGGAGTGGTTCGGCATTCCTGCCGCTACGGAGGAGTATATCACAGATGCCGCCCGCGAACCCTGCTTTGTTTACGAGAAAGACGGCGCACCGGTGGGTTTTCTTTGTCTTAAGGAAACGGGGCACAGCACCGTAGAGCTGGCGGTTATGGGCGTTCTGAAGTCCTGCCACCGCAAAGGGTACGGTCGTGCGCTGGTGGACGCCGCCGCAGCTTACGCCCGTCAGATGGGGTACGAATTCATGCAGGTCAAGACCGTGCAGATGGGGAAGTACGAGGAGTATGACCGCACCAATCGGTTCTATCTCAGCTGTGGCTTCAAGGAGTTTGAGGTTTTTCCCACGCTTTGGGACGAGTGGAACCCCTGTCAGATATACGTCCTTTCTCTAAATAAATAAGCAAAGTCCCGCAAGGCCATTGGCCTTGCGGGACTTTTATTGTCATGTATTTTCTCTTTACAGCGTTTCCTTGATCCGGGCTGCAATCTGATCCGCCGTCAGGCCGTACTCCCGCAGCACATCCGCCGCCTTGCCGGACTGGCCGAACTGGTCGTTGACGCCGATCTTCCGGAACTTGCAGCAGACCTTACCCATCAGCACATCGGCCACCGCATCGCCCAGACCGCCGATGACGCTGTGCTCCTCCACCGTCACCACGTTGCCGCACTTCTGGGCATATTCGGTGACGCAGGCCGCGTCGATGGGCTTGATGGTGTGGACGTTGATGACGCTGATCTCAATGCCCTCGGCAGAGAGCAGCTTGGCAGCCTCCAGCGCCTCGTTGACCATCAGGCCGCAGGCGAACACGGCGACGTCCTTGCCCTCCCGCAGCACGTTGGCCTTGCCGATCTCGAAGGGGTAGTCCTCCCCAAACACCGGCGTGGCCAGACGGGCCAGACGCATATAGGCAGGGCCCTGGAACTCCGCCAGTGCGAAGGTGGCCTTGCGGGCCTCGTTGGCGTCAGCGGGGACGATCACCGTCATGCCGGGGATCAGCCGCATCAGGCCAATGTCCTCAATGGACTGGTGGCTGCCGCCGTCCTCGCCGACGGAAACACCGGCGTGGGAGCAGCAAATTTTCACATTGAACTTGGGGTAGGCGATGGAGTTGCGGATCTGCTCATAGGCGCGCCCTGCGCCGAACATGGCGAAGGTGGAGCAGAAGGGGATCAGTCCCATGGTGGACAGGCCCGCGCCGATATTCATCATATTCGCCTCGGCGATGCCGCAGTCAAAGAAGCGGTCGGGGTGCGCCGCCTTGAAAAACTTGGTCATGGTCGCGCCGGCCAGATCGGCATCCAGCACGACGACATTCTTGTTCTGTTCGCCCAGCTCAACGAGGGCCTTGCCGTAGGCTTCACGGGTCGCAATTTTCTCACTCATGGCTCAGTCCTCCAATTCCTTCAGGGCCTGCTGACGCTGCTCCTCATTGGGAGCCTTGCCGTGCCAACCCACCTGATTTTCCATAAACGATACGCCCTTGCCCTTCACCGTGTGGGCGAGGATGGCCTTGGGCTTGCCGGCCGCAGCAGGCGCGCTCAGCGCCGCCTCAACGGCGTCCAGATCATGGCCGTTGATCTCATAGAGGTCGAAGCCGAAGGCGCGCAGCTTGGCAGTCAAGTCACCGAGGCTCATGACCTCGTTGTTGCTGCCGTCGATCTGCAGACCGTTGTTGTCCACCATGACCGTCAGGTTGTCCAGCTTATAGTGGGCGGCGGACATCAGTGCCTCCCAGATCTGACCCTCCTGACATTCGCCGTCACCCAGCAGGGTAAAGACTTTGGTGTCCTTGCCCAGCAGCTTGGCGCCCAGCGCCATGCCCACGGCGATGGAGCAGCCCTGTCCCAGCGAGCCGGTGGAGGCGTCCACGCCCGGCACCTTCTTGCAGTCGGGGTGACCCTGCAGAATGCTGTGCAGCTGTCGGAAGTTCTTGAACTCGTCGCGGCTGATAAAGCCCAGCTCCGCCAGCACCGCATAGTAGCAGGGGGCAGCGTGACCCTTGCTCAGCACAAAACGGTCACGATCCTCCGCCTTGGGGTTTTTAGGATCAACGCGCATATGATTGTAGAACGTGCTGACCATCAGCTCCACCGCGGAGAGGGAGCCGCCGGGGTGACCGGAACCGGCGTTTGCCGTCATGTTGATAATATCCCTGCGTACCTGTCGGCAAACGCGGGAAAGCTCTGCTGTATTCATGGGGGACCTCCATTCCTTTTTCTTCGTATAAGAGTAGCGCATTTTCACCAAAATGTCAATGAACAGTACACAGCGAAAGTACATAGAATGAGAGCAGGGGGGATGCATATGATCTTTCGTCCGTACAGGCGGCTCAGCGCCGTGCTGTACGCCCGTCACTGGGCCTACGGCCGCAATCCGCGGTTCTACGATTATGAGGAGCTGGGCGGCGACTGCACCAACTTCGCGTCGCAGTGCATCTACGCCGGCACCGGTGTGATGAACGATACGCCGATCTACGGCTGGTACTATATCGATCCCGACAACAAGGCGCCGGCCTGGACCGGTGTGGAGTATCTGTACAATTTTCTTACCCGCCCGCAGGCGTCTCTCGGTCCGGTGGCACAGGTCACGGAGGATCTCCGCAGCGCCATGCTGGGCGATGTGATCCAACTGCGCTTTGCGGGGGATGTTTTTCAGCATTCGCCGGTGGTGGTGCAGTCCAGCGTAGACGGTTCACCGGATAAGATCCTGCTGGCGGCGCACAGCAGCGATGCCGATTGGCGGCCGCTCAGCAGTTATGAGTATGAGTCGTACCGTGTTCTGCATATATTGGGCGCATATGATGTATAGGCAAAAAGACGGAGGATCATTCCTCCGTCTTTTTGCCTGAATCTTCGATTCTCCCTTTTATTTTAACACCTGACAAGGGGTTTGCCTTTGCAGCTATACGGAGAGCCTCATTGTCAATATGTGTGTAGATCTCCGTGGTATTCAGGTGCTCATGGCCTAAAACCTCCTGCACGGCCTTGACATCCACGCCGTTTTGCAGCATCAGCGTAGCAGCGGTATGCCGCAGCTTATGGCTGGAATATCGCTCACTGTCCAATCCCGCCACGGACAGGTGTTTTTTGACCAGTGCGTGGACGGTGGAGCGGCTGATGCGCTTATTCTGACCGGACAGGAACAATGCGTTCCGATCCTTGCCGCTGATGGGACGGCGCACCTCCATATAACGATTCAGCGCGTCTTTACAGGCATCGTTGAGGTACACCACGCGCACCTTATTGCCCTTGCCCAGCACCCGCAGGGCGTCGTCCTGTATATCGGTGATGTCCAGCCCGATCAGCTCGGAGATACGCAGCCCGCAGTTCAGAAACAGCGTCAGGATGCAGTAATCCCGCTCCCGGTGAGGGCCGTCCACCGACTCCAGCAGGGAGAGGCACTCGTGCAGCGTCAGATAGCGGGGGAGAGCCTTCATCTGCTTGGGCGTGTCCACGTCCTTGCAGGGATTTTCCTCCAAAAGATGTCGTTTATTGCAGATATAATTGAAAAAAGACCGGATCGTAGCCAGTTTTCTGGCTCTTGACGCCGCATTCAGGCCTTTGTTAGAAATTTCACTATTCTGATGCTGTAAGCGCTCGCGGCTTAAATAGGTCAGATAGCCGTAAATATCCGTCAGCGTGATGGCGGCGATGAAGTTCAGATCAATGTCCCGGATATCGATCTCGTCCAGCCGCTTATCAGCCAGCGCCGGGTCGCGGACTTGCTTCAGGTACCGGAAAAAATTCCGCATATCCAGATAGTATTCGTCCACAGTGCGCTGTGAGTGCGCCTTGATCGTTTCGTGGTAGCTGAGAAAGTCCAGTAGAAGCTGGGGCGAATCCGAACGATAATCCATAGTGCAATTTCTCCCAAAGACAGGTTGATCTTGTTGATCTTACGGTGTGCTGTGTATGCGGCGGTTTACGTGGAAGTGCTGTGCGCCATTTGCTGACAATAGCTACACAGAGACGCAGAAAAGCGAGTCCTGACCGCCGGGCAGCTGCGCGGACTGCCATGCGCTCATTATACCACAGTTTTGGGAAAAATCCAGTCTTGCCTCCACTCGATTGAACAAAATTTTTATTTTGTTCAATCTCGAATACTGTTCCGTCAGTGTCCCCCGTTCTTCTTATGGACAGCTCGGAGGGCTGGCGGTGCTGGCAAGACTGAACAAAATACCCCTTCTTGTTCAATCCGTATAGCAGAGGTTGTCCTCGGACGTGGTACGCCTACCCGACCAGTTGCCCTTTGATGGTTATCTTCTATCTGGGAGCGTGTGTGACGACTGTTCACACACGCTCCCTTTTTCTCGCGTGAAGCACTGCACAGCAAGCGTCTCTTTTCCTAATGCCCCCGGAAAAAGCGAAAGCACCGGTCTGCTGACCGATGCTCTCTTGTGAGATATATCAAGGCGAAAGGAATTGCCATGACTGACTTTGTGAAATAATTTGCAAATATCCGAGAATCCGAGGAAGTTCCAGGGGGGGTAATACTGACCCCCTGCCCTTGTGAGATTTGCATAAGGAAAACGGGTGTTCCTTTGTGCAATCTCACGGGGATTGTGAAAACATTTTCATTATAAAACAAAATCGGAATCAGTTTTTTTGTCCTCACTTTCCGCTAAGCGTGAAAGCATTTTATCTTCCCAACGCGATTGCTTCCACCAGCCGACGATTATCATCAAAAAGCCAACAATAAAAATTACCGTCCGCGTTGCGGACACCGGAGAAATTACACAGGATGCGATCAATCCTGTACCCGCACTTGTGAAGAAGCGGCTTACAGCCTTTTCACGCTTGACCGTTCCTGCCGCCCTTTCCCTGTCGATGGTTTTCACCATATCTGTGTCCTCCTTCAGCATCATGTCAAGCGAAACACCGAAGTGATCGCTGATGGCAACGAGAAGCTGTAAGTCAGGGTAACTCTTCCCGTTCTCCCAGTTTGAAACCGTCTGCCTCGTCACATGGAACAGACTGCCAAATTGCTCTTGCGTTAATTGCCGCTCTTTGCGGATAGACATGATTCGTTTTCCGATACTCATTGCACCACCTCCTGCTCTCAAGTATGCAGACTGCACCGCCAAAAGTAAAGCAATTTCCCTTTTACATAGGCGCGTATAGAGCAAAAGGACGGCTTGCGCCGTCCTTTTGTGTCAAATTACGTTGCCTCGCTCCCTTGTTTGCGGAGCTTGGGGTGAGAACTGCCGCCTCCGCCATTGTGGAGGCGAGCTACTCCCGCGACATGGCCGTTTACGCCTTCAGGCAGCGCAGCACTGCCATCAGAATGGAGTAATACTTGCTGTCAGGGGTGTCGGCGCGGCTGGTGATGATGACCGGGCAGGACGCGCCGCAGATGGTGCTGGCCATGGTCTTCCCTGCAATGTAGGTGCAGGCCTTGTACAGCACATTTCCGATCTCGATGAACGGCACCAGCAGGATATCCGCCTGACCGGCCACGGGGTCGTGGATGGCCTTGTGCTTCACAGACTCCATGGAGATGGCGCCGTCCAGCGCCAGCGGGCCGGAGATAACGCAGCCCTCCACGCCCCGCTCCGCGATCTCCTTGGCGGACACGGTGGACGGCATCTTCTCGGTCACATTCTCCACGGCGGACAGCACCGCCACCTTGGGGCAGTCGATACCCAGCGCACGGGCCACGGGCAGCGCGTTCTCCACGATGCCGATCTGCGTCTCCACGTCGGGAGCGATGTTGATGGCGGCATCGGTGATCATGACGAAGCGGCCCTCATACTCAAAAATACCGCACTGGCTGACAAGACGGCGGCCGCCGGTGGGGATCAGACCCGTCTCCTTGTTCAGGATGGCGCGTGCAAAGTTGGAGGTCTGGAGGATGCCCTTCATGGGGATATCCGCCTTCCCTTCCCGCACCAGCTGTACGGCGATCTTGGCGGCCTCCAGCTCCTCGCCGTCGAAATCCACGATCTCATAGTCCTTCTCGCTCTCGCCCATCTCGTGCAGCATGGCGATGATCTCGTCCTTCTTGCCTACCAGCGTACCCTCGACAACACCCTTGCGGCGTGCGTTCACCACGGCGGACAGAGCCGGCTCGTCATGGGCGTTGGCCAGCGCGATGCGCTTTTTCATGTTCTGGCTCAGTACATAGTTTTCCAGTTCCTTGAAATTGGTCAGCATATTGGTATACCTCCACGAAATTTGTTCCGATGATTGACGGGAATACTTCAACGCGGCTTATTATACGCTTTTCCTCGGCAAAAGACAACCGTGCCGGAAACATTTTCTTGCAAACCGCCCCGGTTTACGGTATACTGACAGAAATATGTACAGGAGGTCCTCCTATGTTCTGGGATATTCTTTTTTACGGCATCATCATTGTGGGCGCGATTCTGATGATCTCGCTGACGGCTTATCGCATCGACTGGGCCAGACATCCCGAGAAGTATAAGGATCTGGAGGAGGACCCGGACAAGGTGGCGTACCGTCAGAAGAAGGAGGCGGACAAGAAGGCCGCCGCCAAGAAAGCCAAAGAGAAGGAAAAGGCGCTCAAGCGGCAGAAGCGTGTGGACAAGATCAACCACTACCGCGCCATCAGTGGACAGACGCCTATCGGTCTGGACGGCAAGCCCAAGGATGGCAAGAACAAGAAAAAGAAAAAATAACAGAAAAGCACCGCGGCAGCGCCGCGGTGCTTTTGCATCTTTTACATCGCTTGACAAGGGCACACAGCCCTTTGTCGTGTGCGATGGATAAGTAAAAGTCAAATTTTCCACTCAATCGAAACGTGCTCGTCGGTTGCGCGGATCTGTGAGATCAGGCCGTCGGCAACCTGCCGCCTGTCCTCGAAGTCAATTTCTTCCCATTGGTTGAGGTAGACCGACAACCGCTCGATCTGCTCCGGGGACATGGTTTCCGCCGACAGCGCCGCAATCTCTTTTGTCAGGGCTTGGCGGCGTGTGTCCAGCTCCTCGATTTTGCTGTTGGCATAGGACAGCAGCACCGCATTAGCCCCGGTCAGAGTATTCAGCAGCTTTTCAATCTCGTCCTCCACGCGGGCAAGCTCCATGTTCAGCGCGGTCAATTTGGGATTGACCGTTTCCCGCTTTGCCGTCAGCGTCTGGAACTCGGACAGCTTCTTGACCATCTCGCCGTACAGAAACCTTTCAAATTCCCGTGTGCGGAGTGTCCCGCAGCCGTCACAGCTTTTACTGTCGGCCCGCTTGGAGCAGCGGAGATATTGAACGCCTGTCGGATTGCCAACGCTCATAAGCGCGTACCCGCAGCGGCCACACTTGACCTTTCCGGCAAGCCATGTGTTCTTTGCCTTGCGCCCGCCTTGGAATGTCTTGTTTGCCATGAGCTTTTTCCGGCAGCGCAGCCATGTATCAGACGATACCAGCCCCTCGCTGGGAGCCAGAACAAGTATCTGATCTTTCAGGTGCTTGTTTTTTCTTTCCTGCACGTCCCGGCCCTGATAGAGATAGCAACCGTTTGTCCCGGCAAAATCTGTAGCTTCATTGACTACCACCGTACCCTGGCTTTTGAAGAACTCGTACATATCGAGGTCGGCCTGTGCGTAAATGGGGTTTCTCAAAAGCTGGGAGATAAAGCCACGTTTCATTTCCTTGCCGTAGATCAGGATGCCCTCGTCGGCAAAGTAGCGGGCGATGTCCCCGAAAGAGATTCCGGGCTGGGAGTACATTTCAAACATCAGCTTTGCAATATCTGCCGTTTCCGGGTCAGGCTTCATCATTTTTGTGCGGATGCCCTCAATGGTGGTCGGCTCCAGTTGGAAGCCGTAGGGGGCCGCACCGCTCATGTGAAAACCGTGCTGGCAGCGGGAATAGTAGGCATCGGTCACGCGCTTTTGGATAGTTTCACGTTCAAGCTGGGCAAACACAATGCAGATATTCAGCATGGCCCGCCCCATCGGGGTGGACGTGTCAAACTTTTCCGTAGAGGAAACGAACTCGACATTGTATTCCTGAAAAGTTTCCATCATGGTTGCGAAGTCCAAAATGGAACGGCTGATACGATCCAGCTTGTAGACCACCACGCGCTTGATCAGGCCCCGGCGAATATCGGCCATCATTTCTTGGAACTTGGGCCTGTCGGTATTCTTGCCGGAATAGCCCTTGTCGGTGTACTTGCGGAAATTGCCTCCTCTCAATTCATACTTGCAGAACTCAATCTGGCTTTCAATGCTGATACTGTCCTTGCGGTCAACGGACTGTCTGCCATAAATAGCATCTTCACGAATAATCATTTGGTGCTCCTTTCCGTGTAGGAGCTACCAAACCTTACACCTATACAAAAGCGTTTCCGCCTTCGTCCAGAACGGATCGCCCTCCTTGCCCTCGCCCTTGGTGTTGGTGATCAGGGCGTTCACGAATTTCAGGATGTCGGCCTCGTTGCGGATATACGACAAAGGGTTATAGTGCATGGACTTGGAAAAGTCGATGCTGTTGAACACCTTGATCTGATAGCCCCGGCGCTGGAGAAAGGCCCCGACCTGCCCCAGCAACCGCCCTTGGGGTCTACCACCACATAGGAAGAATGGGCTTGAAGCAACTGCGGCGTGAGCCAAAAGCGGGTCTTGCCGGAGCCGGATGAGCCGATGCCGCAAAAATTGAGGTTGCGGGCATTGGCGGGATTTTTGGGGCGGGTGTTCATGGTGAGCCGTTCCGTGGCGGTCAGCAGCATATTGTTTTCAAACTTGGAGTCAATGAACGGCTTGATGTCCTTTTCCGTTCCCCAGCGGGCTGTGCCGTACTCGGCATCGCGGCGAAATTTCTTTGCTTTTTTCGCCTTGCAGTAGATCAGCAGCCGGAAGCCGACTGCGCCCACAATGCCGACAAACCAATCCAGCGGGGCAAGGCCGGGGGCAAAGCTGGCAAAGGCCGCGCCGATGGTCTGGCCCAGCCCCAGCAGCTTTTCCTCGAAGCCCGCGCCAGCGGCCAGACGGTACGCCGTACCGATTTTCAGGCAAAACCAGCCGATGAACAGGTACGGGATATTCGGAAGAACATACTTCCTGATTTTATCTGTCGCCATGCGCCGCCTCCTTTGTCAGTTCCCGCTGGGGCTGCTTTTTCACCTGATCCTCTGCCTGCCGGAGCTGCTCCCGAATCGGCGTCTGCCGGGACTTGGCCCGTTTCAGTTCCAAACGGGAATACTCGGCAAAGCAGCCTGTGATAGCGTCGGCCTGCCGCGCCTTGAACAGAAGCAGATATTTTTCATCCCCTACACGGCGGATGGCGTAGTCCACACCCCATTTCCGGGCAACCTTGTCAAACAGCTTGGGCGTATCCACCTCAATGGCGTTGGTGTCCCCACCGTGGCCCATGAGTTTCCGCACACTCTGCTTGCCGTGGGGTGTCTGCGCCTTGCGGTGCTCCTTGGCGATCTTCCGGCCCACGGCTGCCACCACATAGGCCAGCGCACGGGCGGTCAGCTTGGATGCCTTGACGCTGACGGCGATGGTCTGCCGGGACACTTCATCTCCGACGATAGCTTACACCTCCTTTGCCCTCTGGCCACCGTGACCAGAAGCGGCCTATCTGTCCTCACGGCTGGCGGGGAGCCGCAGCTTTTCCTCGTTCAGCGCCGAACGGTCTATGACCTCCTGATACGCCGCCATCTGCTCCCGGATATTCAGCTTGGGATAGGCGAAGATGCGGTGCTCCGGGGGAATGTCCTCCATCCCGTGATACCGCTCCACAAAGCTGCCGCCGTTATTGAACACATAACCGCCGGGGGCAAAATGGCCGCCATCGTTGATCCGTGCGTCCCGCCCGTAGGCTTCAAAGTCGAAGTAGGGCAGCACATTATCCGGCACATCCAGCATTTCCATTTCCTCGATGTAGACCCGGCCCAGCGCCTCCTCGCTGTCAATGCCGGGGTAGAAGTCATAGCAATCCAGATTTTGCGCGAGATTGATCAGGTCATGGACGCTGCCTGTGTATTCGCCGCTGTCAATGACGGCTTCAAACTTTTCAATATCGCTCTGGTCGAGGTCAGACAGCACATGGGCCAGATGGTTCAACTCGTCAATGCTTTCATACTCGCCCAAATGGTCATACAGGCCCAGCACATCACCGTCAAATGAGGTAATAAAGATTTCCTCATACCGTACCCCATCCACGCCGATGCGCTTCAAAAGGGCCTGCACCTCCTCCGTGGTGGCCGGGAATTTCAGCGTTTCGCCCACAAGCCGCCCCTCGTTATATTTGCCGAGGTTGGTAATGTAGGCTTCAAACAGGGATGACATATCAGCGGCGGCCCTGACGCTTTACGGTCAGGATGCCGTCTAACGTGGTCGCCGTGATCCCCAGCCGCTGGGCCACGGCCACATCGTTTTTCATACTTTCCGTGGAGATACTGCCGCACACCACCAGCACATGAGAGCGGCGGAGCAGATCACGGCCCATGTCGATGCCGCTTTTATGCTCCTCGGGAACGGCGTCGTTCAGGAAAAGCGGCTGATAGAGCGTGGGGCAGATGGGCGAAAAGCCCGCCTCATAGACAGCGCGGCAATACTTGGCGGCCTGCTCCGTCGCCTCGCAGGGATCGCCGCTCCACGCGGCGGTGATATACGCAAGGGGTCGTTTCATTTTGAAAACCTCCATTTTTATAATGTAGTGGGTCAACCTTTTTCCCCCGCCCTTTTCCAATCTTGGAAAAGGGGGCGGCTCTGGAGGATATACCCCCGCCGCTTGCCGGAGAAAAAGCACAGCCGGGGCAGGCGGTCAAGGGCAAGGCCGCCGGACACGGCGGGGCAAAGCCCCCTTGACAGCCCACTCCCGCCTGTGCTCGATTACGGGCGGCGACGGGGGATATAACCGCAAGAGCCATATCCTATCGGGGCAGCAAAAAGCCTCTGGTCATAGTGGCCAGAGGTCGTTACTTTTCCATATCCATTTTCTTGTCGGGCTTGGCAAGCTCGGGCGGCTGCCGCTCTTTCCAGTCCTCCAGCAGCGTCATGATCTGGTCTTTCATCTGCCGGGGCGTGGCCTCCTTGCCAAAAAACTTTTCCAGTTCAGCGCCAGTAATGATCACGTCACGATCCTCCTTTTTCTTTTCTTCACACAAAATACCGTCGATCACGTCCGGGGAGAGCTTGTTTTCCTTGTCCAGCTCACGGAGCCGTTTTGCCTGACCCTTGGAGGGCGAAGCCTGCTGGCCCTCAATGGACACGGCGATATACTTCTGGTGCTTGGGGCGCACACGGGAAATTTCCACAGCCGGGGTGAAAGACAGCTTTCCGTCATCCATCGTCTGCTTCAATTCCGGCACAAGATCATTGAGCCAGATATACCGCTGCACGGTTTTTACGCTCATGCCGTTGCGTTGGCCCACGCTTTCAAGTGAGAGCTTTCCGGCCTCGGCGCTGTCACCCCGCGCTCCCTGATGCTTGATGGCCTCATACTGCATTTTCAGGGACATAGCCTTTTCGCTGGGCAAAATCGTTTCACGCTGACGGAGGTTGTCGTCCGTCATAGCGAGAATAGCCTCGTCATCCGTCATATTGCGGACGATACAGGGCATATTGCGATACCCGGCAAGTTGGCTGGCCATCTGGCGGCGGTGGCCCGCGATGATCTCATAGCCGCCGCCCTCACGGGGACGCACCAGCGCGGGCTGGTTGACACCGCCGTTGCGGACGCTCTCCACCAGAGATTTCATTTCCGCATCGTCACGGACAGCGAAAGGATGATCCTTGAACGGATGCAGGTCGGAAAGGTCAAGATAGACGATTTCCTCTTTTTCGCCTCTGGTAGCGTCACGGGGCGTAGGCGGCACTTCCGGGGCCGGGGGCGCTGCCTTTTCTTCGGGGGCCGCATGGGTCTTGCCAGCCTTGGGCGGCTTACCCTGCTCCGGGGCCGTTTTTTCCGCCTTGGGCGGACGGCCTCGGCGTGGCTTCTCCGCCTTTTCCTCTTTCTTGGCCCCCGGCTCTGTGGGCGCAGCTTTTTCGACTTTTGCAGTGCGGCCCCGTTTGGGCTTGGGCTCCTCCGGCTCCGGCATGGGCTTTTCCCATTCCTGCTTGCTGTACTCGGTGACGGAAACGGGCGGGGCCTCCGGCTCCTTTGGGGTGTCCGGCGGAGCGTCCCTTTCCGGCGCGGGACGCACAGCGGAAAGGTCAATCACCTTTGCGGACGGAGCGGGGCCGCCGCCCACATCAGGGATCTCGACCTGCTCCATTTCCGGGGCCTTTCCCGACATTTCAGGCGGGGCCTGTTCCTCCGTGGTAGGGGGATGCTTGTTTTCTTCTGCCATGACACGAATAACCTCCTCAACAAGAATTTAGGCCACGCCGCACGGCTGGCCCATATCGGCACACAGAGAAAACGCTGTCTGCATACAAAAACACCGCCTATGTCCTATTAGGCGGTGCATTGTGTAAGGCTTGGCAGCTCATTTTCAGTTGTTTTTCTCTGTGTGCCCTTGTCAAGCGATGTTTTCGTATGGATATACAACAGACATTTTACCGGCCGCACAGCAGCTCGGTCATCTGTGCGTACAGCTTCTCCGGCTCCTGCTGGAACCGCTGGGCCAGCCCATCCGCCGTGGTGCGGTCCGCCACCATCAGGCGCAGCTCCATCAGCTCGTCCACGTCGTCATGCAGCGCCAGCGTCACCGTGTAGGTGCCGTTCTCCCGTTCTGTCACATGGCTCTGCACCTGTGCGCGGCGCAGCGCCTCCTTGTTGTACGCGGCAATATTCTTGTCGGAATGCTGCCGTACGGAGTACGGCAGGCTGGACTCGCAGATCTGGCTGTTCTTCAGCCCCTTCTCCGTGATGACGTACCGCCCATCCTCTGTGACACGGAGATGCTCCGTCTTTACCAGATCGTTCAGGCACTCGGCGTAATCGAAATAGTCGATGCCGTCGTCGCACATGGTCAGATCCTGCATAGCCGCCGGCTCCAGCGGCTCTGTGACCCGGGCGGCGATATATAAGATGAGGAATTTGATCTCCAGCTTGTCCTGGATGAAACCAATACCCATGGAAGAGCCCTCCCCTGCTTTTTTCTTTATTATACGCAAAAAACAGGGATTTGTAAAGAGCGGGAGCCGTACCGCTGCCGGTACGGCTCCCCTTTCTCAGTGGCAGGCGCAGTAATTGCGCGTGCTGTTGTAGTCGTTGGGCGTCTCCACCGTGTTGGGTGGGAAGAACTCGTTGACCGGGAAGGCCACGCTGCGGAACAGCCCGCAGGGGTCCTCCTGCGCGTCGCAGGGACATTCGGACTGGGGGATGCAGTAGTCGTACACCGGGATCAAAAGCTGAGTGTCCCGCTCCAGACGCACCAGCGTGAATTGCCCCAGCGTCACATAGAACCGCCGATTGGCGCTGTCATCGAGTACCAGCGTCTGCCCGAAGCTCTGGGCGATAAAGGAGGGGATCTCCGTCAAGCGCCCACAGTCGCAGGCCGGTGCGGGCGGGCAGTCCGTCACCTTGGTATCCAGCACGATGGGATCCACCGCCTCCACCACGGCGATGGGCAGATCCGTCCGCATCCGGCCGGGGATATCCAGCTCGTCAAGCGCCGTGTCCGAGGAGAAGATCTTGGCGTTCCCCTCGCTGCCAAACAGGATACAGCGCTTGTCAAAGACGCACAACCCCTCCGCCTCGGTGTAACGGGGTGTGCCGGTGCAGACTTGCAGGGTGACCCGGTAGAAAAACCGCATATCGATGGAATAGAACCCGCGGTTGAAGGTGACCGGCTCTACGTCCGTATAAATATACAGCAGCTCCGCCGTACCTCCCTTGATCATCTGGGATGTACGCAGCACCTCCTGTGCCGCTGCGGTGGGATAGAAGCGCAGATCCTCCACACAGTCCTTGTCGCGGCAGGAGTCAAAGATCTTCCGTGTATGGACGCAAACGGACTCGCGCACGCTGCTCAGATCGCAGACGGGGCCCGGCATCAGATTCTCAGGCATGGTATGACCTCCTAATAAGTACTGAAAGAATGGTTCTTTCAGTACAGTGTATGCCCAGAATGCGCAAAGGTGCGGCGCTTTCGCGCCGCACCCGTTACCGTTATTTTATTCGTACCACCACGTTGTCATCGCCCAGCCACTCCCGGCACTCCTGCAGGAACGCCGGATGGTTCAGGCACGTGGTACCCAGCATCTTGCCGGTGTCCGCGACCCGCACCTTCAGGGGCGTGTCACCCTCAAACATGGTCATGACGCGGCTGATCTGCCGGAATTCCCGGCTGTCCATGCTGGGAACCTTCAGATAGATGACCGCTCGCTCCTCAGGCTGCTGGCGCTGCGTCTCCCCTGTCGGGACGCTCTGCTCCAGCGGGTAGATGCTGTCGCACATGATCTGGGGCGGCTTCTCGTCCCGTACGGACAATCGTCCCTTTACCAGCACCGGCGTATTCACCGCCATGTAGCTGCCGCACTGGTCGATGGTACGGCTGAAGCACAGCAGCTCGATGGCCGCCGTCTCATCCTCCACCATGACGTAGGCCATGAGGGTGTTGTTTTTGGTGGTACGGGTCTTGCTGGCGGTGACGATGCCCGCCACGGTGACATTCTGCCCGTCGGCAAACCGTACAGGCCCATCCTCCCCGGCAAAATCGTCCAGTATTTCGTGGATGGCGGCGGCACCCAGCCTCCGTGCCAGCGGCCGCCGGTCGGTCATGGGGTGGCCGGACAGGTATAGCCCCGTCGTCTCCTTCTCCATGTGCATCCGCTCGGTGGCGGAGTACTCCGGGATGTCCGGAAGCTGGATCTTGTCGGCGTCCTCGCCGCCGGAGACAGACGCCATGCCGAACATATCCAGCTGTCCCTCTACATTCTGCCGCCGGGTGCTGCCGATGGTATCCAGCACCATCTCGTACACGGCGATGAGCTGAGAGCGCCTGTCCCCCAGACTGTCGAAGGCGCCGCTGCGGATAAGATTCTCCACGGCGCGCTTGTTCATGTCGCCGCAGTCATACATCCGCTGGCAGAAGTCCTGGAAGGACTTGAACAGTCCCCCCTGCTCCCGCTCCTTCACCACAGACAGGATGAAGCCCCGTCCGATATTCTTGATGGCAACCAGACCGAAGCGGATGCCCTCCGGCTCCACGGTGAACCGGTCGTAGGAGCGGTTCACATCCGGCGGCAGCAGCGTGATGCCGCAGTCCCGGCACTCGCCGATATAGCCCGCCACCTTGTCGGAGTTATCCAGCACGCTGGTCAGCAGCGCCGCCATATACTCCTTGGTATAGTGGCACTTGAAGTACGCCGTCTGGTAGGCCACCACCGCGTAGCTGACGGCGTGAGCCTTATTGAAGGCGTAGTTGGCGAAGTCAAAGATCTCATCGTAAATGGCCTGCGCCGTGGCCTCCTCGATGCCATTGGCGATGCAGCCGGGGATGCCCCGCTCCGGGTCGCCGTAGACAAAGGCGTGCCGTTCCTTCTCGATCTCCTTGGCCTTCTTCTTGCTGATGGCCCGGCGCACCATGTCCGCCTGCCCCAGCGAGAAGCCGCCCAGCTCCTGAAAAATGCGGATAACCTGCTCCTGATAGACGATGCAGCCGTAGGTCACCGACAGGATGGGGATCAGCTTGGGGTGCTTGTATGTCACCAGCTTGGGATCGTGCTTGCAGGCGATAAAGCGCGGGATAGACTCCATGGGTCCCGGCCGGTACAGCGCGATGACAGCGGTGATATCCTCAATGTTCTGGGGCTTCAGCCCCACGCAAACACCGGTCATGCCGGTGGATTCGATCTGGAACACACCGGATGTCCGGCCCTGCGAGATCATCTCGTAGGTCTCCGGGTCGTCGTCGGGGATGCCGTCCAGCGTAAAGTCCGGCTTGTACCGCTGCACCATCTTCACCGCGTCGTCCAGTACCGTCAGGTTCCGCAGCCCCAGAAAGTCCATTTTCAGCAGCCCCAGCTCCTCCAGCGTGGTCATGACATACTGGCACACCACGGCGTCGTCGTTCCGTGCCAGCGGCACATATTCGTACACCGGACGCTTGGTGATGACCACGCCAGCCGCGTGGGTGGAGGCGTGGCGGGGCATCCCCTCCAGCGCCATGGCGGTGTCGATGAGCTTCTTCACCCGTGGATCGTCCCGGTACAGATCGGCCAGCTGCTTGCTGAGCTTCAGCGCGTCCTGCAGCGTGATATGCAGCGCGCCCGGCCCTGCAGGTACCAGCTTGGCCACCACGTCCACCTCGGCGTAGGTCATGTTCAGGGCGCGGCCCACATCCCGGATGGCAGCGCGAGCCGCCATGGTGCCGAAGGTGACGATCTGTGCCACATGGTCGTCGCCGTATTTGCGGCGGACGTAGTCCACCACCTCGCCCCGGCGTGTGTCGCCGAAGTCCATATCGATATCGGGCATGGATACCCGCTCCGGGTTGAGAAAACGCTCGAAGTACAGGTCGTACTTCATGGGGTCGATATCCGTGATCTCCAGACAGTAGGACACCATGGAGCCTGCGGCGGAGCCGCGCCCCGGCCCTACCGGGATATCCACGCTCTTGGCGTAGCGCACGAAGTCGGACACGATGAGGAAGTAATCGGTGAAACCCATCTTTTCGATCATGTCCAGCTCATAGTCCAGCTGCTTGCGGTAGTCCGGCCTGCTGCCGCCGTACCGCTTGACAAACCCCTCGTCGCACAGCTTTCGCAAATATGAGGGCGAGTCGTAGCCCTCCGGCAGCTGGAACTCCGGCAGGTGGTATTTGCCGAACGTAAATTCCAGCTGGCACATATCCGCGATGCGCTGCGTGTTGGCCACTGCCTCCGGATACCCGGCGAACAGCGCCTCCATCTCCTCCGTGGAGCGCAGATAGAAATTCTGCGGCTCGTAGCGCATCCGGTTGGCGTCGTCCACAGTCTTGCCCGTCTGGATGCACAGCAGCACGTCATGGCTCTCGGCGTCCTCCCGCCGCAGGTAGTGGGCGTCGTTGGTACACACCAGCGGGATGCCCGTCTCATTGTGGAGGCGCAGAAGCTGCCGGTTCACCTCAGTCTGGTCGGCAATGCCGTGATCCTGCAATTCCAGATAGAAGCTGTCCTCTCCGAAAATCTCCCGCATGGTCAGGGCATACTCCTTCGCCCCGTCGTAGTCGCCGTTCACCAGCCGACGGGGGATCTCGCCTGCCAGACAGGCCGACAGTGCGATCAGTCCCTCGGAATGCTGGCGCAGCAGCTCCATGTCGATACGGGGCTTGATGTAGAAGCCCTCGGTAAACGCCTGGCTGACCATATAGGACAGGTTGCGATAGCCCGTCTCGTTTTTGCACAGCAGCACCAGATGGCGGGACTCCGCATCAAACTCGTGCTGCTTATCGAAGCGCGTGCGGCGCGCCACATAGACCTCGCAGCCGATGATGGGATGGATACCCTCCTTTTTGCAGGCGCGGTAAAAGTCGATGGCGCCATACATCACGCCGTGGTCCGTAATGGCCACCGCGTTCTGCCCCATCTCCTTGACCAGCGCCGGAAGATCCCGTATCCGGCAGGCACCGTCCAGTAGACTGTACTCCGTATGGACGTGCAGATGTACGAATCCCATGCTATCCCCTGTCCTTCTGTGTTATTTACAAAGCTCGTCCAGCATATCGCACAGCAGCTCTGTGCCGGATACCACCAGCATCCGGCAGTGGTGCGTTACACCCAGCTCCCGCGCCATATCTGTGGCATCCAGCTCCTTCTCAGCCAGCAGCTCGCGGCAGTCCAGCTTGTGGAACCGCGCCATGAATCGCCGCTGAAAATCCTGCGTCAGCTCTGTGGATCGCTTTTTCCCCGCAGGGCCATTCTCCAGCGTGCTGGGATACACCATACCCAGTACCACAGCCGCCGCATTGACCACGCCGCACGCGCCGCCATAGCGCAGCCCGCCGCCGAAGCCGCTGGCCACCGCCATGCTCTGCACCTCCGTCAGACCCGTTACATCCGTAAAGGCCAGCAGTACGCTTTGGCCGCAGTTCAGACCTTTCTCGTGGCATTCCTTTGCCCGCAGGCACCGTTCTCTCTTTGTCATAGCTCGTTTGCCTCCTCCATGAGTTTACGCATCCGATGGTTGATGCAGGATTTTGTCACCGGCGGGTCGCATCGCTCCGCCAGCTGTGTCAGTGAAAGCTCTGGATACGCCAGACGCAGCGCCGCCGTCTGCCGCAATTTCTCCGGCAGCAGCTCCCACCGCCGACTCTCCCGCAGCTTTTCAATGGCGGATACCTGCTCCTGTGCCGCGTCCAGCGTCTTATTTACATTGGCCATGTCGCAGTTCATGGCGCGGTTGGCGCCGTTGCGGATCTCCTTGTCCACCTTGGCAGTCATGATATCCATGGCCGCTGCCGGCGCGCCGATCTTCGTCAGCAGATCCTCAATATGCTCCGACTGTTTGAAATAAATGAGAGAGTTGGCGCCGCGCTGTACGGAGCGGGGCAGAAATCCCATCTCCTCCAGCAGTCTGGACACCTCGCGGCTGGCCTGCTTGTGACTGGTGGCCAGCTCCATGTGGTATCGTTTTTCCGGGTCGGTCACGCTGCCGCCGGCCAGAAACGCACCCCGCAGGAATGCCGTCCGGCAGCAGTCGTCCTCCAATAATCCAAAGTTGACGTGCAGCGCCATGATCTGCTGGGGGTCGTACCCCAGCGTATTGATGATCCGCGCCAGCTTGTCCCGGTCGGTGATGCGGAAGATCAGCTTTCCCCGCCCGTCCTTCTCCGGCAGCTGGTCGAATTTCAGGGAAAATGCCTTGTGGAACAGCTTGGGCAGCCGTGCGGCAAACTCCGGATTCTCCGTGATGATCCGTACCTCCGACGGCGTGAACGTATTGCAGTACAGCAGCACGCCGTAGGCCTCCGCCCGGGCGCAGCACTGCCGGGATAGCTGTGTCCGGCATATCTCGTTCTTTGCTTTGTACGCAAATGAGCTCATCGTCGCCACTCCCTATCGTGAAATGTCCCGGTGGCTCTCGGACACCGGATACCCCAAGCCGCCGATGTAGGTGGCCAGATGGTGTGCCATTGCCGTGGAACGGTGCCGACCGCCGGTGCAGCCTACGGCAATGACCAGCTCCGTCCGTCCCTCCTGCAAATACTGGGGCAGCAGAAACGCCAGCAGCGGCTCCAGCCGCTCCAAAAACCGCCCTGCCGCTTCCGACGCGAACACATATTCCCGCACCGGCTCATCCAGCCCCGTCAGGGTCTTCAGCTCCGGCACATAGTAGGGGTTGGGGAGAAACCGCACATCAAATACCAGATCCGCCTCCAACGGCAGGCCATTCTTAAAGCCGAAGGACATGACGCTGACATTCAGCGCCTGCCGGGTGTCGCCGCCGCCGAACAGGGTCAAAAGCTCGCTGCGCAGCTTGGAGGTGGAAAACGCCGTGGTGTCCAGCACGAAGTCCGCGTGCTCCCGCACCGGCGCCAGCAGCTCCCGCTCGCGCCGGACTGCCTCCTCGATAGAAATGCCCTCCGCGCACAGCGGATGGCTGCGCCGCGTCTCCTTGTAGCGGCTGATAATGACCCGCGTATCTGTCTCCAGAAACAGCATACGGCACCGGACGCCGTCCCGGCGGCGCAGCTTGTCCAGCACGTCGATGAGCCGCTGGAACGGCTCGCCCGCCCGGACATCGTATACCAGCGCCACCCGGTCGTACCGCCCGCCGGAGGCTGTGCAGAAATTGGCAAATTTCAGCATCATCTCCGCGGGCAGATTGTCCACGATATAGTAGCCGATATCCTCCAGAAAAGTGGCGGCACGGGATTTTCCACTGCCGGAAAGCCCCGAAATTATGAGTATCTCCACGTTTTTTCTCCTCAGTGTATTACCTTGACCTCCGGCTCCAGCCGGACGCCCTTTTCCTCCCATACGCGCTGCTGCACCTGCGCCATCAGCGCCAATACGTCTGCGCAGGCAGCACCGCCGCGGTTGATGACGAAGCCCGCGTGCTTTTCCGATACCTGCGCGCCGCCTACCGTCAGCCCCTTCAGGCCGCACTGGTCGATGAGCGCAGCGGCAAAATACCCCTCCGGGCGCTTAAAGGTGCTTCCCGCGCTGGGATACTCCAAGGGCTGTGAAGCCTTTCTCCTTGCCATCAGTTCGTCCATTTTTTCCCGGATCACGGTGCTCTCACCGGCCTCCAGCGCAAAAACGGCCCGCAGCACCACCGCGTCGGGACAGTCTGTCAGCAGGCTGTGCCGGTAGGAGAAGGCCAGCTCCTCGACGGTCAGCGTCCGGATGCCCTCCTCTGGGAACAGCACCGTTGCCTCGCGCACCACCTGCCGCATCTCGCCGCCGTAGGCGCCTGCGTTCATACACACCGCGCCGCCTACGCTGCCGGGGATGCCGTGGGCAAACTCCAGCCCCGCCAGACCGTGCTGCTGGGCGAATACCGCCACCCGCGACAGGGATGCGCCGGCCTCCGCCGCAACGCGGCCCTCCGCGTCCAACGTCACATCGGACATATCCCGGGTGTTCACCACCAGACGATCGACCCCCTCATCGGGAAACAGCAGGTTCGTGCCGTTGCCGATAACCAGCGGCCGCGCCCCGCAGGTACGCGCCGCCTCGATCAGCAGCACCATCTGGCTGCCGTCCTTGGGGAACGCCATACGCCGCGCCGGGCCGCCGATGCGGAACGACGTGTGTCTGGACAGCGGCGCGTCGTGCTCATATGTCATATCCGGCAGGTAATCCGCCGTCCATTGATCCAATGCCTCGTACCAGCTCATAACTCCTCCTGAAAGGTCCTCAGATCCGTTTGTTCTTCCCCAGCAGCGCCGCGCCGATGATGCCGGCCTGATTGCCCAGCTCCGCCTTGACGATGCGGGTGCGCCGGTTCTTGGCACATGGGATGCTCTCCCGCTCCACACAGCGCTGTACCGGCAGCAAGAGCTGCTCGTCGGCCTCGTTGCTGACGCCGCCGCCGATGGCCAGCGCGTCCGGCTGGAACACATTGACCACGTTTACGATGCCGCAGGCCAGATAGCCCACATATTCGTCGCAGATACGCTGCCCCACAGGGTCGCCCTGCCGCGCCGCGATAAACGCGGACTGGCCGGACACATGGCCGTCGTTTTCCGCCACCACGCGGGCCAGAATACTGTCCGGATGGGCAGCCACAGCCTCCGCCGTCATGCGCTTCAGCGCGGAGGCCGAGGCGTACTGCTCCCAGCAGCCGTGCCGCCCGCAGGGACAGGGCAGGCCGTTCCGCTCGATCACCGTGTGTCCCACCTCGCCCGCCATGCCGTTGGCGCCGTGGTAGATCTTGCCGTTGTGGATGATGCCCGCGCCCACGCCGGTACCCAGCGTGATGGTCACGAAGCGCTTGCTGTCCCGGCCTGCGCCTACATAGTATTCCGCCAGCGCCGCACAGTTGGCATCGTTCTCAATATACAGCGGAATGGACAGGTAGTGGTGGAACAGCTTCCGCAGCGGCACGTTCCGCAGCGGCAGGTTGCAGGTATAGCCGATGGAACCGGAGCGGATCTCCACCGTTCCGGGTACGCCGACGCCCACGGAGGCGATCTCGTCCAGCGGTACGCCGGCGCTCTTGGCAAGCTCCTGCGTCATGGCCACGATGGTCCATGCCAGAGACTGCTGATCCGTGATGGACGCCACCTTCATTTTTTGTACGGCGAGAAGCTGTCCGTTTTCGTCCGCCAGTCCCGCCTTCAGGTTTGTACCGCCGATATCTACACCCACATACTTCATTGCTTTGCCCTGTTCTCCTTTATCATCGCGTCCATCTTGCTGTCAAACTGCGTCACGAAATCCCGCGCTGCGTTGTAGCCATACTTCATCTGCCGGTTCTTCATGGTGGCGATCTCCACGATGCCCGCCAGATTTCGACCCGGCCGCACGGGGATGGTAACGATGGGCAGTTCCACCCCCAGCATCTCGTACTTTTCCTCGCCCAGCCCCAGCCGGTCATAGAATTTACCGTCCACCCACTGCTCCAGCTGGATGACAAGGTCGATCTCCGTATCGAACTGCACGGCGCCCATGCCGAACAGCTGCTGCACATCGATAACGCCTACGCCGCGGATCTCGATGTAGTGACGGATGATCTCCGGCGCTGTGCCAAACAGGTTGTTGGAGATACGGCGGATCTCCACGGCATCGTCGGCCACCAGCCGGTGGCCGCGCTTGAGCAGCTCAATGGCGGTCTCGCTCTTGCCGATGCCGGAGTCGCCCAGGATCAGCACGCCCTGGCCGTAAATGTTCATCAGCACGCCGTGGCGGGCGATCTGAGGCGCCATGGCACGGTTCAGATAGTCGATGAGCTTACTGGTCACATCCACCGTGGACTCCGCCGAGCGCAGCAGCGTGCGGTCATGCTTATTCGCCATCTGCACCAGCTCCGACGGCGCCTCCATGTCTCGGGCGACGATCATGGCGGGGAACGGATAGCTCAGCAGCTTGTTGAATACCCGCGTCCGCTCGGCCTCCGTCATCCGCTCCAGAAACTGCATTTCGCCCCGTCCCAGAATTTGCAGGCGCTTATCGTCAAAATAATCGTAAAAACCCACCAGCTGCAAGGCCGGTCGGTTCACATCCGAAATGGTCACAACGGTGTTGTCAAAATCCCGGCCCTTGTGCAGGATCTCCATGTTGAAGGTCTCCACCATGTTCTTCAGACTGGCCGGTGTGCGCTTGACTTTTTCCATAAAGCTCCCTCCTGTGAGGCGCCTGCCGCCGACAGCGGCAAATACGCATAATTGCCACTTCATATTATATCTTGTATCCCTTTGTTACGCAACACTTTCCCCTTCCAAAAAAATTTCGTTTTTTTGTCAAATAGTGCTTGCAATTCATGACATTATCTGTTATTATATCAACTGCTTGCGGTGCAAGCGACCCGTATGTTATGACAGCAAGGAGGTGCAACGGATGGCTAAGTGCGAATTTTGCGACAAGGGCGTGAGCTTCGGCATCAAGGTCTCTCACTCTCATCGGCGTTCCAATCGCCCCTGGAAGCCCAATGTCAAGCGCGTGAAGGCAGTGATCAACGGCACGCCTCGCCATGTATATGTTTGTACCCGGTGCCTGCGTTCCGGCAAAGTTACCCGCGCGATCTAAGTTTGATCAGCGCCTGAACTGTACAGACAAGCGCCCTGCGGAGTTTTCCGCAGGGCGTTCTTCTTTTCCCAACCAACACAAGAAAACAGCACAGCACGGCTAAAGAGCCGCGCTGTGCTGTTTTGTTTCTGCGTCCTTTACAGCTCCGGGTCCCAGCTGCGGTGCTTTTCATTGTCCGCCGCTGATTTTCCCGCGTTTTCTTCGACCGGTGTCGGCTCGCCCACGCCCTGTCGGGCAAAGCCCAGATAGCGTGTACCCTGAAACGTCAGCTCACCAAAGTCACCCTCGGCCAGCATACCGTACTCCCGGCCGCCAACGTGCAGCTCCATCCGGTCACCGCTGGCCACCTGAAAGGTGGCGTAATAGGTGGTAGAGGTGGTGGTGTGTATACCGTGGGCACCGGTGGCGTCACCGGCGTTGTTGTGGTGGTGTACGGAGGTATTCTGCCGCTTGGACACCACGGTGGCCTCCACCGTCAGGCGCGGCGAATGATTGTTCTTATTCCATGTGCTGATGCCCCGCACCGCTGTAACGATAAATAGTACCAGCATAACGCCGAACATCAGAACGAACATAACACCGAATGCACTGAAACCAAACCCAAATCCCATCGCGTGTCTCCTTTCGTCGGTCAAACTGTCTTTCTATCCTGAATTTTATCCCATCGCCGCCGGTATGTCCATCAACTTCAGGTTGCCTGATACAGGAACCGGCGCAACTTTAAGTTTACAAGGGCTTACTCCTTGGTCAGATGCCCCATGGCAGCCCGCAGCATCAGCTTTTTCGTACCCACAGTGTCGAAGGCCACCTCGATGAGCGCATCGTTGCCCATGACCCGGACGGACAGCACCATACCCTGCCCGAAGGCATCGTGGCGCACGCTCTCACCCGGTGCCAGCTGCATGAGCACGCCGGAGGACGCTGCCTTCTGGACGCCGCCTGTTGCCGCTTGCAGCGGCTTTGCGGTGGGGGCGGCAGGTGCGTGGGACGTGGTGACCGGTGCAGCGCGGCGGCTCTGCCCGCTGCCGTAGCTGCCGTATCGCTCCCCGTATCCGCTGTGTTGGCCCGCGTATCCATCGCCAAGGCCGTCGCCCCAGCCGATGTCGCTCTCCACGCTGCGGGGCTGCGGCTTGCTGATCCACTCCATGTTTTCCTCCGGGATCTCCTTCAAGAAACGGGAGGGCATGGCGGGGGCCGTGCGGCCGAAAAGCATACGCTGCCGTGCGTTTGTCAGCGTCAGCGTCTCCTTGGCGCGGGTCATGGCCACATAGCAAAGACGCCGCTCCTCCTCCATCTCCTCCGCGTCGCCCATAGCGCGATTTCCGGGGAAAAGTCCGTCCTCCATGCCCACCACATAGACGTGGGGAAATTCAAGTCCCTTGGCGGCGTGCATGGTCATCATGGTCACGCAGTTATCGCTGTCGGACTGGCTGTCCAGATCGGTATACAGCGCCACCTCGTCCAGAAAGCCCGCCAGCGTCGGCTCACCCTCCGCATTTTCCAGATAGCCTTGGATGCTGGATTTCAGCTCCTCTACGTTCTCCAGACGGCCGCGGCTCTCTACATCGTCCTTTTCCCGCAGGGCGGCGGTGTAGCCGCTCTTGTCGCAGAGCAGATCGTAGAACGCCATGAGATCGGAGTCCGGCAGCTGCCGGCGCAGGGACTCGATCATGCCTGTAAAGGCGAGGAGCTTGCCTGCTGCATTTTTCAATTCCGGATAGTCTGCCGCGTGGAGAAGCACCTCATAGAGGGAGCTTCCCTGCTCGGTGGCAAGGAGCTGCGCCTTGTCCACGGTGGCCTGCCCGATCTTGCGGGAGGGTACATTGATGATGCGCCGCAGACGCAGGTCATCGGTGGTGTTGCTGATGACGCACAGATACGCCAGCATATCCTTGACCTCGGCGCGGTCGAAGAACTTCATGCCGCCGTAGATCTTGTAGGGTACGCCGTTGCGCTTGAAGGCATATTCCAGCGCGTTGGACTGGGCGTTCATCCGGTAGAGCACCGCGTTGTCCTTCCAGCTTTCGCCCCGGCGGTAGCCGGTCATCATCTGTCCCACCACATAATTGGCCTCGTCGCTCTCATTAAAGGCGGTCTTGACGGTGACCTTCTCCCCCGCCCCGTTCTCCGTCCACAGGGTCTTTCCCTTGCGCCCCTCGTTGTGGCGGATGACGGCGTTGGCCGCGTCCAGAATGTTCTGCGTGGAGCGGTAATTCTGCTCCAGCCGGATGGTGCGGGCGCCCTTGTACTCCTTTTCAAAGCTGAGAATGTTGCTGATGTCCGCGCCGCGGAAACGGTAAATGCTCTGGTCGTCGTCGCCCACCACGCAGATATTGTGCCGTTCGTTGGTCAGAAGGCTGGCCAGCAGGTATTGCAGGTGGTTGGTGTCCTGATACTCGTCGATGAGGATATAACGGAATTTGTTCTGGTAGTACGCTCGCACATCCGGGCAGTCTTGCAGCAGCCGGACGGTGTGCAGGATGATGTCGTCGAAGTCCAGCGCATTGGCGTCCCGCAGCTTTCTGTTGTAAAGCGCATATACTTTACCGATCCTGATGCGCCGCCAATCGTTGATGGCCTGCCACTGCTGGATAAACGCCTCTGGCGACTGCATATCGTCCTTTGCGCGGGAAATAACGCTCAGGATCTCTCTGGGCGGAAACGCCTTCTCGTCCAGAGACAACTCCTTGAGAATGTCTTTAATGACCCGCTTGCTGTCATCCGTGTCGTAGATGGTGAAGCTGCGGTCGAAGCCGAGACGGTCGATGTCCCGGCGCAGAATGCGGACACAGGCGGAGTGGAATGTGGACGCCCACACGTCCTGCGCCACCTTCTCTCCCAGCATACGCCCCAGCCGCTCCTTCAGCTCGTTGGCGGCCTTATTGGTAAAGGTGATGGCCAGTACCTCCCACGGGCGGGCGGGCTCCACGGCGCAGAGATACTGCATCAGCGGACGCTGCTCCTCGTCGGGCGCTTTGACGTATTCCTCCAGAAACGCCGCCACATCCTCCGTCACAGGGATGGGAATATCCGTACTGTCACTGCCCCGTCCGTAGCGCAGCAGATTGGCCACGCGGTTGATCAGCACCGTGGTCTTGCCGGATCCGGCGCCCGCCAGCAGCAGCAGCGGCCCCTCCGTGGTCAGCACGCCCTCCTGTTGGCGCGGGTTCAGCTTTTGGAAGTCGGCGGCAATGGCAGCACGCCGCGCCGCGATAAATCGTCTCTCCAGTTCCGTCATGAAGAAGCCTCGCTTTTCTCTTTCTTGCCCTCTATTTTAATACAGCATCGGCCTGCGGTCAACCGTTACTGAAAAATTAGTAGAATTTTTGTTCGATTTATGTTGACAAGAACGCTTGTTCGATTTATAATGCCAATAGAACATAGGTTTGATACGGAGGTAACTCTTATGACGACGATCGGATTGCTCATCACCCTGCTGGGCGCAGGTTCCATTGCTGCCAACGTGATGCGGCTCATCGACTGCATCGACCATCCGGCGCCCCGCCGCAGACGCCGCACGGCGTAACAGCATGGATGTTCTGGAGAAGCTGACGATCCTGACGGACGCCGCCAAGTACGATGCGGCCTGTACCTCCAGCGGTGTGCAGCGCGGTGCCAGAGCCGGTATGATCGGCAACACCACCTCCTCCATCGCCGGATGCTGCCACAGCTTTTCGGCAGATGGCCGCTGCATCACGCTGCTGAAGGTGCTGATGACCAATGCCTGCGCCTACGACTGCAAATATTGTATCAATCGGCGCAGCAACGACACGCGGCGGGCGGCGTTCACTCCGCGGGAGCTGGCGGAGCTGACCATCGGCTTTTACCGGCGGAATTACATCGAAGGGTTGTTTCTCTCCAGCGGCGTACTGCGCAGCCCGGACTATACCACCGAGCAGATGATACAGGCGCTTCGCATCCTGCGGGAGGAGTACCGGTTCAACGGCTACATCCACGCCAAGACCATTCCAGGCACATCTCCGGAGCTGGTGGAACAGCTTGGCTTGCTGGCGGATCGTCTCAGCGTCAACATCGAGCTGCCGTCGCAAGCCGGCTTGCAGACACTGGCACCGGATAAGACAAAAGACGCGATCCTGCGGCCTATGGGACAGATACGGGACGGCGTGCGCCAGAGCAAGGCGGAGCTTGCAAAGTACAGGCACGCGCCGGTGTTTGCCCCAGCCGGGCAAAGCACACAGCTCATTGTAGGCGCCACCGGTGACGATGACCGGCACATCCTCCGATTGACGGAGTCGCTGTACGAGAAGTACCGGCTCAAACGGGTGTTTTACTCAGCGTATGTGCCGGTGGTGGAGAACCGCCTCCTCCCTTCTCTCGACACAAAACCGCCGCTGCTGCGGGAGCATCGGCTGTATCAGGCGGACTGGCTGCTGCGCTTTTACGGCTTCCGGGCCGCAGAGCTGCTGGACGACGCGCACCCCAACTTCGACTGTCGGCTCGATCCGAAATCCAGTTGGGCGGTGGCACATCTGGAGCAGTTTCCGGTGGAGATCATGCGGGCGGATCTGGAGACGCTGCTGCGTGTGCCGGGCATCGGCCCGGTCAGTGCGCGGCGCATCCTGTCAGCCCGGCGGCAGAGCCATCTCCGCTTCGAGGATCTGAAAAAGCTGGGCGTCGTGGTGAAGCGCGCACAGTTTTTTATCACCTGCGGCGGCAGAATACGGCAGGGACTGCGCTTCTCGCCGGACACGCTGCCGGTGCAGCTGGCACAGATGGAACGGGGCCTTCTTCCGGAAAGCGGCGCAGAACAGCTGTCACTATTTGACGATGCGGGGTGAGCGACTTGGATGTGATCTATCAATACGACGGGACGTTCGCGGGGTTTCTGTGCTGCATCTACGACAGCTATGCCTATAAGGAATCCCCCGTCGGTTTTTCTTCCGACGAGGGATTTTTGTCGCTGTATGAGGTGCGCACTGTACCCACCAGCGCCGCGCACAGTAAGCGGGTGTATCAGGGGATATTTTCCCGGTCGGCGCAGGCGGCGAAGGTGCTGCGGAGAGCCTTCCTGACCTGCATAGCGGACAAGGAGCTGCATCTCTACGCATTTGCCTGCAAGGTGCTGCGGGAGGGCGACGGCTTCATGGGGGATCTGTCCGATCCGGTATACTATCCGCTGCACAAGGCCCTCCGGCACATGAGCGGCGAGCTGGAAAAGCTCCGGGGGTTTGTACGTTTTTCGGACTACAGTGGTGTGCTTGGCGCGGTGATCGAGCCGAAAAACCGTGTTCTGCCGCTGCTGCGCCATCATTTCTGCGAGCGCTATGCCAATGAGACATTTTTCATCTTCGATAGAACCAACCGCGAGGTTCTGTTCCACACGCAGGGCCGCGCCCGCATTGTGCCGATGGAGCATCTGGAGCTGGCAGCGCCGGATGAGACGGAGCTCCAATACAGGCAGCTCTGGAAAACCTTCTTTGAAACGGTGGCCATCAAGGAACGGCGAAACCCGCGCTGCCAGAACTCGTTTCTCCCCAAGCGCTATCGCGGCGTCATGACGGAGTTTTTACCGCTGGACGGCGACGGCGCCATGCCCTCTCGACCGGAGCAGCCGCGGCTGCGGCCCTGAGCGCGACCTACCGGTCAATCGCTCAGCAGCTCCCGCAGCTTCTGCAAGCTGCGGCGCTCCATGCGGGATACCTGCACCTGTGAAACATGCAGGAGCCGGGCGGTCTGCTCCTGCGTCAAGCCCTTGAAAAACCGGAGAAGGATGGTCTTTTTCTCCTGTTCCGGCAGGCGGTCGATGGCCTCTCGCAGGGCGAGCCGCTCCACCATACCCGCCTCCGGCTCCTCCGTACCCAGCAGGGATTCCAGCGTCAGTCCCTCCGCCGTCTCCTGCTGTAAGGATTCCGGCGCCACCACCGCCAGCTCGATGTGGGCGATCTCCTCCACGGTGAGGCCGGTCTCCTCCGCCAATTCGGAGAGCCGCGGCGCGCAGCCCAGACGATTTTGCAGGCGTTCCTTGGCCGCCCAGAGCATCTGCCCCTTCTCCCGTAGGGTGCGTCCGACTTTTATGGGGCCGTCATCCCGCAGAAAGCGGCGGATCTCCCCTGCGATCTTGGGTACAGCGTAGGTGGAAAACTGCGTTCCGTATGTGAGGTCAAATCCCTTTACAGCCTTGATGAATCCAATGCATCCCAGCTGATACAGGTCGTCCGTTTCCACGCCGCAGCCGCGATAGCGCTTGACGATCGACCAGATCAAGCCGGTATTTTCCAGGAGCATCTGCTGGCAGGCGTCATCGTCTCCCTGCTGCGCCCGCTCCAACAGCGCCATGCGGTCCTCCGCCGTCATCGCGGCATCAGACGCGGCGCGATGCGCTTTCGCATCTGGACGGTGGTACCCTTGCCTGCTATCGAACGGACGGTGAGCTTGTCCATGAAGCTCTCCATGATGGTGAAGCCCATACCGCTCCGCTCGCTGCCGCCGGTGGTGAACAGCGGACGCCGTGCCTCCTCTACATCGGCGATGCCGCGGCCCCAGTCACGGACAGTGATCTCCAGCACGTTTCCCTTGAGCAGCTTCATCTTCATGACGATCTTCCCCAACGCGTCCGGATAGGCGTGGACGATGGCGTTGGTTACCGCTTCGCTGACAGCGGTTTTGATGTCGCCCATCTCGTCCAACGTCGGGTCAAGCTGCAGCGCGAAGCCCGCCGCGGCGGAGCGCGCAAAGCTCTCGTTGCTGCTGCGGCTGAGAAATTCGATGGTCACATAGTTTTCGGCGCGTGTCATATGTACTCTCCTCCTATCTTCTCAAGCGATGGTCATCATTCGCCCAATGCCTGCCGCCTCAAATACTTTCCGGGGCTGCGGTGCTACATGGCGCAGTGTCACGGCACCTCCCAGCTCCCGCATACGCTGCCAGCCCCGCAGCGCCACGGCGATGCCGGAGCTGTCCATAAATGTCACGTCCGTGAAATCCAGGATCAGCACCATCGGCAGCGTCTTCTGTATGTCCTGCTCCAAGCGGAGCAGCAGCCCCTGCGCGCCGTGATGATCCAGCTCCCCTTTCAAGAAGAACTCCAAACAGTTCCCCTCGTGTTTTGTCAACACTTCCATATCCGATGCTCCTTCGTAAAAATAATCACCGCAGATCATTGATCTACGGTGATTATAGTGTATTTATGCAGTTTTTGCTGTCGAATCACGCCTGTACGGTCAGGAAATTCAGATCTGCATGGCAGCGGCGGACTCATCCAGCTTCGCGATGAGGGCGCGGGCCTTCTCCGCCTTTTCACGCTCGGCGTTGACGACATTCTCCGGGGCCCGGGAGGTGAAGGACTCGTTGGCCAGCTTTGCCTCGATGCGCTGGAGGTTCTCCTCCGCCTTCTTACGCTCGGCGGCGATGCGCGCCAGCTCCTTGGCGATATCCACCAGCTCCGCCATGGGCATATAGATGGTGGCGTCGTGGGTCGCCACTGTCACCATACCGGTCAGGTCGGCGGGCGCGGCGGTCTGTACCGTCAGCTCGCTGGCGTAGGCCATGCGGGTGATGAAATGCGCGCCCACCTGATAGTTTTCCGGCTGGGCTGCCACAATGACCACCTGTGCCTTGCGGCTGGGCGGCACGTTCATCTCGGCGCGGCGGGCGCGGATAGCGGAAATGGCATCCTTCACCGCCTCCATGGCGGCTTCTGCCTCCGGGAAGTGCAGCGCGTCCTGATACTCCGGCCACTTGGCGGTGATCAGATAGTCGCCCTCGTGGGGCAGCGCCTGCCAGATCTCCTCGGTGATGAACGGCATGAACGGGTGCAGCAGCTCCATGATCCGCAGCAGCACGTAGCACAGCACGTTCTCGGCGGCCAGCTTGGCGGCCTCGTCCTCACCATTGAGACGGGTCTTTGTCAGCTCGATATACCAGTCGCAGTAGGTATCCCAGATGAAGTCGTAGATCTTGGCGGAGGCCACGCCCAGCTCATACGCCTCCAGATTGTCGGTGACCTCACGGATCAGCGTATTCAGGCGGCTGAGCACCCACTTGTCCTCCAGCTCCAACTTCTCCGGCAGCTGTACCTTGTCGATGGACAGGTTCATCATCACGAAGCGGCTGGCGTTCCAGATCTTATTGGCAAAGTTACGCATAGCCTCGCACTTCTCTACAAAGAAACGCATATCATTGCCGGGGCTGTTGCCGGTGATGAGGTTGAAGCGCAGAGCGTCGGCGCCGTACTTCTCCGCCATCTCCAGCGGGTCGATGCCGTTGCCCAGGGACTTGGACATTTTGCGGCCCTTGTCGTCGCGGACCAGACCGTGGATAAACACCGTCTTGAACGGCTCCTTCTTCATTTGCTCCATGCCGGAGAAGATCATGCGCGCCACCCAGAAGAAGATGATATCGTAGCCGGTGACCATGACGGAGGTGGGGTACCAGTAGTTCAGGTCAGCGGCGTCCAGATCGGGCCAACCCATGGTGGAGAAGGGCCACAGAGCCGAGCTGAACCATGTATCCAGCACGTCCTCCTCGCGGGTCAGGTGGGTGCAGCCGCACTTTTCGCACTTGGTGGGGTCGGTACGGCTCACGTTGATATGACCGCACTCGTTGCAGTACCAGGCGGGGATCTGATGACCCCACCAGAGCTGCCGGGAGATGCACCAGTCGTGGACATTCTCCATCCAGTTGATATAGGTCTTGGTGAAACGCTCCGGCACAAAGTTGATGGTGCCGTCCTCCACCACACGGATGGCCTCCTTGGCCAGCGGCTCCATCTTCACGAACCACTGGGCGGAGATCAGCGGCTCCACATCGTTGTGGCAGCGGTAGCAGGTGCCAACGTTGTGAGAGTAGGGCTCGGCCTTGACCAGATAGCCCTCGGCCTCCAGATCGGCCACGATGGCCTTGCGGCACTCGTAGCGGTCCATGCCCTCGTATTTGCCGCCGTTCTCGTTGATCTTACCGTCGTCGGCGATGCAGCGGATGACCTCCAGATGGTGGCGCAGGCCCACCTCAAAGTCGTTGGGGTCGTGGGCCGGAGTCATCTTCACGGCGCCGGTGCCGAAGCCGATCTCGCAGTACTCGTCGCCCACGATGGGGATCTCACGGCCCACCAGCGGCAGGATGCAGGTCTTGCCGATGAGGTGCTTGAACTTCTCATCCTCCGGGTTGACCGCTACACCGGTATCGCCCAGCATAGTCTCCGGACGGGTGGTGGCGATGATGATGTCGCCGCTGCCGTCGCTCAGCGGGTAGCGCACGTACCACAGGTGGCCGGGCTTGTCCACATACTCCACCTCGGCGTCAGACAGCGCCGTCAGGCAGTTGGGGCACCAGTTGATGATGCGGCTGCCCTTGTAGATCAGCCCCTTGTCGTACAGCTCGCAGAATGTCTCGCGGACAGCGCGGGAGCAGCCCTCGTCCATAGTGAAGCGGCTGCGGTCCCAGTCGCAGGACGCGCCCATCTTCTTCTGCTGCTCCACGATACGGTCGCCGTACTTCTCCTTCCACGCCCAGACGCGCTCCAAAAACTTCTCGCGGCCCAGATCGTAGCGGGTCAGACCCTCCTTGGTACGCAGCTCCTCCTCCACCTTGATCTGGGTGGCGATGCCGGCATGGTCTGTGCCGGGGAGCCACAGCGCCTCGTAGCCCTGCATCCGCTTGAAGCGGGTCAGGATGTCCTGCAGCGTGCAGTCCAGCGCGTGTCCCATGTGGAGCTGGCCGGTGACGTTGGGGGGCGGCATGACGATGGAAAAGGGCTTCTTGTCCGGATCGGGCTTGGCCTTGAAGCAGCCGCCGTCCATCCACATCTGATAGATCCGGGACTCCACGTCCCGCGGATCGTACACCTTCGGCAGTTCTTTCATATGCTTTCTCCTTTTTTGAGTATTTGGCAAAACAAAAAGTCCGCTCCGTTTTGCCATAGCAAAACAGGGCGAACATCCAGTCCGTGGTACCACCTGTATTCGGGAAAGCTCCCGCACTCATGGGTGCAGCTACACCCTGTCCCGATAACGGTGGACATCCGTCGCGGCCTACTGCTCGTTCAGCCCGAAGCTCCGAGACGACTTGGGCGGGGCGTCACGGGCGCTTACACCTGCCGCGCCCTCTCTTGGCATCCGCTGACCGCTTACTGCTTCTCATCATCGCTGTTTTCGTATGGTGGGAGTATACTATATCCGCGAAAAAATGTCAAGACAGTTCTCTTTATTGGAAAACGGGGAGCGGATGACCGCTCCCCGTTCGTATTTGACCTGTTTTGCATTACCGCTTGTTGGAGCGGATCCAGATACCCTGCTTCTCCGCGTTGGCAATCAGCTCGTCGCGGAACATGGGGTGGGCGATGCTGACCAGCTTCTCCGCACGCTCCCACGTGGAGCAGCCCACCAGATTGACGCCGCCGTACTCGGTGACGATGTAGTACGCCAGACTGCGGGGGTCGGTGACGATATCGCCGGGGGATAGTAGCGGATTGATGCGGGACTTGACGTTGCCCTGCTTATCCGTGAAGGACGAAGTCAGGCAGATAAACGCCTTACCGCCGTTGGACAGCGCCGCGCCCTCCAGAAAGTCCAGCTGGCCGCCGGTGCCGCTGATCTGGCGGATGCCGGAGCTTTCGGCGCAGATCTGACCGTACAGATCCACGGAAATGCAGTTGTTGATGGACACAAAGTTGTCCTGCTTGCCCACATTGGCAGGGTCGTTGCAGTAGCTGATGGGGTATGTAACCACACCGGGGTTTTCCCGGATCCAGTCGTACAGGTCGGGAGAGCCGATGGCGAGACCGAAGATGCTCTTATAGCGATCCAGCCGCTTGTGGGTATTGGTGATCTTACCGGCCTTGTACATATCCAGATAGCTGTCGCACAGCATCTCCGTATGGATACCCAGACCCTTCAGGTCGCTCTTGGCGATCATCTGACCCACGGCGTTGGGCAGCGAGCCGATGCCCAGCTGGAGCGTGGAGCCGTCCACCATGTTCTGCACCACATACTCGGCGATCTTCATCTCCGCCTCGGAGGCGGGAGGCGACTTGACGCTGGGCAGTGCGCCGTGGGGACCCTCCACGATCATATCCACGTCACTGATGTGGATGCACTCGTCCAGACCGCCATAGACCCATGGCAGGTTCTCGTTGACCTCCAGGATCACGATGTCCGCCTTGTCCAGCGTGGCGCGGGCGGAGGCGGTGGAGGCGGCGAAGTTGAAGTAGCCGTGCTCATTCATGGGGGTGACGCACATCATGGCCACGTTCACCGTCAGGAACTGGGTGTAGTACCAGCCCAGATTGCGGAACACCATGGGGTTGAAGTTGCACAGCCCCTTGTCACAGAGCTTGCGCTCGTAGCCGGACATATGCCAGCTGTTGTAGACAAAGTGCTGACGGGTAGGGTCGCACTCTACCATCTGAATAGGTTCAAAGATCAGATAACCGCGGATCTTCACGTCCCGCAGCTCCTCCTTACGGCGGGCAATGGCGGCGTCCATTAACGAGGGAAAGCCCGCGCCCATGCCGATGTCGATCCAGTCACCGCTCTTAACGACCTTGGCGGCTTCATCCGGTGTACAGAGCTTGCGTCTGTATTCTGATGTGTAGTCAAACGGTACTGCCATAGTGTTCTCCCTTTCCCCTCATGAAGTCGGATTTACTTTGTTAATTTTATCACTCTCCCTGCTGTATGTCAACAAATTAACGGATATTTATCACCGCAAAAAAAATAATCTGCGCCGAAACAAAAGAAAAAGAAGATGAAGCCGCCTTTGGGGCGGCTTCATCTTCTTTTGTCACAAATTCACGAAGAAGTTTACCACAGAGAAACTTCCTTACTTCTCCGCACGGCGCTTGTAGGCGTCGTACTTCTCCTTGGCGGCCTCCTCTGCCTCGGCGAACAGCACCTTGGCATTTTCGGGGAAGCTCAGCTCCAGAGAGGCATAGCGCACCTCGCCCTTCATGAAGTCATACAGCGGCATGGTGGGCTCCTTGCTGTCCAGCGTGAAGGTCTTGGTCTCCGGGCTGTACCGGTACAGGTTCCAGTAACCGGAGTTGACGGCGTCCTTCATCTCCTGCTGGACGTTGTTCATGCCCTTCTTGATTCCGTGGTTGATGCAGGGCGCGTAGCAGATGACAATGGACGGACCCTTGTGAGCCTCGGCCTCCTTGATGGCCTTGATGAGCTGGTTGGGGTTGGCGCCCATGGAGCACTGTGCCACATACACGTTGTCGTAGGTCATCATCAGCATACCAAGGTCTTTCTTCTTGGTCTTCTTGCCGCTGGCCTGGAACTGTGCCACCGCGCCGATGGGCGTGGCCTTGGAGGACTGTCCGCCGGTATTGGAGTACACCTCGGTGTCCACCAGCAGCACGTTGACATCCTCGCCCATGGCGAACACGTGATCGAGGCCGCCGTAGCCGATGTCGTAGGCCCAGCCGTCGCCGCCGTACATCCACATGGTCTTCTTGGACATATCCTTCTTGCGCTTGAGGATCTCGTCCACGATAGCCTGCTCCTCGGCAGAGAATTTGCCATTCTCCAGCAGCGCCACCAGCGCCTCGGTAGCGGGAGTGGAGGCGTCCAGATCCTCGTAGGTCTCCAGCCACTTGGCAATGGCGGCCTTGACGGCCTCATCCTTGGTCAGCGCATCCAGCTCCTTGACGTAGCCGGTGACGCACTCGCGCAGCTGCTTGACAGCCAGGCACATACCGTAGGAGAACTCGGCGTTGTTCTCAAACAGGGAGTTGGACCATGCCACGCCCTTGCCCTCGGCGTTCTTGCAGTACGGCACACAGGGCATGGCCGCGCCCCAGGCCTGGGTGCAGCCGGTGGCGTTGGCCAGATACATCTTGTCGCCGAACATCTGGGTCAGCAGCTTGATATAGGGCGTCTCGCCGCAGCCGGCGCAGGCGCCGTTGAACTCCACCAGAGGCTGCTTGAACTGGCTGCCCTTCAGGGTGAACTTGTCCACGCGGGATGTCTTTTCCTTCACGCCGGTCAGGAAGTTCCAGCCGGTCTGATCCAGAGATACCTCGTGAGCAGGTACCATCTTCAGCGCCTTGCCGCTCTTGGGGCAGGAGGCCACACAGCTGCCGCAGCTGGTGCAGTCCAGCGTGGACACGCCCATGGTATACTTCAGGCCGTCCAGACCGGGGCCCTTGGCATCCACCAGCGTCATATCCACGGGAGCCGCCTTGACCTCGCCCTCGTCCAGCAGGAACGGGCGGATGACGGCGTGGGGGCAGACAAAGGAGCACATATTGCACTGGAGGCACTCGGCAGCGTCCCACACAGGCAGATGGGTGGCGATGCCGCGCTTCTCGTAGCGGGAGGTACCCAGCGGCATGGTGCCGTCCTCCATGCCCTTGAAGGCGGAGACAGGCAGATCGTCGCCCTTCTGGGCGTTGATGGGTACCAGAATGTTCTTGATGACGTAGGGCAGGTTCTCGTCGGCGGGCTTCAGCGCCTTGTCGGTGAGGTTCGTCCACTCGGGCTTCACCTTGACCTCCACCAGCGCATTGAGTCCGGCGTCCACGGCGGCGATGTTCATGTTGACGATCTTCTCGCCCTTCAGGCCGTAGGTCTTCTTGACGGCGTCCTTCATGTGGGCTACGGCATCCTCCACGGGGATGACGTTGGCCAGCTTGAAGAAGGCGGCCTGCAGCACCATGTTGGAGCGGTTGCCCAGACCCAGCGCCTGCGACTCCTTGTTGGCGTCGATGATATAGAACTTGATGTCGTTGTCGGCGATATACTTGAGGATCTCGCCGGGAACGTGCTGCTCCAGCTCGTTCTCCGCCCACTCGCAGTTCAGCAGGAAGCTGCCGTGGGGCTTCAGCTCGTGGATGATGTCGTACTTGGTCAGGTACGTCTGGTTGTGGCAGGCGATGAAGTCCGCGTTGCTCACATAGTAGGTGGAGCTGATGGGGTGCTTGCCGAAGCGCAGGTGGCTCTTGGTGATGCCGAAGGACTTCTTGGTGTCGTACTCAAAGTACGCCTGGCAGTACATATCCGTCGTCTCGCCGATGATCTTGATGGAGTTCTTGTTGGCGCCCACCGTGCCGTCGGAGCCGAGACCCCAGAACTTGCAGGAGATGGTACCCTCCGGCTCGGTGAGCAGAGGTGCGCCCACGGGCAGGGACAGATGGGTCACATCGTCCACGATGCCGATGGTGAAGTGATTCTTCGGCTCATCCAGCAGCAGGTTGTCGAACACAGCCTTGATCTGGGCGGGGGTGGTGTCCTTGCTGCTCAGGCCGTAGCGGCCGGCGTAGATGGCGGGGCGGTCGCTCTCGTTGATATAGGCGGCGCAGATGTCCTCGTACAGAGGCTCACCGATGGAGCCGATCTCCTTGACGCGGTCGAGAACGGCGATCTTCTTCACCGTCTTGGGCATGGCGGCCATCAGGTGCTTGCGGGAGAAGGGACGGAACAGGTGTACCTGCAGGAAGCCCACCTTCTCGCCCTTGGCGTTCAGATGGTTGACGACCTCCTGTGCGCAGCCGCCCACGGAGCCCATGGCCACGATGACGCGCTCGGCGTCGGGCGCACCGTAGTAGTTGAACAGGTGGTACTCACGGCCAGTCAGCTTGCTGATCTGAGCCATGTAGTCCTCCACGATGTCGGGCAGCTCGGCATAGGCGGTGTTGTTGGACTCGCGGAGCTGGAAGTAGATGTCGGGGTTATCCACCAGAGAACGCATCCGGGGATCCTCCGGGTTCAGGGCGTTGGCGCGGAAGGCAGCCAGCGCGTTGCGGTCCACCAGCTTGGCGTACTCGTCGTAGGTCAGCACATCGATCTTCTGGATCTCATGGCTGGTACGGAAGCCATCGAAGAAGTGCAGGAACGGGATGCGTGCCTTGATGGCGCTCAAATGCGCCACGGCAGCCAGATCGGCGGACTCCTGCACGCTGCCGCTGGACAGCAGGGCAAAGCCCGTCTGACGGCAGTTCATCACGTCGGAGTGGTCGCCGAAGATGGAGAACGCGTGGGTACCCACGGTGCGGGACGCCACGTGCAGCACACCGGGCAGACGCTCGCCGGAGATACGGTGCAGGGTGGGGATCATCAGCATCAGGCCCTGAGAGGCGGTGAAGCTGGTGGCCAGCGCACCGGCCTCCAGTGCGCCGTGGCACGCGCCGCAGGCGCCGGCCTCGGACTGCATCTCCACCAGACGAACCGGCTGGCCGAAGATGTTCTTCTTGCCGTTGGCCGACCACGCGTCGGCGTGCTCCGCCATAGGGCTGGAGGGTGTGATGGGGTAGATGGCTGCGACCTCGGAGAACGCATAGGCGACGTATGCCGCCGCCTCGTTGCCGTCGCAGATCTTCATGATCTTGCTCATATGATTCTTTCCTCCTCTTTTCTATCAGCTCCTCCCTGCTTTGCCACAGGAAAGAACTTAGATATACCGTGTAAAAGTATAGCATTTCGATTGCCGCAGGTCAATGAACAAAAGAGATTCTGTGACATACGACACAGAATCTCTTCTCGCTTTGTATAAAAAACCAATAACGGTGGCCCGCATCAGATCACCACGGGGTATTCACCCAGCGGCAGCCTGCCGTTCCGGACGGTGACCTCCCCGCCCAGACGGTTCCGATACACGCCGTCTGGCAGGCTTACAGCCACCTCACCGCCCTGGCCGCGCAGGTCAAAGACGCCCAACGCCTGCCCCTCCGGCCCGTCGTAGTGACCCATCGCCACACTGTCGTCCAGCGCCTCCCACCAGAAGCCGCCGCCCAGCGGCAACGTCTGCTTCATGGCCTTGCAGCGTCCCAGATACAGCTGTACATCCAACCGCATATCGCCGTAGTTATCATCGGCGTCGAACAGGCTCACCTGTTTTTTCGGCGCGTACTCCATACCGCTGTACAGCATGGCGGCTCCCCGCTGGAAGTAGAGAAAGCCCAGCCAGTGGTATAGTTGGCGGTCGCTGTCCAGCCACGAGGCCGCACGGGGCGTATCGTGGTTTTCCAGACAGCGCGCCTTGATGTAGCCGGTGGGGTACGTCAACTCCTGATAGTTCAGGATATCCGCGTAGGTGCGCAGGGACAGCTCGCCCTTCAAAAATCTCTCGTAGAAGGGCCACACATCGTAATCGTAGGTCATGTCGAAGGCGCGGTACAGCTCGGTGTCCGTGGCACAGGCCGCACCCATGCGGCGCAGCCCCAGCACATGAGCACCATGGACGCTTTCCGCCAGCCAGATGCAGCCGGGGCACACCGCCTCTACCTGACGGCGTGCCTCGCACCAGAATTCCAGCGGCACGCTGCTGGCCACATCGCAGCGGAAGCCGTCCACAATGGCGGCCCACTGCTTCAGCGTATCGATCTGGTATGTCCACAGCTCGCGGTTGGTGTAGTCCAGATCCACCACGTCCCACCAGTCCGCCACCTTGCGGGTGGGACGCCCCTCGCAGTCGCGGAGGAAATACGCCGGGTGGGTCTGCGCCAGCACGGAGTCCGGCGAGGTGTGGTTGTACACCACGTCGATGATGCACTTCATGCCGCGGTCGTGGATAGCGTCCACCAGATGGACAAAGTCCTCCCTTGTGCCGTATTCCGGGTTAATGCCGCGGTAATCCCGGATGGCGTAGGGACTGCCCAGTGTTCCCTTGCGGCCCTCCACGCCGATGGGATGGATCGGCATGAGCCAGATGATGTCCGCACCCAGCCCGCGCAGACGATCCAGATCGCCCTCCAGCCCGCGGAACGTACCTTCCTTGGTGTGGTTGCGTACAAAAACGCTGTAAATGACCTGATGCAGCAGGCTCTTGTCGGTGTTCTCCGCCATATCATTTACCTCCCTATTTCAGAAGCTCCAAAAATTCGTCCTCGGTCAGCACGGGGATGCCCAGCTGCTGCGCCTTTTGCAGCTTGCTGCCGGCATTCGCGCCCGCCACCACATAGGTGGTCTTCTTCGATACGGAGCCGGACGCCTTGCCGCCCCGCTTTTCGATCATCTCCCCCGCCTCGTCGCGGGTGAACTTCTCCAGCGCGCCGGTGAGCACGAAAGTCATTCCGGCAAAACGGCTGTCAACCATTTCCTCTTTACAGGTCATATTCAGCCCGGCCGCCTTCAGCCGCGCCAGCAGATCCTTCGACTGGGGACTGTCCATCCACTGCCGGATGTATTTCGCCGTGATGGGTCCCACATCATCAATGGCGGTCAGCTCCTCTTCTGAGGCGGCAGCCAGCGCACCCATAGTACCGAACCGCGCAGCCAGCACCTTGGCGGCTTTCTCTCCCACTTGCCGGATACCCAATGCGAAGATGAGGCGCCACAGATCGTCCTCCTTGCTCTTTGCGATGGCGTCCACCGCATTCTGGGCGGACTTCTGTCCCATGCGATCCAGCACCTCGATCTGCTCCGGCCGGAGGGCGTACAGGTCGGCGGCGGTCTTGACAAGGCCGCTGTCCACCAGCTGCTGTATAACGGCGGGGCCGAGGCCATCAATGTCCATGGCGTTCCGGCTGGCAAAGTGGGTCAGGTTCCGCAGCAGCTGGGCAGGACACTCCGCACCGGTGCAGCGCAGCGCAGCGCCGTCCTCGTCCCGCACTACCTCTGCGCCGCAGACGGGGCAGCGCTCCGGCAGCGTGTAGGGCTGCGCGTCCGCCGGACGCTTGTCCGGCACCACCGCCACGATCTCGGGAATGATCTCTCCCGCCTTGCGGACCAGCACCGTGTCGCCGATGCGGATATCCTTCTGGGTGATATAGTCCTGGTTGTGCAGGGTGGCATAGGTCACGGTAGTACCCGCCAGACGCACCGGCTCCAGCTCCGCCTTGGGCGTCAGCACACCGGTGCGTCCCACCTGCACCACGATGTCCCGCAGCACCGTCTCCTTCGTCTCCGGCGGGTATTTGTAGGCGATGGCCCAGCGGGGACATTTGGCGGTACTGCCCAGCACATCCCGCGCCGCCAGCTCGTCCAGCTTGATGACCGCGCCGTCGATGTCGAAGGGAAAATCCTCCCGCCGGTCGCCCAGCCGTGCGATCTCCGCCAGAATATCGGCAGGCTTTGACAGCTGCTTGTGGGGGATGACCTTGAAATGCTGAGACGCCAGATAGTCGATGGTCTCCGTATGGGTGGCGAACGTCCGTCCCTCCGCCAGCTGGAGGTTGAACACGGCAATGTCCAGACGGCGCTGCGCCGCGATTTTCGGATCCAGCTGCCGCAGAGAGCCGGCGGCGGCGTTGCGGGGGTTGGCCATCAGGGGCTTCCCCTCCAGCTCCCGGCGTGCGTTGATCTCCTCAAATACGCTGCGGGCCATATAGACCTCGCCCCGGACGATGAGCCGTGGCAGCTTCTCCGGCAGCGTCATGGGAATGGAGCGGATGGTGCGGAGATTCTCGGTCACGTCCTCCCCTACCCGTCCGTCGCCCCGGGTAGCGCCCCGGACGAACACGCCGTCCCGGTACTCCAGCGCCACGGAGAGGCCGTCCACCTTGGGCTCCACGCTCCACACCGGCGCGTCCAGCGGGATCTTTTCCAGAAACTGGCACACCTCGTCGTCGTTGAACACATCCTGCAAGCTCTCCAGCGGGACGGGATGGGTCACCTGTTCAAATTCGGACAGCGTGCGTCCGCCGACGCGCTGGGTGGGCGAGTCCGGCGTGATCTCCTCTGGATGCGCGGCCTCCAGCTCCTCCAAGCGGCGCAGCATATGGTCATACTCATAATCGGAGATGGTGGGCTCATCCAAAACATAGTAGCGGTAGCCATGGGCGTTCAGGGTGTCCCGCAGCTCCTTCATTTCTTCACGGTAGTTCATTGTGTGACCTCTCATGCGTTGTTGATGATGTATTCGTCGGCATAGTTCTCGACCTCGTCCGGTGTGGTGCTGAAATAGGTATACGTCTCCGGTACGCCGCCGACGATGACCGTCTCCGCCACGGAGATCTCGTTGGACACCTTGGTATAGGTGGTCAGTCCCGGCAGCAGGATGCTGACATGGACATCCACATCCAGAATGATGCGGTGGCGGGTCTGGTTGATCCCGGCGGAGGAAAACTGATTATCGAACCGGGCGGTGGCCGTCCCCACGGACTGCATCCGCACACGGAGGCACGGCCCGCGTCCCGCCAGCAGCGGCGAGCCGGTCAGCGTGCCGATGGGGATGGCCAGATCGGTGGAGGACACCTCCGCCATGCGCTGTAAAATATCGTCGGCGATGGATGCCTGCAAGCGATTGAATGCCGCCATGTTGCTTCTCAGCGCCGTGACGTGGCCCTCAGCGTCCTTGTCGAAGTCCACCAGCTGCTCGTAGTCGATGCGTCCGCTGTCCACCGCGTCGTTGACGGCGGCCACCACGATACGGTTCACCGCATTGGATGTGCGGGCCGTGGCCAGATCCACCACAACGGGCTTCATGTGCAGCACGACCGCCACGGTCAGTGCCAGCAGCAGCGTAAAAATGACTGTCAGCCAGATCAGCACCCTCTGCCGCCCTGTGAATCGCAGATAGCGGAGCCGTCCCATGGCGCTCACCCCCTTGCAGGGAGTCTATGACGCCACGGCTTTTCCTCATTCCTCCGGCCAGCCGTTGACGATCTCCTTAAAGGTCTTGCCCCGCTCGGCGAAGTTCTTGAACTGGTCAAAGGCGGCGCAGGCCGGGGACAGCGTCACCACGTCGCCGGATACGGCGCGGTCACGGGCTGCCTCCACCGCGGCGCGGAAGGGCGTGACCTCCAGGATCTCCGGATGGCCGGGGCCATAGTCCGGCGCGGCCTCCACCGCGGCGCGAATCTTCTCCGCCGTAGCGCCGCACAGCACCAGCAGCTTGACGTGCGCCGTCACCTCCGGCCCCAGCACGTCGAAGGGGATGTGCTTGTCGTAGCCTCCGGCGATGAGAATGACCTTCTCCCGGAAGGATCGCAGTCCGGCGATGGTGCGGGAGGGGCTGGAGGCGATGGAATCGTTATAATACCGAACGCCCTTGTAGGTGCGTACCAGCTCGATGCGATGCTCCACGCCGCCGAAGCTGCGGGCAAAATCGCGGATGATATCGTCCGGCACAAGGCCGTCCACGGCGGCGATGGCCGCCATGTAGTTCTCTACGTTATGGACGCCGGGGATCTTGATGTCCGACGTGGTCATGATGACCCGCTCCCCCGCCGCACTGCGGCAGACGATGTCCTCCCCCCGCAGGAACACGCCGTCCCGCTGCTCGGACTGCCTGCTGAACAGGCGGCTGCGGCCCACAGCGCGGGACGACTGCTCGGCTGTGATAGCGTTGTCGGCGTTGAATACCGCGATATCGCCGGGGCGCTGATGCCGGAAGATGTTCTCCTTGGCGGCCACATATTCCGCCATGTTCCGGTGCATATCCAGATGGTTGGGCGCCAGATTGGTCACCACGGCAATGTGAGGACTGCGCTCCATGGTCATCAGCTGGAAGCTGGACAGCTCCAGCACCGCATAGTCCTCCAGATGCATCCGATCCGCGTCGCACAGCAGCGGATGGCCGATGTTGCCGCCCATCCACACCGTCTTGCCGGCAGCCTTCAGCAGCTCGGCAATGATCGTGGTGGTCGTTGTCTTGCCGTCAGAGCCGGTAACGGCGATGATGGGACACGGGCAGACCTGAAAAAACGCCTCCATCTCGCTGGTCAGCACGCTGCCGTCGGATACAGCGGCGGCGATCTGGGGCATATCGGGCCGCAGACCCGGTGTGCGGAAGATCACGTCCTCGTGCAGTCCCTCCAGATAGTCGGGGCCAAGGCGCAGCGTACAGCCGCCGCGCTCCAGCTCGTTGGCCAGCGCCCCCATCTGCTGTCGCGTCCGCTTATCACAGACGGCGACGGAGACGCCGTTTTGCAGCAGCAGCCGTACCAGCGGCGTATTGCTGACGCCGACGCCCAGCACCGCCACCGTTTTATTTCGTAAGGAATCCACATATTCCCGCAGAGTCATAGGGTCATTCCCCTCCCTGAATTGATTTGATGATCCTATATTATACTGCACCGGCACCATTTCTTCAATGCGTTTTCCGGTTTCTCGGGGAAAGTTTTCTTTGTACCATATACCGCTCCACCTCAAACAGGGTGCTGCGCCGCCTCTTTTAGACAGCCTGCACAAAAGCGCACCCGGTCACATTCCCTACAATCGGCGGAATTACTTCTTTACATTATCGCGCTAAAGTGTTAGTATGTTAGCGTAATGAATGAGCGGTACGGGACAGACCGTATCGCAGGCACACCAGACCGGGCGAAACGCCACGATATTAAAATGGAGGTATTCCCTATGAAAAAGCTTCTTGCAATGCTGCTGGCGCTGGGCATGATGATGAGCCTTGCGGCCTGCGGCGAACAAAAGGACAACACAGACACACCGGATGACGCAGATGCCCCGTCAAAGATCACCTACGCTGTGGAGGCCGGCTCTGCAGGTGAGGAGGTCGCGCTGGCCAACGGCTTCAAGACCGTGTCTGTCGGCTCTCAGGCCAATGCCCTGATGGAGGTGGACGCCGGTACGGCGGACGCCGCGATCATCGACCTGCTGATGGCGGGCGCCATGGTGGGTGAGAACACCAGCTACCCCGACCTGAAGGTCACCGACCAGAAGCTGAACTCTGAGCTGTACGGCGTGGGCTGCCGCAAGGGCAGCGATCTGGCCTCCTTCATCAACAGCGTCATGGCTGACGCCTATGCCGACGGCACCATGGTGGAGCTGGCCAAGACCTACGGCGTGCAGGAGGCTCTGGTGGAGCAGCCCGCCAGCGAGTTCACCGCCTCCGCATCCGACAGCGATGTGCAGTATATCAAGGACAAGGGCAAGCTGGTGGTGGGCATCACCGAGTTCGAGCCCATGGACTATAAGGACGCAAACGGCGAGTGGATCGGCTTCGACGCCGACATGGCCAAGCTGGTCGCTGAGAAGCTGGGCGTTGCGGTGGAGTTCCAGATCATCAACTGGGATATGAAGGTGGAGGAGCTGGACGGCAAGCAGATCGACTGCGTGTGGAACGGCATGACCCTGACCGACGGCGTGCAGGCGGCTATGGAATGCACCAATGCCTACTGCGAGAACGCACAGGTGGTCATCACCAAGTAACCGCTGCAAAATACCGTATAAAGTGATCCCCGCGGCGGAGGGCGCAACGGCGTCCCCCGCCGTGGGGCAGCGTATCCCCTCCCCCGCACAAGTAACCACGAAGGAGCTTTTTTCATGTTTTGGACTGTCACTCTCTCCCTGCTGGCCGGTATGGGACAGCTTTTGAAGCTGTTTTTTCTGACGCTGCTTTTCTCCCTGCCGCTGGGACTTCTCATCGCCTTCACCCTGCGCAGCCGGTGCAAACCGGTGAGCTGGCTCTTTAACGTGATCGTCTGGATCATCCGCGGTACGCCGCTGATGCTCCAGCTCATCATCATCTTTTACGGCCCCGGTAAGTGGTTCCACTTTAACCTGTGGGGGCAGTTCGCCGACGGACGTATGGCGGCCTGCGTCATCGCCTTCGTCATCAACTACGCCTGCTATTTCGCCGTGATCTACAAGGGCGGCATTGAGAGTGTGCCGGTAGGGCAGCAGGAGGCCGGGCAGGTACTGGGCATGACCAAGTGGCAGATCTTCTTCAAGGTCACGCTGCTGCAAATGGTCAAGCGCATCGTTCCCCCTATGTCCAACGAGGTCATCACGCTGGTGAAGGATACCTCCCTTGCCAAGACCATCTCCATCATGGAGCTGATCATGACCGGTGAGTCCTATATGAAGTCCGCCGGTATCGTGTGGCCCCTGTTCTACACGGCGGTGTTCTATCTGGCCTTTGTGGGCATTTTGACGCTGCTGTTCAATTACACGGAGCGTAAGCTCAGCTATTTCCGCTAAGAAGGAGGTGCCGCACATGCCGATTTTGGACGTACAGCACATCGAAAAGCACTTCGGCGACACCCCGGTGCTGAAGGACATCAGTTTCTCTCTGGAGGAAGGGCAGGCGCTGAGCATCATCGGCTCCTCCGGCAGCGGCAAGACCACGCTGCTGCGATGCCTGAATTTTCTGGAGACGCCGGACAAGGGCGTCATCTCCGTCCGGGGAGAGAATCTGTTTGACGCGGCGGAGCACGCCTCCCGCTCTGAAAGCGATATTCGCAAGAAACGGCTGCACTTCGGACTGGTGTTCCAGAGCTTCAACCTGTTCCCGCAGTACACAGCGCTGCAAAATGTGACGCTGGCGCGGGAGCTGATGGCCAAGTCGGAAAAGACCGGCGAGAGCCATGAAAGCATCGTCGCCGAGGGACGGCGGCTGCTGGAGGATATCGGGCTGGGGCAACGGATGGACAACTACCCCCACCAGCTGTCCGGCGGTCAGCAGCAGCGGGTGGCCATCGCGCGGGCGCTGGCTATGAAGCCGGACATTCTGTGCTTCGATGAGCCTACCAGCGCATTGGACCCCGAATTGACCGGCGAGGTGCTGCGGGTCATCCGTGACCTTGCCGACCAGCACACCACCATGGTCATCGTCACCCACGAGATGGCCTTCGCCCGGGACGTAGCCGATCAGGTGATCTTCATGGACGGCGGCGTGATCGTGGAGCAGGGCCCCGCCAAGGAGGTCATCGACCATCCCGCACAGGAGCGCACCCGCCAATTTCTGGCGCGGTACAGCGAGATGTGAACAAGGAAAAAAGGGAGACCCACCGCATACGCGGAGGGCCTCCCTTTTTCTGGTGCGAGCAGGCCTATAAGCCGGGTTCTGTTTCGACAGTCATCTATCTAGGCGCACCGTTGCCGGTACGCTCAAGCCACCCCGGGAGCGGCCGGGCCGGCCATGCGCTCCCATACCGGTGTTGCTCCGAATAGAGTTTACAGCGACGGACGCTTTCACACGCCGTCGGGTGAGCTCTTACCTCGCCTTTCCACCCTTACCCCGCCGCCTCCTTGCGCAGGCGGACGAGGCGGTATATCTCTGTTGCACTTTTCCTGAAGTCGCCTTCGGCGGGCGTTACCCGTTATTCTTGCCCTGTGGAGCCCGGACTTTCCTCATGAACAGGCTTTCGCCTTGTCCCCGCGACTGTCCAGCCTACTCGCATTCGCTATTCTACTCCACAGGCACCGGGAAAGTCAATGCACATTTCAACGAACACGGGGGATCAGCAGCATTTTATCCGGCAGCTCCTCCCCCTCCAGCCGGTTGACGGCACGCAGCAGCGTCTCGTCGGTGCGGTACTGCTTGGCTGCGTCCCACAGCGTCTCCCCAGGCAGTAGACGGCGCAGCACCAGAGACGGTGTCTGTCCCTGCTCCTCCGGTTCCAGCAGCTCGCCGCCGCAGACGGTGACCAGTGGCTCCTGTTGGGCATCCTCCACCAGAAACTCCACCACCTGCCGTACATCGCAGCCGCCGGCGCCAAGCTGCACCCCCGGCCCGCCGGACAAGCCGCAGCACAGCCCCTGCACTGTCACCTTCACAGGCAGCACCACCTCCGAGGCGCGCTCGGTCACGGCAGGCGAGTCGTTCTCATCCAGATACAGCAGCCTTGTCCGCACCGTGGTACGCAGCGCTGTTTGCCCCGCCTCCGTCGTAACGGCGGCATTGGCGCAGTCCGTATCGGTGATGAAGAAAAACGGCTTGTTCCCGCCAAAATCCAGATGCTCCACCGTCTCCTCCCGCAGGATGCGGTCAGGGTGCGCGGCCGGGAGGGTCACCGTCTCCTGCTCCAGATGCACCGGCTGGCGGATGCTGTACAGATCCTCCACGCAGGTGCAGCGCTCCGTGCGGTAGGCGCACAGCAGCAGCCGCAGCTCCACGGTGACGGAGAGCCCGCCGCCATTGTCGGAGCGCAGCACCCGCGCCTCGCCGCCGGTGAGGCAGAGCCGTACGGCGTATTCGCCGTCCTCCGGCAGACCGCCGCCGTCCAGGATCTGGGACAGGGGCAGCTCCGTGTCGTATGTATGCAGCTGCTGATCCTGTCCGCGGTACAGGGCGGACAGCGCGGCCTCCCCCTTTACCACCAGCTTATTTCCCACGGTGCGGCAGCTGGTGAGCCGGGGATACAGCCGGTACAACAGCAGCTCCTCCGGCACCGGCGACACCTGCACCTCCTGGGTCACGGTGATATCCCGCTCCACAACTGCGTCCAGCAGACTGCACGCATGGTCCCGGCATCGGACGCGCAGGGCGGCGTTCTCATCCGTCCCGCTGCAAATGCGGCGGACGGCGCGGATATAGCCAGTCATGATCACCTCCGGCAAAAGGCGTATGTACAGTTTCCGGGCCGTGACCGCCTGCGCCTCTACCAGCAGCAGTCGCCCCGTGGCCCAGATGAGCTGTGCGGACGCCAGCTCCCGATCCTCTGCCGCGCAGGAAAAGGGTACGGATACCGTCAGACTGCGAAGACCGGTGCTCTCCTCCGATGTATACAGCACGGTGACACGAACTGTACCGGACACCGTGACCCGCTCCTCCGAGGCGGTTTTCTCCCGGATATACAGCTGCCCGCAGGCGGTGACGATCCGCGTCATGTCGGGGCAGTATTCCGCAATGGCGGTCTCCATTGTCTCCTCATGGCTGACCACCGCGTGACCTGTCTTTTCCCAGCAGGTCAGATCTGTAAACTGTAAGCCTAATTCCATGGTCTTGCCCTCTCATTTCTCCATGATACTTCATGGTATGAGCGGGCGTCCGCCGTTATTCCCGCATCCCGAAAAGGCTCCGCAGCAGACCGCGCAGGATGCGCGGCGACTTCCAGACAACGATCCTCATACAACCTACCTCCTATTTCTCAGACAGACGATCCCGCAGGCGATCAGCAGAAATGCCACCAGAAACATCAAAACCCCCACAGGAAAAACGGCCGCGATCAGGATGCCCAGTCCCAATGCCAGCGCACAGATGCCGATGATCGTTCCGCCGCAGTTCCACCCTCTCATAGCAGGACCCCCTCTGCTCCAGTATATGGACGCAGAAAAAGCGGAGTGCATCGCACTCCGCTTTTTTGCTATTTCTTTTCCCACGCCTTCAGATCCTTCAGCTCCTCGTACAGACGGACATAGCTGCGGTGACGGCTGGGATGGATGTCCCCGTCCTTCACCGCCTGCAAAATGCGGCAGCCCTTTTCCTTGGTGTGGCTGCACCCCACGAAGCGGCACTGCCCCAGATAGGGCGCAAACTCCGGAAACGTCTCCGGCAGGTGTGCCTTCAGCTCCAGATCCATCTCCTGCGTGTCGAAGGAGGAGAAGCCCGGCGTATCAATGACCCATGTGTCGCCGCCCAGCGAGAACATCTCCACATGGCGGGTGGTATGGCGTCCACGGCCCAGCGCCTTGCTGACCTCACCCACCGGCAGCGTCAGCTCCGGCAGCAGGGTATTCAGGATGCTGGACTTTCCCACGCCGGAATTTCCTGTAAAGGCATTTAGCTTGCCAGCTATTGCGGTACGCAGCGCATCCATGCCCTCCCCTGTTGCGGCGCTGAGGCGCAGCACCTGTATGGCGGAATGGCGATAGATATCGTACAGCTCCTCCGCCGGGTCGAGGTCACACTTGTTCAGGCACAACAGCACCTGACAGCCCTTCAGCGATGCGATAGCGGCAATGCGGTCAATGAGGTACGGTTCCGTCACCGGAATGGCGGCGCTGGCGATGATGACCAGCTGGTCGATGTTGGCCGCAGCAGGTCGTAGGAACAGGTTCCGCCGAGGCTCCACCGCCTCCACGAAGCCCTCGCCTCCGCCCAGTTCGCGCACCTGTACCCAGTCGCCCACCAGCGGACTCAGCCCCTCGCGCCGGAATTTGCCGCGGGCGCGGCATTGCAGCACCTCCGCGCCGGTGTTCACGTAATAGAAGCCGCTGAGGGCCTTCTCAATGCGCCCCCGGCTCAAAAGGTGATCTCCTGTGAGGGGGAGGACGCCACGGTGTTGTCGTTGATGCAGGTGAAGTAGGCGCGGACCAGAGAGCCCCGGCCCACCTGCCCGGTAAAGGTGTAGCTGGTCTTTTTCAGGTTGGAGCTTAGGTACTGGCTGTCCACGATCGCGCCGTCCTGCTCAAACTCTACCTTGATCATACCATCCATATCCTCCGGCAGCGAAAACTCCACCGTTTTGGTGCGGGTCACAATATCCTCCTCACCGGTGCCGCTGACAGTAAAGACGATCTGCGTACCGCCCTCCACCACCTCGCCGGGCTGGATGCTCTGGTCGGTGATCCGTCCCGTGTCCACAGCGGTGTACGGGTCGAACACCGGCTGCCCCACGGTCAGTCCCATGTCCTGTGCGTCCTTAATGGCAATGGCAATATCCTGCCCCGCAAAGGTGGGGACTGTCACCGTCTTGGGGCCGGTGCTGATATAGAGCGTGATCTTCTGCCCCTTCGTCAGCTGCTCGCCGGCCGCCGGCACAGTGGAGATCACGGTATCCTTGACGCGGGTATCGGAGTTCTGGCTCAAAAACTCCAGCTGCAGATCCAAATTCAGCTCCTGCAGTTCGATACGCGCCTGCCGGTACTCCTTACCGGTCATCTCCGGCATGGGAACCTTTTCCTCCTCCGCCGCCACATAGACCTCAATGACAAAGTTGCTCTTGCGGCTGCGTCCCGCCTCCGGAGACTGCTCGACGATCTGTCCGGCCGTGTAGGTTTCCGAGCGCAGAGAACCCTTGACAACGATCTCGAAAACATCCTTTACGCCGTCCGCGAGCTGAGCATCCTCCACGGTCATGCCGCGCACATCGGGGACCTCATAGCTCTTGTTGTTGCCGGCGGGGCCGAAATCGCCCAAGATCAGCTTGAACAGCAGGAACACCAGCACCAGCGCCGCCGCGAAGATGCCCGCCATGATGGCGATGGACTTCTTATCCCGGAAGCGGGTATCCTCCTCCGGCTCATCGCGGCGTACCTGCTCCGTCCGTTTTTTTACCGCGGTGGCCACCTGCGCCGTGGGCAGCGGCATCGTCGGCTCGCTGTCCGGCTGCACCGCTGTCAATTCCTTGCGGATATAGTCCATGTCCACGGTGGGATCCTTGCGGAATTTCTCCAGATCCTCCAGCATGGCGTCCGCCGTCGGATAGCGCTTGTCCGGGTCGCTGTTCATCGCCTTCATGCAGATCAGCTCCAGCGGCTCCGGAATGTCCGGGTCGATGTCCCGGGGTGCCAGCGGCACGGAGCTGAGGTGCTGGATGGCCACGGACACGGCGGAATCCCCCTCGAAGGGCAGCCGCCCGGTCAGCATCTCATACAGCACCACACCGGCGGAGTAGATGTCGGAGCGGGCGTCGATCCGGTCGCCCCGGGCCTGCTCCGGTGAGATATAGTGTACGGAGCCGAGGGCCTCCTGGGTCAGGGTCTGGCTGGCGTTGGCCAGACAGGCGATGCCGAAGTCGGCCACCTTCACGCTGCCGTCCCGCAGCACCATGATGTTCTGGGGCTTGATGTCCCGGTGGATGATGCCCCGGCTGTGGGCGTGGCTCAAGCCGCGCATGATCTGGGTGATGAAGTGCAGAGACTCCCGCCAGTCCATGCGGCCCCGCCGCTCCATGTACTGCTTCAGGGTGATACCGTCGATCAGCTCCATGACGATATATTCCGTCTCGCCGCTGGTGGACACGTCGTACACCGAAACGATGTTGGCGTGAGACAGCTGCGCCACGGCGCGGGATTCATCCCGGAAGCGGCGGCGGAAATCGGCGTTCTCCGCCAGATCGCTCTTTAAGATCTTGACGGCCACCAGACGGTTCAGGCGATGACATCTGGCCTTATATACATTTGCCATGCCGCCGGAACCGATCAACTCCAGAATTTCATAGCGATCGTCCAGCATACGTCCTATGTATTGATCCATGTTGTCATCTCCTTCATTCGTTCATCAGCAGCACCGCTGTGATATTGTCCGGTGCGCCGCGCCGCAGCGATATCTGCAGCAGGTGATCCAGACAGCTCTCGATATCGCCGTCGTGAAGCACCTCAAAAAGCATCTCCTGATCGGAGACGGTGTTGACCAGCCCGTCGGTACACAGCAGGATGAACTCCCCCTGCCTCCACGGTACGGAAAAGCTGTCGGCCTGTACCTGTGCATCCGGCCCCAGTGCCCGGGTGATGAGATTGCGGTTGGGGTGACGGCGCGCCTCCTGCGGCGTGATATCGCCCTTCTCTACCATATTCTCCACCACAGAGTGATCCCGCGAGATCTGCCGGATATCCTCCGCCGTGATGTAGTAGGCACGGCTGTCGCCGATGTTGCCCACCATCACAAGCTCCTCCCGCGCCAGTGCGCAGACTAGTGTGGTACCCATGTGCTGGTAGTCCGCATTCTTGGCAGCCTCGCGGCGGATGGCATCGTTGGCCAGAGAGATGGCGTACAGCATCGCCTGCCGCAGCTGCTCCTCCCCGGCGTTCTCCTGCAAAACCGCACGCAGCTCCTTTTCAAACTGCTCCACAGCGATGCTGCTGGCGATGCGGCCCCCGTTGGTGCCGCCCATACCATCGCAGACCACCGCTGCGCTGTAGCTGCCCACCGTAAACGCCGCATAGGCGTCCTGATTCTCACTGCGTACCAATCCGGTGTTGGTAATGCCCCACATTTTCATCACAGGCCGCTCCTTCCCTGCTCCTCCATGGCCTTGCGCCGCAGCTGGCCGCAGGAGGCGTCAATATCGCCGCCGAGACTGCGCCGCACCGTGGCGGTCACGCCATGGGATTCCAGACGCTTCTGAAACGCGGCAATGCGGCGGCTGGGCTTGTAGGGGCTCTCCACCACATCGTTCAGCGGGATCAGATTCACATGGCCCGGCATACCCCGCAGCTTTTTGGCGATCAGGTCTGCCTGCCAGTCGTTGTCGTTGACGCCGTCGATCATGGCGTACTCAAAGCTGATGCGCCGTCCCGTCCGCTGGAAGTAGCGGTGGCAGGCGTCGAACAGCAGCTCCACGTCATAGGCCCGGTTCACCGGCATGATGCGGCTGCGGGTCTCGCTGTCCGGCGCGTGCAGCGACACGGACAGCGTTAACTGCAATTCCTTCTCCGCCAGTGCGTCGATGCCCGGCACCACGCCGCAGGTGGACAGGCTGATATGCCGCATCCCGATGTTCATGCCGTCGGGGTGATTCACCAGCTCCAGAAAACGCAGCACATTTTCCATATTATCCAGCGGCTCACCGATGCCCATCAGCACGATATTCGATACCTCCCGCCCGGAGTCCAGTTGGGTGAACAGCACCTGATCCAGCATCTCCGAGGGGCGCAGATCCCGCACCTTACCGGCGATGGTGCTGGCGCAGAACGCACAGCCCATGCGGCAGCCCACCTGCGACGAGATGCATACGGTGTTGCCGTGGTGGTACTGCATCAGCACCGTTTCGATACAGTTGCCGTCGGACAGCTCCCACAGATACTTGATGGTGCCGTCCAGCCGGGACTCCTGCTTCCGCGCCACCATAGGCGCCGTGATAAAGCAGCGCTCCGCCAGCTTTTCCCGCAGCGGCTTGGAGAGGTTCGTCATATCCTCAAAGGACGTGACGCCCCGGTGCAGCCATGTAAAGACCTGCTTGGCGCGGAACGTCGGCTCCCCCAGCTCCTTGAGGAACCGGGCAAGCTCCTGCTGAGTCATGGATTTGATATCGGTCATAAAAGCTCCTCGCTTATTTCTTGCGCATCCGGCAGATATAGAATCCATCTGTGCCGTAGCGCTGGGGCCACAGCGTCAGCTGTCCGCAGCAGCTTCCAATAGGCTGCGGCAGAGAAAAGGGTTCCATCTCAAAGTCCGGGTGCGTATCCAGAAACGCCGTGGTGACGCCCTCGTTTTCCTCCGGCAGCACCGTACAGGTGGAGTACACCAGCACGCCGCCGGGCCGCACATAGGCGGCTGCGTTGTCCAGAATGGCGCTTTGGATAGCCGGCAGCTCCGCCAGCTCCTTGGGGTCCTTATAGCGGATATCCGGCTTCTTCCGGATGATGCCAAGTCCTGAGCAGGGTACATCCGCCACCACAAGGTCGGCGGCATTTTCCCACGCAGCGTGGTGCTCCCGCCCGTCGGCCAGCGCCGTGCGGACGGAGTGGATGCCAAGGCGCTCCGCGCCCCGCTCAATGAGCGACAGCTTGTGGGGGTGGACATCGCAGGAGAGGATCTCTCCCCTATCCTTCTGATCAATGGCCAGCGCAAAGGATTTGCCGCCCGGTGCGGCGCACATATCCAGCACCCGATCCGTCTCCCCCGGCGCTGCCACCGTCGCCACCAGACGGGCGGCGGCATCCTGCACGGTGAAGTGTCCCTCCGTAAAGGCGGGCAGACGCTCTAAGTCGCCGGTGGCGGACACCTCAAAGCAGCCCGCCAGCCACGGGTGGGCGCGTACCGTCACACCGGCGGCCCGCAGCTCCTTCTCCAGCTCCTCCGCCGTGATCTTCAGCGTATTGGTCTGGATGGTGGTGGGGACGATCTCGTTGTTCATCCGAAGGTAGTCCTCCGTCTCCTCCGCGCCCACCACGTCGATGAGGCGGCGTACCAGCCACTTGGGATGGCTGTACCGCACGGACAGGTAATCCGCTGTCGTGCCTTGGGGCAGCGCCGGCATATCCATCCAGTTGGCGACGAACTTCCGCAGCACCGCGTTGACCATACCGGCAGCCTTGGGCCGACCCCAGCGCTTGGTCATCTCCACCGCCTCATTGACGGCGGCGCGGTGGGGGATCTTATCCATAAACAGGATCTGATACCCGCCGATCCGCAGAATGTTCAGGATCACCGGCTCCAGACGGTGAGGCTTTTGGCTGCACCAGCAGCCGATATAGTAGTCCAGCAGACCGCGGTTTTGGATAACGCCGTAGGCAAGGCGGGTGCAAAGCGCCGCCTCCCGGCTGTCCAGTCCGTTTTTCGCAATGGTGCGCTTCAGGCTGCCGTCCGACCACGCATTGGCGCGGCTGACCTGCATCAGCACCTCCAGCGCCGTGTCACGGGCGCTGCTTCGCTGCATCTCGCTCATACGTCCACCTGCACGGGATGACCCCGCAGATAGTCGGCCGCCGCCATGCGCTTGCCGCCCTCCGCCTGTAACTCCAGAATGCAGAGCAGCCGCCCGTCGCCGCAGGCGATGGCGAGCCCCTGCTTCCCGGCCTCGGCGATCTTACCGGCAGCCAGCGCCGTCTCGCCGCCCACGGCAGTGCGGTAGACCTTCACGTTCTTCCCGTCCAGCGTCATGGACGCGCAGGGCCACGGAATGAGACCGCGCACCTGGTCGTGAAGCTGCCGGGCGCTCTTGGAGAAGTCCAGCGGCGACAGGCTGCGGTCCAGCATGGGCGCGTAGGTGTAGGCGCTGTGATCCTGCGGCAACCGGACGGCGGTGCCGTCATGCAGCCGTTCCACCGCTTCGGCCAGTGCGTCCGCACCCAGCGCGGCCAGCCGCGCCGTCAGCGTTTGTGCGTCCTCATCGGGGTCAATGGCCGTCTCGCGGCAGAGGATCACATCTCCGGCGTCCAGCTCCTTGGCCATATACATGATGGTGACGCCGGTGACGCTGTCCCCATTGAGGATTGCCCAGTTGATGGGCGCCGCGCCCCGGTATTTCGGCAAAATAGAGGAATGAACGTTGATAGAGCCGTAGGGCGGCGTGTTCAAAATATCCTCCGGCAGTATCCTGCCGTAAGCCGCCACCACGATCAGCTCCGGCGCCAGCTCCTCCACGAGGCGCAGCGCCTCGCCGTCCCGCAGCTTCACCGGCTGGTACACGGGGATGCCGACTGTCAAGGCATATTCTTTCACAGGAGAAAACGCCATTTTATGCCCTCGGTTTTTGGGCTTGTCCGGCTGGGTGAACACGCCGCACACGTCGTGGCCGTCCTCCACCAGCCGTTTTAGGGATGCCACGGCAAAGTCGGGCGTACCCATAAACAGTATTCTCATTCGTCCTCGTCTCCGTTCTCCGCCTCGCACTGGCGGATGTATGCCTCCAGCTCCTCCTCGGTCAGCAGGTGATCCGTATGCTCCACGAACAGATGGCCGTCCAGATGCTCGATCTCGTGGCAGAAGCAGCGGGCAGTCAGTCCCTCGTCCTCCACTTCGAACCAGTCGCCGTTCCGATCCTGCGCCCGGACGCGGACGATCTCCGGGCGGGTGACCTCGCCGTATTTCCCGGGAACGCTGAGGCAGCCCTCCAGACCGGTCTGCTCACCCTCGGTGCGGATGATCTCCGGATTCACCAGCTCGATAAGCTGCTCCTCCTCGTCCAGCACTACGCAGACACGGCGCAGCACGCCGACCTGCGGGGCGGCCAGACCCACGCCGCCGGATTCCGCCAGCGTGTCCGCCAGATCGTCCAGCAGCGTATGCAGACGGCCGTTAAAATCCGTCACCGGACGGCACACCTTGGTCAGGCAGGGTTCTCCCTGTAAAGCAATTTTCCTTAACGCCATTGTTCTTACCTCGCTTTTTCAGAGTCAATCCATCAGATTGCAGTCGGTATAGATGTGCAGGCGGCGGTTTTCACCCCGCTGCGCGAACTCTCTCATAAATGCGCTCAGCAACTGCCGGAGCTGCCGGTCGTTGCGGCCCAGCACCATGGTGCGGTAGCGGTAGCTGCCGTTCACCTTGACCACCGGCGCAGGCGCCGGCCCCAGTATTTGCAGCTCCATGGCGCTGTACGGCGGCTTCTGCGCCGCCTGACGCAGACTACGGGTCAGCAGGTCAAGCGCCTGCCGCACGGCGTTTTCCTCCTGCCCCGTTACCGTCACGGTGAACTGGTCGGCAAAGGGCGGGTCTCGCCGCAGCTTCCGAAGCTGGATCTCCGCGTCATAGAACCGCTGATAATCCTGCTGCGCCGCCGCTTGGATCACGTCGTTCTGGGGCGTGTAGGTCTGGATCACGGCTCGTCCCGCCTTATTGCCCCGTCCGGCCCGCCCGATCACCTGCGTCAACAGATTGAAGGTGCGCTCTGCCGCCCGGTAGTGATCCACATACAGCGACGTGTCCGCGCCGAGGACACCCACCAGCGTCACATTTTCAAAATCCAGTCCCTTGGCCACCATCTGCGTTCCCAGCAGGATAGGCACCCGCTTCTCCTCAAACTCCCGCAGGATGGCCTCGTGTCCCACGGATACGGTGTCCGCGTCCATCCGCAGCAGCGCCGTGCCGGGGAAGATCCGATGCAGCTCCTCCTCCACCCGCTGGGTGCCAACGCCAATGTGCTTGAACTGTCCGCCGCATTCGGGACAGACCTCCGGCGCTTTTTCGGAATAGCCGCAGTAGTGGCACATCAGCCGTCCGTTGGCGCTGTGGTAGGTAAGGTACACGCTGCACCGCGGACATTTGGGTACATAGGTACACTGGGGACACAGCAGCTGGCGGCTGCTGCCCCGGCGGTTGAGGAACAGAATGCTCTGCTCCCCAGCCGCCAGATTTTTTTGTAATTCCTCGTAGAGCGGCCAGCTGATGATGCCGTTCCGCCCTTCCCGCAGCTCCTGCCGCAGATCCGCTATGATGACCTGCGGCAACGCCTGCCGGTTGTAGCGCTGCCGCAGCAGCGCCTTCTGATAGTCACCCTTTTCCGCCCAGTACGCCGTCTCCACCGTAGGGGTGGCGGAACCCAGTAGCAACCGTGCGCCCTCCTGCAAACAGCGGTACTTGGCGATGTCCCGGGCGTGGTAGCAGGGTGACGTCTCCGACTCATAGGAGCCCTCCTGCTCCTCATCCATGACGATGAGGCCGATATCCCGCAGCGGCGCGAACACCGCCGACCGGGTCCCCAGCACAATGTGCGCCTCTCCCCGGCGGATGCGCTTAAACTGGTCGTATCGCTCTGTCAGGCGCAGACCGCTGTGCAGCAGCGCCACCTCATCTCCGAAATACGCGGTAAAGCGCGCCAGCATCTGGGGCGTCAGCGCGATCTCCGGCACCAGGATCATCACGGACCTGCCGCGGTGCAGCAACTCCTGCGCCAGTCGGATATAGACCAGCGTTTTGCCGCTGCCGGTCACACCTTGCAGCAGCGTGACGCCCGCTTTTCCGGACAGCGCCTGCTGTAAAATGTCCTCATAGACCTGCTGCTGCTCGTCGTTTAATGTAATGGCTTCTGCCTTTACAGCGTACAGCTTTTCAGTAATACGGTACGCTTCCTGCTCCCGCAGGGATACGGTGCCGTTCAGCGCCAGCAGCTCCACCGTCTTGCGGGACGCGCCGGTGAAATAGCACAGGTCGTGCATCCCCGTTTCGCCGTTTTGCGCCAGAAACGTCACCACCTCGCGCTGGCGGCGGGCGGTCTTTCCCACCAGCTCCAGCGCCTGCTCCACCGGCACCGCCAGCTTCGCAAACACATCCACCTTGTCCCGCACCTTGCGGCGGGACTCCGTCTCGCGGCAGAGCATCCCCGCCTTTTCCATGCGCTGCAACAGCAGCGCCGTATCATCGCCAAGTGCCTGCTTCAGAGCTTCCGTTTCCATCGGCCCATCCAGTAAGAGGCGGCATACCGCCGCCTCCTTTTCCGGCAGCGTCTCCGGCAGCACGTCCCTTGCCAGACGCCACATCTCCCGGTAGCGGTACCACACCGCCGCAGGCAGGATGGTGTGCAGAGCGTCGTAGAACGTGCAGAAATACCGCTGCCGCATCCACAGCGCCAGCCGTATTTCCTTCTCCGACACCACCGGCTCCGCGTCCAGCAGGGTGCGCACCGTTTTCAGGGGCTTGTCCGGTACGCCCTCCCCCGTTGCCAGGATCACCGCCTCGCTGAGACGGTTCCCCCTGCCAAAGGGTACCAGCACACGACAGCCCACCTGCCCGCCCACATCGCGGGGCAGCAGGTAGTCGTATACCTTGTCGATGGCGTAGGGCGCCGCCTGCACAGCCACCTTGGCGATCACAGCCATGTCAGATGTTCTCTTCCTCGATGACGGGGTTGGCTACGAACTTGCCCTCCGCCACCTCATTGATGGCCTCGGTCACGGGCTTTTCCTCCAGATGCTCGCCCTTGGCCTCGGCCTCGGCGGCGATCTGGCGGGCGCGGCGCGCCACCACATTCACCATCATATAGCGGTTGGGGATATACTCCGTCAGTTTGTTCATTGCAGGATACAGCATCATAATAATCACATTTCCTTTCCGTTGAGAATGTATTCCATACGCTCGGCGGGCTTGCAGTGCTCGGCGCACAGGATCGCGCGCAGCTCCTCCACTGCCTGCTCCACCGTATCGTTGATGACAAAATAGTTGTAGTCGCTGGCGTTCTTCAGCTCCACCTGCGCCCGGAGCAGACGCTTCTGCACCTTCTCCGGCGTGTCCGTGCCGCGGGCGGTGAGGCGGCGCTCCAGCTCCTCCCAGCTGGGGGGTGCGATGAAGATCCGTACCGTCTCCGGTCGTTTGGCGCAGACCTGCGCCGCGCCCTGGATCTCGATGTCGAGAATCACGTCCTTGCCCTGCTCCATGGCCTCGTCCACATATTTTTTCGGTGTGCCGTAGAAGTTGCCCACATACTCGGCATACTCCAGAAACGCATCGCCCTCGATCATCTCGCGGAAGCGATCCGCGTGGATGAAGTGGTAGTCCACGCCGTCCCGCTCTCCCTCACGAGGTGCGCGGGTGGTGGCGGACACGGAAAAATACAGATCGTCCCGTCCCGCAAACAGGGCGTGGAGCACCGTGCTCTTACCCACGCCGGAGGGCCCGGAAATGATGAAGGTCTTTCCTCTTTTGTTCAACACTTATTCCTCCTCTGCCAGATCTTTCACCGTCAGGCCAAGACGGGGCGCCATTTTTTCCGTGCTGAGCGCCGACAGCACCACATGGTCGCTGTCCATGATAAATACGGACGCCGTTTTACGCCCAAATGTGGCGTCGATGAGCATACCGCGATCCCGTGCCTCCTGCACCAGACGCTTGACCGGCGCGGAGTCGGGGCTGACCACGGCGATGAGCCGTTCGGCAGAGATCAGGCTGCCGAAGCCGATGTTGACAAGCTGCATGACTCAGCCCTCACTCGATGTTCTGGATCTGCTCGCGGATCTTCTCCACCTCGGCCTTCATGTTCACCACGTCCTGCGCGATGGTCAGGTCGTTGCACTTGGAGCCGATGGTGTTGCACTCGCGGTTGATCTCCTGCACCAGAAAGTCCAGCTTCCGGCCGACCGGGATATCCCCCGCCAGCATGGTACGCAGCTGGGCCATGTGGCTGTGCAGCCGCACCGTCTCCTCGTCCACCGCGACCTTGTCGGCAAAGATCGCCGCCTCGGTGAGGATGCGGGACTCGTCAATAGTGGCGGATTGCAGTACCTCCATCATCTTGGTCTCCAGCCGCTGGCGGTAAGCCGCCACCGTCTCCGGAGAGCGCTGCTCCACGCGGCCCACCGTCTCTTCGATGGTATCGGCGCGGCTGCCCACGTCCTCGGCCAGCTTCGCGCCCTCTACGGCGCGCATCTCGTTGTAGGATGCCAGCGCACTGTCCAGCACGGCGCAGATATCGGCGGCAATGGCGTCCACATCCTCCTCCGCCTTGGTAACGGTCAGCACATCGGGGAATTTTGCCAGCATATCCGGTGTGATGCTCCCCTCCATACCAAAGGACTCCTTCAGGCGCGTCAGCGCCTCGTAGTAGCCTCTTGCCAGCGCCTCGTTGACGGAAACCACCGTCTCATCGGCGCCGGTGGCGTCGATGGTGACGAACACATCCACCTTGCCCCGGGACACCGCCTTCTGCACGCGGGTCTTGATGGCGTCCTCCGCGAAAATATAGGCGCGGGGCATCTTCACGGTGCAGTCCAGATAGCGGTTGTTGACGGAGCGTACCTCCACCGTGATATCGCGGCCGCCGCGCATCTCGCGGGCGCGGCCGTAGCCGGTCATACTTCTGACCACTCGATCATCTCCTTCGTTTTATTGGGAAAAGAGAGGCCGCGCCTCTCCTGTGTCAGCAAAAGCAAACGGGTACGCCCAGTGCGTTGCAGCACAGGCTGATGCCGCACAGCCGCAGGCAGTCGGTGTTGTCGCAGCCGCCGGTGGTGACGCTGCCGTAGCCGGCGGGACGGTAGGTGCTCTGACGACCCTCCGCCATATCCAGCGCCTGCTGGTACTCCGGATCGTCGGGATCCATCTGCACCGCCGTCTGAAAATACTGCCGCGCCTCGTCCAGCCACCCCCGCCGGGTGCAGATCACGCCCTTGAGGAAGTTCCACTCCGCATCGTGGTCGGTCTGGGCGTTCAGCAGCTCCTCCGCAAGGTTCAGATTCCCCTGCGAGATGGCCATGCGTACACGCTGGAGCCGCGTGGCGCCGGTACCGTAGGGCGAGGAATAGCCCGTACCGTAGTCCGGTCTGTACCCGCCGTAGCCAGCAGCGCCCGCCGTACCGCTGTATCCGCCGCCGTTCCGGGCGGCCTTGCGCTGGCTCTGGATGCTCTCGTAGGCCTCGTTGATCTCCTTCATGCGCTCCTGCGCCAGATCCGCCAGCGGGTTGTCGTGGTAATTGTCCGGGTGATATTTCCGCGCCAGATCTCGATAGGCTTTCTTCACTTCATCGTCCGTCGCGGTGCTGGGTACACCCAGCACCTGATAGGGATCACGCATCGTTGGTGTCCGCCTTTCGTATAGCTTGTCTCTCTCGTCTCCGTCGGTGGAACGTGCCGTTCAGTACGGCGGCGCCCACCAGATATAGTCCTTCATAGACGGTGGCGCGGATCACCGGCGTGTACACGCCGAAGTCCGCCAGCTCAAACGCCGCCGCCATAGCCCGTACCGAGCCGTCCAGCGTGGCGGCAAACTGCTGCCGTCCCTCCGCTGTCAGCGCGCCGGCCTCCAACGGAAAACGCAGCGTCAGCGGGTTGTAGCTTCCGGTGCGCAGGTCGTCCGCCAAGTCGTCCGCCGCGTCCACCAGATAGACCCAGCGGCCCAGATGGTACAGGAGCTGCTCCGTTACACGGCGCTTCACCGGGGCTGCGATGTGTTGGGCGGCGCCGGCCAGCAGCGCCGCAAACGTATCTGCCGGGCGATCCAGCGACGGACATTTTTCCTTTTCCAACGCCGCCAGCGCCGTCAGGTGCCGCTGTGTCTCCTTGTCAAAATCCGGCTGTCGTCTCTGCGCCTTGCGATAAGCCCGACGCAGCAGCAGCGCGGCCGCCCTGTACTTCAGTCCCTTAAAAAAGCCATGGTCGGCGATGCCGTCTTGTATCTGCCACCATGTCAGGATCACGCTCATATCGGCTGCCACATCCATAGCGGCGTCACCGCAGGCACACCGCCGCTTCCGGACGGGGTGGACGGCGCACCGCTTTTCGCAGGTGCCGCCGCCCTCCGACAGGAGCATAGCCAGAAACGTCAGGTCATAGTTGAGGATCATCCGTCCCGTCGCGCCGTACCGCTTACCCAGCGTATGGCACAGGCCGCAGTAGGCGGCTTGGAACGTCTGCCGTTCCTCCTCCGTCAGCCGGTCATTCGAGGGCCGTACATATCCGAACATCCGTCAGAACAGCCGCAGGATGGTGTAGGTCAGGCTCTCGTTTTTCCTTGCATGGCGGTCATAGAACACGCTGGGCAGGAAGAACAGAGCCGCCGCCGCCAGCGCCGTGACGTAGCGCCAGTTTTCCGTCATCAGCCCCTCTGTCAGGAAGTATCCCAGCAGGAAGCCCACCACGGGCAGTAAATACACCAGTGCCACCACGCCCAGCAGCTTTTTGGTGCTGCTCTCCACCACGACCTTGTCGCCTGGCCGGGCGTCGGCGTTATTCTTTGCCCGGGCGCGGATAGCCGCGCCCGTCATGCCGCATCCGGCGCATTCCTCGCAATCGTGTCCGCAGGCGGACTTGCGGGGTACGGAGATCTCCGCATACCCACCAGGCAGCAGCTTTTCCACTGTTGCGATCTGTGTCATTCTTTACCTCCATGCCAGCCTCACGGTTTCTTCACCGGCTGGCTGTCTGTATCCGCAGGCGGCTCCGGCGCCACGTCGGTGATATACACCGTCACCTCGTAGCTGCCCTTCACCGTCACATCCTTATAGCCGCTGACCGTCACCGTTACCGGTACACGGTAGCTGCCCGTTTCCGTTACGTCGCTGAGATCCGCCGTGGCCGTCAGCGCGGAGGCGTCCAGCTTCTCCAGCTCCTCGCTGAGACCCCACAGCCGCACATCCAGCTGCTCGGTGATCTCCGCGTACAGGCCGTCCGGTACATTGGCGTAGCTGAAGCTGTTCACCGTGACGGTCTTTTCCTCGATGCCCTCCATGGAGATCTCCACGGTGGCTACCTCGTTGCTGTTGGCCAGCCAGGTGCCGTCCGGCGCCGTGACCACATAGCTGTTCTGCTGCCAGAGCTCAAGATCCTCGATATACAGGGTGGCCAGCACGATCTCGTTGATATTCTCCAGCACATCCGCCTCACCGATGAGCCGCACACTGGTGGGCGTAACGGTGGTCTTGATGCTCTGTGCGGCTGCGCCCGGCACCCCGGACAGCTTCACTGCCAGACTGACCTCCTTGGTGGTCAGCACAGGCACCTTGACCTGGATCAGACTGGCGTTGGTGCGGATGCTGCTGTTATCCACAGGGTTGTCGTCATTGTCGTAGAGCTGCACGCTCTCGGTCTTGATGATCGACCTCGTCGCGTCGGTGATATCTACCGTCAGCTTGGCATAGGCCACATTCAACAGGTCGTCCCGCTGACCGCGCAGCACCAGCTTGACGGGATCAAGCACCAGATCGCCGGTGAAGTAGCCCTCGGCCACCTCGCCGGTCACTGTGCAGTCCACCGGTACCTCCTTGGTATACAGCTCACCCACTGTGACGGTCACCTTATACTTGCTGGCCCAGTCCACCGACAGGGCGGAGGCCTGTACGCCGTCGGGATAGACCACATCCCACCGCAGGGTGTGGACGCCCACGGAATCGATGCCGGACGTGCTGGCCACCAGCCGCACAGTGTCCTTGCCGATCTTGACAAGCTCCCGCTTGGGGCCCTTGATGGTCAGATCCACCGTGGTATCGTAGCCGGACAGAAGCATCAGGTTCTTGTCCGCCAGTGTAGTAGACTCGCCGGAAAACTCCACCGGGATATCGCGGATGGTCTTCGTGCGGTCAGGCGCTTTCTCCACGTCCACATAGACCCACACGGCGATGGCAACCAGAATGGAGATGATGACCTGCAGCGCTTTCTTCTGGCTGAAGCCGGTCTTCTCATTGTTCTGTTCCATTGTCACCCTCCTTCCTGCGCAGACCCAGCACCTCCGTCAGACTGCGGCGCGGCTTGTCCTCCGGTTCCTCCGGCTGCGGCATCAGCTCATTGCGCAGCAGCTTGGACAGTGTCTCCGGCATCAGGTGGCGCTTGAGCATACCGCCCACCGCCACGGAGATGGAGCCTGTCTCCTCCGACACGATGACCACCACAGCGTCGGAGTTCTCACTCATGCCGATGCCCGCCCGGTGCCGCATTCCCAGATCGCGGCTGAGGTTCACGTTCTTGGACAGCGGCAGCATACAGCCCGCGCCCAGAATCCGTCCGTGCCGGATGATGACAGCGCCGTCATGCATGGGGGCCTTCACGAAGAAGATGTTCTTCAGCAGCTCGGAGGATACGGCGGCGTCCAGCGTTGTGCCGCTGCGCACCATATCGTCCAGCAGGATGTGCCGCTCGAACACGATGAGCACGCCCGTCTTGGTCTTGGACATCTCGCTGCAGGCGATGACCGTCTGGTCGATGGCCTTTTCCAGCTCCGTCTGCTGCTGCGCCGGTGTAAACGCCCGCAGCAGCCGGATATTCCGGCTGCCCAGCTTTTCCAGGATCTGGCGGATCTCCGGCTGGAACAGGATGATGAGGGCCAGAATACCCACCTGCACCATGTTGCCCAGTATATAGGCGATGCCGTTCAGGTGGAAGATCTCCGACAGCCACAGCGCCAGCAGGAAGATCACCACGCCCTTGAGGATGTTCTCCGCCCGTGTGCTCTTCACCAGATCCAGCAGCTTATAGACGAGGAACGCGATGATGATCACGTCCAGAATGTCCGTAAACCGCACCAGTAATAAGTAATTCCCAATCTTTTCTAAAAATGCCAGCACTGTCTCCATACTGTCAACCTTCCTGTATCAGACAAAAACTTCGCATAAAAATAGATGCTACCATTATATAAAAAATATTGGGAAAATGCAACAAAAAAATATTGGTGAAACCTTGCAATTTAACGAACCGCTCGCCGCAGTATGGCGGCAAAGCGCGCTGCCTCGCAGGGCGTGTTGAAAGCGGACATACTCAGTCGGATGGTGCCGGTTTCCAGCGTCCCCGCCGTGCGATGGGCAAGGGGCGCACAGTGCAGACCTGCCCGCACGGCGGCTCCCTGCGCTGCCAGACGCTCCCCCAGCTCCTCGCAGTCCCAGCCGTCGACGCGGAAGCTGAGAACGCCCGTTTGATGGGCAAAGTCCCTGTCCCGGAACAGCTCTACGCCGTTGATCTCCTCCAGCAGCTCCGCCATGTGCATGGCAAGATGCCTCTCGTGATCGGCGATGCGCCGGATCCCCGTCTCCCGGACGAAGCGCAACCCCTCCAATAAGCCGGCGATACCGGGCATATTGTGGGTCCCCGCCTCCAACCGGTCGGGCAGCGCCTCCGGCATATGCTGCAAAAGGGATTGGGATCCGGTGCCGCCCTCCAGCAGCGGCACGGCCTCGTCGCCGCCGCAGAGCAGCAGACCCGTCCCCTGTGGGCCGTACAGCCCCTTGTGTCCCGGCATGGCGATAAACGCCGCCCCCAAATCACGCAGGGAGATGGGCAGCATCCCCGCCGACTGGGAAGCGTCCAGCACAAAGGGTACGCCTCGTTTTCGACAGGCGGCGGCGATGCCCTCTACCGGCAGGCGGTAGCCGAACACGTTGGATACATGGGTGCAGACCACCGCGTCCGCCCCGGCGTCCAGCGCCTGCTCAAACTCCGCCAGCATCGCCTCCGGCCGAAAGAGCGGTGTGTCCACCACCGTCAGCTCCACGCCAGGGATACCGTGGAGCGGCCTTGTCACCGCGTTGTGCTCATACCCGGAGATGATGACCCGGCTCCCCGGCCTTACCAGCGTTTTGATGGCGATGTTCAGCCCGTGGGTGGCGTTGGCGGTGAACACCACTCTTGCCGGATCGTCCACGCCGAACAGCTCCGCCGCCAGACTGCGGCACTGAAAATCCGTCTCCTCCGCCAACCGCGTGGCGGGATAGCTGCCCCGCCCCGGCGAGCTCATGGCCGCCACCGCATCGTACATCGCACGGCGCACACGCTCCGGCTTTTGCAGCGTTGTTGCACCGGCGTCCAGATAGATCATACCTCCACCTCGCTATATCCATGCCCCTGCCGCCGAAACACGCGCAGGGGTGCAAATCCAAGACCGCGCAGCAATTCCGCTGCCTCCTCCGCCGCCCGGCGACCCTGCATACGCAGCACATAGCCGCAGCCGCTGCCGCTCAGTCTTACCGGCGAACGGCCCATGGCAGCGTGATATCCGTTCTGTGCCAATACCTGCATCATGCGCTGGGCGTGCGTGACGGAACGGGCGGTCAGCAGATATTCCTCCATATCGCACCTCCTCACACGCCATTTTATGCACCCCTCGACGGCAGCGTGAAGGCGGGACCATCCCGTTCGGATAGCCCCGCCCTGTATCGTATGCTCGTTTATTTTCTGCTTAACAGCGCCACGGCGTGGCAGGCCATGCCCTCCCCCGCGCCGGTAAATCCCAGATGCTCCTCGGTGGTGGCCTTAACGGACACCTGTGAGGCGTTCACCCCCATGGCAGCCGCCAGCTTTTGCCGCATCTCCGGGATGTAGAGCGCCAGCTTGGGCGCCTGCGCCAGCACGGTGGCGTCCACATTGCCGATCTCCCAGCCGTTTTCCGCCAGATGCGCCGTCACCTGCTCCAGAAGGCGCAAACTGTCCGCGCACCGCCAGCGCTCGTCGCTGTCGGGAAACAGCCCGCCGATGTCGCCCAGCGCCGCCGCACCCAGTAGGGCGTCCATCACCGCGTGGGCCAGTACATCCGCGTCGGAATGTCCCAGCAATCCCCGCTCATAGGGAATATGGACGCCGCCCAGTATCAGAGGCCGCCCCTCTGTCAGACGGTGTACGTCGTACCCGTGTCCGATCCGTATACCGATCATTGGTTCTCCCCTCTCCTGCGCAGGAACGCCTCCGCGACGGCCAGATCCTCCGGCGTGGTGATCTTGATATTCTCCCGCCAACCCGGTGTCAAGTAGACCTCCTTGCCAAGCCGCTCCACAGCAGAGCAATCGTCTGTGATAGGCGCCTCCGCGTCGATGGCGGATTGCAGCGCCGCCTTCAGGATGCTGGCCTGAAATACCTGCGGCGTCTGCACGGCGAACAGTGTGCTGCGATCCGGTGTGGACAGCACCAGACCCGACAGATCCGCCACCTTCACCGTGTCCGTCACCGGCAGCGCAGGCGCCACCGCGTAGGTGCGCTGCCCCAGTCGGATCATCTCATCCACCTGCTCCGGCAAAATCAGCGGCCTCGCCCCGTCGTGGATCGCCAGATACTCCGTGTCCTCGCTTGCCTCCAGTGCTGCCAGCAGCACCGACTCAGCGCGGTTGGCACCGCCCTCCACCACCCGGATGGGCTTGCGGATACCGGTGCGGCTGACCAGCGCCGCCACCTCCTCCAGCTTCTCCGGCTGGACAGCCACCACGATCTCGTCCACCAGTACGGCCCGATCCAGCGCGGTCAGTGTCCGCGCCAGCACCGGCACGCCGCACAGCTGGGAAAACATCTTGTCCTCGCCGCCCATGCGGGCGGACTTCCCCGCCGCCGGCACGATGGCCGCGCAGTGGGGATGCACCTTTTCCTTGACGCTTTTCCGCATCCTCGCAAACAGCTTTCCCATAGGCGCTCGCTCCTGTCCTTTTCGTTTTATTTTTATCAGTATACCGCATTTCTGCGTCTTTTACAAGGACAATTCCCACCGTCTGCCCGTAAAGGGAATTCCCTTGCCACCCCAATATGGTGCAAAAGGAGGGGCGCTGCGCGCCCCTCCCCCGTTCATCTTCTGTTGTGGGGGTACCAGATCTTCTGCTGCTCCGCCGCACGGATCAGCTCCTCCCGGAAGTCGGGATGGGCGATGGAGATCAGCTTCTCCGCCCGCTCCCATACGCTCAGCCCCTTGAGACAGACGCAACCATACTCCGTCACCACATACATGGTGTTCACGCGGGTATCCGTCACCACAGAGCCGGGCTGGAGCGTGGGACGGATGCGGGATTTCATGGAGCCGTCCTTATCCTTGAAGGTGGAGGACAGGCAGATGAAGCTCTTGCCGCCCTTGGACAGATACGCGCCCAGCACAAAGTCCTGCTGACCGCCGGCGCCGCTGATCTGCTTGATGCCCGCCGTCTCGCCGTTGACCTGCCCATACAGATCCACGTCCACGGCGTTGTTGATGGAAACAAAGTTGTCGATGGACGCGATGGTGCGGATGTCGTTGGTGTAGCTGATAGGCGCGGCCATACAGGCGGGGTTGTCATCCAGATAGTCGTAGAGTTTCTGGGTACCGGCGGCGAAGGCGAAGACCTGACGGCCCCGGTCGATGTTCTTCCGGGCGCAGGTAACCTTCCCCGCCATGGCCAGATCCACATAGGCGTCCACGTACATCTCCGTATGCACGCCCAGATCCTTCAGATCAGACTCGCAGAGCATGGCGCCCACAGTGTTGGGCATACCGCCGATGCCAAGCTGGAGACAGGCGCCGTCGGGGATCTGCTCCACGATGAGCTGCGCCACCGCCTTATCCACCTCCGTGGCTGCACCGGAGGGCAGGATGCCCATGGGGTCATTACGGCCCTCCACCACCATATCCACCTCGCTGATGTGGATACAGTTGTCGAAGCCGCCCAGACAACGGGGCATATTCTCGTTGACCTCTACGATGACCACCTTGGACATCTGACACACTGCCTTCAGGTGGGATGCGGACAGGCCGAAATTGAAGTAGCCGTGCTTATCCATGGGTGCGACCTGGAACATGGCCACATCCGGCGGCGTGATATGGTCGTAGTAGTAGCGGGGCAGCTCGGAATAGCGCATCGGCTCGTGGAAGCACGCGCCGCTGGCGATATGGTGACGCTCCACGCCGCTCATGTGGTGGGAGTTATAGATGATATGATGCACCGGATCCTCAATATCGAAGATCGCCGGCTTCCACAGACTGATGCCACCCCGGACCTTCACATCCTCCAGCTCCGGTGCGCGGCGAGCCAGCGCCTCATCCAGCACGCGGGGGTGGATGGCACAAAATCCGTAGTCCACCCAGTCGCCGGACTTGATGACCTTGACCGCCTCATCCGCAGTGGTCAGCTTCTGACGATACATTTCCTGATAATCTGCAAATGGCATAGTGCAGTTCCTCACTTTCCCTTTAATCTCTAATTGTTAATTTTACCACAAAGGAACAAAAAGTGAAATTGGAGAATCTTCCAATTATTACCTCCCGCAATTGTGTATTTTTTAACGATAGAAGGTAGCCAGTACTTTAAATTTAGCCTTACCCGCTATTTGTTATTGATAAACTTGTTTTTTGTTCGAGAGATTTAGACACTTTCTCAGAAATCCCCATATCTATCACAATAGCGTCTTCCAGTAATTCATCTCTCCAAATACGTACCACATTTCCTTCGAATACATATTGCATGGAACGCATGATTCTTGACGATTGATACATCTTCTTGTCGTAGACAATTTCAGATGCACGTTCTATTGCGTACTCACCCTCATTCGTCCGCCCAGACAGTAACGGTAATTGATTCTTTTGCGAAAGCAACACAAAATGCTCCGTTAGGTGTTGGTTCGGAAAATATATACTTCTATCCACGGACTTGAGCATACTAAGCACATTCGGGAAAACCGTTCTTTTTTCCATATCAGTAGCGCAATAAGGAATAATTGAGCCGTCAAATGGATTCAAAAAAATATGATGTAAAAAATCGACATCTACAATGCAACCATGTATTCTGCCGTCTCCCCCAATTAATTTGACCTCTCTTGCGATTTTTTTCAATGCTTCCCTATACGGACGTAATCTTTGTTTAATGATGTCACAGTAAATCGGCAAATTATCATAATAGTATTCAATATCATGAGTGGCCTTACGAATGCGGCCGCCTTCCAAAACGCAAAGGGTCGTTCTTTTCAGGAAAAACATGTAGGTATTGTTGCGCTTGATTGCATAAATTTCGCCTTCACGCTTAAAACCGCCCATTGAAATGCCACGTCCCCGATTAAAATCTTGATATTGCTCTGCCGTTATCCTGTAAATTCCATCGCTCCACTGATCAAACGGATCATAAACACCTTTAATTCGAAAAGATTTTAATTTAATTTTCTGGGGCTTATAGCCTATTTGATTGTCTGAGAAAACCGTCGCCCCATCTCTACTGCGAATCGAAGTATTTTGATGTGTGTGTCCATTTATATAAACCCAATTGGGATTGTATTGCTTAGTAGACCAGTTTTGCATTTGTGTATGTGTTAAAACAATCACCCGCTTAGTCTCAGCACACTGTAGCACCTTATCATAAACAGCAGAAAAACGTTGAGTCCTATCGACGTCCTCCTTCGGCGTTAGTACATCTCTATAAAGACCTTTTGTCGCGTTAAAAATAGGGTTCCGACCAGAAAAACCAATCCCGCCTAATATGACCACGGTGCTATTCATGATAAGATCAGCAATTTCAACTGGTTCTGCTTTTAATATGGTTTCTTCATCAAGTATGTACTCATTTTTCCCTTTATAGTTAACAAACAACTCATTTTCAAGCAGTTGAACTGGTATAGTTTTCTTATATTTTCTGATGATTGCAGTGACATTAGGTTTGAACCATCTCCTTTGACTTGCATTCCAAAGCTCATGGTTACCAAGAACAGCAATAATACGCCAATCAATTCTGTTCGCATTTTGCAACAACCTTTGGTTTAATTCGTCATAGAAAATATTAGTCAGTTCTACACTATCAGCAACATCTCCCGCTACAAGAATTGTTCCCTTGTCTTCATCTATAGAACTCACAAGTTCATTTACTTTCTTCCTAATCAGTTTTCTGACATCAGCAAATGTCTTTCCAATTACCTCAAGTTGATGCTCAATATGAATGTCTGACACATAGTAAATTACTTGTGTCATATCCTCTTCAATATCGGTATCCAAACTATCGCATACAACAGGCCCTATATTTTCTTGCGCGTTTGCCAAGGCATCATCAATTGAAGCCGAAATAGATAGGCCGGTGTTGTAACTATATCCGGTATTTCCCGCTAAAGCCGTCACCGTTGTATTGCCTCCGATTGGCTCCAGTGGTAACATATCTGCTTGATATCTCAACTTTCCGCATCTTATTAAACTCATATAATGCACCTTTTTCTTTCGATAAACGTGTACTAATTATCGGTTCTACTAATTAGCAGAAACTTAACATACTGTGATTTGGGTGCAAATGCGTAAATGTACAGGTATACTTTTTGTGTAAAAAAGCAGCGGTACAAATGTACCGCTGCTTTTTTACAGACATTTTTTACTCGTCGTCGCCCTCGTCCTCGGCGGAGGGAGCCAGCAGCGCACGGATGGACAGGGAGATCTTCTGCTTCTCCTCGTCGATGGCCGTGATCTTGGCGTCCACGATGTCGCCCTCAGCCAGCACGTCGCCGGGCTTCTCGATGCGGCGATCTGCGATCTGGGAGATGTGGATCAGACCGTCCACGCCGGGCACGACCTCAGCGAAAGCGCCGAAGGTCATCAGCTTGACGATGCGGACACTGGCCACGTCACCCACATGATAGGTCTCCATGAACTTATCCCAGGGATTGCAGGAGCGATCCTTCACGCCCAGAGAGATCTTGCGCTTCTCGGGATCGAAGGAGATGACATACACATCCAGCGTGTCGCCCACGGAAACCACCTCAGCGGGGTTCTTGATGCGGGACCAGGACAGCTCGGAGATATGTACCATACCGTCCACGCCGCCGATATCCACGAACACACCGTAGGAGGTCATGGACTTGACCGTACCGGTGTAGTGCTTGCCGACCTCAATGTTCTCCCAGATCTCAGCCTGTGCAGCCTGACGGGCCTCGTAGGTCACGGCCTTGATGGAGCCGACCACGCGGCGGCGGGCACGGTTGACCTCGGTGATGCGCAGGGAGACGGTCTGGCCGATCATGGCGCTCAGCTCAGCGCCGCGGGGCTGACCGGACTGGGAAGCGGGCACGAACACGCGCACGCCCTTGACGTTGACAACGATGCCGCCCTTGTTCTCCTCGGTGACCTTGCCCTCCAGAGTGGTCTTCTCCTCGCGGGCCTTTTCGATGTCCTCCCAGACCTTGACAGCGTCCAGACGCTTCTTGGACAGCATGGCATAGCCCTCCACGTCGTTGACGCGGATGATGTAGGTCTCGATCTCATCGCCGACCTTCACCACATCCTCAGGCTTCACGTTGGGATCGGCGGACAGCTCGTTGATGGAAATATAACCTGCCTGCTTGCAGCCCAGATCGACCTGTACCTCGGTGGGGCCAACGGCAGTCACGATACCGGTTACCTTCTCTCCTGTATTCAAAGTCTTAAAAGATTTTTCCAGCATTTCCTCGAAGCTCTCTTCGGTAGCTTCCATGTTCTTGATCTCGTCGCTCATTCTTGCATATACCTCCTTAATGATGCCCGCAGGCGTGGACGCGCCGGCTGTAAGCCCCGCCACAGAACATCCGTTAAGAAAGTCACCCTTGAGCTCATTCACCCGTTCGACCTGATAGACGACGGGGCATCTCGCGCTGCAAATCTCCGTTAAATGTTTGGTGTTGGCACTCTTACGATCTCCGACCACGACCATCACGTCCGACATGGCGGCAATTTCCGCCGCTTCCGACTGACGCTTATGCGTAGCATTACATATTGTATCAGAGATTTTCACATTTGTACACTGTTTTTTTAAAATTTTTACGCAGTCGTCCCAGAGAGTGCGGATATAGGTGGTCTGCGCCACTGCCATCAGGGGCATCGTGCGCCGCGCAGGGTCCACCGCCAGCCACGCTTCCAGCGCCGCCGGGCCGTCCACAATGACGGAATCCTCCGACCAGCTGGCTGCGCCCAGCACCTCCGGATGGTGCTGCTCCCCAATGATGAGAGGGGTACGTCCCTCCTCCCCGGCGCCTGCCACCAGCCGCTGGATACGCCGCACATTGGGACAGGTGGCGTCCACCACCTCCGCGCCCAGCGCCTCCAGCTGCTGATAGACCTGCCGCGTCTCGCCATGGGAGCGGATGATGACCGTCTCCCCCGGCCGCACCTGCGATATGTCGTCTACCTGCCGGGCGCCCAGCGCCTCCAGCTCCCGCACCACATGGGCGTTGTGGATGATGCTGCCCAGCATGACGCAGTTTCCCTTTTCGCGGGCGGTCTGCTCCGCCAGCTTCACCGCACGCTCCACGCCGTAGCAGAATCCGGCGGACTTTGCCAAGATCACAGGCATGACACACCACCCAGCTCATAGGCGCGGCGCATGACCTCGTCCGTGTTGGCCTGATACTCCTCCGCCGTTCCCTTGCGGCCCGTATAGGTGGGCGCAAAGGGCTTGCCGAAGATGATGACCGTCTTGCGGAACAGGCGCTTGGCCGTGCCGATAAACACCGGTACCATCTTCACGCCGGCGCGGATAGCCATCATCCCGGCGCCGCTCTTGGGCGTCACCTGCCCCGGCTTTTTCACCCGCGTCCCCTCCGGGAAGATCAGCAGGTTCCAGTCGTCCCGCAGGCTGGAGATGGCGGTTTTCACCGCGCCGATATCGCTGTTGCCCCGGTCCACCGGGAATACCCCCATGTTCCGCAGGAACCAGCGCACCAGCGGGATGGAGAACAGCTGCTTCTTCGCCATGATCCGCAGGTTGAAGCTCTGGGGCATGGCCAGCACCAGCAGGATGGGATCCCACGCGCTGGAGTGGTTGGCGCACAGGATCGCCGCCTCGTCCTCCAGATTCTCCGTACCCCGCAGCTCCACCGGCAGGAAAAACAGCACGATGGGGCGCAGGATGCGCCACGCTCTGGCATAGAACTTGTTCCTCAATTCGTTACACTCCCCCGTATTACGTCCAGCAGCAGTGCAAGGCTGGCGTCAAAATCCATGGAACTGGTGTCCACCATAATGGCGTCGTCCGCCGCCCGCAGGGGCGCCGCGGCGCGGTGTGTGTCGTTGTAGTCCCGCTCCTCCATCTCCCGCAGCACCTCCTCGTAGGGCTTGGGCGTGCCGCGCTGCCGCAGCTCCAGCTCGCGGCGCTTGGCCCGCACCTCCACGTCGGCGTAGAGGAAGATCTTCACGTCCGCATCGGGCAGCACCACCGTGCCGATGTCGCGGCCGTCCATAATGACACTGCGCTCCCGCGCCAGAGAGCGCTGCATCTCCATCAGGAAATCCCGCACGCCCTGAATGGCGGATACGGCGGAGGCGTACATGGAGATCTCCGGCAGGCGGATGTCCGCCGTCACGTCCTCCCCGTTCAGGAGCATCCGCTGCATCCCATCTGCATCGTGATCCATGCCGATGCGGATATCCGGCAGCGCGGCCAGCACCGCCGCCGTGTCCTTGGGGTCGATGCCGCGGCGCTGCACATACAGGCCGATGGTGCGGTAGATGGCGCCGGTATCCACATACAGGATACCCAGCCGCTCCGCCGCCGCCCTCGCCAGCGTGCTCTTACCTGCGCCGGAGGGCCCGTCAATGGCCACGGCGTATTGTTTTTTATTCATCATTCCATCCTCATTTCTCTGCGGCGGAAAGGCCCGCCAGATATCCGGTCGCCCACGCGATCTGGAGGTTGAAGCCGCCGGTATAGGCGTCCACATCCAGCACCTCGCCGGCAAAGTACAGTCCCTCCACCAGTTTGGACGCCATGGTGTTGGGTACGACCTCCCCCACCTTTATGCCGCCGGCGGTGACAATGGCCTCCGCCACCGGGCGCGGCCCGGTGAGAGGCACCGTAAAATGCTTCAGCTCCTGTACCAGACGGCGGCGCTGCTCTTTTGTCAGGCTGTTAGCCTTCTCCCCCTCCGGCAGCGCCAGACGGCGCAGCAGCACCGGCACCATGCTCCGGTGTACCAGTCCCGACAGGATATTGGCCATATCCCGGTTGGGGTTCTCCCCGACATCCCGCAGGATGCGGGCGTCCAGCTTCTGCTCGTCCAGCGCCGGCTTCAGGTCGATGGACAGGGTGTACTGTTCCTTATCCCAGCGGCGCAGATGGGCGCTGGCGGACAGCATCAGCGGCCCCGACACGCCGAAGTGGGTGAACAGCATCTCGCCGAATTCCCGGAACACCGGCTTATGCTTTCCGTTGTATACCGTGGCCTCCACATTCCGCAGGCTCAGTCCCTGCATGGCGGCGCAGTCGGCATCATCGCTCTCCAGCGGCACCAGCGAGCCCCGTGGCGGCACGATGGTGTGTCCCAGCGCCGCCGCCATGGTGTAGCCGTCGCCGGTAGAACCGGTGCCGGGATAGGATACGCCGCCGGTAGCCAGTACCACGGCGTCCGCCGGGCGGTGCTGCCTGTCGGTATCCACGCCGGTGACCACGCTGTTCTCCACGGTGATCACCGCCGCCCGCTCCCGGAGGAGGCGGACGTGCAGCCGCCGCAGCTCCCGCTCCAGCGCACCGGAGATGTCGAAGGAGCGGTCAGACACCGGGAACACGCGGTTTCCCCGCTCCACCTTCAGCGGCACGCCCAGCGCCTCGAAAAACGCCATGGTATCCTGCGGCGTAAAGCGGGTCAGGGCGCTGTACAGAAACCGGCTGTTGCCGGGGATATTGGCCATCAGCGTCTCCTGATCGCAGTCGTTGGTCACGTTGCAGCGGCCCTTGCCGGTGATATTCAGTTTTTTGCCCAACCGCTCGTTGGGCTCCAGCAGCGTCACACCCGCACCCTGCCGGGCGGCGGTGATGGCCGCCATCATACCGGCGGCTCCCCCGCCGATCACTATGATCTCACTCATCGTCCTCTTTCCCGAAGATGCTGTACTTCGACCACACCTGTTCCATATCCGCCAGCGTGGCGGACAACTCATCTCTGCGCTGGCGGCCCACGGCCAGGATCAGCGCGTTCAGCAAACTCAGCGGCGCCGCCATGGAGTCCACAAAGGAGATCATGTCGCTGGGCGCCAGCAGCGACAGCGATGCCATCTGATACATGGGCGACATGGGACTGTCCGTGATGGCGATAACATCCGCCTGCCGGGAGCAGGCAAACTGCACCGCGTGGATGGCCATTTTGGAGTAACGCGGGAAGCAGATGCTCAACAGCACATCTCCCGGCCCGATGTGTACCAGCTGCTCGTAGATCTCGCCAGCGGCGCTGCTCTGCACCAGTGTTACGTTTTCAAAAATCAGGTGCATATAGAAATTGAGGTAACCTGCCAGAAAGAAGGAGGAGCGGACGCCCAGAATATAGATGTGCTTGGCGTGGAGCAGCTTGTCCACCACCTGCTCAAAAACATCTCTGTCCAGTTCCTCGATGATGTCGTGAATGCTGTTCATGTCCCGCTGCATCACGCTGCCCAGAATATCCCCGCCGCTGATCTGGTCGCGGGACACCTGAATGCGCTGGATGGATGTGAGCTTGCCGCGGATCAGCTCCTGCAAGGCCTTCTGCATATCCGGATACCCGGCATAGCCCAGCTCCGCCGCAAAGCGCACCACCGTGGACTCGCTGACCTGCGCCGTTTGTCCCAGCTTACTGGCGGTCATGAACGCCGCCTTGTCATAATTTTCCAGAATGTATTGGGCGATCCGCTTCTGCCCCTTGGAGAACGTGTCCATCCCGCTGCGGATGGTCTGTAAAACGCTCTTATTCGCGCTCACGCATCTCGCCTCCCCTAAGTCCTTGTAATTCTTGGTCTGTCAAGTATCTCCACTTGCCAGCAGGCAGGTCGCCCAGCAGCAGAGAATCCTCCTGTATACGCTGCAATCGAACCACATGCAGCCCGATCTGGGCGCACATCCGGCGCACCTGCCGGTTCTTCCCCTGATGGATGGTCACCCGCAGCATGGCTTGTCCCTCATGACGGGTGACCTCCGCCGCCTGCGCCGGTGCGATGGGCTCGCCGTCCAGCTGCGTGATGGCCATAAGACGCTCCGCCGCGCCCCGGATGTCGCCCCGCACCGTCACCAGATAGACCTTGTCCACCTGATGACGGGGGTGCAGCAGCCGCTGCGCCAGCTCACCGTCGTTGGTAAAGAGCAGCAGCCCCTCGGAGTCCCGGTCCAGCCGTCCCACCGGGTACACCCGTACCCCGCAGTCCGCCACCAGTTCCGCCGCCGTCCGCCGTCCGTATTCATCGGACAGGGTGGTCACATAGCCCCGGGGCTTGTTGAGCATCAGATAGACAGCCCCCGGCTTTCCCGGCAGCGGCGCGCCGTCCACCGTGACGGTATCCGTCTCCGGGTCGGCACGGTCGCCCAGCGACGCCACCGCGCCGTTGACACAGACACGCCCGGCGGCGATCCACTCCTCTGCCGTCCGGCGGGCGCACAGGCCGGCCGACGCTATCAATTTTTGCAGCCGCTCCTTCATGCGCCTCCACCCTCCTGCCGTATCGCTCCGTTCCACACCGCCGCCGGTGCGCGGCACATCCGTTCCAGCACCCGCTGCACCGCCATCCGCGGCGCCGTCAGCCGGAACCCGTATTCGTATAGCGCCGCGTGGTCGGCCCAGTCATCGCCGTCCCGCAGTGTCACAACGATCAGGCGGCAGCCGTTTCGCTCCGCACAGGACACCAGCGTCCGACCCGCCGCCTTTGTATAGCCCGTTTTCAGGCCGACACACCCCTCCACCTGCCGCAGCAGGCGGTTGTGGTTCTCCATGGTGCGCGAACCGATGGTCACACAGCGACTGGAGCAGAGCCGCCGGAATGTGGGATCGTCCATGGCCGCGGCAGCCAGCACCGCCATATCCCGGGCCGTGGAATAGTGTCCCTCGGCATCCAGTCCGTTGGGATTGGCAAAGCTCGTATGCGCCATGCCCAGCGCCGCCGCCTTCTCGTTCATCAGCGCCACAAAGGGGGCCGCTCCCCCGGCGCACTCCGTCAGTGCCAGCGCCGCATCGTTGCCGGAGCACAGCAGCAGACCATACAGCAGCTCCTCCACCCGTACCGTCTCGCCGGGCTTGAGGTACATGGATGAGCCCTCCGCCATGTGCGCCTGCGTCACGGTGATGGTATCATCCAGGCCCGCCTGCTCCAGCACCACCAGCGCCGTCATGATCTTGGTGGTGCTGGCGATCAGCATCCGCTCGTCGCCGTTTTTTTCGTAGAGCACCTGCCCCGTGTCCGCGTCCAGCAGGACAGCAGCCGTGGCGGAGACCTCCACAGCCTCCGCCACAGCCGGTACGATACACAGGAGCAGGCACAGGCGCAGCAGCGCCCGCAGCACCTTGGCTGACATAGGATCACCCCGTCTTTTTTAGGATCATCCCACTATATTCAGCCGTGTATGAAAGTATTTTCCTTTAGAAATCCGCCTTTTCCCGCTTCTTGTCGATAAAGCCCTCCACGCGGTCCATGACCTGCGGCACCATCTCCACGATGCGATCCACCGTGGTGATGGCGGGCGTACCCACCGGCAGCATACGGGTCACGCCGTCCTTGACCACAAGGAACGCCATAGGCTCCACCCGCACACCGGCCGCCGCGCCTGCGCCCAGCTTATCCTGCTGCTTGCCGTAGTCCCCGCCGCCGCAGCCGAAGCCGAAGCTCAGGCGGGACACGGGGATCAGTGTCACGCCGTCCGCCGTGGTAATGGGCTCGCCCACCACGGTGTTGGAGTCCACCATCTCACGGATCTTGCCCATAGAGGCTTCCATCATTGCGCTGATGGAGTTCTTCTTCTCGTTCATTTCCATGCTGTACGCTCCTTTTCTGATTCGTTATGTGGTCGCGTCCGCACCGGCGGGCGCCTGATTCTTCGTCTTTTCCGGCGGCGTTTTCTCCTGCGCCGTCTTCTTCTCCTGTGCGCTCTTTTCCTTTCGGAAGCCCTTGTACCACCGCAGCGCAGGCCCGGCGAAGGCAAAGCCGATGGCCAGCAGATCGCCGATGCGGAAGCTCAGCCCCACCTCGCCGCTGATGTGCGTTTCCGAGGCGGTGAAATCCGTCTCCAGATGGATATGGGGATCCGGCATACGGGTCAGCCGCTCCATCTCCGGCATCACCGTCCACATGGCGGTGTTGGCCCAGCCGTAAAGCTCCGCTACCTGCGCGGGATCGTCGCCGCCGAAGCACACGAACAGGCGCATGGGGTCGATACGCAGGCGCTGCCGGGTCTTCCGCAGCCCCCGCTTCAGGGACTCCCACAGCGCGGGCAGGGCGCTGCGTATATCGCGGAAGGTCAGGCCGGGGGATTTCTTTTTTGCGCCGTCCTCCGGCGTTTTTTCTTTTTTCTTCTTAGGTGCTTTCTCCTTTTTCGGCTTATCCGGTTTTTTCCTCTCCGGCTCCGGCACCAATTGCAGCCGAATGGGACCCGCTATGGCCGTGACGCGCAGCTCCTCGCCAAATTGAAGGCGCACGCCCACCCGCAGAAGGAGCAGCACAAGTATCAAAAGCAGCAGGATGCCCAATATCCACAGTGCGACCAACAGGGTCCCCCCTCTCTCTTTTTACGCTTCCTCCGTCGGAAGATTGCCCTCCTCGTCCAGACGCATCTGTCCGTCCGCCTCCATACCCGGAAGCTGGGGCAGATCCTCCAGCGAGTCCAGATGGAACGCCCGCAGGAACGCCTGCGTCGTCCGGTACAGCCGGGGGCGGCCCGGCACCTGTAGCCGTCCGCACTCCTCGATAAGGTGGCGATCCAGCAGCAACCCCACGGTGTAGGAGCTGTCCACGCCCCGGATCTGATCCACATACGCCCTCGTGGTGGGCTGGTAGTAGGCGATGATGGTCAGCACCTCCAGCGCCGGCTGGCTCAGCTTGGCAGGCTTTCGGATCTCGAAGGCCCGGCGGATCTGGTCTCCGTATTCCGGCGCGGAGCAAAGCTGGTAGCTGTCGTCCATTTTCAAAAGGCGGATACCCCGCCGTTCATAGCTGTAATAATCCTGAAGCCGCTGGAGTACCAGCTCCGCCGTGGGCTTGTCCAGATCCAGCGCCACGCAGACGCGGTCGATGCCTACCGGCTCGCCAGAGGCAAAGAGGATGCCCTCCACCGCGGCCTCGATCTCCTTCATTTCCCGTGTATCCATGGTTTTCCCCTTACATCATTTCTTCCGGTACGTCGCCCTCGCAGGTGACGGTACAGTCGCTGGCAGAGCCCGCCAGGCGGATGAGATTGTTCCGGCACAGCTCCAGCACCGCCATGAAGGTGGCTACCAGCTCGCTGCGGCTCCTGCTGCCCCGGAACAGCAGCAGGAAACGGGTGATGCCGCCCCGCTTCAGGCGCTGGATGATCTCCCGTGCCTTCGTCTCCACCGGGTACGGCTCCCGCTTTACGATCTCATCAAAGGCCTTCAGCTGAGGCGTCTCCTCCACCTGCCCCCGGCGGTCGGTGACCTCCTGCATGGCGAGGATCAGATCCGCCGGCTCCTGCTCGTACTCGTAGATCTTCCCGCGCTCCATCGGCTCCGGCGGACGGGTCAGCACGTTGCGGCCAAACTCTCCCATGGGGCCCAGCTTCTCCGTGATATAGCGGATCTTGGCGTAGGCGTCGCCCCGCTTCCGCTCCTCCAGAGACTGGATGAGGGCGTCCATCTCGCTCTGGGCCTCCTCATCCTCCAGACTCAGCAGCATACGGGTCTTGATATACATCAGGTGCGCGGCCATGGTGATGAATTCGCTGGCCACCTCCAGATCCATCTGCTTGCGTTTTTCCAGATAGTCCAGATATTGCTCCAGGATCAGGGCAATGGGGATGTCCTGTATCTCTATCTTATTTTTACTCAGCAGGAACAGGATCAGATCCAGCGGCCCCTCAAAATCCTCCAGCGGCTGACTGGCCTTGGTCTGCACCACCTTTTCCAGCTTAAAAATCGGATTGTCCAACAGTGTTTACTCCTCAGAAGCCGACTATGCGGCAGAATAAGCCAAATACCCAGTCGATGGCGGCGTTCAGCGCATTGCTGCCCACGCCAACGGAGATGATGACCACCAGCAGCACCATGCCCAGCTGCTCGTAGCGCATCAGCCAGTTGTAGGCTCTGTCCGGCAGCAGTACCGCCACCACCTTGGAGCCGTCCAGCGGCGGCACCGGCACCAGATTGAAGAGTCCCAGACCCACCGACAGGCACGCGGTATTCACCAAAAATGAGAACAGCGTCTCCGGCAGTGCGCCTGTCACCAGCGCGCGGGCGTAGACCAGCCGTGCGAGCAGCAAAAGCAGCAGCGCCAGCAGGAAATTGGACGCGGGGCCTGCCAGCGCCGTGACCGCCATGCCCTCCTTGGGCTTTTTGAAGTAATTGGGATTCACCGGCACAGGCTTGGCCCAGCCGAAGCCCGCCACGATCATCATCACGAAGCCGATCCAGTCGATATGCCGCAGGGGATTCAGGCTCAGCCGATGGGCGCGCTTGGCGGTAGGGTCGCCCAGCGCATAGGCCGCCAGCCCGTGGCACGACTCATGGATGGTCAAACACAAAAATACGGATGCCAGGCGCAGGGCAATGCCCTCCAGAGAGCCAAGATCCAGCGCCGCCCACAGATCTTTCAGATATTGCAATGGAAATTCCTCCCGGTAAAGCGCGTGCGCGGGCCGCGCAGACGCGGCAAAAACGCACGTTTCGGATAGTTCCCTGTATTATAGCAAATATTCCCGTAAAACACAAGAAAAAATCAGGCGCGCCGTCTGTTCATTGTCACTGAAATGACCCGAATGTAACCATTTTGTATCCAACTTACCACCGCTTTGTCTCCTTCCTGTAAGGATGCGTACCGGAAACTCTGGTATTGTATAGTCAAGCAATTGTACATCATCTATTCGCTGTGAGAAAGGAGAACATAAAGTATGGTAAAGATGAAGATGATCGCCGGTCTGGTCGTTCTGTGTCTGGCTTCTGCGGTAGCGGCATTCTTCCTGCCCAACACCCTCGGTACGCTGCTCTCCTTCGTGAGCATGGGAGCCGCTGCCGGCGTTGGCGTTTTGGCCATCGTGTCCTTCGTGCGGCTGCTCACACAGCGCCGTGCGTTTTGATACAGGCCCTTCCACCAGAGAGACCTGTCCCGCGTTATACCCTGAAAAGCGCAGGGAGCACCGATGGTGCTCCCTGCGCTTTTTTGTTGCGCCTCTGCTTACAGCGACAACGCAAAAATAGAGGGCTGTGCCGCTGGTACAGCCCTATGTGTATCACCGTCCCCGGATCAACTCCCGGATGAGGCCGATGACCGTCAGCAGCACGCCGCCCACCAGCATGGCGTCCGCCACGTTCCATACCAGCCGCCGCAGCTTCTTCCCGGCGTGGGGAAGCTGTATGTAGTCCGTCACGCTGCCCCGCCGCAGCCGGTCATACTGGTTGCTCAGTCCGCCGGCCAGCACCAGCAGGATACCCAGACGCGCCGGACGCAGACGCTGCGCCGCCTGAGGCAGCAGCAGAAACGCCGCCGCGATCCAGACCGCCAGCGGCCCCCACCGAAGGAATGTCCGGTGGCGGCTGCCCTTTCCCAGAAAGAAGCCGGGATTCTCCAGATTGGTCAGGCGCACGACCTTCCCCTCATAGTGCAGCTTTCCTTTGCGGGACAGCGCCTTCAGCACGCGGTCGCCCGCAAGCAGCGCCGCCGTGACCCCTATCGCCAGCCACATACCGTCACCTCCTGCCCCGGCGGACGGTAAACCCGAAGATCAGGCCGCACAGTCCGCCTACGATATGGGTGATCTGGGAGATGTTGTCCTTTTTGAAAAGGCCGTCCATTATCTCGCCGCCCAGATAGAAGATGACCACGAGGATCAGCGTGACAGGGATCTCTCCCCGGCGCATGGCGGTGAAGGAGGACAGCACGATCATCATGAACACCACGCCGCTGGCGCCCAGCAGCGCCGAGCCGGGGAAAAACACGAAATGCACCAGCCCCGTGACCAGCGCGGTGACGAGGATCATCCAGACCATGGTACCGCTGCCGTACTTCTCCTCCAGCCCCGGCCCCACCAGCAAAAGCAGCAGCATATTGCCCATGTAATGCTCATAATCCGCGTGGCCCAGCACATGGCCGATAAAGCGCACATAGGTCAGCGGATCGGACAGGGACGAGCGGTATACGGAGAAATATTGGTGCGTGGCGGCGCCGTTTGTCCAGTTTCCCAGCAGCAGCGCCAGCAGGCTCAGCAGGGCGAAGGTCAGGATGACCGGCGCGTTGAAGCGTATCACGATTTTTTTCAAGCAGATTCCCTCTTTTCAAATGCAGTGAAATTTATTATACTATGCAGAGGAAAAATTGTAAACCGAAGGAGGCACATACGTGTGAAAAAATGGTTGAAGATCGCGCTGTGTATCCTGCTGGCTGTGGTGCTGCTGGTGGGTGGATATGTGGCGTATGTTTTCATCGATTACCACCGGCTGGGCGATATGGCGCTGACGCCGGAGCATAACGCAGACGCCGCAGAGAGCGGCACCGTCTATACCATGATCTCCTATAACATCGGTTTCGGCGCCTACGAGTCCGATTACGGCTTCTTCATGGACGGCGGCACCGAATCCCGTGCATGGAGCAAGGAGCGCCTGACCAAGAACCTTACGGCGATCAGTACCTTCCTGCAGGAGCAGGACGCCGACTTTTATCTGCTGCAGGAGGTGGACACCGGCGCCACCCGTACCTATCAGGTGGATGAGCGCGCCTACTTCACCGAGGCGCTGTCCGGCATGAGCTGGGTGTACTGCCAGAACTATGACTCCCCCTACCTCATGTATCCGCTGCTCAAGCCCCACGGCGCGTCGCGCGCCGGTCTGATGACCTTCTCCACGGCGGATATCGCCGCAGCCAGCCGCGTGGAGCTGCCGATCGAGGGCGGCTTTATGAAGCTGCTGGATCTGGATCGCTGCTATTCCGTCAGCCGCATCCCCGTATCAGGTGGTAAAGAGCTTGTCCTTTACAACCTGCATCTCTCCGCATATACCAGCGACGGCACCATCGCCACCGAGCAGCTGAAGCTGCTGCTGGCGGATATGCAGGCCGAGTATGAATCGGGCAACTGGTGCGTGGCAGGCGGCGACTTCAACAAGGATCTTCTGGGCGACTCCGCCGCGTGGTTTGGCGAGGCAGATCAGTCCTATTCCTGGGCGCAGCCTATCCCTGCCGAGACGTTTGCCGGCGTGGATGTCTCGCTGGCAGCGCCGCTGGATGAGAACGATCCCGTCCCCAGCTGCCGCAACGCGGACGGCCCCTATCACGAGGGACAGTATGTCCTGACGGTGGATGGCTTCCTGACCACGCCCAACGTAACGGTGTCGCAGGCCACCGTGCTGGATACCGGCTTTGCGTGGTCCGACCACAACCCGGTCAAGATGACCTTCTCGCTGTCGTAACACCTGCCATACAGGGAGGCTCGTCCTGCGGGACGGGCCTCCCCTTTTGCTGCGCCGGCACCCCGCCGTTTTTTTCAAAAAAATTGAAATTTAGGGGTTGCCAAACCGCACATTCTGTGGTAGCATACGTCCATCAATTTGATACACCCGATGAAACACCCGGAATGTACAGACCGGATGCGGAGGGTACTCTGGAGAATCCCATTCAATTGGGTGCCGAAGGTGCAAGGCGCTGCTGCGCTGAATCTCTCAGGCAAAAGGACGGAGCTGACAAGTGATCATTACTTGCCCCCCCTGACTTTCTCCAGAGTCGCTGTTCCGCAGCGGCTCTATTTTTTATGCAAGGAGAAAAAAGCCATGATCGAATCCACACTGTTTCCCGTTGTTTCCAAGATCAACGAGTACCTCAGCAACTACATTCTCATCTTCCTGCTGGTGGGCGTGGGCCTGTGGTACTCCATCCGCACCCGCTTTGTGCAGGTACGCTGCTTCGGGGAGGGCATGAGAAAGTTTTTCGGTGAACTGAACCTCCGCGGCGGCGCACAGAAAAGCGGTATGACCTCGTTTCAGGCGCTGGCCACCGCCATCGCCGCGCAGGTAGGCACCGGCAACATCGTCGGCGCCTCCGGCGCCATCCTCACCGGCGGCCCCGGCGCTATCTTCTGGATGTGGATCATCGCCTTCTTCGGCATGGCCACCATCTACGCCGAGGCCACGCTGGCGCAGAAGACCCGCATCGTGGAGCCGGACGGCAACATCAAGGGCGGGCCGGTGTACTATATCACCACCGCGTTCAAGGGCGGCTTCGGTAAGTTCCTGGCAGGTTTCTTCGCCGTGTCCATCATTCTGGCGCTGGGCTTCATGGGCTGCATGGTGCAGTCCAACTCCATCGGCTCCACCATGGAGACCGCCTTCGGCGTCCCCTCCTGGATCATGGGCATCGTGCTGGTGGTGATCTGCGCCGTCATCTTTCTGGGCGGGGTGCAGCGCCTTGCCGCTGTGACGGAGAAGATCGTCCCCATCATGGCCGGTATCTTCCTGCTGGGCGGTCTTGCCATTCTGATCTGCCGCATCCAGTACGTCCCCGCCACCTTCGCCATGATCTTCAAGTACGCTTTCCAGCCCCAAGCCATCATTGGCGGCGGCTTCGGCTACGCCATCAAGACCGCCGTCAGTCAGGGCGCCAAGCGCGGCCTGTTCTCCAATGAGGCCGGTATGGGCTCCACGCCCCACGCCCACGCGCAGGCCAACGTGGCCCGCGCCCACGATCAGGGCGTGGTGGCTATGATCGGCGTGTTCATCGACACCTTTGTGGTGCTGACCCTCAACGCGCTGGTCATCATCTGCACGCTGTACACCGCCGACGGCCCTCTGGCCAATGGCTACTTCGGTGATGTTACCGCAGCACTGGGCAAGACCAATCTGGCGCAGACCGCCTTCGGCTCCGTGTTCGGTGCCAGTCTGGGCGCGAAATTTGTGGCCGTCTGCCTGCTGTTCTTCGCCTTCTCCACCATTCTGAGCTGGAACCTGTTCGGCAAGATCAATGCCAACTACCTGTTCGGCCGCAGAAACAGCAAGCTGTGCAGCGTCATCTATACCATGATCGCACTGGCGTTCATCTTCCTCGGCACTGTCTCCGGCAGCGACTTCGTGTGGGAGCTGACGGATATGTTCAACAACCTCATTGTTCTGCCCAACGTCATCGCCCTGTTCGCGCTGACCGGTATGGTGCTTGCCAGCCTCAACGAGGTCAAAAAAGACCGTCTGGAGGCGTAAGCACCGCACCCTCCTCCGGTGATACGGGAGCCGCAGAAGCGGCTCTCGTATCGCCCTTCGGCGTCGGGAAAAACTTCCTGATAAATTTGTAAAATTAGGGGTTGACATTTTTCATGTTTATGCTATACTAAGAAAGTCGACAGCGAGTCGACAACAACATATGGGGGTATAGCTCAGCTGGGAGTCCGGTTGAAGCGGTAAACAACCCCCGCACTAATTGAATAAGAAATTACTCAGCGCACCCACTATATGGGGGTATAGCTCAGCTGGGAGAGCGCTTGACTGGCAGTCAAGAGGTCAGCGGTTCGATCCCGCTTATCTCCACCAATCGGGTGCGCTGAGTATTCTTAATAAATGCTTGCTTTGAAAAAAGCAAGTTTTTGTTTTATGTCCGCTTCCCTTTTGAAGCGGGCTTTTTTTATGCGGCGATTGCCGAAATGTCCAGTCCAGCGCTGAACTGCTCAAAGTCAATGTTGAAGTCGATATGTAGCCGATAGTCCCGATACACCTCCACACGCCGGATCAGGCAGCTCACAATCATTTTCTTGGACTCCGTGCTGGCGCTGTCGTACATATCCGCCCATGATATAATATCGTCATACTGAGCGTTTAAGGCGTCCAGCATGGCCTGTCCCTCGTCGTAGGCTGCCTGCGCCGCCTCCATAGTGTGCTGAACTTCGAGACATTTTGTCTCACAGTCAGAAATCAAAGAACCAAGCAAATCCTGCGAAAAAGCACTTTCGCCCCGGAGAGATTTAATGACCTCTGCCCGGAGCGTATCAAGCTCGGCGGCGGCCTTGGCGTAGTCTGATTTTGCACTTTTGAGAAGTGCCTTCCGTTCTTCCATCTTTTCACGATAACGGATATTGACGATTTCACTTTTGGGGATCGCTTTCATCCGTTCAAAGATCTGCCGCACCACCTTGTCAATGATACCGTCAAGAATATGCGCTGTGTAGCCAGTCTGCCCGTCACACTCGGTTTGTTTGCGGGTCTTGCCGTAGCAGATATACCGCACACGCTTTACAATGCGGTGAGCATCTTCCTTGCACGGATAAGCCTTGCCGTTGGTGGTGAGCGCCAGCCGAGAGCCACAATGCCCGCAAAAGACATTCCCGGCCAGCAAGGACTGGCCACGGGTATTCAGCGGTACACGCCGTTCCTGTTCGGCGGAGTTGGCACGGGAGGTACGAATGTGCTGTGCAGCCTCGAACAGCTCCTGTTCTATAATCTGTAAGTGGGGCAGCGTTTGGGATCGGCTTTTGCCGCTGCGAAGTACCCCAGTATATGTCAGATTACAAATGATACCCCGGACGCTGGCGTGATGCCACATTTTACCCGTTCTCGCCCGATAGCCGAGGTTATTTAAGTAGGTGGCGATCCGTTGAGCACCGAAACCCTCATGCACATATTTGTCAAAGATAATCCGTACCACAGCAGCCTCGGCCTCGTTGACAGCCAGCTCAAAAACCTCGTGCTTGCGTTTATTGAAGCGCCCGCTCTTTACAAGGTCATACCCATAAGGAGCAAGACCGCCCTTGAAACCGCCATCCTCGACAAGCTGGCCGAGAGCGGTTTTTGTGCGAATTGAAGTCTTTTCGCTTTCGCCGTCAGCCTGCCAAAAGCGGATGTAGTTGGTGAGCTTGTCCGTGTGATTATCAAAACGCTGCTCACCCTCCTGCGTACTCCAGACCCGGATGCCGTTCTTAACAAACCATTCCACCACGAAAGGCGTTTCGTCAGCGATACGCCCGATACGGTCAAACATGAACACAAGCAGAATATCGAATTTTCCCTGTTTGGCTCGTTCCTTGATGATTTGCAGCTTGTCCCGGTTTTCGGCTCTAACTTTATGCCCGGACACGCCGTCCTCCTGCTCCTCGTGAACAATCGTCCATCCCATTTTTTCACAGAAGCGATGGCACTCTCTGCGCTGCATGGGAATGTCGGCTTGGCTTTTGTCATTGTAGTCCACCTGCTTGTCGGTGGACACGCGGTATAGGCAATCAACCCGATTACCTGTCATCATTCTGTTTTCTATCATATTGATCCGTCCTTTCATTTGTCGATGGGTCAATGAAAAAACGCAATCAATACGCGGGGAATATGAAGTTTTCAAGGTACATAGGGACTACCCCCACTATTATTATCCCTCTGTTCGGGAGGGATTGCAAGGATGTCGCCGGAGCTATTTTTTGCCGTATTGTTGGCAAAGGAAGATAGTAAAATCTGCTTTATATGATGGAGCGCTGCCGCATTTTTGCAGTCTGCAAAGCTGGCGGTGATGGCGTAGCCATCCACAGCAAATGCGGTATGTTGTTTTCTCTGCTGCATAAAGACCTCCTTTTCAATTCTCGGCAACAGGGAAAGGCCAGCGCCTCATAAAAGCGCTGGCCTGCGGCTTATGACCTTGGGACGAAATGTCACAAGGTGTTTTTGAAAGGCGGGAGCGCCGCACCCGCTCCTGTTGGCCTGTCATAAGACAGCTCATATTCAATGCGGCGCTCCCTCACAGCGGACAGCGACGATCCGTGACGGAGCATCAACTACCTTGCTGCGGAGAAGTGAAAACTACCTCTCATATACCAAGGACAAAAATCGGGCAAATGGAGCCCCGCTCACAGAACTTTTTTCAAATATTTTTTCATAGCAGCTATGCCGCGCTTCACCGAGCGTCGGACAACGCTCTTGTCCACATCCTGCTCTTGGGCAATCTGGCGGTAGCTCTTGCCGAGGATCAGATGTGCCTCCACCCGGATGCCCTGCACCTCCGGCAGAGAGTTGAGGGCGTTCCACAGGTGGATGAACAACTCCATGCGATCCAGAAGCTCCTGCGGCGTCGGCTCATGCAGGCAGGCCGAGTATTCGATCCCATCGTCACAGTCGGGGGAATACTGCGCCTTGTTGCGGGTCGTGCGCCGCTGATGGGCTTCCTCATACAGCTTGTCCGCCTTCAGCTCGGCGGCCACTTCGTCGGAAACTTCGATGTATTCATCATGGGTGTACCAAGCGTAAAAGTCCTTCAGATTGATGGTCGTCATTTGTATTTCCTCCATTCGGTTCATGTGTGGGTGGGTGAACAGAACGGAGGAACGGCGGGGATCGGCAGCCGGGGCTGGCTGCTTTGGGACAAATTGTCCCAAGGTGCAGGCATATAAAAACGCCCGCACAGCATGACGCTATGCGGACGCACAAAACAACATTTTCACTTACATACTGACAGATTTCGCATCCACAGTCGTATAGCCCCGACGGTGGAAGTGCTCTTTTTTTAGCCAGTATAGATCAAAGGCGCTATCAATAAAGAAAAAGGACACGGCGATACCTCCTTGGATACCGCCGTATCCTTAAAAAAGGGCGACTTTACCACACCCTCCGTTGATCCAGTTTTTCAAAAGGAAAACGGCGGCTTGAAATATGATATTTCAAAACCGCCGCTTGATTTTAGAACGCAAAATCGTCATCGAATGGCGGTTTCATGTGTTCGGATTTATGTATCACTCCTGCTTGGGGTATCACCCAATGACTCTTTAACGGTCTACACCAGTTTCTTTCTCGCCCGACCATATCACAACTTCACATACATAGCCATCTCCGTCATAGGTAAGGCTAATTCCTCTGTTTTTATCATCATCAAGATACCAACCGTCGGCGTTAATTCCAGAGAACAACAGATCAGATGCTCCCCAAGAACGGATAATGTCCTCTCTAAACCGTCCCATCAGACTTTCTTCAAAATCTTTTGATGTGTAGCCTTTCTCTGTTATATAGTCACTTACTTCATTAAGACTGATAAGGTCATTTATTCCCTGAGAAGCGTTTCCTTTGATTGTAACATCAACAACTCGAACAGACGAGCCGTTGATAGTACCACTCAAGTAGCATCCGCTTATTTCATCGCCCGCTTGCAGCTTTACATCCAAATCGCTTGTATTAAATTCAATGTTTCCCGGCAGTTTGGGAGCAAGGAAGCCCGCATCCTGCTTGTTTATGGTAGCGTATGCAACGCCATTTTCAACACTATTTATCGTTGCTTCAAAGCCAATCTCACCGCCCGCACGATTTGCAGATAAGGCTACTGCAACCACCAACAAGATGCAAATGATAACTACTGCGGTGATAGTCACTTTCTTTTTCATAAATAAAATACTCCTTGTTTGTCATTGATGTTTTAGCATCACTTTCGTTCGTTGCTCCCAATCCAATAGCATCCGCCAGCGATAATAGCAGCTAAAAATTCTATTGCTCTAAGGTACATATCATAGTTTGTGTATCCGATGATCGGCCCGGAGAGAAAGTAGACAGCAGCCGCTATTACAACGGCTATGATAGCTCGCTTGATTGTATGGCTCATATTAACACCTCCATATTTATCGTTTTACTGCTGCTAAAAGCCCAGTTAGGATTGCAGCATATTACGAAGTTCTGACATTCGCACATAACCGTTTTCGCCCATGACATTCTCGGAGAGTATTTTCATAACATGGAGAATATCTGAAATGTGCGCTTGCGATAGTTCCGGGGACAGGACTAAACTGCCATAAACCTCGTTACAGAAAATACGATTTGCGGACTTGTTTGTATCCTCCGTCAAAAGGCCATACGCTTCTTGGAACGCATAAAACGCAGCAACGCCCTGCCAATAGTCGCCGTCATTCCCACTTTCTTGATAGGCCGAGAAACTGGTATATGCTTTATTTGCTTCTGCCTGTGCAAAGGTAGTAAAGTCGGTTTGATCATGTACCGTATGCTGCCAGAGAACGCAGAAAATAATTGCTAATAGGGAGAGTACAGCGATTATCATAGATGCAATACTTTTCTTCATTGAGCGACAGCACCCCCTATTCCTCATTGTTTACCTTCGTCGTTAGGCTTTTTTAGTGTTCCGTCCTGCATAACAATCACTTCATCGCAAATTGCCTCGATGTCATCTTTGTGATGGGAAGTCACAATTATCAGCTTTCCTTCATCGCGGCGCTGACACAGCAATTTCCGAAGAAGCAGGACGGACTTTTCGTCCAACGCATTAAACGGCTCGTCTAAGATGAGAATATCCGGGTTTTCCATGAGTGCTTGAATAATCCCAATTTTCTGCTTCATGCCGAGAGAATACCGGCGCATAGTTTGTTTTGACTCCGGGTCAAGTTCAAAAAGCCGCATATACTCTTTGATCGTATTCTCGGAGACTTTCTTATTGATTGCCGCAAGTTGCTTCAGATTTTCAAGGCCCGTCATGTAACTGAGAAATTCCGGCTTTTCAATAATAAGGCCGAGTGAGGGCGGAATGGATATGTCCCGATGCAATCGCTTTCCGTCAAAATCAATCGTTCCACTTGTAGGGATAACTAACCCAGCAATCGTGCGGAGCAGCATAGTTTTTCCACTGCCGTTGTATCCAACGATCCCATATATTTTTCCACCTGAAAACAGGCAGTTGATATTATCTAAAACCTGTGTATAGCCTATTTTCTTAGATACCGCTTTTAGAATAATCTCCATTTTTCACCTCACAGCTCCTTCAAAAAATATCGTATGTACGGTTTAGTTGCAAAAGTAATAAAGTCGTTATTGCAAGGAAGATCGGCAGTAGCACAAGTCCAAGAGGTTGGAAAGCCCATGAGAAAATCAGCCGTATTGTTATCCCGTTTCGGTTCGTAACCGACTGAATTACCTGTTCGTCTATGAGTAAAAGCAAATAGGCAGATATAAAGGGCATTGTCGATAGCATCTTATTTTTCGTTCGCTTTAGCATTTCTGAAATGTTTGCTAATAGGAAAAAACTGAGTAGATACCGTATGTATGAGGAAAACATATCCACAAATAAATATCTTTCACCATGCCAAATTGCCAAAATATAGATCATGGAAAACCATGTAGTTAGATATATAACTGCGAACAGGTATTGTTGAAGAAGCAGAAACAGGAGATATTGATTTCTGCTTTTCATGCGGATAAAAGAAGGCTTCTTTGTGCTCCCGTCAATCGTTGATATTGTCCAGATAAACGGAGGGACGAGCAGATAGCAATATACTCTGTCACCGAATACCTGAGCGACTATTTCTTCGCTTTCTGCCGCATACAGTCCATAAAGCGAAGAAGCGGCTAACACTGCGGCCATATACAACAAATAAAATGGTACAAGCCGAATCGTTCTTTTTCGGAATAAAATCATATAACATCCCTGTTCCTTCTGTTCCCAATGAAAAGGCAAACAATATCAATAGCGAGTAGCGCACCGAAAATAATTGCAATATCCTCTATGGTAATTACAAACGATGTTGCTCGTGCTACCATCGGTTGTAGTGCCATTGTGACGCTATATGTTTGAGCCGCTGTCTGTGTTAAGTAATCAAGTACATACATAATTATTGGCGGCAAAATAAACGCCATGTATTTATTTTTAGCCTTTACAATCATTTGGATGGCGAGATACAAAACAGTTAGCAGGGATAATGCAAACGCATGAAGAATAACATAAGTAACTGCCTCATAAAGCGGGCTTTTTTGAAAAAGTAAAGCCGAAAATGTTCCCGTGTGCGGGATCATGGTTTCGCTTAACTCCATACTCGATGGGCAAGTCACATACACCAAAAAAACATTGAGCAGAAATAGGAATAGCGTACTAACGAAAGAAACAAAAAACACAGATAGAGCTTTGGAGCAGAGATATACACAACGCTTTTTCTTTGTGATGATAATTCCATAAATGGCGGTTTTGTTTTCATCAAAAAACACCAATCCTGTTAGCAAGACAGGGAAAAGCCAGTAGAGCGTGTTAAAAATTGTGCTACCAGTAGTCCTATTCATAAACAGCCACCACATGAACGGGTTACTCTGATATGCAAAATGTGATTGCATAGTAATGGGATCTATCACAGCAATGACAAGCAATATTATCAAGGCCAGCAGGACAAGTCTACTTCGATATAACTTTTTTACATCTATCCAAAAATACTTCATGCAATCGTCACACCCTTTTCGTTCCGCTGTATTTAGGAGCTATAATCTCGATTAAACGAAATCCTCCTTGCTCATTATCATGGGTTGCATCACCCATATAACGCACAAGGAGGAAAAAGGGGACAATATTTTTTGAATTATTTTTTCGTAATGCTTGCGGCGATCTTTGCCAGCTCGTCCGTATCAATAGAGCCGTAAACCGAGAAGAAGCAGCCGTCCCGCTCAAAGCAGATATAGCTCATACCATCTTTCTGAAAGAAGTAGCCCGTCACCCCGCCTTTATCAAACGGCTCTATCTTTGTATTTTCGGTATCGAAATAAACCCGATTGTCTGACTGGGTAATCATAATTTCAAAGCTCTCGGCTTCGTTGATGGCATATTCATAGAGAACAATCCCCGGTTCCGTATTCGGCTGCTTAGTCGTATCTTGCAGAATTGCTCCGTCCGGGAGATAGCCAGCCTGATACTCGGTCAAGTCCTGCGGCTCGTCCAGCTCGTCACCGTGCAATTCAAAAATGCTGTATTTTTCAAAGGTTTCGATTACCCACGAAATGACTCTTTCCCGGAATTGGGCATTTGCCACCATGCAGGTCGAGAATAGCAAGGTCAAAGTGATGGCCGCAACCGCAACGGTTTTCCAAACCTTTCTGAACGCAATATGTGTCCGGTTGTTTCCTGCCGCCTCATCATCCGCATCTGCTTCAAGTTCGTTGTGCAAATAGCCCTTTAAGGCAATATGACAGGCTTTCACGAAAGTATCATCGGAAATCATACAGCCTGCCTCAACGCCCATACTTGAAGATAGCAGTTCTTTGTAGAAGCGAAAGCGCCCCTTGGCATTTTCCAGATGGAAAAACATTTCTGTCTCCTCCGGGGATAAGCGGAAACAATATCTGCTCAACAGCAGGACGCGCCCCTGATGGGGCAGCAACAAGATTTTCTTGCTCAACTCATAGATCTGTTGTTGGTGCAAATCAATACAAGCGCAGTTGTCATTCTCAGCAGCCGCGAGGGTGTCTGCGGTCTTTTCAAAGCTGGTCGCCGCCGCTTCTTGAAGCAAAGCCTGCCAACTCATATCCATAGTTTTACCCTCCCTCATACAGTTTTCTGAGCTTCTTGACGAGCCGCTGTCCGCGTTTTTTAGCGGCATCCTCTGAAATGTTCAGTAGCTCTCCGATCTCTTTGTATCCCATTTCCTCGGCGTACCGAAGATAGACAAAGCGCCGATTATCGGGGTCGAGCCGGTCTATCAACTCGGTCAGCTTACGCACATCGGCATTGTGAATACACTCGTCTGCGAGGTCATCGGAGTTTTCATCCGAAACGCAGTCCCAGCGGTCAAGGTGAACGCTCTGCTGGGAATGACGCAGCACATCAATAGAAGCGTTTTTCACTATGGTAACGCAGAAAGCGGTCATTTGGGGACAGGGTAATTCAGAAATTTTTTCGATGTTGTCCATAATCTTTACAAATGCGGTGGACACAACATCTTCTGCGGCTTCTTCTGATTTTACGATTTTGAACGAAATGCGCTGGAAGTGGACATGATGCTCATGGAATATCCGCTCTACCAGCGCACGCTGTTCATCATTCAAAACGCCAAATAGGAGTATCATCATAATAGGTTCCTCGTGGGTAATTCGTTGCAGCCTATCTTTATCGGGCAGGAAAACGCACTTACACAAGCGTTTTTCTCACGACACGATATTTCAAATTATACCACAGAATAATCCTACGGAAAAGAGGGGAAAACGAGCCAAGTCGATGGCACCGCCTCCGTTTTTCCGTGGGCTTTCCGGGGAACGCACTAACGGCAAGCAGGGCAAGTGTAGCCACACTTGCTATTTTTGCATCCCTGCGGGCTGCAAAAACGCTTGTTGGGGAGCCTCCCCAAACCCGGCTTTGGGACATTTTGTCCCAAAGTAATCTGTCTGCGTCACCGTGCGCTATCGCTCCTGTTCCTTTTTGCGCTGGCCGTCCGTGACACCCAGCAGATGGTCAATGTTGGCCTTGACCGCCACGGCCTGCCGCATTTCCTCCT
>UQZJ01000004.1 GCA_900545495.1 uncultured Eubacteriales bacterium
AAACCTTGATTTTCCGGGGTTTTTGAACCATTTTGATATAGTCTGAGCAGTCGATCAGCGCTTGGAGAACTGAGGTGCGCGACGGGCGGCCTTGAGGCCGTACTTCTTACGCTCCTTCATACGAGGATCGCGGGTCAGGAAGCCGGCCTTCTTCAGGATGGCGCGGTACTCGGGGTTCACCAGCAGCAGAGCGCGGCTGATGCCGTGGCGCAGGGCGCCGGCCTGACCGGACACACCGCCGCCCTCGACGGTGGCAACGATGTCCACCTTGCCCAGGGTGTTGGTAGCGTTCAGGGGCTGACGGACCACCATCTTCAGAGTCTCCAGACCGAAGTACTCGTCGATGTCGCGGCCGTTGATGGTGATGGAGCCGGTGCCGTTCTCAAACAGATGCACGCGGGCCACGGAGGACTTGCGGCGGCCAGTGCCGTACTTGTAGGGGTTCTTGGACTGATACATTCTCTTTTTCCTCCTTACTTGACCAGCTCGGGCTTCTGAGCGGCATGGTCATGCTGCTCGCCGGCATAGATGTGCAGACGCTTCAGAGAGTCCTTGGTGACGATGTTGCGGGGCATCATGCCGCGGACGGCCACGCGCATGGCCAGCTCGGGCTTGTCCTGCATCAGGATGCGGTACTTGGTCTCCTTCAGACCGCCCACCCAGCCGGAGTGGGTACGATAGTACTTCTGCTCCATCTTGTTGCCGGTCAGAACGGCCTTGCCGGCGTTGATGACGATGACGTTATCGCCGCAGTCGGCATGGGGGGTATAGGTGACTTTGCCCTTACCGCGCAGCAGGTCGGCCACGATGACGGCGGTCTTGCCCAGGGGCTTGCCGGCGGCGTCAACGACGTACCACTTGCGCTCGATGTTGGCCTTGTTTGCCATGAAAGTGGACATGGTTTTCTTCCTCCAATTTATAATAATGTATGCTTTACATTTCCGTGTGCCCTTGCTAAAATCGGGACAGAGAAAGCGCACTGAACGCGCAAGCATATTTATAGCATAGCGCGGCGTGATTGTCAACATCAATTTCATTTACGGCAATAACATCTGATGTTTTCTTTGCTTATCTCTCGTTTTCTCTCGTTTTCTCAAAACACAAATTCATTTTCGCGGGGAGGAACACCGTATGCAGCATATATTGGGGCTTGTCCGCCGCTGCGTGGAGGACTACAACATGATCGAGGCGGGGGAGACGGTGGCGGTAGGCGTATCCGGCGGCAAGGACAGCCTGCTGACGCTGACGGCGCTGGCGCGTCTGCGGGCGTTTTACCCCAAGCCCTTTCAGGTGCAGGCCATCACGCTGGAGACGGGGATGCCGGGTATGGACTTTACACCCATCGCCGACTACTGCGCGGCGCTGGATGTGCCGTACATCCGCATCGCCGTGCCGGTGTACGACATCGTGTTTCAGGAGCGGCAGGAGAAAAACCCCTGCTCCCTGTGCGCCAAGTTGCGGCGGGGCAGCCTGCACACGGCGCTGACGGAGCGGGGCATCCGCAAGATCGCGCTGGGTCACCACTACGACGACGCGGTGGAGACACTTTTGATGAACCTGCTGTTTGAGGGGCGCATCGGCTGCTTCCAGCCGGTGACGTATCTGGATCGGACGGACATCACCCAGATCCGCCCGCTGCTGTACTGTCAGGAGGAGGACATCCGGCGGGTGGCGGCGAGGCTCCGGCTGCCGGTGGTGCAGAACACCTGCCCTATGGACGGACACAGCCGCCGGCAGGAGGTGAAGGAGCTGCTTGTGGAGCTGGAGCAGCGGTATCCCGATCTGAAAAAGAAGATCTTCGGCGCGGTGCAGCGCTACCCGCTGTACGGGTGGGATCTGACAAAGGAGGAGCGGTGACGGCTCTCCTGCCGGGACGAAAGCATCCCCCGTACCGCGCCACTGTACCCACGGGCGGCGATGCGGAGGATGCGGTGGGCGGATGACCGGCGGGGCTACACCAGCACCCATTTCAATAGGAGCAGCAGCCCCAGACCCGGCACGCCCAGCACGCCGATGGTCAGGGCGTTGAACAGATTCAGACCCAGCGACAGACCGGTGAGGCCGGTGGTCATGTTCAGCAGCCACAGGGCGCAGAAGCCCAGCGCACTGTTGATAAGTACCCGCAGCGCCAGCTTCAACGGCTGGCGCAGCAGACGCAGGCAGGCTGCCAGCAGAAACAGCAGCACAAGACCCAGCGCACATTTTTCTACGAGCGACATACAGGCCCTCCCTTCATGGCGTCGGCGGCGACGCAGGGTACGTCCGGCTCCTCCGATACGGCGGCGGCAGCGGCGGCCTGCACCGGCTGGGCGCGGGGTACGGCGGAGGGGACAGCCTCGCCGCTAAGCTCCTTGATCCGCCGCAGCAGGTAGTTGCAGCGGGACTTCAGGGCGCTGATCTCGTAGATGCTGGCTTCGATCAATTCAGAGTCGCACACGCAGTTAAAGCGGGTGTAGGCGTCCTTCAGGGCATCATTGGTGCGGAGAAGTTCCTGCTTCAATTCCCGGAGCGCGGGGTCGATGGTGGGTCGTTTGGCCATGGTGATTCCTCCCGTCATGTACAGTGTACGGATAGTTTGGACAAATATGACCGGCGTTAGTCAGGGGCGACACCGTTCCCCCGGAAAGGACAGAGATGGAGCATCAGGACTATATGGAGCAGGCGCTGGCACTGGCGCGGGAGGCGGCGGCGCACGGCGAGGTACCGGTGGGCTGCGTCATCGTGCATCGGGGGCAGATCATCGGACGGGGCCGGAACCGGCGGGAGGAGAAGCAGGCCGTGTACTCCCACGCGGAGATGGAGGCCATGGCGCAGGCCAACGCAGCCCTCGGCTCGTGGCGGCTGGAGGACTGCGACCTCTATGTGACGCTGGAGCCGTGTCCCATGTGCGCGGGGGCGATCCTCAACGCCCGGATAGCCCGGGTGTTCTACGGGGCGCGGGACGCGGCCATGGGCGCCTGCGGCGGCGTGCTGAACCTGTTCATGGAGAATTTCCCCCACCATCCCCAGTTGGTGGGCGGCATCTGTGCGGAGGAGAGCCGCGCCCTGCTGGCATCGTTCTTTGCGAGGATGCGGGAAAAATAAGGTACGATACCGGAACACGGCGGGGTGCTGTCACCCTGCCGCGTTTTTGCATACGCCGGACAGGCCGTTCATAGACTGGTGCGGGAGGTGATGGTATGCGGCGATCTATGGCGGCGGCACTGGTGCTGACGGTGCTGCTGTTTGGCGGTGCGTATCTGGCGGCGGGAAAGACCCCGGCGCAGGAGACGGTGCCTGACGGCGCGGCGCAGGAGCAGTCCCCGCAGGGACAGAAGGACAGCGGCGTGCAGCTGGCGGTGAAGAATGGCGATGCGGTGGAGAACATGGCGCTGGATGCGTATTTGCAGGGGGTGGTGCGGGGCGAGATGCCCGCCAGCTTCGAGCAGGAGGCGCTGAAGGCGCAGGCGGCGGCGGAGCGCACCTATGTGTACTACCAGCTGGCGGCAGGGCGGAAGGAGGCTCATCCCCAGGCGGATGTGTGTACCGACCCGGCCTGCTGCAATGCGTGGCTGTCGGAGGAGGCGGCGCGGGAGAAGTGGGGCGGTGACTTTGACGGCTGGGAGCGCCGTATCGAGGAGGCGGTGGCGGCCACGGACGGGCAGGTGGCGCTGTATGACGGCCAGCCCATCATGGCGGTGTTCCACTCCTCCTCCGCCGGGAAAACGGCGGGGGCGGGCGACGTGTGGAGCGGCGATGTCCCCTATCTGCGGAGCGTGGACAGCCCGGAGGGGGAGGAGACGGTGCCAAACTATTACAGCGCGGCGGTGTTCTCTGCGGCGGAGGCCAAGTCCCTGCTGGCCAAGACCCACCCGGAGCTGACACTCAGCGGCGGGCCGGACCGGTGGTTCGGCGCGGTGGAGCGGGACGACTCCGGCCGGGTCAGGACGGTGGAGGTGTGCGGCACGGCCCTGCGGGGCGTGGAGCTGCGGCGCATTTTCGCCCTGCGCTCGGCGTGCTTCACCATCGACGCGTCGGCGGACAAGGTGACATTCCGCGTCACCGGCTACGGCCACGGCGTGGGCATGAGCCAGTACGGCGCCAACGAGCTGGCACGGCAGGGGAAAACGTGGCAGGAGATCCTGACATGGTACTACGCGGATGTGACCGTGGGGCCGGCGCCGGAGACTGTACAAACGGCGGAAAGTGTGGTAAACTGAATCAGTTATGCCGCGCAAGTTTACAAAACGTTCAGGAAAAATGAAGGCTGCCCGGTATAATATAGGTGAAAATATACCGTGAGGAGGAGACGCCATGGCACGGAACATTCTGGTGGTGGAGGATGACCGCAACATATCGGAGCTGATCCGTATGTATCTGGAAAAAGAGGGCTTCGAGGTGCGGCTGGCCTACGACGGCGGCAAGGCCGTGGAGGAGTATGACAAGCAGGCGCCGGACATGGTGCTGCTGGATATCATGCTGCCCGTGATGGACGGCTGGGCGGTGTGCGCCCACATCCGGGAGAAGGGCAAGACCCCCATTATCATGCTGACGGCCAAGAGCGACGTGGGCGACCGTATCACCGGGCTGGAGATGGGCGCCGACGACTATCTGGTCAAGCCCTTTGAGATGAAGGAGCTGATGGCGCGCATCAACGCGGTGCTGCGCCGCAGCGAGATCCCCGACGACACCAAGAAGAAGCTGGTGTTCGACAAGCTGGAGATCAATCTGGACAGCTACGAGCTGCTGGTGGACGGCAAGAAGGTGGACACGCCCCCCAAGGAACTGGAGCTTTTGTACCATCTGGCGGCCACCCCCAACCGGGTCTACACCCGCAACCAGCTGCTGGACGAGGTGTGGGGCTTCGACTACTTCGGCGACAGCCGTACCGTGGACGTCCACATCAAGCGCCTGCGGGAGAAGATCGAGAACGTCTCCGACCAGTGGGAGCTGAAGACCGTGTGGGGCGTGGGCTATAAATTTGAAGTGAAGTAACGCCATGCGGGAGAAGATGAAACGTGCCATGGGCAGCCTGTACTGGCGGCAGTTCATGCTCAGCGCCGGTATGGTGCTGCTGACCATGGTGCTGCTGGGCGTGTCGTTCTATGCCCTGAGCTACAACTACACCGTGTCCGAAAAGCGCGGCGAGATGCGGGATCGGGCCAACCTGATCGCCCAGCTTTCGGTGACGTATCTGGCGGCCGGCGGCGAGACGGAGACCACCCAGGAGGATGCGCTGCGGGCGCTGGCCGGCGTGGCGTCCCGGATGACAGATGTGGACTTCCTCATCTGCAATAAGGCCGGCGACGTGCTGCTGACCTCCGACGCGGGACTGGTGGGTATGTCCCTCCGGGTGCCGGAGGAGATCGTGGACAAGACCCTCTCCGACGGCGGCTACGAGGGCCGCAGCACCGTGGGCGTCTACGAGCAGAAGAAGTTCGCGGTGAGCGTCCCCATGACCAATGAGACCGGGAAGGTGCTGGGACTCGTGCTGGCCGTCATGGAAAGCTCATCGCTGATGGAGATGTGGCGGTCGTTTATCGGCCTGTTCTTCATGCTCAGCGCCATCATCCTGTTGGTGGCGTTCGTGGCCAGCTCCGTCACCTCCGCGAAGCAGATCCGTCCCATCGCGGAGATGGTGCAGGCCACCCGCGCCTACGCCGACGGCAATTTTGACGTGCGGATGCAGGAGACCGGCAGCGGTGAGATCGGCGAGCTTGCCACGGCGTTTAACGCCATGGCGGACTCCTTGCAGGAGACGGAGCGGCAGCGGCGTGACTTCATCGCCAACGTGTCCCATGAGCTGAAGACGCCCATGACCACCATTGCAGGCTATACAGACGGCATTCTGGACGGCACCATCCCGCCGGAGAAGGAGCGTCAGTATTTGCAGATCATCTCCGACGAGAGCCGGCGGCTCAGCCGCCTTGTCCGGCGGATGCTGGACATCTCCCAGATCCAGAATCAGGAGATGAAGAAGGAGGAATTCGACCTGTGCGAATCCGCCCGTATCGCCCTGCTGTCCATGGAGCAGAAGATCATGAGCCGTGGACTGGACGTGGACGCGGAGATCCCGGAGGACTCCGTGATGGTGCAGGGCGACCGCGACCTCATCACGCAGGTGATGTATAACCTGCTGGAGAACGCAGCCAAATTCGCCGCCCCATCGTCCACCCTGTATCTGGGGCTGACCGTCAACGGGGAGAAGGCGTATGTCACCGTGCGGAATCAGGGGCAGACCATCCCCGCCGAGGAGATCCCGCTGCTGTTCGAGCGGTTCCATAAGTCGGACAAGTCCCGCAGTGAGGATAAGGACGGCTACGGGCTGGGGCTGTATGTGGTCAAGACCATTCTGGCTCAGCACAAGGAGAAGATCACCGTCACCAGTGAAAACGGCGTGACCGCCTTTACCTTTACCATGCAGATGGCCCGCTGAGGCCGGAGGATATACCGTATGCAGGAAGAAAACAGAGAAAAACGGATAGAGGAGCCGCAGGAGGTCGTCAGCTGGTATGTGCGCCCGAACGACCGCGAGGTGGTAGACTGCTATGTACAGCCCCGCCCCATGCCGGCGGGCGCTGCACCCATGCAGCCGCCTGCCGCGCCGAAAAAAGCGGGGAAAAAGGGGCTGTGGATATTCCTGATCGCCGTAGGCGTGCTGCTGGCGGTCATCGTGGCGGCGATAGTTGTCAGCAGTCTGACAGACGGAGAAACGCCGTCCATCCGCGGTGACGGCAGCACAGACGGCGAGGGCGGCGATGCCAGCAGCATCGTGGACATTTTCCGAACGGAAAAGACCACCATCCCCCGGATGCAGGGGGAGGCAGGCGTGTCCATGACCTGCACGGCGCCCTCCGGCGAAAAGCTGAGCATTCAGGATGTATACGCAAAGGTGAATCCCTCCACCGTGCTGGTGGTGGCGGAAAGGGGCGATAAGGCCAGTATCGGCACCGGCGTCATCATGACGTCCGACGGCTATATCATCACCAATGCCCATGTGATCTCCGGCGGCAAGAGCTGCTGGATCGCGCTGGACACCGGCCGTACCTATGATGTGAGGCTGGTGGGCTACGACGAGGATCAGGATCTGGCGGTGCTGAAGGCGGTGGACGCCGAGGATCTGCCGGTGGCGGAATTCGGCGACAGCGGACAGTGCCGGGTGGGCGATACGGCGTATGCCATCGGCAACCCGCTGGGCGTGGAGCTGCGGGGTACGCTGACCAACGGCATCATCTCCGCCATTAACCGGGACGTGCAGGTGGAGGGACGCGTGATGACGCTGCTCCAGACCACGGCGGCGCTGAACAATGGCAACTCCGGCGGCCCCCTCATCAACGAGTACGGGCAGGTCATCGGGATCAATACCCTGAAGATGAGCGGCACCGGCAGCGAGGAGGAGGCCACGGTGGAGGGACTGGGCTTTGCCCTGCCCAGCAGTGACGTGTGCTTCGTGGTCAACGACCTCATCGCCACCGGCCGGTTCCGGGGCATCCCCACGCTGGGCGTGACGGTGACCAACAGCCCGGACAACGGCGGGCAGGTGGTGGTCTACACCGTGGAGGACGGCTACGGCGCTGCGGAGGCGGGCATTCAGCCCGGCGACGTGCTGCTGAAGGCGGACGGCCAGCCGCTGCACCAGATCAACGACCTGATGGCGGTGCGCCGCACCCATCTGGTGGACGACACCATGACACTGACCGTTTTGCGGGACGGGCAGGTATTCGATGTGGAGGTTCCTCTGTACGCCAACAAGGGTTAACACAACAAAAAGGGAGGAAAGGCTTACGCCTTTCCTCCCTTTTTTGCTTGCAGCAGCAGGCTGGCAGCGGCCAGCAGCAGATAGACGCCGAAGGGACGGCGCAGCAGGGACACGTCCACGGTGGTGGCGGCCAGCGCACCGGCGGCGGCTGCCGCCGTACCCCACGGGGCGGCGGTGCGTAGGACGGCGCGCTCCAAGAGGCCGTTTTTTCGGTGGTACAGCAGCCCCATGGCGGCGGTGGGCAGGAAGTACAGCAGGTTGATGGCCATGGCATCGGCCTGCTCCACGCCGAGGAACAGCGTCATCAGCAGCAACAGCAGCGTGCCGCCGCCCACGCCCCATGCCGATAGGATGCCGGTGCAGAAGCCCGCCAGCACCGGCAGGAGCCACGCCTTCACAGGAGATACCGGACGCCGCCGTACACCAGAAAGGCGGCAAAGAGATACCGCAGCCACGGGGCGGGTACCCGGGGAAACAGTCTGCCGCCCACAAAGCCGCCTGCCAGTCCACCCAGCAGATAGGGCAGGGCCTGCGTGAGGTCAAAGGGCGTGCGCAGCAGATAGACGGCGGCGGATACCACGCAGAAGGGCAGGATCACCGCCACGCAGGTGGCGAAGGCCTTCTTCTCCTCTACATGGCACCAGCGGGTGAGAAGGGGCAGCAGCACCATGCCGCCGCCTCCGCCGAAGCAGCCGTTGGCAGCGCCGGCCAGTATACCGGCCACGGCGTATTTTGCGGATGCGGACATCCGGTGTCACCTCCCTGCGTGGTATGTACTCCGTGTGGGTCGGCACACGGAGGGGCAGACGGACTCCGGGAAAGCGGAGGCGGCCTGTCAGTACGCGGGATGTGTTACCGGCACTTCTGGTAGCTCTGGCAGTCGGTACACTGATCCATGGAGGGATTGGACTCGTGGGTACCCACCTGAATGGCGTTCAGGCCGCAGTGATCCACGTCCTTGCAGTGGTGGGCGCAGTTGGTAACGGTACACTTGATGGAAGAGTTGGGGGTGCAGCTGCACCCATCGTTGGTACAAGCGCGATTCATGGCGTTTCCTCCCGTAAAAGAAAAATAGAGTCAGGCCAAACGACCCGACTCTATCTTGCCCGGAAACAGCGGCGCTATGCCGCGCAAACGCACAAAATTTTCAAATGCCCAGCAGCCACGACGCGAAGCGGAAGTAGATCAGCAGGCTGGTGGCGTCCACGATGGTGGAGATAAAGGGACTTGCCATCACGGCGGGGTCCAGCCCTATCTTTTCCGCCAGCAGCGGCAGGGAGCAGCCCACGCACTTGGCGAAGATCACTACAAACAGGATGGTGATGCATACCACGAGGCACACCATGGGCGTGACCTCCGCATTGCCCAGCAGCAGGCGGTCTATCACCAGCATTTTGACAAAGTTGGCACCTGCCAGACATAGACCGCACAAAAGGGAGACGCGCAGCTCCTTCCACAGGACCTTCAGCACGTCGGAAAAATCCACCTCGTCCAGACTGAGGGCGCGGATCACGGCGACGGAGGCCTGGGTACCGGAGTTACCGCCGGTACCGGACAGCATGGGGATATAGGCGTTCAGCACCAGACAGGCGGCCAGCGCGCTTTCGTAGTGGTTCAGGATCATGCCGGTGAACGTGGCGGACAGCATCAGGATCATCAGCCACGGCAGGCGGGACTTCCATGTGGCGAGCACGCCGGTGCGGAGATAGGGCTTGTCCGAGGGCAGCATGGCGGCCATCTTCTCGAAGTCCTCCGTGGTCTCCTCCTCGATGACGTCCATGGCGTCGTCCACGGTGACGATACCCACCAGACGGTTCTCCATGTCCACGATGGGCAGCGCCAGGAAGCTGTATTTATTCAGGGCCTGCGCCACATCCTCCTTATCGTCCATGGTGCGCGCCCACACCACATCGGGGTCCATGATGTCCTCGATGATGTCGTCCTCGTTGGCCAGCAGCAGGTCGCGGACGGACAGCACGCCCAGCAGACGGCGGGTGGGGTCGGTGACGTACAGGATATTGATGGTCTCCAGCTCGCCGCCGATGCGGCGGATGCGCTTGAAGGCGTCCTCCACCGTCATGTCCTTTTTCAGGGACAGGAACTCCATGTTCATGATGGAGCCGGCGGAATCCTCCGGATATTTCAGGATCTCGTTGATGGACTTGCGCATCTCCGGCGTGGCCTTATCCAGAATGCGGATGACCACGCTGGCGGGCATCTCCTCCACGATGTCCACGGCATCGTCCAGATACAGCTCGTCCAGCACCTCCTTCAGCTCGGTGTTGGAAAAGCCGTTGATGAGCATCTCCTGGCTCTCGGACTCCAGCTCCACGAACACCTCCGCCGCCGTCTCCTTGGGCAGCAGACGGTACAGCAGGGGCATCAGCTCAGGGCCGGACTCCTCCAGCAGCAAGGCGATATCGGCGGGCTCCATGGGCAGGAACAGGTCCCGGAGCTTGGCATACTCCTTGTCATGTGCCAGCGTCTCGATCTGCTCTAAATAGCGATCCAGCTCCTCCTGATAGTCGATCATGACCTCGTTCCTCCCTTCGGAAAAAGTAAAACACAGCGGGCGATAAGCGCCTGCTGCGTATCATGCGTATCATAAGACGGCCACGGGAAGCGTGACCTGCGCACCGTAACAAGCTTTAGCATCGCGGGGCGGTGAAGCTGCGTTAGACGCTACCTTGGTTTCGATAGCACCTGCTCAAACCATCTTATGGTGTCTCCACCATTTCGCGGCAGCAGCCCATATCCCTCGCGGTAGCCTTACCTACCGGACAGATTATATTGTACACGCCTATCCTATGCCAAAAAACAGGGCGTGTCAACCCGCTTTTCCGTCTTTTTTACAAATATACCTGCACATTGTCCTGCCCCAGCAGATGCTCCCGCAGAGCGTCCAGAAAAATGAGGGCCGGCTCCGGCAGCTCCTCGCCCCGCCGCGTCACCAGATAGTTGATCCGATCCGGCGGCGCCTGGGTGAAGCGGCAGACCCGCGCCTGCTCGGGACCCAGCGAGGCGGCGGCGATGGCCGGCGCGGCCACCCACAGATCCTCCGTGCGGGGAAAGAAATCCGCGGCCTGCAGGGTGTCGGCGTACAGCAGGGGGCGGGCGCCGGGGCCGAAGGAGCTGTCGTGCCAGCGGATGAAGTCCGGGTCCCAGGTGACCAGGATCTCGTTGGCGGGATCCAGCGCGGCGGGATCCGTCTCCGCCGGATAGCGGCTGTCCGGCGAGGAGAGCAGCAAAAACCGCTCCCGGAAGATGGGGCGCACCTCCAGCTGGCTGTTGAAAACGGTGTTGCTGTCGATGAGGGCGAAGTCCAGCTCGTGGTTCAAAAGCGCCTGTGCCGAGTCCACATCCCGCAGGGTGTGGATCCACAGGGATACCGGCAGGTGCAGGGACAGAAACCGCTGGTACACCGCCGGGAGGATGTACTGGTTGGTGGTATAGGTGGCGGCGATGCGGAGGTAGACCCGCTGCTCCAGCTCCGACAGGGCATCCGTCTCCGACAGGAGGCGCTGCCACCGGCGCGCCAGCGTCAGGAACTTCTGCCCGGCGTCAGTGAGCTGGATGCGGCGCTGCCCCTTGCTCCGGACGAAAAGCGGCGTGCCCACCCGCTCCTCCAACGCACGGACGCGCATGGACAGGGTGGGCTGGGTGATGTACAGCGCCTCGGCCGCCGCCGTCATGGTGCCGTGCTGCACCACCGCCCAGAAGGTTTCGATGTCCAGATTCGTCATGGCGTTCCTCCTAAAATATATAAATATTTGCTTATATTTTATGACAATAACTTCAATTTTACAAGCGGAAGTTTTCGTGTTATAGTAAAAATCACAAAGGGCGGGAATGCCGCCGCGTCCCACCCGATGCAATGCAAGATGCTATTTTTCTACGATTCTTTCTTTTTCTCTCCCAAATCCCAAAATCTCCCAAGGAAAAAGGCAGGGCTTCAGCCCTGCCTTTTTTCGTGCAGAGATGGCAACGGCAGGCGGGCGCGGTTATGCCGCGCTGGAGCGGCGGAGAGAATACCCTCTTGTCGAAACAGGCCGTACAGTGTATAGTAGGCAGACCGGGAGGGGTAATATGGAGACGTTTCAGCTATATTTTGAATTGATCGGCGCGGTGGCCTTTACTATCTCCGGCGCGGCACTGGGCATCCGCAAGGGGATGGATCTGTTCGGCGTGGCCATGGTGGGCATGACCACGGCGGTGGGCGGCGGCATTCTGCGCGACGTGATGCTGGGGCAGACGCCGCCGGCGGCACTGCGGGATCCCACACAGGCGCTGGTGGCCATCGCCGTCTCGGTGCTCTGCTTTTATATCTGGCGTTGGCGAAAAACGGAGCTGCATAACCGCTACGCGGACGCGGTGCTGCTGGTGGCTGACTCCATCGGTCTGGGCATCTTTTCTGCCCACGGCGCGGCCATCGCCATACAGGCGGGACACGACGCCAACTGGTTTCTGGTGCTGTTTCTGGGTACCGTCACCGGTGTGGGCGGCGGCGTGCTGCGGGATGTCTGCTGCATGGAGAGACCCTACATCTTCACCAAACACATATACGCCTGCGCGTCGCTGGTGGGGGCGGCGGTGTGCCGCGCCCTGTGGCCGCTGGGCATGGGGCTTGCGATGCTGGCGGGCTGCGGCGTGACGGTGGTGATACGCATTTGCGCCGCCACCTTCCGGTGGAGCTTTCCCAAGGCTTGAATACGAGACAAGACGGCGCGGCCCTGCGGGGCCGCGCCGTTTCGCCTGTCCGGCGGAAAAACAGGCGGGATATAGGCGAAAGAGCGGGGTATCCGGCGGAAAAACCGCTTGTGACAGGCGGCATATCGTGGTATACTATATTATTCAAAAAAGCGCGGCGGGAGGTGGACGCAATGGGACTGCACGACGGGCATCGGCAGCGGGCAAAGGAGCGCTACGGTCTGGTGGGCGCGGACGCGCTGGCTGACCATGAGCTGCTGGAGCTGGCGCTGTTTTACGCCATTCCGCGGCAGGACACCAACGAGACAGCCCACCGCCTGCTGAAGCGGTTTCGCTCACTACAGGGCGTCTTGCAGGCGTCGCCGGAGGAGCTGGAGCAGGTGGAGGGCGTGGGCAAAAACGCCGCCCTGCTGCTGCATCTGATGGCGGATATCAGCCAGCGGGCGCGGATCACCAGCCTGCCGGAGAAGATCCTCAACTCACCGGACCGCACCGGTGCCTACTTCATGGAGCTGCTGACGGGACAGAAGCGGGAGCTTTTGTACCAGGTGTGTCTGGACGGCAAGGGCAAGCTGCTGACCTGCCGGTGCATCGCCAAGGGGACGGTGTCCGCCTCCGCCGTCCATGTGCGGCAGGTGGTGGAGAACGCCCTGTACGCCGGGGCCAGCACCATCATTCTGGCCCACAACCACCCCAGCGGCGTGGCGCTGCCCTCCGACGCCGACGTGCTGGTGACCCATCGGATACAGGAGGCGCTGGCGCCGCTGGGTATCCGGCTGGCCGACCACATCATCGTGGCGGACGACGACTACGTCTCCATGGCGGAGAGCGGATTTTTGCAGAGATAAGGGAGGGCGCTATGCCTGATTTCAAAGTTGTTTCGGAGTACAGCCCCGCCGGCGACCAGCCGCAGGCCATCGAAAAGCTGGCGCAGGGGCTGGAAAACGGCCTGCGGGAGCAGGTGCTCAAGGGCGTTACCGGTTCCGGCAAGACCTACACCATGGCCAAGGTCATCGAGAAGGTCAACCGCCCCACGCTGGTGCTGGCCCACAACAAGACGCTGGCCGCCCAGCTGTGCGAGGAGTTCCGGGAGTTTTTCCCCCACAACGCCGTGGAGTATTTCGTGTCCTACTACGACTACTACCAGCCGGAGGCGTATATCCCCCACACGGATACCTACATTGAGAAGGACGCCTCCACCAACGAGGAGATCGACCGTCTGCGGCTCAGCGCCACCTGTGCGCTGCTGGAGCGGCGGGATGTGATCGTGGTGTCCTCGGTGAGCTGCATCTACGGTCTGGGCGAGCCGGACGACTTTGCCCGGATGATGATCTCCCTCCGCGTGGGCATGACCATGGATCGGGACGAGCTGCTGCGGCGTCTGGTGGAGGACCGGTACGAGCGGAACGATGTGGCGTTCCAGCGGAATATGTTCCGGGTGCGGGGCGACACGGTGGAGCTGTACCCCGCCTATTACAAGGATCGCGCCGTTCGGGTGGAGTTCTTCGGGGACGAGATTGAGCGCATCACCGAGTTTCACCCCGTCACCGGCGCGGCCATCCGAACCTTGCAGCATATCGCGGTGTACCCCGCCAGCCACTATGTCACACCCAAGGACAAGCTGGAGCGTGCGGCGGAGGAGATCGAGCGGGAGCTGGCGCAGCAGAAGGCGCTGTTCGAGGCGCAGGGCAAGCTCATCGAGGCCCAGCGCATCGACCAGCGCACCCGCTACGACGTGGAGATGATGCGGGAGCTGGGGTATTGCTCCGGCATCGAGAACTATTCGCGGATCATCTCCCAGCGCCCGGCGGGGTCGCCGCCCATGACGCTGCTGGATTTCTTTCCTGACGACTTTGTACTGTTCGTGGACGAGAGCCATGTAACGCTGCCGCAGGTGCGGGCCATGTATAACGGCGACCACGCCCGCAAGCAGAGTCTGGTGGAGTACGGCTTCCGCCTGCCCTGCGCCTTTGACAACCGCCCTCTGAAGTTCGAGGAGTTCGAGGAGCGGTTCCATCAGGCGGTGTACGTCTCCGCCACGCCGGGAGAGTTTGAAAAGGCGCACGCCGATCAGGTGGTGGAGCAGGTCATCCGCCCCACGGGCCTGCTGGATCCCCGGGTGGAGGTACGCCCCATCACCGGGCAGATCGACGATCTGGTGTCGGAGATCCATATCCGGGAGAAAAAGAACGAGCGGGTGCTGGTGACCACGCTGACCAAGCGGATGGCGGAGGATCTCACTGCCCATCTCCGAGGGCTGGGCATCAAGGTACGGTATATGCACGCCGACGTGTCGGCGCTGGAGCGGATGGAGATCATCCGCGACCTGCGGCTGGGCGAATTCGACGTACTGGTGGGCATCAACCTGCTCCGGGAGGGACTGGACCTGCCGGAGGTATCGCTGGTGGCCATACTGGACGCGGACAAGGAGGGCTTCCTCCGCAGTGAGACCAGCCTGATCCAGACCATCGGCCGCGCCGCCCGCAATGCGGAGGGTCTGGTGATCCTCTACGCGGACACCGTGACGCCGTCCATGCGTTCGGCCATGGACGAGACGGAGCGCCGCCGGAAATTGCAGGACGACTTCAACCGCACCCACGGCATCGTACCCCGCACCATCCGCAAGAGCGTGCGGGAGATGGTGGAGATCAGCCACAGCGCGGAGGACGCCTCCAAGCTGTCGAAGAAGAAGCTCAGCGACCGGGAGCGGGCGGAGACCATCGCCCGGTTGGAGAAAGAGATGAAGGAGGCCAGTCGTATGCTGGAGTTTGAGTACGCCGCGCTGCTGCGGGATCAGATCATCGAGCTGCGGGGGCAAAAATAACGGACAGACCGAACAGGTGTAAGCCCTGTATCGGACGGCGGCATCGGTTGTGCGCCGCCGCGGGAGGAAAAACATGAACGAAAAATCGCTGCCGCTCAATAGCCTGCACCTGAAGCTGCTGGCCATGGTCACCATGCTCATCGACCACATGGGCGCCACGCTGTTCCCCTACGCCCTGTGGATGCGGTGCGTGGGACGTCTGGCATTCCCCATCTTCTGCTTCCTCATCGCGGAGGGCTGCGCCCACACCCGCGATAAAAAGCGGTACGCGGCGCGGCTTCTGGTGTTTGCCGTGCTGTCGGAGCCGGCGTTCGACCTGATGCACGGCGTATGGTTCACCATGGACTACCAGAACGTGCTGTGGACGCTGCTGCTGGGCGCGCTGGTGTGCTGGGTGGTGGACTGGGCGCAGACCGGGGCAGCGCTGTGGCAGCGGCTTCCGGCGGAGGCCGCCATCGCCGTGGGATTCCTGCTGGCTCAGTGGCTGAACACGGACTACGGCGGCTGGGGCGTGCTGCTGGTGCTGCTGTTCTATATGACCCGCCGTACCAAGGGCAAGCTGGTCATTCAGCTGGTAGGGCTGGGTGTGTTCTGCTGGCTGTGCTCGCCGTGGCAGGGGCAGCTGCTGGCGATGCTGGCCATGCTCCCCATCGCCCTGTACAACGGGGAGCGGGGCTTCTCCGGCAAGGCGCTGCAATACGGCTTTTATGCCTTCTACCCTGTTCATATTTTGATTTTGAGCGTACTGGCACAGTACGTATTCTGAGGAGGTGCCTTTCATGGCAAAGCATAAAGAGGAAAAGACCAACGTTATGCGGACGCTGGAGCAGAAGAAGATCGCCTACACCGCCCATGCCTACGACCCGGACGGCCCCATTGACGGCGTGTCCGTGGCGGCGGTGCTGGGGCAGGACCCGGCCCGGGTGTTCAAGACGCTGGTGACGAAGGGCGCATCCGGCGGGTACTATGTGTTCGACATTCCCGTGGCGGAGAACCTCGATTTGAAGAAGGCGGCCAAGGCCGTGGGGGAGAAGTCCGTGGCCATGCTGCCCCAGAAGGAGTTGCTGGGTCTGACGGGATACGTCCACGGCGGATGCAGCCCGGTGGGGATGAAGAAGCAGTTCCCCACGGTGTTCCACGAGACGGCGGCGCAGTACGACACCGTCTGCGTCAGCGCGGGAAGGATCGGGGCGCAGGTGGAGTGCCGCCCCGGCGACCTCATCGCCCTGCTGCGGGCAAAAACAGCGGATATCATCGTGTAAAGAGGAATACCATGCAGAAGGAAATTTTCATCAAGGGCGCGCGGGAGAACAACCTGAAGAATATTGACGTCACCATCCCCCGGGACAAGCTGGTGGTGCTGACGGGGCTCAGCGGCAGCGGCAAAAGCTCGCTGGCCTTCGACACCATCTACGCCGAGGGACAGCGCCGGTATGTGGAGAGCCTCAGCTCCTACGCCCGTATGTTTCTGGGGCAGATGGACAAGCCGGATGTGGACTATATCGACGGCCTTTCCCCGGCCATCTCCATCGACCAGAAGACCACCAGCAAGAATCCCCGCTCCACCGTAGGTACGGTGACGGAGATCTATGACTATCTGCGCCTGTTGTGGGCGCGGGTGGGCGTGCCGCACTGCCCCAAGTGCGGCAGGGAGATCCGCCAGCAGACGGTGGATCAGATCATCGACCAGATCATGGCTCTGCCGGAGGGCACCCGCATTCAGGTGATGGCCCCGGTGGTGCGGGGCCGCAAGGGCGAGCACGCCAAGGTGCTGGAGGACGCCCGCCGCAGCGGCTACGTCCGGGCGCGGGTGGACGGGAATCTGTACGAGCTGTCGGAGGATATCCCGCTGGAGAAGAACCTGAAGCACCACATCGACATCGTGGTGGACCGGCTCATCGTCCGGCCCGATATCGCCCAGCGCCTGACGGACTCCGTGGAGACGGCGTCCAGCCTGACCGGCGGGCTGGTGACGGTGAACCTGCTGCGGGAGGAGCAGGATATCACCTTCTCCCAGAACTACGCCTGCGAGGACTGCGGCCTCTCCATCGAGGAGCTGACGCCCCGGCTGTTCTCCTTCAACAGTCCCTTCGGCGCCTGTCCCACCTGTACGGGGCTGGGGGTACAGCTGAAGGCCGACCCCGCCCTCATCGTGCCGGATGAGAGCAAGTCCATTCTGGACGGCGCTATCACGGCCCCCGGCTGGGCGTCCATCCGCTCCGACGGCGTGAGCCGGATGTATTTCGAGGCGCTGAGCAAGAAGTATCAATTTTCCCTGCGCCAGCCGTACAGCGAGCTGAGCGATGCGGTGAAGCAGGTCATCCTCTACGGCACCGGCGGGGAGAAGCTGGAGCTGCACTACGACCAGCCCCGGGGCAAGGGCGTGCTGCATCAGGCGTTTGAGGGCATCTGCCACAATCTGGAGCGGCGGTATAACGAGACCCAGAGCGACGCCAGCAAAAAGGAGATCGAGGAGTATCTGTCCCAGTGTCCCTGCCCCGCCTGCAAGGGCCGCCGCCTGCGGCCGGAGGCGTTGGCGGTGACGGTGGGCGGTCTGTCCATCTTCGAGGCCACGGAGCTGCCGGTGGACGAGGCGCTGCCCTTCTTCAACGGCCTGGAGTTGACGGGCAACCAGCAGCTCATCGCCGCCCAGATATTAAAGGAAATTCGGGCGCGGCTGGGCTTTTTGCAGTCCGTGGGACTGAGCTATCTCACCCTGTCCCGCGCATCCGGTACCCTGTCCGGCGGCGAGAGCCAGCGCATCCGCCTTGCCACCCAGATCGGCAGCAGCCTCATGGGGGTGCTGTATATTCTGGATGAGCCGTCCATCGGCCTGCACCAGCGGGATAACGACAAGCTGCTGGCCACGCTGTGCCGTCTCCGGGATCTGGGCAACACCCTGATCGTGGTAGAGCACGACGAGGATACCATGCGCGCCGCCGACTGGCTCATCGACATCGGCCCCGGCGCCGGAGAGCTGGGCGGGCAGGTGGTGTCCGCCGGTACGCCGGCGCAGGTGATGGCCGACCCCAACAGCCTGACGGGACAGTATCTCAGCGGCAAAAAGCGCATCGAGCTGCCGGCACACCGGCGGGAGGGCAACGGCAAATACCTGACGGTGCGGGGCGCACGGGAGAACAACCTGAAGGGCATCGACGTGACGTTCCCGCTGGGGACGTTTATCTGCGTCACCGGCGTCAGCGGCAGCGGCAAAAGCTCGCTGGTCAACGAGGTGCTGTACAAGAAGCTGGGGGTGGAGCTGAACCGCATGAAGGCCCGCCCCGGTAAGCACGACCGCATCGAGGGCATGGAGCATCTGGACAAGGTCATCGCCATCGACCAGAGCCCCATCGGGCGGACACCCCGCTCCAACCCTGCCACCTATACCAATCTGTTCAACCTGATCCGCGACCTGTTTGCGTCCACGCAGGACGCCAAGGCCCGGGGCTACGGGCCGGGGCGCTTCTCCTTCAACACCCGGGGCGGCCGGTGCGAGGCCTGCGGCGGCGACGGTATGCTGAAGATCGAGATGCACTTTCTGGCGGATGTGTACGTCCCCTGCGAGGTGTGTCGCGGCAAGCGCTATAACCGGGAGACGCTGGAGGTGCGGTACAAGGGGAAGAACATCGCCGAGGTGCTGGACATGACGGCGCGGGAGGCGTTGGACTTCTTCTCCGCCGTGCCGAAGATCTACGAGAAATTGCAGACGCTGTGCGACGTGGGACTGGGCTATGTAAAGCTGGGACAGCCATCCACCACCCTGTCCGGCGGCGAGGCCCAGCGTGTCAAGCTGGCCACGGAGCTGAGCCGCCGCGCCACGGGGCGCACCATCTATATTCTGGACGAGCCCACCACCGGCCTTCACGCCGACGATGTGCGCAAGCTGCTGGATGTTTTGCAGCGGCTGGTGGACGCGGGCAACACGGTGCTGGTCATCGAGCACAATCTGGACGTTATCAAATGCGCCGACTATATCGTCGATCTGGGGCCCGAGGGCGGCAGCGGCGGCGGTACGGTGGTGGCCTGCGGCACACCGGAGCAGGTGGCCGATGTGGCGGCGTCCTATACGGGACAGTACCTGAAAAAGTATCTGACATAACGCCTGCGCCCGCTGCGGCATACACTGTGGCAGGGGGGTGACGGCATGGAGATCTGGCAGGACGGCGTGCTGGCGGGGCTGGCAGCCGTGGGACTGACGGCGATCCTCTGGCTGCTGGCGGAGGCGCTGTTCCGCTGGCGGGCGCGTCCGCCGGAGGCGGTCTATCTGGTGGAGGCGTCCGGCGGCGCGGAAGGGCTGGACATGACGCTGCGCGAGCTGGCGCGGGAACGCCCGCTGCCGGTGATACTGGTGGACAGCGGCTTGAACGAGATGGGGCGGCAGCGGGCAGAGCTGCTGCTCACCCGATACGGCGGGACGCTGGTAACGCCGCCGCAGCTGGCGGCGATGTATACGAAAGAAAACGAGCAGGAGGAGTAGGGCTATGGGCGAACGCTGCACCGTGGAGGGTACCGTACAGTCGGTGATCTTCCAGAACGAGGAAAACGGCTATACGGTGCTGTCTCTGGCGGTGGACGGACAGGAGGAACCGGTAACGGTGGTGGGCTGCATCCCCTGTGCCGCCGCCGGGGAGGGCATGACCGTCACCGGCGTGTGGGTGGAGCATCCGTCCTACGGCCCGCAGCTGACGGCGGAGAGCGTGGAGCGCCGCCTGCCCCGGGATGAGGCGGACATGGCTGCCTATCTGGGCTCCGGCATCCTCAAGGGCGTGGGGCCTGCTACGGCGGAGCGGCTGGTGGAGCGGTTCGGCATGGACACCCTCCGGGTCATCGAGGAGGAGCCGGAGCGGCTCCAGACCCTGAAGGGCATCACCGCCAAGCGCGCCATGGAGCTGTCCGCCGCCTTCCGGGCGCTGACGGGCCTGCGGCAGGTCATGGAGTTTCTGGCGCGGTACGAGCTGCCGGTGCATCTGGCCATGGCGGTGCAGCGCACCTACGGCGACGGCGCTATGCAGGCGCTGCGGGACGACCCCTACCTCCTGAGCCGGGAGCAGTACGGCGTGGATTTTGCCGTCACCGACGCCATCGCCCTGAGCATGGGCTTCGGCGGCGACGACCCCTGCCGGCTGGAGGCCGCCGTGCTGTACGAACTGAGCCACAACCTGCACAACGGCCATGTGTTCCTGCCCCGGGAGAAGCTGATACAGGCGGCGGCGCAGCTCATCGGCGTGGAGACCGACGCGGTGGAGCTGGCGCTGGACAAGCTCATTGAGCGGTTTGGCGTGGTGGAAAAGCCCATCGCCAACGTGATGGGCTGCTATCTGCCCCGGCTCTATCAGGCGGAGACATTTGTGGCGGAGCGGCTGGTGTCTATGGTGAAAACGCCGGTGGAGCGGTTGGCCCGCGTGGAAAAGACCATCGCGGACATCGAGCAGGCGCAGGGCGTATCCTATGCGCCCTTGCAGCGGCAGGCGGTGGCGCTGGCGGCGGACAGCGGCGTGCTGCTGCTCACCGGCGGGCCGGGTACCGGCAAGACCACGTCCCTGCGGGGCATCGTGACCCTGTATGAGCGGATGGGGCTGGACGTGCTGCTGCTGGCCCCCACGGGGCGAGCCGCCAAGCGGCTGGGGGAGGTGACGGGCCGGGAGGCCCAGACCATCCACCGGTGTCTTGGTATGAGCTTCAACGACCTGACGGGACAGGTGACCTTCAAAAAGGACGCCAAGGATCCGCTGGAGGCCCACGCCGTCATCGTGGACGAGATGAGCATGGTGGATCTGGAGCTGATGCGGGCGCTGCTGGAGGCGCTGCGGCCCTCTTGCCGTCTGGTGATGGTGGGCGACCCCGACCAGCTCCCCTCCGTGGGTGCGGGCAACGTGCTGGGGGATATGCTGCGCAGCGGCGTGATCCCTGCCGTGTCGCTGACGCAGGTGTTCCGGCAGGCGGAGCAGTCCGCCATCATCCGCAACGCCCACAGCGTCAACGTGGGGCAGCCGCCGTGCCTTGACAGCAATCAGGGGGATTTCTTCTTCCTGTGCCGCCGTTCGCCGGACCGTCTGGTGCAGACGGTGGTGGAGCTGTGCCGCGACCGCCTGCCCAAGAGCATGGGCGTGGAGCCGGGGCAGATCCAGGTGCTGTCCGCCACCCGCCGGGGTGAGTGCGGCACGGTGAACCTGAACCGGGCCTTGCAGGCGGCGCTGAATCCGCCGACGCGGAGCAAGCGACAGAAGCAGTGGGGCGACATGGTCTTCCGCGTGGGCGACCGGATCATGCAGACAAAGAACAACTACGACGTGCTGTGGACGAAGGACGATGGCACCGTGGGCAGCGGCATTTTCAACGGCGACGTGGGCGTCATCGAGGACATCGACCCGGCCGGGGAGCTGCTGACCATCCGGTTCGACGACCGTACCGCCGTCTATACCGCCGACCTGCTGGCGGAGCTGGACATGGCCTACGCCATGACGGTACATAAATCGCAGGGCAGCGAGTATCCGGCGGTGGTGCTGGTGTCCGCGCCTGCCGCGCCGTCCCTGATGGTGCGGGGCGTGCTGTATACCGCCATCACCCGCGCCAGACGGCTGCTGGTGCTGGTGGGCGACGACGGGACGCCGGTGAAAATGGCGGCCAACGACCGCCAGCAAAGACGATACAGCGGCCTGCGCCGCCGCTTGAGGGAGGGAATGGCATGAGCGTTCAAGATGGGCTGGACAAGCTCCAGCGGAGTATGCTGGATTTCTTCTTTCCCCGCCACTGTCCCTTCTGCGGACGGGTCGTGGGCAAGGCACTGCTGTGTGAGACGTGCGAAAAGGAGCTGCCATATTGCCGCGAGGTACGCACCGGCGGCTTCGGACGGTGCGCCGCGCCGCTGTACTACGAGGGCGCGGTGCGGGAGGCCATTCTGGCCTTCAAATTCAAGGGGCGTCTGGAGGCGCTGGAGTGCTTCGGCAGCCTGATGGCGCAGACGGCGGCGGAGGCCTTCTCCGGGGAATTCGACGCGGTGACGTGGGTGCCGGTGAGCCGGCAGCGCCTGCGGAAGCGGGGCTACGATCAGGCACGGTACCTGTGCGCCAGCCTGTGCGTGGACTGGCACACGGAGCCGCAGGAGACGCTGCGGAAGGTGCGGGACAACCCGGCACAGTCCGGATTGGAGGACGCGGCGGTGCGCCGCGCCAATGTGCTGGGCGTCTACGAGGCGGTGAAGCCGGAGGAGATCGCCGGGAAGCGGTTTTTGCTGGTGGACGATATCTGCACCACCGGCGCCACGCTGGGCGAGTGCGTCCGGGTGCTGAAGGCCGCCGGCGCGGCGGAGGTGGTGTGCCTGACGCTGGCCGTCACGCGGGCGGACGGCTGACGCGACCTGCCGGTATGGAACGGCGGGAAACCGTGCAGAATGGAAATGTGAATATTTGATGACAACGGGAAAACCCTATTGCAAAAAGAAAGACCTGTCGGTATAATGGTTTTCTGAAGAATAGGGCGGTCATGCCGCTACAAAAAATATGAGGTGCTCACTATGTGTTCATTTGCAAAGGATATTGGTATCGATCTCGGCACCGCCTCGGTGCTGGTTTATGTGAAGGGTAAAGGCGTTGTGCTCAACGAGCCGTCGGTGGTGGCCATCGACAAGAACACCGGCAAGCTGCTGAAGGTGGGCGGCGACGCGCAGGCCATGCTGGGCCGTACCCCCGGCAACATCGTGGCCATCCGTCCCCTGCGGGAGGGCGTGATCTCCGACTACGACATGACGGAGCGGATGCTCCGGGAGTTTCTGCATAAGGTCACCGGCGGCTTCCAGCTGTTCAAGCCCCGGGTCATCATCTGCGTGCCCTCCGGCATCACAGAGGTGGAGGAGCGCGCCGTGGTGGATGCGGGCATTCAGGCCGGCGCCCGCCGGGTGTACCTCATCGAGGAGCCGGTGGCGGCTGCCATCGGCGCGGGCATCGACATCGCCAAGCCCGACGGCCACATGGTGGTGGACATCGGCGGCGGCACCAGCGATATCGCCGTCATCTCCCTGAGCGGCGTGGTGGAGAGCGCCTCCATCAAGGTGGCCGGCGACCAGTTCAACGAGTCCATCGTCAAGTATATGCGCCGCAAGCACAATGTACTGGTGGGCGAGCGCACCGCCGAGCTGATGAAGATGGAGATCGGCTGCGTGTTTCCCAAGGAGCAGGAGACATCCATCGAGATCAAGGGCCGCTGCCTGATGACGGGCCTGCCCAAGGTCATCACCGTCACCTCCACCGAGATGCTGGAGGCCTTCGAGGAGCCGGTGGAGCGCATTCTGGAGGCGGTCCACGGCGTGCTGGAGCGCACCCCGCCGGAGCTGGTGGCGGATATCTCCAACAACGGCATCGTCATGACCGGCGGCGGCAGTCTGGTGGACGGCTTTGACCGCCTGATCGAGGCCCGCACCGGCATCCACACCGTGGTGGCGGAGTCTGCCATCTCCTGCGTGGCGGAGGGTACCGGCAAGAGCCTGGACTCCCTGAACGCCATGACCGACGGCACGGTGAACCTGTCCCGCCGGCGGCAGATGAACTAAATGACAAAAAGCGGCCGCGAGGCCGCTTTCTTCTCCATGTTTGGCGGGGATTTCACGGTGTCCCCCTTGCTTTCGGCGGGGAAACGCGGTAGTATGGGGATGGCCGGAAGGCAACTACGTTTTACAAGGAGGCAATAAGCATGAAGTTTTCCAGCAAAGTGTTGAAATGCGGCCTGTCCCCCATGCGTAAGTTCCACCCCTATGCGGTGGCGGCGGAGGCCAAGGGGAAGAAGATCTATCACCTGAATATCGGTCAGCCGGACATCGAGACGCCCAAGGCGTATTTCGAGGCCGTGCGGCACTTTGACCTGCCGGTGCTGGCCTATGCACCGTCCTCCGGCATCCCGGAGCTGATCGCAGCCATCCAGAAGTATTACGACGCACTGGGGATGCACTTTGAGACCGGTGACATCCTCATTACCAACGGCGGCAGCGAGGCATTGCAGATCACCATGAACTGCATCCTCGACGACGGGGACGAGATCCTGATCCCCGAGCCGTTCTATCCCAACTACAACACCATGGCGTATACCTGCGGCGCCAAGATCCACCCCATCCCCACCTCGCCCCATGACGGCTACCACTATGCCGACCGCGCCAAGGTGGAGGCGGAGATCAACGAGCACACCCGCGCCATCATGGTCACCAACCCCGGCAACCCCACCGGCGCCGTGCTGACGCCGGAGGAGATGCGCATGATGGTGGACATCGCCAAGGAGCACGATCTGTTCATCATCGGCGACGAGGCCTACCGCGAGTTTGTCTATGCCGGTGAGCCGCTGCAATCCATGGGTCAGTTTGCCGACGCCGCCGAGAACGTCATCGTCATCGACACCGTGTCCAAGCGCTTTTCCGCCTGCGGCGCCCGTATCGGCTGCATGATCTCCCGCAACAAGGAGCTGATGGCACAGGCCATGAAGTACGCCCAGTGCCGCCTGTCCGTGCCGACCATCGATCAGGTGGCCGCCGCCGCGCTGTACAGCGTGGACTCCGACTACTTCGCCGCCGTCCGCGAGGAGTACAAGCGCCGCCGCGACACGGTGATGCGCAAGCTCAACGAGATCCCCGGCGTGGTGTGCGAGTGTCCCAAGGGCGCGTTCTACGTGATGGCCGCCCTGCCCGTGGACGACGCCGACACCTTCCAGAAGTGGCTGCTGGAGGAGTTTGACGACAACGGCGACACCGTGATGTTTGCCCCCGGCGAGCCGTTCTACGCCACCCCCGGCAAGGGCAGAAACGAGATCCGCATCGCCTATGTGCTCAAGCAGGAGGCGCTGGAGCGCGCCATGGACCTGCTGGCCAAGGGCATTGCCGCCTACAACGCCCGCTGAAGCTGCACATAAAAAAGAAGACCCTGTACAGGGTCTTCTTTTTTGCTTATTTCCGCGCCTTCCGGGCAGCGGCACGGCGTTGGCAGAGCTTTACCAGCTCCACGATGGGGATGACCAGAATGGCCAGCGCCAGCGCGATACCGTACTCCGTCCAGCTCACGGGGGTGAAGCCGAAGGCGTTGGCCAGCACGGGGATCTCCAGCACGGCGGTGGTCAGCGCCAGCGAGCCCAGCATGGCGCCCCACAGCACCTTGTTATGGCTGGGCAGGGAGAACACGCTCTTGCGCTGGGAGCGCATATTGAAGCTGTGGAAGATCTCGCACATACTCATGGTCAGGAAAGCCATGGTCATGCCGTCGTCGGAGATGCCCTTGGGCATCTCGAAGTAGCCTACCTCCATGCAGTGACCGATGATGTAGGAGGTCAGGGTGATGAGGGTGATGAGCACGCCCTGATAGGCGATGTCAAAGCCCACGCCGCCGGCGAAAATGCCGTCGCGGCTGTTGCGGGGCGGGCGGGTCATGGTGTCCGGCTCCGCCTTCTCCAGTCCCAGCGCCAGCGCCGGGAAGCAGTCGGTGATCAGGTTGATGAACAGCAGATGCACAGGGTTGAGCAGGGTGAAGCCCAGCAGGGTGGCGAAGAACACGCCCAGCACCTCGCTCATGTTGCTGGCCAGCAGGAACTGAATGGCCTTGCGGATGTTGTCATAGATCTGGCGGCCCTCGCCTACGGCGGAGACGATGGTGGCGAAGTTGTCGTCGGACAGCACCATGTCCGCCACGTTCTTGGTGACGTCGGTGCCGGTGATGCCCATGCCCACGCCGATGTCGGCGGACTTGATGCTGGGGGCGTCGTTGACGCCGTCGCCGGTCATAGCGGTGATGGCGCCCTTGCGCCGCCATGCGTTGACGATACGCACCTTATGCTCCGGCTGGACGCGGGCGTACACGCCGTAGTTCTCGATAACGTTGTCCAGCTCCTCGTCGGAAAGCCCGTCCAGCGCGCTGCCGGTAACGGCCTGGGAGGCGTCGGTGATGATGCCCAGCTCCTTGGCGATAGCCACGGCGGTATCCTTGTGGTCGCCGGTGATCATCACGGGGCGGATACCGGCGGCGCGGCACTGTGCCACGGCGTCCTTTACCTCTGGGCGCACCGGGTCGATCATGCCGGCCAGACCGATGAAGCACAGATCCTGCTCCAGATCCTCCGGCTCCAGCTTGTCGGGCAGACTGTCGTACAGCCGCTGGGCCGCCGCCAGCACGCGGAGGGCCTTGTCGGCCATGGCCTTGTTGTCCGCCAGAATGGCGGCGCGCTTTTCCTCCGTCAGGGGCAGGATCGCGCCGTTTTCCATATAGTGGGTGCAGCGGCGCAGCACCTCGTCCGGCGCGCCCTTGGTGTACTGGATGAAGCCGGTGTCCGTGCGGTGGACGGTGGACATCATCTTCCGGCTGGAGTCGAAGGGCGCCTCGGCGCAGCGAGGCTGCCGGGTCTCCATGAGGGGCTTGGGGCAGCCGTTGGCCGCACCGAAGTTCACCAGCGCCGCCTCGGTAGGCTCGCCCTGCGCGCCGCTCTCCTCCAAAATGGCGTCGTTGCACAGGGTCATGGCGGTGGCCAGCGGCGTCAGGGGGCCGGTGTGCTCCACCACCGTCATCTTGTTCTGGGTCAGGGTACCGGTCTTGTCGGAGCAGATGACCTGCGTGCAGCCCAGCGTCTCCACGGCGGTGAGCCGCCGGATGACGGCGTGGCGCTTACTCATGTTGGTCACGCCGATGCTCAGCACCACCGTCACCACGGTGGCCAGACCCTCCGGGATGGCAGCCACGGCCAGCGACACGGCCACCATGAACGTCTCCAGAATGGCGGTGAGGGAGTAGTCGCCCACCACCACCAGATCAAAGATGAAGATGAACACGCAGATGCCCAGCACCAGCTTGCTGAGCGTCTTGCCCAGCTGGGTCAGCTTCCGCTGGAGGGGCGTCTGTTCCTGCTCCGTCTGGGCCAGCACATGGGCGATCTTGCCCATCTCCGTGTCCATGCCGGTGGCGGTGATGACCGCCTTGCCCCGGCCGTAGACCACGGTGCTGCCCATGTAGCACATATTTTTCCGGTCGCCCAGCGGCACGTCGCTGCCGGTGAGCAGCTCCACCGCCTTGGTAACGGGGACGCTTTCGCCGGTGAGAGCGGCCTCCTCGATCTTCAGGGAGGCACACTCCAGCAGCCGTCCGTCGGCGGGGATGGCGTCGCCGGCCTCCAGCACCACCACGTCGCCGGGTACCAGCTGGCTGCTCTCCACCACGATCTGGTGTCCGCCGCGCAGCACCTTGCACTTGGCGGCGGTCATGGTCTGGAGGGCTTCGATGGCGGCCTCAGCCTTGCTCTCCTGCACCACGCCCAGAACGGCGTTGAGCAGCACCACCGCCAGAATGATGAACACCTCGGTGAAGCTCTCGTTGCTCAGAGCGTTGGTGACGGCGGACACCGCCGCCGCCGCGATCAGGATCAGCAGCATGGGATCCTTGAGTTGGGTCAGAAAGCGCTGGAATACGGAGGGCTTCTCCGCCTCCTTCAGCTTGTTGGGGCCGTGCTTGGCCAGCCGCGCTGCCGCCTCCTCCGGCGTCAGACCCTGCGCGGAGGTGTGCAGCTCGTCCAGCACCTCCTGCGGTGAGCGGTTATAGTCCTTGTCCATGGGGTTTCCTCCTTCTTGTATGTCCACTTTTTTATTTCCACATAACAAAAGACTCATACACAGACCGGGTCTGTGTATGAGTCTCATTCTTTCAGGACACATCGGGCGCCATGCGCCGGGATGACGGTGTGTCTCGCCCCGCCTGCGCGGTGCGGAATTACTCCCTCAAACAGCGTTACTATATCGTACTGTTGTCGGTTTGTCAAGACGGCACTTTGTTAACTTTCTGCGACAGAGGCGCACAGCTTGTCGAAATACCGGTACAGGGGCATCAGCGCCCGGAAGCCGTCGATGACGTCCTGCGCCAGCTCCGGCGAGAAGATGCGCTCATCCAGCGGCCCATCGTGCTGGAGATTGATGGACTTCCGGTTGTACCACGGCTGGAGCAGCGCCGTCGTCTCGCCCTTGCTTCGGGCGTACTCCGGCCCACTCAGCGTAAAGACCTCCTGCTTGTTGAATTGCCGCACCAGACGGCTCAGCGTCTCAGGGTGCTGGTCGAGGCTCCGGCGGTAGGCGGCCATCAGCGCCGGGCGGGGACACCAGAAGCCCATGCCGTAGCTGTAATAGTCCGGCCCGATCTCAAAATAGAAGGTGGGGCGGCCCGTCCAGTCCTGATCGCCGGTGCGGATGCAAAACCACAGGTGATCCTTGTACGGCCCCTGCCCGTGGAGCCGCCGGGCGTCCCGGTAGATGCGGGACAGCTTCAGCAGAAACGGGTCGTCGGGGCACATCTCGTGAATGGCATCGTAGACCTGCTCCGCCAGCGCCCGCGTAGGGGCCAGCAGATGCTCCTGATAGTCCTGCTTGTGTTCCATGAACCAGCCCCGCTCGTTGTTGAAGCGAATGCCCCACAGAAAGTCCACCGTCTCCTGCGTATATCCCTGAAATGCCATATTGCCGCTCCTTGGTCAAGTTTTGTTGTGGGTATTGTACCCGGTTTGCGGCACTTTTGCAAGGAGAGAAAACACAATAAAAAAAGAGACATCCGAGAGGATGTCTCTTTTCGGTGGTGCCGGTGACCGGACTCGAACCGGTACGCTGTCGCCAGCGGTGGATTTTGAGTCCACTACGTCTACCAATTCCATCACACCGGCACATAACGGGGATATTATACCGTAGACGGCGCACAAATTCAAGGGGGAATTTCAGCGCGGCAAAAGACGGGCCGCGCGGCGTCCGCTCTTGCAAAAACGGGGAAAATGTGGTACAATAATCAGCCAAATATGCAATACTGAGCGAGGATGACCATGACAACGAAAGATTTCCAAAACCGCGGTCTGCTGCGGATATTCCTGTCCTATTTCAAGCCCCACCGGCGCCTGTTCGCGCTGGATATGACCTGCGCGTTCCTTATCGCCGTGGTGGATCTGGCATTTCCGCTGGTGTCCCGCACTGCGCTGTACACATGGCTGCCGGAAAAGCAGTTCCGGGTGTTTTTCCTGGTGATGGCGCTGGTGGTGGCGGCCTATGTAATTCGCTCGGGGCTCTATTTCGTGGTGGCCTACTGGGGGCACACCTTCGGCATCCGGGTGGAGGCGGATATCCGCCGCGACCTGTACCACCATATGCAGGAGCTGGGCTTTGACTTCTACGACAAGAACCGTACCGGCCAGCTGATGAGCCGCCTGACCAGCGACCTGTTCGAGGTGACAGAGCTGGCCCATCACGGGCCGGAGGATCTGTTCATCTCCCTTGTGACCATCGTGGGCGCGCTGATCGTGATGTTCTGCATCCGGTGGGAGCTGGCGCTGGTGCTGCTGGTGATGCTGCCGGTGCTGCTGCTGGCAGCGCTGCGCCGCCGGAAGCAGATGAGCGCCGCCTCCCGCGCCGCCAAGCAGAAGACCGGCGTCATCAACGCCGCCATCGAGTCCGGCCTGTCCGGCGTCCGCACCACCAAGGCCTTTGCCAATGAGGATGCCCAGCAGGAGCGGTTCGACGAGGCCAACGAGGTGTTCAAGACCGCCAAGCGCGGCTTCCACAAGGAGATGGGCTTCTTCACCGCCGTCATGGAGTTTTTCACCAACATCCTGCCGGTGGCGGTGATCGCCGTGGGCGGCTGGCTCATCATGCGGGAGCGCATGGACTATGTGGATCTCATCACCTTCTCACTGTACGTCACGTCCTTTGTCAGCCCCATCCGGAAGCTGGCGAACTTTGCGGAGATGTTCTCCAACGGCTTTGCGGGACTGAACCGCTTTGCCGAGCTGATGCGCACGGAGCCCACCATTCAGGACGCCCCCGACGCCGTGGAGCTGACGGAGGTGCGGGGCGCCGTGGACGTGGATCATGTGTCCTTCGCCTACACCGATGAGACGGAGGTGCTCCACGATGTGTCCCTGTCCGTCCCTGCCGGGGAGACGGTGGCGCTGGTGGGTCCGTCCGGCGGCGGCAAGAGTACCCTGTGCCAGCTGCTGCCCCGGTTCTACGATGTGGACGAGGGCAGCATCCGTGTAGACGGGCTGGACGTGCGGCAGGTGACCCAGAGCTCGCTGCGCCGCGCCATCGGCATCGTGCAGCAGGATGTGTTCCTGTTTGCAGACACCATTCGGGAGAATATCCGCTACGGGCGGCCCGGCGCCTCCGACGAGGAGGTGGAGGCCGCGGCCAAGCGGGCGGAGATCTACGACGATATCATGGCCATGCCCGACGGCTTTGACACCTATGTGGGCGAGCGTGGTACGCTGCTGTCCGGCGGTCAGAAGCAGCGGGTATCCATTGCCCGCATCTTCCTGAAGGACCCGCCCATCCTCATTCTGGACGAGGCCACCTCCGCACTGGACAGCGTGACGGAGGCGAAGATACAGGGGGCGTTTGACGAGCTGTCCCAGGGGCGCACCACCCTCATCATCGCCCACCGGCTGTCCACCATCCGGGCGGCGGATCGTATTCTGGTCATCCAGAACGGCCGTATCGCCGAGGAGGGCAGCCACCGGCAGCTGCTGGCGCTGAACGGCGCCTACGCCAAGCTGTACCGCACGCAGGATCTGGGAGGCAGCTATGGACAGACGTGAGCTGCTGGATTGTGCCGCCCGGGACGAGGACGAGCGCCTGCTGCTGGGCCGCGTGTGGGATAAATGGGAGCAGTGTCGTCTGCGCAGCATACCGACGGCCACGGATTTTCTCTCGCCGCAGGAGCAGGCGGCGGCGCAGCGGCTGTTGGGCGCGCTGGGCGTACACGACGGCTATGTGTTCTTCGGCGGCTACGACGGCGCGGAGCGGCAGCGGCTGTTCTTCCTGCCGGACTGGGCGGAGACACCGGACGCGGACGCCGTGGCGGCGGTGGCTGCCACATGGTACGGCGGTGAGCACCTGACTCACCGGGATTTTTTGGGCAGCCTTATGGGTCTGGGATTGACCCGAGGCACCATCGGCGATATACTGGTGACAGACAGCCGGTGTCAGGTGCTGACACTGCCGAAAACGGCGGAATTCCTGCTGTCGGAGTGGGAGTCGGCGGGCCGGGTAAAGCTGAAGACCGCGCCCCTGCCGCCGGAGGAACTGGAGATCCCAGCGCAGGCGTGCAGAGAGCTCCGGGACACCGTGTCCTCCCTGCGGCTGGACAACGTGCTGGCGGCTGGCTTTTCTCTCAGCCGGGGGCGTGCGGCGGAGGCCGTGGAAAAGGGCGCGGTGCAGGTAAACTGGACGGTGTGCCAGAAGCCGGATAAGCCGGTGGCGGCGGGGGATACCATCACCTGCCGGGGTTTGGGAAAATGCGTGCTGGACAGCGTGGGCAGCCCGACAAAAAAGGGGCGGCTCCCCGTGGTCATCCGGCGCTTTGTATAAGGGAGAATTTGTATGGATCAGAAGAAGATCGACCGTATCAATGAGCTGGCCCATAAGGCCAAGGCCGAGGGCCTCACCGAGGAGGAGCAGAAGGAACGGGAGGTGCTGCGGCAGGAGTATCTGGACGCGGTCATGGGCAACCTCCGGCGGGAGCTGGACAACACCTATATCGTGGACGAGAAGGGCAACAAGCGGAAGCTGCAGGGAAAGGGGTTCAAGTCCTGATGGCATACGAATACGACAATGACAACGGCCTTCGGCAGCCGCAGCCGCCGAAAAAAGACAGCGACATCGGCTCGTGGATCTTTATCGCCGTCATGTTTACCGTGGCGTGGCCGATCGGCCTGATCCTGCTGCTTATCAAGCTCAGCGAGGGTGGCAACAAAAGGAAGAATGCCCGCCGGACAGCGGGCCAGAGCGGGCAGCGCACCTCCCAGCGGGTGACGGCGGCCTCGCCCCAGGCAGAAAAGGCCCGCAGCGCCGTGGAGCAGGTGACCCGCACCCCGGATTACACCGACAAGGGCGCCAAGACCATGAAGATCATCGGCGCCATTCTGGGCGTCGTGGGCTGCATCTCCCTGCTGGCCGCCGTGGAGGATAATCTTTCCTTCGCCATCCACTATAATGAGTGGGTGTACTTCCTGCGCCAGATGTTCTACCCGCTGGGGCTGCTGACCGGCGGCGTGTCGCTGCTGCTGGGCAGCGGCGCCATGAAGCGCCGCCAGCGCCGGTTTGCCACCTATCTCCGCACGGCGGGGAAGAAGCCCGCTGTGCCGCTGGACTATCTGGCCCGCGCCACCGATGTGTCCCGCCGCCGCGTGGAGAAGGACGTGGATCTCATGCTGGAGAAGGGACTGTGGGGCGACAAGGCCTATGTGGACATGGGCAGCGGTATGCTGTTCCGGTCGCAGGCGGCCGCCACCGCGTATTTCGACAAGACCCGGCAGCTCCAGCAGACGCAGGAGCCGGCGGTGCCGCCCCAGGCGTCCGAGGGTTACGCCGGTACGCTGCGGCAGATCCGGGAGCTGAACGACCGCATCGCCGACGAGGCGCTGAGCGCCAAGATCGACCGGATCGAGCAGGTGTCGGGCCGCATCTTCAAGGCCATCGAGGACACACCGGCCAAGAAGAACGCCGCCGGTACGTTCCTGAACTACTACCTGCCCACCACCCTGAAGCTGCTGGAGAACTACGCGGCCTTTGAGGAGGCGGGGGTCAGCGGCGAGAACCTGTCGCAGGCCAAGAGCCGCATCGAGGCCACCATGGACAGCATCGTGGCGGGCTTTGAGCATCAGCTGGATGAGCTGTACCGCACCGACGCCATGGACATCGACAGCGATATCCGGGTGATGGAGACCATGCTGCGCCGGGATACGTCCAGCGCGGCAGACGACTTCGGGCTGGGCGGTACCGCCGCGCAGCGCCAGCCGGAGGAGAAATAGGATACGAGGGAGACGCGGCCTGCGGGCCGCGCTCCCTTTCGCGCTTCTGACAAAATCCATTGCCGGTAACGGATTTTGCCAAAAGCCGGGCGGTGTTTATTGACGGAGAAACACAAAGAGGATACAATACAGACATAAGTACAGATGCCTGCCGCCCTGTTTCGCCGCCATCGGCGCCGCGGATGTGGTATGGTGCTGCAAAGGAGAGAGAGCATGACCAAGGAGATGGAGCTGTACCGCGGCGGGAGCTGGGACAGCGCGTATACATATCTGGGTGCGCATCCCACCGCGCAAGGCTATACGTTCCGCGTCTGGGCGCCCCACGCCCGGTGTGTGGCGCTGGCCGGTGACTTCAACGACTGGCAGGGCGCGGATATGCACCGCGACGAGGACGGCGTGTGGTCGCTGACGGTGGACACCGCCGCCGTATACGACAGCTATAAGTACATCGTCACCGGTGCGGACGGCCGCACGGTATGGAAGGCGGATCCCTTCGCCTTCCACGCACAGACCCGCCCCGGCTCCGACAGCAAGGTCTATGACCTGTCCGGCTACGGCTGGCATGACGGGGCGTGGCGGGAGAAGTGCGCGGCCCAGCCGCCGGTGGACGGGCCGCTGCTGATCTACGAGGTGCATCTGGGCTCGTGGCGACGCCACGAGGACGGCACCAGCCTCAGCTACCGGGAGCTGGCCAAGGAGCTGCCCGCCTATGTCAAGAGCATGGGCTACAACTTTGTGGAGCTGCTGCCGGTGACGGAGTACCCGCTGGACGACAGCTGGGGCTATCAGTGTACCGGATACTTCGCCCCCACCAGCCGCTACGGTACGCCCCATGATTTCATGGCGCTGGTGGACGCCCTGCATCAGGCAGGGGTGGGTGTGATCCTGGACTGGGTACCCGCCCACTTCTGCAAGGACAGCCATGGCCTCATCGAGTTTGACGGCACCTGCCTGTACGAGTACGGCGACCCGCTGAAGTGGGAGCACGCCGGCTGGGGTACACGGGTGTTCGACTTCGGCAAGCCGGAGGTGCACAGCTTCCTGCTGTCCTCCGCGGCCTACTGGCTGCGGGAGTACCATATCGACGGTCTGCGGGTGGATGCGGTGGCGTCCATGCTGTATCTGGACTACGACCGGCAGGGCGGCGCATGGCGGCCCAACCGGAACGGCGGCCGGGAGAATCTGGAGGCTATCGAGTTTTTGCGGGCGCTGAACCGCACGGCGTTTGCCATCGACGGCGCCGCCCTGATGGTGGCGGAGGAGTCCACGGCGTGGCCGCTGGTGACCTACCCGCCGGAGCAGGGGGGATTGGGCTTCAACCTGAAGTGGAACATGGGATGGATGAACGACCTGTGCCACTATCTGAAGATGGACCCCTATTTCCGCCAGTTCCACCACAGGGATGTGACCTTCTCCATGGTCTACGCCTTCTCAGAGAACTATGTGCTGCCCCTGTCCCATGACGAGGTGGTGCATATGAAGGGCAGCCTGCGGGGCAAGATGCCCGGCGACGACTGGCGGCAGCTGGCGGGCGTCCGGGGGTTCTACGCCTATATGCTGTGTCACCCCGGCAAGAAGCTGCTGTTCATGGGCGCGGAGCTGGGCCAGTGGCACGAGTGGGCGTTTGAGGGCCAGCTGGACTGGTACCTGCTGGACGACCCCGCCTGCCGCGCCACCCACGAGTGTATCCGCCAGCTGAACCGGCTGTACCGCCGCAACCGCAGCCTGTGGGAGAACGACCGGGACTGGGACGGCTTCGAGTGGCTGGTGGCCGACGACAACCACAACAACGTGCTGGTGTTCCTGCGCCGGGACCGGAAGGGGCATGAGCTGATCTGCGCGGTGAACTTCGCACCGGTGCCGTGGGAGAACTACCGCTTCGGCGTGCCGGATCACGCCAGCTATGAGGAGATATTCAACACGGATGATACGCAGTGGGGCGGCAGCGGTGTCTGCGCCGCAGGCCCCATCCCCGTGGAGCCTGTGCCGTCCCATGGGCGGCAGCAGTCCATCGCGCTGACCATCCCGCCGCTGGGCGCGGTGATCCTGCGGGGCCGCGGGAAGCTGAAACGGAAAAAAGAGGAAGCAGGAGGTACGCAAGCATGAAGAAAGAGTGTGTCGCCATGCTGTTGGCCGGCGGACAGGGGAGCAGACTCTATGTCCTGACCGGCAATATGGCCAAGCCCGCCGTTCCCTTCGGCGGCAAATCCCGCATCATCGATTTCCCCCTGTCCAACTGCACCAACTCCGGCATCGACACGGTGGGCGTGCTCACCCAGTACCGCCCGCTGGAGCTGAACGGCTATATCGGCAGCGGCCAGCCATGGGAGCTGGATCGTATGTACGGCGGCGTCCACATCCTGCCGCCCTACCAGTCCGCCACCGGTGCCGTGTGGTACAAGGGTACCGCCAACGCCATCTACCAGAACATGGGCTTCGTGGATCTGTACGACCCGGAGTATGTGCTGGTGCTGTCCGGCGACCATATCTATAAGATGGACTACTCCGATATGCTCCGCCGCCACAAGGAGGCCGGTGCCGCCTGCACCATCTCCGTCATGGAGGTGCCTTGGGAGGAGGCCAGCCGCTTCGGCATCATGTCCGTGGACGGCGACGACCATATCACGGAGTTTGCCGAGAAGCCCAAGGAGCCCAAGAGCAATCTGGCGTCCATGGGTATCTATATCTTCACATGGAGCAAGCTGAAGGCGTACCTCACCGCCGACGAGGCCGACCCCCAGAGCGAGAACGACTTCGGCAAGAACATCATCCCCGCCATGCTGTCGGCGGGGGAGGTCATGGCGGCCTACCGTTTCGAGGGATACTGGAAGGATGTAGGCACACTGGACTCCCTGTGGGACGCCAACATGGATATGCTGTCCCCCGGCTCGGGGCTGAACCTGCTGGACAAGAGCTGGCCCATTTACAGCCGGACGCCCACCTGCCCGCCCACGTTCGTGGGGCCAAAGGGCGACATCGGCAACAGCGCCGTGGCCAAGGGCTGCACCATTCTGGGCGAGGTGAAGAACACCGTCCTGAGCTACGGCTCCTCCGTGGGGGAGGGCGCGCAGGTGTCCTACTCCGTGGTGATGCCCAACGCCACCATCGAGGCCGGGGCCAAGGTGTCCTACGCCATCGTGGGCGAGGGCTGCCATGTGGGGAAGAACGCCGTGGTCGGCGGTGACCCGGGCAGCGTGGACTTCGATCAATGGGGCATCGCGGTGCTTGGCCCCCGCACCACCGTCCCCGACGGCGGTGTGGTGGAGCCGAAAATGATGCTGGGCGCCAACGGTAAGGAGGTACGGCCATGAAGGGAATGCACGGGATCATCTTCTCCTACGAGAAGCAGACGGATCTGCGGGAGCTGATCGCCAACCGCATCCACGGCTCCATCCCCTTTGCCGGGGATTACCGGGTCATCGACTTTGTGCTGTCCGCCATGGTCAACGCCGGCATCACCGATGTGGGCGTCATCATGCACGGCAAGTGCCAGTCCATGCTGGATCATCTGGGCTCCGGCAAGAGCTGGGATCTCAGCCGCAACCACGGCGGATTGACGCTGCTGCCCGCCTTCGCGTATAACGAGAGCCGCGGTGCAGGCGGCCAGTACCGGGGTAAGGTGGAGGCGCTGGCGGGCGTGATCAACTACCTCAAGGGCATCCGGCAGGACTATGTGCTGCTGTCGGACAGCGACCTTGTCATCAACCTGCCGCTGGAGGACGTGCTGCGCCGCCATATCGAGACCGGCGCGGACATGACGGCGGTATGCACCTCCATCCCCGGCGATGTGTCGGACACCTACTTTACACTGGATGAGACGGGCCGCATCACGGACACCGCCTACGACGTGTTTGCCCCGGCGGGCTACCGCTGTCTGAATATGTTCATCCTCAGCAAGAAGCTGCTGCTGCAAATGGTGACGGAGTGCGCCAGCCGCAACCAGTTCAGCTTCCGCCACTACATTTTGCAGGACATGGGGAAGAAGTACCATTTCCACGCCTACATCTACGACGGCTACGCCGCCCGCATCAACAGCATCCAGAGCTACTACCAGCGCAGCATGGAGCTGCTGGATCCCGCTCTGCGGCAGGCGCTGTTCTGCAAGGAGCGGCCGGTGTACGGCAAGGAGAACGACTCCCCCTCCAGCTATATCGACCCCAGCGGTCCCTGCGTCAACTCCCTGATCGCAGACGGCTGCGACATCCAGGGCAGCGTGAAAAACTGCATCCTGTTTCGGAATGTACGCATTGAAAAGGGCGCCAGCGTGGAAAACTGCATCCTGTTCAAGGATACGGTGGTGAAAAGCGGCGCCGCGCTGCAAAACGTTATCACCGATAAGCAGGTGACGGTCGGCGAGAATGTGACGCTGACAGGACATGAGAACTACCCCATCGTGATCGCCAAGAACAGCACGATCTGAGTGCTGACGGAGAAAGGAGCTGCGGTATGAAGATCCTATATGTGTCCAGTGAGGCATTTCCCTTCTGCAAGACCGGCGGACTGGCCGATGTGGCGGGCAGTCTGCCCCCCGCGCTGGCGCGGAACGGCGACGACGTGGCGGTGATCCTGCCCCTGTACGGGCAGATCGGCCGGCAGTGGCGCCAGCAGATGACGTTCCGCCGCTATATCTATGTGGATCTGGGCTGGCGTCACCAGTACTGCGGCCTGTTTTCACTGGAGAGAGACGGCGTGACGTGGTACTTCGTGGACAACGAGCATTACTTCTGCCGCGGCGCGCTGTACGGCGAGTTTGACGACGGCGAACGCTTCGCCTTCTTCTGCAAGGCGGTCATCGACCTGCTGCCCAGTCTGGACTGGATGCCCGACATCCTCCACTGCAACGACTGGCAGACGGCGCTGGTGCCCATCTACCTCAAGGATGTGTGTACCCGCTGGGAGGAGGTGCGCCGCATCCGCACGGTATTCACCATCCACAACATCGAGTATCAGGGGCGCTACGGTGAGGACACCGTGGATCAGCTGTTCGGACTTGACAGAGGGTGGTATAATGACGGCACACTGCAAATGGACGGCGATGTGAACCTGATGAAGGGCGCCATGCTGGTGTCCGACGCCGTCACCACCGTCAGTCCCACCTATGCCGCCCAGCTCCACGACGCGGCCTATGCCGAGGGCATGGAGAGCGTGGTGCGCATGATCGACTGGAAGTTTTCCGGCGTGGTCAACGGTCTGGACGTGGTGGGCTACGACCCCGCCCGCGACCCGGCGCTGCCGGCGAACTACGATGCCGACCACATGGCGGGCAAGGCCGCGTGCAAGGCGTCGCTGCAAGCGGCGATGGGGCTTGCACAGGAGCCGGATACGCCCCTTATCGGCATCGTCAGCCGTCTGGTGGGTCACAAGGGCCTGGACATCGTGGAGCAGGGGCTGGACGGCATCATGGCCACCGGCTGCCAGCTGGTGGTGCTGGGCAAGGGCGACAGCCGGTTCGAGGACTTCTTCCGCGGCAAGGCGTGGGAGTACGGCGGCCGCCTGTCGGCGCAGATCACCTACGCCGAGGATCTGGCGCGCCGGGTCTACGCCGGGTGCGACCTACTTTTGATGCCCTCCCGCAGCGAGCCCTGCGGCCTGAGCCAGATGATCGCCATGCGCTACGGCGCGGTGCCCATCGTCCGGCGCACCGGCGGACTGGCGGACACGGTGAAGTCCTGTCAGGTGGGGCAGGAGGACGGCACGGGTTATCTGTTCGAGAGCTACGACGCCGGAGCCATGCTGGATGTGATCGGGCAGGCCACCGGCCTGTACCGCGGCGACCGCAAGGGCTTTGATACCGTGCGGCACCGGGGCATGACGGCAGACTTCAGCTGGGCGCGGAGCGCCGGCGAATACCGCCGCATCTATGGAAATCTGCTGGGCTGATACCCGGCTTTTCATACGGAGGATTTTTGTATATGATTTATACCAAGGAGACATTGAAGAAAGCGATCATCCAGAAGCTGCGGCTGAATTACGGCTGCACCGAGAAACAGGCCACCGACGGCGAGATGATGAAGGCCTGTGCCATGGTGCTGCGGGATATCATGGCCGAGCGCGGCGTGCAGACGCGGGAGGAGACCGTCCATGAGGGACGGCGGAAGGTGCATTACCTGTCCATGGAATTCCTGATGGGCCGCAGTCTCATGAAGAATGCCTACAATCTGGAGCTGCTGGATCCGCTGACCGACGCCATTGACGAGCTGGGCTTCAAGGCCGCCGATATCTTCGAGATCGAGCCGGACGCCGGCTTGGGCAACGGCGGTCTGGGCCGTCTGGCCGCCTGCTATCTGGACAGCATGACCACGCTGGACATCCCCGCCGCCGGCTATTCCATCTGCTATGAGCTGGGTATCTTCAAGCAGAAGATCGTGGAGGGACAGCAGGTGGAGCTGCCGGACGACTGGATGCAGCTGGGCGACGCATGGCTGCTGCCCAAGCTGCAGGAGGCGGAGGAGGTCCACTTCGGCGGCAAGGTACGCTCCCGCTGGGACAACGGCCACCTGATGGTGGTGCATGAGGACTACACCCGCGTGCTGGCTGTACCCTGCGACATGGAGATCGCCGGCTACGACACCGACCACGTCAATACCCTGCGGCTGTGGCAGGCCCGCAGCCCCAAGCCCATCGACATGAAGCTGTTCAGTCAGGGCCAGTATTTGCAGGCGTCGGAGGAGCGTGCCATGGCGGACGCCATCAGCCAGGTGCTGTACCCTGAGGATAACCACTACGAGGGCAAGTCCCTGCGGCTGAAGCAGCAGTACTTCTTCGTCTCTGCCACCATGCAGTCCATCACCCGCAAGCACATCGAGGTCTACGGCACCCTGAAGAACTTCCACGAGAAGAACGTCATCCAGATCAACGACACCCACCCCACGCTGGTGATCCCGGAGCTGATGCGTATTCTGGTGGACGACGCGGGTCTCGACTGGGACGAGGCGTGGAACATCGTCACCCACTGCGTGGCCTACACCAACCATACGGTGCTGGCCGAGGCGCTGGAGGTCTGGCCGCAGCAGCTGTTTGAGACGCTGCTGCCCCGCATCTGGCAGATCTTGCAGGAGATCGCCCACCGCTGGCAGAAGAAGGTGGAGGATTATTTCCACGACCCGGCCAAGACCGCCAAGCTGGCCATCATCTGGGACGGCCATGTCCGTATGGCCAACCTGTGTCTGGCGGGGGCTATGGCCGTTAACGGCGTGTCGGCGCTGCACTCCGAGATCCTGCGTAAGGACGTGTTCAAGGAAGCCTGCCAGATGATGCCGGAGAAGTTCAAGAACGTCACCAACGGCATCGACCACCGCCGCTGGGCATCCCAGATCAACCGCGGTCTGGACGGCCTGATCTGCGATCTGGCCGGCGACGGCTACCTCACCCACCCGCAGGAGCTGAAGAAGCTGGAGGCCTACGCCGACGACGCCTCCGTGCTGAAGCGGCTGGAGGAGATCAAGCACCAGAACAAGCTGGCCTTCGCCGCCTACGCCAAGAAGCAGCAGGGCGTGGTGCTGAACACCGACGCCATCTTCGACGTGCAGGTGAAGCGGCTCCACGAGTACAAGCGCCAGCTCCTCAACGTGCTGCACATCATCTACCTCTACCAGCGGTTACAGGACGACCCCAACATGGAGATGCGTCCCCAGACGTTCCTGTTCGGCGCCAAGGCCGCCCCCGGCTACGCCGTGGCCAAGCGCATCATCCACCTCATCAACTCGCTGGCCGCCCAGATCGACCGGGATCCCATCTGCAAGGACAAGCTGCAGGTGGTATTTCTGGAGAACTACCGCGTCTCTCTGGCGGAGAAGCTGATGCCCGCCAGCGAGGTGAGCCAGCAGATCTCCACCGCCGGCAAGGAGGCCAGCGGCACCGGCAACATGAAGTTCATGATGAACGGCGCCCTGACTGTGGGTACGCTGGACGGCGCCAACGTGGAGATGCACGAGGTGCTGGGCGACGAGAATATGTTCCTGTTCGGCCTGAAGGCCGACGAGGTGGCCCGTCTGCGCCACACCTACGATCCCCAGCTGCTGTACCAGCGCGACCCCGTGCTGCGCCGGGTGGTGGATCAGCTCAAGACCGGCTTTGGCGACGGCGTGACCTACGAGGATATCTGGCAGCGTCTGGTGATGGGCGGGGACGGCCCCGCCGACCAGTATATGGTGCTGGCGGACTTCGCCGCCTACTGCGATGCCGAGGAGCGGATGTGCCGCACCTACGGCGACCGGACGGCATGGAACCGCATGAGCCTGCGGAATATCGCCCGCAGCGGTATCTTCGCGGCGGACCGGGCCATCGCCCAGTATGCCGATACCATCTGGCACGTGCCGTATAAGAAATAAGCGGAAGGAGAGGGACTGCACGGGCAGTCCCTCTCTTGACATATATGGTATACTATCATCGGAATCATATGAAAACGAGGACACGGATATGGAAGTGACACAGGGCGCACCGTTTGAGAGCTTTGGCCTGTCGGAGGCCACCATGCGCGCCGTTCGCAACAAGCATTATACCATCAGTACGCCGGTGCAGGCCGGCTGCATTCCGCCTATGCTGGCGGGGAAGGACGTCATCGCCAAGGCCCCTACCGGCACCGGTAAGACCATGGCCTTCGGCATCCCCATCATCGAGCGCATCGACCCGGAGAGCGAGGCGGTACAGGCCGTCATCCTCGCCCCTACCCGGGAGCTTGCCATGCAGATCACCGACGAGATGCGGGACATCGCCGTGTGCCACGAGGGCGTGCGGCTGGTGTGCCTGTACGGCGGCCAGCCCATTGGCAAGCAGATCGACGCGCTGAAGCGCCGCCCTCAGATCGTAGTGGCCACGCCGGGACGGCTCAGCGACCACATGAAGCGCCGCACCGTGGTGCTCAAGGATGTCAGCACCGTGGTGCTGGACGAGGCTGACCGGATGCTGGACATGGGCTTTATCCACGATGTCACCCGCATTCTGGACAAGATCCCCAACCGCAAGAATCTGGGGATGTTTTCCGCCACCATCTCCCGGGAGGTCATGGACATCTCCTGGGTCTACCAGCGCGACCCGGAGGAGATCACGGTGCAGGCCACCAAGGAGAATAAGCCCGATATCCTCCAGTACCGGCTGGAGGTGCCGTCCGACGGCAAGGTAGACGCCATCGCCCGTATCCTGAACTGCGAGAATTACGAGCGGGTCATCTGCTTCTGCAACACCAAGGGCAGCACCGAGCGGCTCACCAAGTTTTTGCAGATGCGGGGCGTGGACGCTCAGTGCATCCACGGCGACATCCCCCAGCGCAAGCGGGAGGAGGTCATGCAGCGGTTCCGCGACGGAAAGCTCCGGGTGTTTGTGGCAACGGATGTGGCCAGCCGCGGCATCGATGTGGACGATGTGGACGCCGTGTTCAACTACGAGGTACCGGAGGAGAACGAATACTACGTCCACCGTATCGGCCGGACGGGCCGCGCCAAAAAGCACGGCGTGGCGTACACGCTGCTCAGCGATTTCCCCAGCCGTATGCGGCTGGACGACATCGCCCGCAACACCCGCAGCCAGATCACGCCGGCCACCGTGGATGAAAACGGCCATGTGACCCCCACGGAGAAAAAGTGACCTATCACACAAAAAACAAGTCCTCCGCGCAGAGCGCGGAGGACTTGTCTTTTGTTGCAGGAGGCGTTACAGGGCGGCCTTGATAGCGCCCAGCAGGTCGTCATAGCTGTCGAAGGCGGGAAGCTGGGGGTAGTCCGCCTTGATCTTGTCCGTGGTGCGGAACAGAAAGCCCGCCTTGCTGTGGAGGATCATATCCAGATCGTTGTAGCTGTCGCCGCTGGCGATGGTGTCGTAGCCGATGGATTGCAGCGCCTTGACGGTGGTGAGCTTGGAGTGGGCGCAGCGCATCCGGTGGCGGGCGATGTACCCGTCTCCGTCCACCACCAGCGTGTTGCACAGCAGGGTGGGGTAGCCCAGCTTCTCCATCAGGGGCATGGCGAACTGGTCAAAGGTGTCGCTGAGGATCACCACCTGCGTTACGCGGCGCAGCTCGTCCAGAAACGCCTTTGCGCCGGGGAGGGGGTCGATCTTGGCGATGACGTCCTGGATCTGCTGCAATTTCATGCCCTTTTCCCGCAGCACCTCGATGCGCCAGCGCATGAGCTTGTCATAGTCCGGCTCATCCCGGGTGGTGCGGCGCAGCTCGGGAATGCCGCTCTCCTCGGCAAAGGCGATCCAGATCTCGGGGACGAGAACGCCCTCCATATCCAAACAAACAATATTCATCAAAGCGGCTCCTTTCTCACTTTTTCAGCACTTCCGCCAGCACATAGTCCAGCATGGCGTCCTTGTCGATCACGTCCTTATGCAGCACGGGGCGGCCCTCCAGCCCGGACAGGTTGCCGGGGATGGGAACGCCGGACAGCCGGGACAGGCGGCTCATCATGGCGAACTCGTCGGTCTCGCCGTCATCCTCCCCCAGCGCGGCCAGCACCGCGGCGGGGAACTTGTAGGGCGAGGCGGTGGACAGCACCACCGTGGGCGCGCCGGTATCGCGCAGGGCGTCCTCCAGATGCTCCGCCACCGACCACGCCACGGCGGTATGGGGATCGCAGAGATAGTGCTGCTCCCGCCACAGGCGGCCGATGACGTCGGCGGCGCCCTGATCGTCGCAGCAGCCGCAGGAGAAGTCCTGCTGCAGCTTGGCCAGCAGATCATCGGACAGCTGATACGCGCCGTCCGTATTGAGCTGCCCCATCAGTCCGGCCACATACTTCGGGTCGCGGGACAGCAGGAACAGCAGCCGCTCCAGATTGCTGGACACCAGAATGTCCATAGAGGGAGAGGTGGTCTTGTAGAACGGGCGGCGGCGGTCATAGCGGCCGGTGGCGATGAACTCCGTCAGCACGTCGTTGGCGTTGCTGGCGCAGACCAGACGACCCACGGGCAGACCCAGCTCCTTGGCGAAGTAGCCCGCCAGAATGTCGCCAAAGTTGCCGGTGGGTACCACGAAGTTCACCTTGTCGCCCAGTGCAATGCGCCCCGCCTTCACCAGATCGCCGTAGGCGCGGAAGTAGTACACCACCTGAGGCGCAAGGCGTCCAATGTTGATAGAGTTGGCGGAGGATAGCATGGCGCCGTGGAGGTCGCGGCCTTTACAGGCGGCGAACACCTGCTTGACACCGGTCTGGGCGTCGTCGAAGTTGCCCCGGACGGCACAGACCTTTACATTGTCGCCGGTCTGGGTGGCCATCTGCGCCTGCTGGACGGCGGACACACCGCCGTAGGGGTAGAACACGATGATGCGGGTACCCTTTACATCGTGGAAGCCCTCCAGTGCGGCCTTGCCGGTGTCGCCGGAGGTAGCGGTGAGAATGACCACATCGCCCTCCATGCCCTCAGCCTTGGCCGCCGCGCCGATGAGTCTGGGCAGCACCGACAGAGCCACATCCTTGAAGGCGGAGGTGGGGCCGTGGTACAGCTCCAGCACATATTTGTCGCTCACCGGCACCAGCGGTGTCAGGTCGGCGGTGGGGAACTTGCCGTCGTAGCTGCGGCGGACGATGTCCTCCATGTGGGGGAAGTCCGGCAGCAGCGCCGAGAGAATCTTTGCGGCCATGGACAGGGTATCCAGCCGCAGCGCGCCCTGCCAGTCAAAGTCCAGCTTGGCCGGGTCGCAGATGTACAGGCCGCCGTCGGGGGCGATGCCCTCCAGCACCGCCCGGGTAGAGGGGGCGGTGAGGCGGAGGTCGCGTGTGCTATGGTACAGCATAGGAAAGTCCTCCCAAAATTACTCTTGCATTTCTAATGACGCTATGATACACTGTCGCCAACGAAAAAGCAAGTGTTTTTATACTGCGGACAAATGAGATTTTTTTGTCGCCGCGATAAAAGTGCTGCTGCAAAAAACGAGGATAAAGAGGCAAAAATATGTTGAAAGTATTGAAATTCGGCGGCTCTTCCATGGCAGATGAAAAGCAGTTCGCCAAGGTGCGGGATATCGTGCGGGCGGACGACAGCCGCCGCGTGGTGGTGGTCAGCGCCGCCGGTAAGCGGAATAGAGACGACCACAAGATCACCGACCTGCTGTATCTGTGCCACGCGCATTTGCAGTACGGCGTCAGCTGCGACACCATTTATGAGATGATCCGCGCCCGCTATGTGGGTATCCGGGATGCGCTGGGACTGACAACACCCGTCGAGGCGGAGTTCGACGCCCTGCGGCGAAAGATGGACGAGGGCATCAGCGCCGACGAGCTGGTGTCCCGGGGCGAGTATTTCGCGGCGGAGCTGATGGCGGACTATCTGGGCTACGACTTTCTGGACAGCTCCCTGTGGCTGAAGTTCAGGCTGGACGGCACGGTGGATCAGGAGACCAGCTACGAGAACCTGCGCCGCGCCGCGTCGGGGCGGCGGGTGGTGATCCCCGGTTTCTACGGGGCCATGCCCGACGGCAGCATCCATACGTTTACCCGGGGCGGCAGCGACATCACCGGTGCGCTGGCGGCGGCAGCGCTGGACGCCGATGTGTACGAGAACTGGACGGATGTGTCCGGCTTCCTCATGGCCGACCCTAAGATCGTAAAGGACCCCAAGCCCATCGAGCGTATCACCTACGCGGAGCTGCGGGAGCTGAGCTACATCGGGGCGCAGGTGCTCCACGAGGGTACGGTGTCACCGGTGCGGGAGAAGAACATCCCGCTGAATATCCGCAACACCAACCAGCCGGAGCACCCCGGCACCATGATCCGGGAGAGCTTTGACGAGTCGGAGACGGAGCGCGCCTCCGGCAGCATGATCACCGGCATCGCCGGGAAGAAGGGCTTCACCGTCATCACCCTGACGAAAAACGGGATGTCCTCCGAGCCGGGGACGGTCCGCCGCGTGCTGGAGGTGTTGGAGCGGTACAACATCAATGTGGAGTATCTGCCCTCCGGCATCGACAGCGTTTCGCTGGTGGTGGAGACGGGCAAGGCCGCGCCGTATCTCTATCAGGCCGTGGGCGACGTGGAAAAGGAGATACGGCCCGACAGTCTGCATATCATCGACGGCATGGCCATTGTAGCGGCAGTGGGCCGGAAGATGGCGTTCCAGCCCGGCTCCTCCGGCAAGATCTTCGGCAAGCTGGGCGAGAACGGCATCAACATCCGCATGATCACCCAAGGGCCGGAGGAACTGAATATCATCGTGGGCGTGGACGGGCCGGACTTTGAGAGAGCCATCCGCGTCCTGTACGACAGCTTTGTGAAATAAGGAGGACATATCCATGAAACAGTATAAAGTAGCGATTCTGGGCGCCACCGGCGCGGTGGGCCGCGAGATGATGAAGGTATTGGCGGAGCGGGACTTCCCCGTGTCGGAGCTGCACCTGCTGGCGTCGGCGCGCTCGGCGGGAGAGGTGCTGCCGTGGAAGGGACGGGATATCACCGTGGAGCTGGCCTGCGACCAGGCCTTTGCGGGGATGGACATCGTGTTGGGCGCGGCGGAGAACGATATCGCCAAGCGGTTCGCCCCGGCCATCGTCCGCGCAGGTGCCGTGTTCGTGGACAACTCCAGCGCCTTCCGCATGGATCCCAATGTGCCGCTGGTGGTGCCGGAGATCAACCCGGAGGACGTGAAAAAGCACAAGGGCATCATCGCCAACCCCAACTGCACCACCATCGTGTCGCTGGTGGCCATCAACGCCCTGAATCAGGACAGCCCCATCGAGAGCATCGTTGCCTCCAGCTATCAGGCGGTGTCCGGCGCCGGCGCCGGCGGCCCCATCGAGCTGATGAACGAGGTGGAGGCGCTGGGGCTGGGACAGCAGATCGAGCCCAAGGTATTCCAGTACCAGATCGCCTACAACGTCATCCCACAGATCGGCGGCGAGGCGTTTGACGGCTACACCTCCGAGGAGATGAAGCTGCAAAATGAGGGACGAAAGATCATGCACCTGCCGGAACTGAAGGTGAGCTGCACCTGTGTCCGGGTACCGGTGGTGCGCAGCCACAGCGTATCTCTCGTGGTGCGGACGCGGGAGAAGATCTCCGTGGAGCGGGCGCGGCAGCTGATCGCGGCGGCACCGGGGTGCCGTCTGGTGGACGATCTGGCCAACAAGCGCTATCCCATGCCGCTGGATACCAGCGACCAGGATCTGGTGTTCGTGGGCCGCGTCCGGGACGATCTGACCAGCGAAAACGGCCTGAATATCTGGTGCTGCGGCGATCAGGTGCGTAAGGGCGCCGCCACCAACGCCGTGCAGATCGCCCAGCTGCTGGTAAAATGAAGAAAGTGTAAAGCCGTCTGCGGGCGGCTTTACTTTTTGCGCAAAAACAGATATAATGGCACAAAATCTACCCCACGGAGGAGTGGTCTTATGAAGATCTGGAAGCGAATGGCGGCGCTGCTGCTGGCTCTGTGCATGACACTGCTGCTGGCGGCCTGCGGCGAGGATCCCAACGATGAAAAGCGACTGTCTGTGGTCATGACAGGCGCGGTGCGTACCATCGACCCGGCCATGGCGACCACGGCGGCGGAGCGCACGGTGGTGCGGCATGTATTTGAAAATCTGATGAAGCTCGGGCCGGACGGCACGGCGGTACACGCCGTGGCGCGCAGCTATACGCAGGAGACGGCGGCAGACGGCTCTGTGACATATACGTTCCAGCTGCGGACGGACGCCAAGTGGACGGACGGCAGCGCCGTGACCGCCCACGACTTCGTGTATGCGTGGCGGCGGCTGGTGGATCCGGAGACGGACAGCCCCAACGCGGACGCCCTGTCCATGGTGGCGGGGTATGAGAAGGCGATACTGGGCGACACGTCGGCGCTGGCGGTGACAGCGCCGGACGACCATACCCTGGTGGTGACGCTCGACGGCTGCTGCTCCTACTTTATCGACAGCGTCTGCACGGCGACAGCCACCATGCCGGTGCAGGAGAAGGCGGTCACGGCCCACGATGATTGGGCCAGCAGCAGCCTGTGGTTTGCAGGCAACGGGCCCTATGAGCGCACCGGCGCATGGAGCGATGCGACGCGCCTGACGCTGCGGATACGGTCGACCTACTATGACGCGAAGCGTCTGGGGCAGGATCGCATCGACCTGATGCTGCAAAGCCGCGAGGAGGCGGAGGCCAACGCCGGTAAGGCGGATATCGTCATCGGCGCCGGCGGCGAGGACGCCCCGCGGGAGGGCGACCCCACCGTGGGCATCCTGCTGGTGAACCAGATGGCTACCAGCATGGGACATCCAGAGCTGCGGCGGGCGCTGAGTCTGGTCATCGACCGGGAGACGGCGGCACAGACCATGGGACAGGACTGCCACGGGGCGGAGGGCTTGGTACCCTACGGCGTCCGCACCGATGCGGGGGAGGACTTCCGCACGGTCAACGGCCCGCTGATCGACAACGACCCGGCGACGTATGAGGAGCGGTGTCAGGGCGCGCTGGCGCTGCTGCGGCAGGCGGGCTTTACCAACACCACGACACTGGGCGCGTTGGACACGGTTTCGCTGCTGTACGACAACGATTCGGCACTGGCACAGGTGGCCCAGCAGCTCCAGAAGACGTGGGAGAACAAGCTGGGCATCAAGGTGCAGCTAAAGGGCGTGGAGCGCAATGAGATGAAGGCGCGGCTGAGCAGCGGCGAATTTGTGCTGGCGCTGATGGAGATGACCGCGTCCTATAACGACGCATCGGCCTATCTGGATCCGTGGCGCAGCAGCGATATGCGGAACTACGGGATGCAGTATCTCAACGCCTACGACATCCTGATGCAGATCGCGGCGGGCAGCACCTCGCCGGAGGTGCGGGATGCCTATCTGAAGGACGCGGAGCAGCTGCTGCTGGAAAACAGCAACATCATCCCGCTGTACAGCCGGACGAGACCCTATGTGATCCGGGATAAGGTGCTGAGCGCCGTGTCCGACGGACTGGGCGGCTGGTATTTCGGCGCGGTGAACCGGGCGTCGTAAAAACCATACGAAAAAGGGAGCCGCAGGCTGTGCAGCCTGTGGCTCCCTTTTTCTGTATAGGTCAGCTTATTTGCGGCGGGCGGTGTCCACGATGACGGCCTGCGCGCGGGCCAGCTTCAGGTCGTGGCGCAGACGCATGGGCGGCAGCTGCTGGCGCAGCAGATCGGCGGAGAGCTGGTACTGGGCGGACAGCTCATTGTACTTCTGCTCCACCTCCGCGTCGGTCACGTCGATGCCCTCCAGACGGGCGATCTCCGTCATGGCCAGCTCAAAGCGGGCGGCGGAGACGGCCTGCTCCCGGGCGTGGGCGCGCAGCTCCTCCATGGACGCGCCGCTGGCCTCCAGATACTGCTCCAGCTCCACGTTCTGGCTTTGCAGGTGGCCGCGCAGCTCCTGGATCAGACCGTCCAGCTGGTTTTCCACCATGGCGTCAGGCAGCTGCACCTCCATGCCGTCCAGCACCTGCGCGATCAGGTCGTTGGCGAATTGCTCGGCGGCCTCCGTCTGCTTCTTCGCCACCGCCTGCTCCATCACGGCGCGGCGGAGCTGGGACAGCTCCTCAAAGCCCTGCGCCTTGGCAAACGCGTCGTCCAGCGTGGGCATGGAGCGGCGGGTGATCTCGTGTACCTTGATGCGGAAGGTGGCGTCCTTGCCGGCCAGCTCCGGCGTGTAGGCGGTGGGGAAGGTGACGTGTACATCCCGCTCCTCGTCCACACAGGCGCCTGCTACCTGTTCCTCAAAGCCGGGGATAAAGTAGCCGCTGCCCAGCAGCAGGGGATAGCTCTCCCCCTTGCCGCCCTCGAAGGCCACGCCGTCCACAAAGCCCTCGAAGTCCAGCACCACCTCATCGCCCATGGCGGCGCGGTCGGGGTGCGCCACATTCAGGTGGGCGCGGGCGTACTCCTCCAGCGCGGCCTGGGTGTCCTCCTCGGACAGCTCTGCCTGGGGGTACACGGCGCTGAGACCCTTGTACTGCCCCAGCTTCACCTCGGGGTACAGGTCGATGAGGGCGGTAAAGACATACCCGTCGGGGCCGATCTCCTCCACCGTCAGGGTAGGGGTACCGGCGATGGCGATATCCTCCCGGCCGATGGCCTCCACCAGCGCCTGCGGGTAGGTCTCGTTCACGGCCTCCTGATAGAGGAAGTCGCTGCCGTAGACGGCCTCGATCTTCTCGCGGGTAGGCTCGCCCTCCACGGGACACAGGGCCTTGATGCCGTTATAGCAGTGCATCAGCGCCTCCTGCCATGTGCCGCGGTCCACGGCCACCGTCAGACGCACCTGGCGGTTTTCCGGAATGTCTTCACGCTTTTTGATCTCCATGGGGGAGTTCCTCCTTATTTCGGCACAAACTGCCAGTATATTGCGATAAGTATACTATACCGCCGCACGGATAGCAAGCCTGTCACACACTTCCGGTGAAATGACTGAGTTGTAAAATTATTGTGACAATTACAACAAAGTACTTGCTCCCGGCGGAGGCATTTGCTACAATGCAGGATATTCTTTTCAGAGATCAACGGAGGTAGCTATGCAGCGTATCAAAGAATTCATCCACGACCGTCCGTATGTCTGGTGGGGGCTGTTCCTGCCGGTGTATCTGGCGCTGTTCTTTACCATCGAGCATTTCATCACCGATAACTACTGGGCCACCCAGCTGCCCATCGACTACAAGATCCCGTTTCTGGAGGGGTTTGCCCCGATCTACGCCAGCTGGAGCCCGCTGCTGTTCGTGCTGGGTCTCCACCTGATCCTCTGCGACGGCGAAGGCTTCCGCCGGTATATGTGGAGCATTATGGCGACGTTCCTCATCAGCACCCTGATCTGCGTGCTGATCCCCAACGGACAGGATCTGCGGCCCGCCGTGATGCCCCGGGACAACATCTTCTGCGATCTGGTGGCCTACACCTACTCGCTGGACACCAACACCAACGTGTTCCCCAGCGTCCATGTGGTGGGCGTCATCGACGCATGGTTCGCCATCTGGCATTCCAAGCGGCTGAAAAAGTGGACGTGGCGCTGGGGTACCGGGCTTTACGGTCTGGCGGTCATCGCCTCCACCATGTTCATCAAGCAGCACGCCATCATCGACGTGCTGGCGGGACTGGTGCTGGGCTTTGCCTGTAATTTCGTGGTGTACAACATCATCGGCAAGCGGCGTGACTGCCGGCTGTGCATGGAGGCGTAAGGTATGGAGATCGGCGTATCCCCGTTGTTCCGGGATGTCAGTGAGGAATCCCAGCAGGCCATGCGCACCTGCTTCGATATGCGGGAGTACAGCTTCCGCGCCGGCGAGGTCATCTACGACTTTTCTGAGGGGCGCAACATGGTAGGTGTTCTGACGCAGGGCGCCGCCGTCATCGAGCGCATCGACCATCAGGGCAGCCGGACGATCCTGGAGCGGCTGGAGCGCGGCGGCGTTTTCGGCGAGATGCTGATGTTCGAGAACGTGGCGGGAGACAGCATCACCGTGGTGGCGGAGGAGCCATGCCGCGTATGGCTCATGGCGGCGGATCAGGTGACGAAGCGGTGCGAGAACGCCTGCGCCCACCACACACAGGTGGTGGAGAATATGTTCCAGCTGGTGGCGGAGAAGGCCACCTCCCTCTACGAGCGGGTGGAGGTGCTGAGCCGCCGGAGCATCCGGGACAAGCTGCTGTGCTACTTCTCACTGCTGGCCGCCAAGAGCCGGGGCGGAGAGTTCTCCCTGCCCTTTTCCCTCAGCGCACTGGCGGACTATATCTCCACAGACCGCAGCGCCATGATGCGGGAGCTGAAGAAGATGCGGGACGAGAAGCTGGTGGACATTCAGGGCCGCCGGGTGCTGCTGCATCAGGCGATTTAAGCGGCTGCTTGACGCAAGTGAAGATTGACGGGTCTGCCCATTGGTGCTACAATAAAGCGGAGAACGGGCGTACCGCGCCCATGACCCAATGGCGGATGCCAGACTATAATGAGAAGGAGCCGTGATGTATGTACCGCATCGTTAGAAAAGAAGCGCTGAAGCCCACCGTGATCCTGTACGAGATCGAAGCGCCCATGGTCGCCAAAAAGGCGGAGCCGGGCCAGTTCATCATCCTGCGTGTGGACGAAAAGGGTGAGCGTATCCCCATTACGATCCATGACTACGACCGGGAAAAGGGTACGGTGACCATCATCGTCCAGACCGTTGGCGCCACCACCGAGAAGCTGAGCCACAAGCAGCAGGGCGAGTGCCTGCATGATTTTGTCGGCCCCTTGGGCCGCCCCACCGAGACGGAGGGCAAGAAGAAGGTCTGCGTCGTCGGCGGCGGTGTGGGCTGTGCCATCGCCTACCCCGTGCTGAAGAAATTCCACGACTGCGGCGCTGAGGTCCACGCTGTGGTGGGCTTCAAGAGCAAGGACGTGGTCATTCTGGAGGACAAGTTCAAGGCTGTCTCCTCCGTGCTGAAGGTCTGCACCGACGACGGCTCCTACGGCCAGAAGGGTCTGGTCACCGAGGCGCTGAAGCAGCTGCTGGACGACGGCAACCAGTATGACGAGATCTTCGCCATCGGCCCCATGGTCATGATGAAGTTCGTCTGCAAGACCACCGAGCCCTACGGCGTGCCCACCACCGTGTCCATGAGCCCCATCATGATCGACGGCACCGGTATGTGCGGCGGCTGCCGCCTGACCGTGGGCGGCGAGACCAAGTTCGCCTGCGTGGACGGCCCCGACTTCGACGGCCACAAGGTGGACTGGGATCTGGCCGTGAAGCGCAATCAGATGTACCACGACTTTGAGGTGCATAAGCACGAGGAAGTCTGCAATCTGTTCAAGCAGGAGGTAAAGTAAGATGGCTGCCAAGATCAATATGCGTTTGGATAAGAACGAGATGCCTTCTCAGGACCCGCAGGTCCGCAATAAGAACTTCCTGGAGGTAGCGCTGGGCTACACCGAGGAGCAGGCGCTGGACGAGGCTGCCCGCTGCCTGAACTGCAAGAACCATCCCTGCGTGGACGGCTGCCCCGTCAATGTGCGTATTCCCGAGTTTATTCAGAAGATCGTGGAGAAGGACTATGAGGGCGCCTATCAGGTGATCCACCAGACCAGCTCTCTGCCCGCCGTCTGCGGCCGCGTTTGCCCGCAGGAGAGCCAGTGCGAGATGCACTGTGTCCGCGGCAAGAAGGGCGATCCCGTGGGCATCGGCCGTCTGGAGCGCTTTGTGGCCGACTGGCACAACGCCCACAGCACCGAGGCACCTGCCAAGCCCGCCTCCAACGGCCATAAGGTAGCCGTCATCGGCTCCGGCCCCGCGGGTCTGACCTGCGCCGGCGACCTCGCCAAGAAGGGCTATGAGGTCACGGTGTTCGAGGCGCTGCATCTGGCCGGCGGCGTGCTGGTGTACGGCATCCCCGAGTTCCGTCTGCCCAAGGCCATCGTCCAGAAGGAAGTGGACGGTCTGAAGGCCATGGGCGTGAAGGTGGAGACCAACACCGTGGTGGGCCGCACCATCACCATCGACGAGCTCATGGAGGAGAACGGCTTCGAGGCGGTGTTTATCGGCTCCGGCGCCGGTCTGCCCATGTTCATGAACATCCCCGGCGAGAACCTGAAGGGCGTCTATTCCGCCAACGAGTTCCTGACCCGTATCAACCTGATGAAGGCGTACCTGCCCGACAGCGACACGCCCATCATGGATCTGAAGGGCAAGACCGTGGCCGTCGTCGGCGGCGGCAACGTGGCCATGGACGCCGCCCGCTGCTCCAAGCGGCTGGGCGCCGAGGTGTACGTGGTGTACCGCCGCGGCATGGAGGAGCTGCCCGCCCGTCACGAGGAGGTGGAGCACGCCATCGAGGAGGGCGTCATCTTCAAGACGCTGAACAACCCTGTGCAGATCAACGGCGACGAGCAGGATTGCGTGAAGTCCATGACCTGCATCGAGATGGAGCTGGGTGAGCCGGACGCCTCCGGCCGCCGCCGCCCCGTGGAGAAGAAGGGCAGCGAGTTCGATCTGCCCGTGGACGCCGTCATCATGTCGCTGGGCACCAGCCCCAACCCCCTCATCAAGTCCACCACCAAGGGCTTGGAGGTCAACAGGAAGGGCGGCATCATCGTCAACGAGGCGGGCCTCACCTCCCGTCAGGCGGTGTACGCCGGCGGCGATGCCGTGACCGGCGCGGCCACTGTCATTCTGGCCATGGGCGCCGGCAAGCTGGGCGCCAAGTCCATTGACGAGTACCTGAGCGCCAAATAAAAGGGACTACATACGGCCCGCCCTCGGCGAACAGCCGTAGGGCGGGCTTTGTACTACAGAAAACAGGAGGAGTATCATGGCGAACTTTACGAAACAGGCCATCAAGGCGTCGTTTATGAAGCTGCTGAGCCAGAAGCCACTGAATAAGATCAGCGTCCGCGATATCGTGGAGGACTGCGGCATCAACCGAAACTCCTTCTACTACCATTTTCAGGACATCCCCTCTCTGCTGGGCGAGATCGTGACGGAGCAGACGGATCAGCTCATCCGCCAGTATCCCACCATCTCCTCCATGGAGGAGTGCTTTTCCGTGGCGTTCCGCACGGCGCGGGAGAACCGCCGGGCTGTCATGCACATCTTCAACTCCTCCAACCGGGATATGTTTTTGCAGGACACCATGCGGCTGTGCGAATATGTGGTCAAGACCTATATCGCCACGGCGTTTGCCAACACCGCCATTACGGAGGACGACCGGCGGGTGGTGGTGCAGTTCATGAAGTGCCAGCTGTTCGGCGTGTGGATCGACTGGGTCAGCGGCGGCATGAAGGAGGAGTCCTTTGCCGACCTGCAGCGGATGATCCAGCTGTGCCGCGGCGTGCCGGAGCTGATCGTGGCCCACAGCAGCGGGCAGGCGTAAGCACGGTAGACAAACCAGCGAAAATGTCTGAAAATCAGACGCATACAGACAGATGCCCGGATTTCGGGCATCTGTTTTTTCTGCCTGTACCGCCCTGCGCCCCGCTGCGCTATGATACGGGAGATAAAAGACGCTGCGGCGTGGAAGGGAGATGCAGGTGTATGCGTAATGTGAGGTCTACCGGTCCCTTGTGGGCGGTGAAAACGGGGTATATCGTGGTATCGGCACTGTTCTGTGTGCTGGGCGTGGTGCTGTTCATCACAGCGGAGCGGTGCGTGCCGTGGATCGGCAGGGCGCTGGGTATCGGCATGGTGATCTGCGGCGCCATCAAGCTGGGCGGCTATTTCTCCAAGGATCTGTTCCGGCTGGCATTTCAGTACGATCTGGCGTTCGGCATCCTGCTCATCGCCGTGGGGATCATCACACTGTGTCATCCCGGCGAGGCTATGACGTTCCTGTGCGTCATGTTCGGCATCCCGGTGCTGGCGGACGGCCTGTTCAAGATCCAGGTGGCGGTGGAGGCAAAGCGCTTCGGCATCGGTCAGTGGTGGCTGGTGCTGCTGCTGGCGGTGCTGACCGGTGTGATCGGGCTGCTGCTGGTGCTGCGTCCGGCGGAGGGCGCACAGGTCATGGTGATGCTGATGGGCGCGTCGCTGCTGCTGGACGGCGCGCTGAACCTCAGTGTGGCGCTGTGCGCCGTGAAGGTCGTGGATCACCAGCGGCCGGACGTCATCGAGACGGACGATTTCGAGATCGAGTAAACGAGCGAAAAGAGAGACGGTGCAGCCAAACTGCACCGTCTCTTTTTTTTTACGGCGGCGGGAATTGCAAATCGTGGGGCGGTTTGGTATACTGAAACCAGCAAACGAAAGGAGACACGCCATGGAGGAGCTCACAAAGATCTTACAGACCTCACTGGGCGGGTACAGCCTGAGCCGCATTCTGTCGGCGCTGCTGACGCTGCTGGTCTGTCTGGTGGCGGCGCGGCTGCTGCTGAAGCTGGCGAAAAAGCTGCTGAACCGCAGCAAGAAGTTGACGGCACGGCTGCGGCAGATCATTCTGACGACGCTCAAGGTGGTTTTCTACACGCTGGCCGGTATCATCACGGCGGAGGCGCTGGGCCTGAACACCTCGTCCCTGACAGCGCTGGTGTCGGTGCTGACATTGGGCGTTACGCTGGCGGCGGAGGACATTCTGGGCAACGTGGCAGGCGGGCTGGTGATCCTGTCGTCTCACCCCTTCAATATCGGCGACGAGATCGAGGTGGCCGGTACGTCGGGCGTGGTGCGGGAGATCACGCTGAACCACACGAAGCTGGAGACGTTCAACGGCCAGGTCATCATGCAGCCCAACAAAGAGCTGTCCTCCTCCCGCATCGTCAACTATACCGCCATGGGGCGCCGCCGTGTGGTGCGCACGGTGACGGCGTCCTACGACGCGCCCACCGAGGTGGTGAAGGCCGCCTGTCTGGAGGCGGTGGCCGCCACGCCGAATGTGCTGACGGAGCCGGCGCCCAGCGTCTACCTCACAGACTACGGCAGCAGCGCCATCGAGTACAGTGTGCGGTGCTGGGCGGAGACCAAGGACTACTGGGATGTCTACTATGCCCTGAACGAGAATCTGCGTACCGCCTTTGCCGCCCACGGTGTGGAAATGACCTACGACCACCTGAACGTCCATGTGCTGGAACGGAAATAAAACGCGAAGGAACGGAGGATGGATATGAGAGGATTACTGGAGGTATCATGGCTCTGGCAGATGCTGGGCATTTCGCTGCTGGTCGCCGGCATCGGCATTGCCTGCGCCGCGCTGATACAAAAGCGGAGGGGGAAAAGGCTGCGTGCAGGAATCGCGGTGCTCATTGCAGTCATCGCCTTTGTGGTCTGCAATCTGCTGATGGTGCTGCTTTCCCAGCGCCCCGCCCTTCTGTGACCGGCGAGCGCGGCGTGAGAAGATAGGCAATACGAAAAACAGGAGCCGTCATTCGGGAACGAATGGCGGCTCCTGTTTCTTGTGGGTTACTGTGCGGTGTTCTTCAGGAAATCCCGGATACGGGCCACGCCCGCGTACAGCACCGGCGGGTCGCTATGCACCACCAGTGTGGGCGCCTGTGTCAGCCCCAGCGCCGCGGCCTCCTCCTGATGCTGCGCCACGTCCCGCTCCTCATAGGCGACGCCCGCCCGTTGCAGCAGGGGCTTTACGACACGGCAGTTGGGGCAGGTGGCGGTGACGAACAGGGTGCAGGGGGCGTCGGCGGTGCAGACAGACGCCGGTTGTGCCGGGGTCTCCACCGGGCAGGTGGCTGCCGCGCTCTGCGCGCCGCCTACCTGATACGTCCGGCGATCCTTGTACTCCTGACTCTTACCGTCGTTCCAGTTCTGCACCGGGCGGTAGTAGCCGGTGATACGGCTGTACACCTCCGCCTTTTTGCCGCACACCGGGCAGGTGAAATGCTCGCCCGCCAGATAGCCGTGGTCGGCGCAGACGGAGTAGGTGGGGGAGATGGTGTAGTAGGGCAGCTCGTAGTTCTCCGCGATCTTGCGCACCAGCGCGGCGGCGGACTGCCAGCTGGGCAGCTTTTCGCCCAGGAAGGCGTGGAACACCGTGCCGCTGGTATACAGCGTCTGGAGCTTGTCCTGCACGTCCAGCGCCGCGAAAATGTCCTCCGTATAGCCCACCGGCAGGTGGCTGGAGTTGGTGTAGTAGGGCGTTGCGCCCTCGTGGGCGGTGACGATGTCGGGATAGCGCTGCTTGTCGTGCTTGGCCAGACGGTAGGAGGTGGACTCAGCGGGGGTGGCCTCCAGATTGTAGAGGTCGCCGTACTGCTCCTGATAGTCGCTGAGCCGCTCACGCATATGGTTGAGGACGCGGACGGCGAAATCCTGTGTCTCCTCGTGGGTCAGATCCTTGCGCAGCCACGCGGCGTTCAGACCGGCCTCGTTCATGCCCACCAGACCGATGGTGGAGAAGTGGTTGTCGAAGCTGCCCAGATACCGCTTGGTGTAGGGGTACAGCCCCTCGTCCATCAGGCGGCCGATGGTGGTGCGCTTGATCTTCAGGCTCCGCGCCGCCACATCCATCATGTGGTCAAGGCGGGAGAAGAACTCCGCCTCATTCCGGGAGAGGTAGGCGATACGGGGCAGGTTGATGGTCACCACGCCCACCGAGCCGGTGGACTCGCCGCTGCCGAAGAAGCCGCCGCTCTTTTTCCGCAGCTCCCGCAGGTCCAGCCGCAGACGGCAGCACATGGAGCGGACATCGCTGGGCTCCATATCGGAGTTGATGTAGTTGGAGAAGTAGGGCGTGCCGAATTTGGCGGTCATCTCAAAGAGCAGGCGGTTGTTCTCCGTCTCACCCCAGTCGAAGTCCTTGGTGATGGAGTAGGTGGGGATGGGGTACTGGAAGCCGCGGCCGTTGGCGTCGCCCTCGATCATGACCTCGATGAACGCCCGGTTGACCATGTCCATCTCCGCCTGACAGTCGCCGTAGGTAAAGTCCATGGCCTTGCCGCCCACGATGCAGGGCTGGTCAGCTAAGTCGGCGGGAACAGTCCAGTCCAGCGTGATGTTGGAGAACGGCGCCTGCGTACCCCAGCGGCTGGGGGTGTTGACACCGTAGACAAAGCTCTCGATGCAGTGCTTGACCTCCTCGAAGTCCAGCTTGTCCGTGCGGACGAAGGGGGCGAGGTAGGTGTCGAAGCTGGAGAAGGCCTGTGCGCCCGCCCACTCGTTCTGCATGATGCCCAGGAAGTTCACCATCTGGTTGCACAGGGTAGCCAGATGCTTGGCGGGGGCGCTGGTGATCTTGCCGGGGATGCCGCCCAGACCCTCCTGAATGAGCTGCTTCAGGCTCCAGCCGGCGCAGTAGCCGGTGAGCATGGACAGATCGTGGATGTGGATATCCGCGTTGCGGTGGGCGTCGCCGATCTCTTCGTCGTAGATCTCGCTGAGCCAGTAGTTGGCGGTGATGGCGCCGGAATTGGACAAGATCAGGCCGCCCACAGAGTAGGTGACGGTGGAGTTCTCCTTCACGCGCCAGTCGGACACCTTCAGGTAGCCGTCCACCAGACCCTTGTAGTCCAGAATGGTGGAGCTCATGTTCCGCAGCTTCTCCCGGTTCTTGCGGTAGAGGATATAGGCCTTGGCCACCTCCGCGTAGCCTGCCCGCTGCAAAACGGCCTCCACGCTGTCCTGAATGGTCTCCACGCCGATCCGGTCATCCTTGATCTTCCCGGCATAGTCCGCCGTGACCTGCAAGGACAGCAGATCGATCACATCCGAATTGTAGGGGATGCCGGTGGCGTCAAAGGCCTTCATGATGGCGCTGGAGATGCGGCTGATGTTGAATTCGGCGGCGTGGCCGTCTCTTTTTATCACTTGATACATGGTCGTGTCTCCTTTATAGCATTATTCTCCGCGTATCTGCGTGGAGGGGATGTATGGCAAAACGCTGCATCGCAGCGCGGAAACAGCCTCATGGGACAGAGAGGTGACGCCGCTGCCCAGCAGCGCGCCGGGGTCGACGAAGGGCTGGAGGAAGTACCGCTTGGCGCCTTGCAGCCATTGGCCGATCTCGACCATGCCCTCCGGTGTGTGCAGCGGCGCACAGACGGTGGTGCGGAACTCGTAGTCCACGTGGCCGCCCAGCAGCAGCGCCGCGCTTTCCCGCACCTGCGCCAGACGGTCGATGCCGCCGCAGGTCTGCGCGTACAGCGCGGGGGCGTTTTTGATGTCCATGGCCACATAGTCCAGCAGTCCCTCCCGCAAAAGCGCCGACAGCATGGCGGGATTCGTGCCGTTGGTGTCCAGCTTGGTGAGAAAGCCCCGCTCCCGGATACACCGGAGCAGCTGGGGCAACTCCTTGTGGAGCGTCGGCTCGCCGCCGGAGATACACACGCCGTCCAGCTTGCCGCGCCGCGTGTCCAGAAAGGCCAGCAGCGCCTGCTGCGAGAGAGCCTCCGGCTCGTCCGACGGCAGCACGAGGGAGGGGTTATGGCAGTAGGGACAGCGCAGGTTGCATCCAGAGAGGAACACCGTGCAGGCGACCCGACCGGGGAAGTCCAGCAGCGAAAGCTGCCGCAGCCCGCCTATTTTCATGGAGATCCGCTCCTTTCAGACGCCGTAAACTACTCCCAGTATACAATGCGGTATGGCCGGTGTCAAGACAAGGCACAAGATATTGTGGCATTCTCCAAAAAAGACCCCCGTATTTCGTGGGAACGACGAGGACTCGCCGCAAGACAGCAAAAGCAGGGCGAACGGTTTACCCGCCTGCCCTGCTGAAAGCCTCACAACAATATCAGTATACCGCAGAACCGACTGTGAGTCAATGCAAAAGTGCGTAAATCATGATTTTTTGAAGCATTATACAAACAAAAACGGTGAATTTCGTGGGTTTTGTGGATTGTAAATCGGGTAAAATCTGCTATACTGAAAGTACCCCAAGAGAAACAGAAAGAGGTGGCTCCAATGACCTGAAGCGTTCCCCTTTACCAACGAAGTAAAGGGAAGATGGCATCCCCAGAATGTTCGGCACTCTCTAATGGCGGTCCATTCAGACCGGTGGTCCACCGCAACAGCGGTGTTTCAAGATAGAGCGAGAGTGAAACCAGAGACGGCGGCAGATGCCATGAGTCTGCAGAAACGAGAGGTAGCCAAAGATGACCGAGCCCAAGAGGGATCAATAACCCTTGATCGCAAGACACGGAAGCGATCAAGGGTTATTGCATTGTATGGGAAGGCCGACGGCTGCCGCCGCGTATAACGAAATAAGGAGAACGCCGCTGCCCGCACAGAAAAGGGTGGGGGCGTTTTTTTCACAGTTTGTTTACAGACAATTCTTCAAATGCGCTTGTTATTCCCTCTGCGTCTGCTATAATATCCCTAAAAGATGGTGGACGTTTATGCGCCTGGCGAGGACGGCGGAAGACGCAGTCTCGGGCGGCGCGGAGGGTTGTCACCGTCTGCGCAAAGGAGCTTCGGGAGGTGAAGCGTATGTTTGATATGTATTTGGTGACCGGTGCTACCGGCTTCCTCGGCCGGACGATCGTGGAGGAGCTGGTGCGGCGGGGAAGCAGGGTGCGGGCGCTGGTGCTGCATGGCGACCCCTGCACCAAGCTGCTGCCGCCGGAGGCGGACACGGTGGAGGGAGATGTGAGCGAAAGGGACTCTCTGGCCGCGTTCTTTGATGGAGCCGGTGAAAGCACCTGCGTGCTGCACTGTGCGGGGATCATCTCCGTGGCGTCCCGTCCGGGACAGCGGATCTATCAGGTCAACGTGGAGGGGACACGGAACATCGTGGCGCTGTGCCGGGAGCACGGCGTGGGGCGGCTGGTCCATGTAAGCTCTGTCCATGCCATCCCGGAGCAGCCCAAGGGGACGGTCATCACGGAGCAATGCACGTTCTCCCCGGAGCTGGTGCGGGGTGACTACGCAAAAACCAAGGCGACCGCTACCGCCCACGTCCTGCAAGCGGCGCAGGAGGGACTGAACGCCAGCGTGGTCTTTCCCTCCGGCCTCATCGGGCCGGGTGACGTGCTGGGCGGCAGCTTCACCTCCATGGTGCGGGCGTTTATGACGGGGAAGCTCCCACTCGCCGTCAACGGCGGCTACGACTTTGTGGATGTGCGGGATGTGGCGCAGGGCGTGCTGGACTGCGCGGCCCGCGGCGCCGCCGGGAAGGGCTATATCCTGTCCGGCGAATACATGACCATCCCCCGTATCCTGCAATGCGTGGGGCAGGCCGCGGGCATCTCCGGAAAGCCGCTGTGCCTGCCGCTGTGGATGGCACGGCTGGCGGCGCCCTGCTATGAGCGGTATTGCCTGAAGCGGCGTCTTCCGCTGTTCTTCACCCCCTACTCGGTGGAGGTGCTGGCGTCCAACGGCTGCTTCAGCCGCGCCGCGGCGGCGGAGGACTTCGACTACGCGCCGCGTCCGCTGGAGGAGAGCCTGCGGGATATGGCGGCGTGGATCCGACAGACCAACGCGACAGCATAGGAAAAACGAAAGAAGCGCCGGGGAACTTCAAGTTCCCCGGCGCTTTTGCGTCGGTGGATATGCCGCATTGCGGACGGGTGGGGTGGTTCACTGCACCGGAAGCTGCACCGCAATGGTCGTCCCCGCCTCCGAGCTGTCCTCCACGCAGACGCTGCCGCCGTGGAGCTCGGCGATGGCCCATACCAGCGACAGCCCCAGCCCCACGCCGCCGTACTCTCTGCTGCGGGATTTGTCCACCCGGAAGAAGGGCTGGAAGATGCTTTCCCGGTACGACTCCGGTATGCCGCAGCCGGTGTCCGAGACGCGGATGACCAGCCGCGCCGCCTCCTTCTGTACGGCGAGGCGCACCGTGCCGCCGGGGCGGTTGTACTTGATGGCGTTCTCGGTCAGGTTGAACAGCAGCCGGTAGAGCAGCCCGTCGCTGCCGGTCATGGCACCGTCGCCGTCACAGGTCAGCGTAATGCCGTTTTTCTCCGCCAGCGGCGCAAGGTCGGTGAGGATCTCCTCCATCATGGGGGCGAGCTGGATGCGGTCGCTTCGCGGCACGCTTTGCAGGGCGCTCATCTCCAGCAGCGTCTTTGTCATCTGGGTCAGGCGCTCCGTCTGTTCCCGCAGCAGGGTCAGGAACTCCGCCGTCTCCGGCGGCATAGCCGGATGCTCGTCGGCGAACAGCTCGATGCGCGCCTGCATCAGCGCCAGCGGCGTGCGCAGCTCGTGGGCGGCGTTGCCGGTGAACTGCCGCTGGGCGGTAAAGCCCTCGTCCAGCCGATCCAGCATCTGATTAAAGGAGCGGCTGAACTGCCGGAATTCCGGCAGCACCTCCTCGGTGATTTTCATGTCGGTCAGGTTGTTGGGCTCCACCTTCTCCACCTGGGCGGCAAAGGAGTGCAGGGGTTTGAGGGCGTGGCCGCTGACGAAGTACGCCAGCACGCCGCCCAGCACCATCACCGCGGCGGTGATGTACCAGTTGGTGGTGATGAAGGATGCCTGCGCGCCGTGGACGATGATGGTCAGCTCCTGATCGTCCTCCGCCAGCTCCGGGTCGAAGAAGGCCGGCTCACCCCCGGCGGCGTCGGAGAACAGGATAGAGGTGCCGATGGCGTCCATGTAGTGCCGCCCGGAACAGCCCAGCAGATAATTCATGGCCACGCAGGTGACGCCGATGAGCAGGGCGGTCATCAGCGTGATACGCCACTGGAGAGACAGCTTTTTCATTGCGCCGCACCTCCCAGCAGATACCCCTCGCCGATGCGGTTGCAGATGGGGTCATAGCCCAGCGCGATGCGCAGCTTCTTCCGCAGCGCGGAGATATGCACGCGGATGGAGTTGCTGAAGCTGTCCACGCTGTTGTCCCAGACGTGCTCCATCAGCTCCTCCTGACTGACGGGGCGGCCCTGATGGAGCATCAGGTACTCCAGAATACCCGTCTCCTTCCGGGTGAGGGTCAGCGCCTGCCCATCGGCGCAGGCCGTCCGGGCGCGGGTGTCGAAGGTCAGGCTGCCGCAGGTGAGCAGCACGTCCTGCTGAGTGAACTGCCGCAGGGTCAGACTGCGGATGCGGGCCTCCAGCTCCGCCAGATGGAAGGGCTTTGCCAGATAGTCGTTGGCGCCGGCGTCCAGTCCCTCCACCTTGTCCGCCACCTCACTGCGGGCGGAGAGGATCAGCACCGGCGTCTCCCTGTCCGTCTGCCGCAGCGTCCGCAGCACCGTCATGCCATCCTTTTTCGGCAGGTTCAGATCCAGCAGCACCAGATCGTACCGCTCCGTATCTAATAGCTCCAGTGCTTTTTCACCGTCGAAGCAGCAGTCCACGCTGTAGGCCGAGCGCCGCAGACTGCGGGCGATGGTATCGCACAGGGCGCGCTCATCCTCTACAATTAAAAGGTGCATAAAAGCCCTCCTTATACTTGCATTGTGATTCTTCTGTGGCTATTATAGCAGAGACAGATAAGGTTTGTGTTAAATTTTCGTTCTTAACAGGGAATTTAACTGCGCTGTGCTATGATAACCGCAGAAAAAGGAAAGGGTGATGAGATGAGCCATGGAAAAAAAGCGGCCGTGCAGGTTGCGCTGCTGCTGGTCGGCGTCGCCATGCTGTGCTACGGCGTTTGGCGCGGCGAGGCGGATACCGTACTGAGCAAGGCGATCAGATTATGTTTGGAGTGTGTGGGCATTGGATAAGAAGACTTCGGGTGTGTCCCATCTTTTGGCCCGCTTTCGGGGCTGGATACAGGCGGGGGCGACACTGCTGACAAACATCCATCTGCCCAACTTCCTCAAGGGCGGTCTGTATCAGGGAAAGGGAAAGGCCGTCTGCGTGCCGGGACTGAACTGCTACTCCTGTCCGGCGGCCTCGGGCGCTTGCCCCATCGGGTCGTTTCAGGCGGTGGTCGGCTCGTCCAAATTCCGCTTCTCCTATTATATTACGGGCTTCCTAATTCTGCTGGGCGTGCTGCTGGGACGTGTGATCTGCGGCTTCCTCTGCCCCTTCGGATGGTTTCAGGAGCTGCTGCACAAGATCCCCACGAAGAAGCTCTCCACCAAAAAGCTGAAGCCGCTGACATACCTCAAGTATGTGGTGCTGCTGGTGATGGTGGTGCTGCTGCCGGTGCTGGTGACCAACCAGCTTGGCATGGGAGACCCCTTCTTCTGCAAGTACCTCTGCCCGCAGGGCGTACTGGAGGGCGCGATCCCGCTGTCCATGGCCAACGCCGGCATCCGGTCGGCGCTGGGCAGCCTGTTCACATGGAAGTTCATCGTGCTGCTGATGGTGATCGTCCTGAGCATCGTGTTCTACCGTCCCTTCTGCAAGTGGCTGTGTCCCTTGGGCGCGTTTTACGCCCTGCTGAACAAGGTGTCCCTGTTCCAGATGCAGGTGGATCAGAGCAAGTGCGTCTCCTGCGGGAAGTGCGCCAAGGTCTGCAAGATGGACGTGGACGTGACCAAGAGCCCCAATCATACCGAGTGTATCCGCTGCGGCATGTGCATCCGCGCCTGCCCCACCGACGCCGTTTCTTTCCGCTACGGCTTCGGCAGCGGCAAACAGCAAAGCAAAACCGAACAGACAACAACTGAAGTAAAAACGGAGGAATCAAAATGAACGTGAAAAAGATCCTGTCCCTGCTGCTGGCCCTCTTGCTGGTGGGCAGCATGGCTGCCTGCGGCAATAAGCCCGCGGAGAATCAGAACAACAACGACGGCGAGCCCCAGACCGTGGAGGAGGCCAAGGCCCTCTACGACCAGCTGATGGCGCAGGAGACCGAGATCCTGACGAACAATTCCGAGCTGTGGGAGAAGGTCTTCCTGTCCGCGGACAAGGGCATGGCCATGATGGAGTCCGGCAACAACTACGGCGATTTCCTGCTCAAGACCATTGAGGCCGCCAAGGATAAGTTCGACGAGAAGGAGCTGACGCTGCTGACGACGGGCGCCACGGAGATCAAGGACCTGGAGGACCAGATGGCTGCGCTGGAGGAGAAATTCCCCGGCCTGCTGGACGCCCCCTCCGACGGTATGAGCGTTCCCTCGGAGGATGTCCCCTCTGACGGCATCGTCTCCGGCGGAACCACCGCCGACAGCAATGCCACCAAGTTCCCCGCCTTCACCGGCAAGGATCTGGACGGCAACGATGTCAGCAGTGACAAGCTGTTCAGCGGCAACGCCTTCACCGTGGTGAATTTCTGGTTCACCACCTGCAAGCCCTGCGTGGGTGAGCTGGGCGATCTGGACGCGCTGCACAAGGAAGCGGCCGGCAAGGGCGGCGCCGTGGTGGGCATCAACGCCTTCACACTGGGCGGCGACGCGGCGGCCATCGCAGATGCCAAGGATGTGCTGACCAAGAGCGGCGCTACCTATCAGAACGTGTATTTCGACGCCGACAGCGAGGCGGGCAAGTTTACGGAGAACGTCTACGCCTATCCCACCACCTATGTGGTGGATCGGAATGGCAATATCGTGGGCGATCCCATTGTGGGCGCCATCACCGGCGACGGCCAGATGGAGGCGCTGCAGGCGCTGATCGACACGGCGCTGGCCAACGACAAGGGCTGAGCAATACCATAAAAATAAAGCGGCTCGCCGCATCGGACTGCATGGCATCCGATGCGGCGAGCCGCTTATTCTCATTTGCGTGTGGGACGGCCTTACCGATTCTCTGCCAGATACTCCGCCGCGTAATGGGCAGCCACCGCACCGTCGGCTGCGGCGGTGACCACCTGCCGCAGCACCTTGGTGCGCACATCTCCGGCGGCGAATACGCCGGGGAGGTTGGTGCGGGTGGATTCATCCGCCGTAATGTACCCAGCGTCGTCCAGCGCCAGTTCCTCCCGGAAAAGCGCCGTGGCGGGGGAACGCCCCACGCTGACGAACACGCCGTCGCAGGCAAGCTCCCGCTCCGCGCCTGTCTCCGTGTCCCGCAGGCGCAGTCCCGTCAGATGCGCACCGTGGAGCAGCGCGGCAACGGTGCTGTTCCAGCAGAGCTCCACATTGGGCGCGTCCAGCAGCGGCTGGTGATAGACCTTGGTGGCCCGCAGGCTGTCCCGCCGGTGGATGAGATAGACCTTTTTGGCAATGCGGGACAGGGTGAGGGCGTCTGCTGCGGCGGAGTTGCCGCCGCCCACCACCGCCACGGTCTTACCCTGATAGAACGCACCGTCGCAGGCGGCGCAGTAGTGGACGCCCCGACCCACCAGCGCGTCCTCGTCGGGGAGGCCCAGCGTGCGGGGGGAGGCGCCGGCGGCAATGACCACCGTGCGGCCGCGAAAGACGCCTGCGTCCGTCTCCAGCGTTTTGACCCTTTTGGAAAGGCGGGCCGCATAGACCTCCGCGTACTCCGTCACCGCGCCGAACCGCTCCGCACCCTGCTGCATCCTTTCGCCCAGCGTGAAGCCGTCGATGCCCTCTGCAAAGCCGGGGTAGTTGTCGATCCGCTCCGTCAGCGCCATCTGTCCGCCGGCGGTGAGCTTCTCCAGCACCAGTGTGGAAAGCCCGGCGCGGGCGGCGTAGAGGGCGGCGGTGTATCCGGCGGGGCCGCCGCCGATGACGATCATATCATATATCTGCTCCATCTCCGCCTCCTTGCAGCGGCGGGCTTTCCGGGAAAAAGCCGGGGCCGCTGCCTCCTTACAGTTGATGTTGTCACTATATCGGACGTCGCCCGCCTTGTCAAGCCGACGGCTCCCGGACGGCGCGCCCGCCGCGGTATAAAATGCGGGCTTGGCGGAAAAAACCGGGAAAATTTCCGCTGAACCGTCGGAAGTTCATGAGATTTTTCCTATAACAGTGAAGTTTTTTCTATCGCCTTTTGGAATGAGAGCCGATACAATAGGGCCATACTGGCAAGGTGAGCGCATCACCTTGACCAGACAATCTTTTAGGAGGAACTAAGATGAAAAAGACTCTTGCTATTCTCCTGTCCGCCGTGATGGTGCTGGCTCTGCTGGCCGGCTGCGGCGAGCAGAAGCAGCCCGATAACGGCAATCAGGGCAACACCGACGCTTCCGAGCTGAACGTGGGCGTGTTCTACTATGACTTCTCCGACGTGTACATCTCCAGCGTCCGCAACTTCATGAACAGCCAGCTGGATGCCATGGGCGTCAAGTACACCAACTTCGACGGCGCCGGCAACCAGGCCCAGCAGACCGACCAGATCAACACCGCCATCGCCAACGGCGCCAACCTGCTGATCGTCAACATCGTGGAGACTTCCTCTCCCGACGCTGCGCAGAACGCTGTTGAGGCTGCCCGTACCGCCGGTATCCCCATCATCTTCTTCAACCGCGAGGTTGCTGACGAAGTGGTGAGCAGCTACGACAAGTGCGCCTTTGTTGGCACCAACGCTCCCGAGGCCGGCCACATGCAGGGTCAGCTGGTGGGTGAGTACCTGCTGGCTCACTATGACGAGGTCGACCTGAACGGCGACGGCCAGATCACCTACGTGATGTTCAAGGGCCAGGAGGGCAACGCTGAGGCCGAGGCCCGCACCCAGTTCGGCGTCGAGGATGCCAACGCTGTTCTGACCGCTGCCGGCAAGCCCGAGCTGGTTTACTACAACGCTTCCGCCACCGATAAGTATCTGGTCGACCAGAACGGCAAGTGGTCCGCTCAGGCTGCCAACGACTACATGGCCACCATCCTGCCCGAGTACTCCGAGGCCAACGGCAACATGGTCGAGCTGATCATCTGCAACAACGACGGCATGGCCGAGGGCGCTGTCTCTGCTCTGCAGGGCGCCGGCTACAACAACGGCGAGGGCAAGACCATCCCCGTGTTCGGCGTGGATGCTACCGATTCCGCCAAGCAGCTCATCAACGAGGGCAAGATGACCGGTACCATCAAGCAGGACGCTGAGGGCATGGCCTCCACCATCCTGAACCTGGTCAGCAGCGTGAAGGACGGCGGCAACCTGATGGACAACACCGCTTCCTTCAACGTCGATGAGGGTGTTGCCAAGATCCGCGTGCCTTACGCCACCTACACCGGCGAATAAGCCAAAGGCTTAGTCTCTCGCCCCATTTGAAGCACCAAGGAAAGCGGGGCTGTCGGTTCGACAGCCCCGCTTTACATCGCAGGCGGTTCGTTTACCGAGCCGCTTTTGACCCGCAGAGGAGCGGACTGTGCGGCGCTGTGTAGCGCTGCGGAAATAATGCAGACAGGAGGAAAACGCATATGGAGCAGCCGGCATTGCTGGAAATGCGGGATATCACAAAGGAATTCCCGGGTGTCAAGGCGCTGGACGGCGTTTCCCTTACCGTCCGGCCCGGTACCGTCCATGCTTTGATGGGCGAGAACGGCGCGGGAAAATCCACGCTGATGAAGTGCCTGTTTGGCATCTATGCCAAAAACAGCGGCACCATCATTTTGGACGGCAAGGAAGTTGATTTCAAAAATTCGAAGGAGGCGCTGGAAAACGGCGTCGCCATGGTCCATCAGGAGCTGAATCAGGCGCTGACCCGCAGCGTGATGGACAACCTGTGGCTGGGCCGCTACCCCAAGACGGGCGGCATTATGGTCAGCGAGTCCACCATGCGTAAGCGCACGCGGGAGGTCTTTGAGGAGCTGGATGTGCATGTGGACCCCAAGGCCATCATGTCCACGCTGCCCGTCTCCCAGCGGCAGATGGTGGAGATCGCCAAGGCCGTCAGCTACAACGCCAAGGTCATCGTGTTCGACGAGCCGACCTCCTCTCTGACGGAGGCCGAGGTGGAGCACCTGTTCCGCATCATCAATATGCTGCGCCAGCGCGGCTGCGGCATTATCTATATCAGTCACAAGATGGATGAGATCCTCCGCATCAGCGACGAGGTCACCATCATGCGCGACGGTCAGTGGGTGGCCACCCGCCACGCCAAGGACCTGACCATGGGCGAGATCATCAAGCTGATGGTGGGCCGTGAGCTGACCAACCGCTTCCCGCCCAAGGACAATGTACCCGGCGACGTGATCCTGGAGGTAGAAAACCTGTCCGGTAAGTATACCCGTCTGAAGGAGGCCAGCTTCCAGCTCCGCAAGGGCGAGGTGCTGGGCATCGCCGGACTGGACGGCTCCGGCCGCACCGAGGTGCTGGAGAACCTGTTCGGCGCCATGACCAAGGGCAGCGGCACCATCCGCCTCCATGGCAAGGAGATCAAGAACAGATCCCCCCGGGAGGCCATCAAGAACGGCTTCGCCCTGCTGACGGAGGAGCGCCGTGCCACAGGTATTTTCGGCATCCGTGACATCAAGGAGAACACGGTGATCTCCAGCCTGAATAACTATCTGCGCGGCGGCATCTGCCTCAGCGAGAAGGCCATGAAGAAAGATACCGACTGGGCCATTCAGGCTATGCACATCAAGACTCCCAGTCAGTCCACGCAGATCCGTTCGCTCTCCGGCGGCAACCAGCAGAAGGTCATTATCGGCCGCTGGCTTCTGACGAAGCCGGAGATCCTGCTGCTGGACGAGCCCACCCGCGGTATCGACGTGGGCGCTAAATACGAAATTTACCAGCTTATCCTCGACCTCGCCAAGGAGGGGAAGGGTGTCATCGTGGTGTCCTCCGAGATGCCGGAGCTGCTGGGCATTTGTGACCGTATTCTGGTCATGTCCAACGGCATTCTGGCCGGCGAGGTGGATGCACGCAGCACCAGTCAGGAGGAGATCCTGACGCTGGCGGCCAAATATGTGTAAGGAGGAGCGACTACCGTGAACAACGAAACGAAAGCGCAGGCAAAGGAAGCCAAAGTCCGCCAGCCGTGGACGGCCAAGCGGGTGGGCGACCTCCTGCTGAACAACGCACTGCTCATCATCATGGCCATCGCGGTCATCTATATCGCCATCAAGAACCCCAACTTCATCAAGCCCGCATCCCTCATCAACATCCTCTCCCAGACGGCGGCCTATCTGCCCGCTGCACTGGGTATCGCCGGCTGTATCGTGCTGACCGGTACCGACCTGTCCGCAGGCCGCGTGGTGGGTCTGACCGCCTGCATCTCCGCGTCTCTGCTGCAGAATGCCGCCAACCTTGCCAACAAGATGTGGCCCGAGATCGGCACGCTGCCCATCATCGTGGTGATCCTGCTGGCGATGCTCATCGGCGCCGCCGTGGGCTGCTTCAACGGCTTCTTCGTGGCAAAGTTCAAGCTGCACCCCTTCATCGTGACGCTGGGTACGCAGCTGATCCTGTACACCTGCCTGCTGCTGTATGTCCAGATGGGCAACAACAAGGGCATGGCCATCTCCAACCTTGACCCGTCCTACACCAACTTCGTCAAGGGCAGCCTCTTCAAGATCGGCGGCGTTCCCATCCCCAACTATGTGCTGTTCGCCATCGTGCTGACGGCGGTGATGTGGTTCATCTGGAACAAGACCACCTTCGGCAAGAATATGTTCGCACTGGGCTCCAACGAGGAGGCCGCCCGTGTCTCCGGCGTCAACGTGTTCGCCGTGACGGTGGGCGTCTTTGCGCTGGCAGGCGCCATGTACGGCTTTACCGGTTTTATCGAGGGCGCCCGTATCGGCTCCAATACCGCCAACACCGGCCTGAACTATGAGCTGGACGCCATCGCGGCCTGCGTCATCGGCGGTGTGTCCTTCGTGGGCGGCATCGGTAAGATCAGAGGTATCGTCATCGGCGTTCTGATGCTGCGTCTGATCTTCGTGGGTCTGGCCATGGTAGGCGTGCCGCAGGATCTGCAGTACCTCATCAAGGGCGGCATCATCCTGTTTGCCTGTGCGCTGGATATGCGGAAATACCTGGTCAAAAAGTGATCTTACACAAAGATGGCGCGCATCTGCGAGCCATCTTTGTTTTTGGGAAAATATATGATATACTGAACGCAAAAGCGTGATGATACCGCATGGAAACTGAGAGGGGGTCGGAGCTGTGGAGCTGTACCGTGTGCTACTGGTGGACGATGAGGAGGATATCCGCGAGGGTATCAGCCGCAAAATGGACTGGCTGGGATTGGGTTTCTCGCTGGTGGGCGAGGCCGCCAACGGACAGGACGCGCTGGAGCTGGCGGAGGCCTTGCGGCCGGACGTGATCCTGACGGATATCAAGATGCCGTTTATGGACGGGCTGGAGCTGTGCCGGATCCTGACAGACCGGCTGCCCGCCTCCCGGTTCGTGGTATTCTCCGGCTTCGACGCCTTTGAATATGCCAAGCAGGCTATCCAGATGAACGTGGTGGAGTATATCCTCAAGCCCATCAATGCCGATGAGCTGTCCGCGGTGCTGCGGCGGCTGAAGGAGGAACTGGATCGGGAGCGTGCGGAGCGGCGGAACATGGAGCTTCTCCGCAGCCGGTACACGGAGAACCTGCCCATCCTGCGGGAGCTGTTCTACACCAACCTGCTGGACGGCCACATCGAGCCGGGAACGGAGCGTGACCGGGCGGCGTGTCTGGACATTGACCTGCGGGGCGAGGAGTGGGCGGTGGGTCTTGCCTACATCGGCAGCGACAACAGCCGGGACGCCCTTTCCACCCTGTCGGTACAGAACCTGCTGGAGGAGACGCTGACGGCGGATCGGTGCAGGCTCTCCCTGTACAACGACTGGGTGGCGCTGATCGTCAGCCTGACGGAGACATTTACCATCTATGACCTGATCCGCAGCTTAGACCGCGCCTGTACGCTGGCGGCCTCCTATCTGGGGCTGACGCTGACGGTGGGCGTGGGCGCACCCTGCCGGGAGCTGTCCGGTATGGCGCGCTCCTCCGCCGAGGCGCGGACGGCGCTGGAATACCGCTCCATGGTGGGCCGGGGACAGGTCATCTACATCGGCGACCTGGAGCCGGACGGCGGCCCCGTCCTCTCCTTTGAGGAGGCGGACGAGCGGGCGCTGACCGCGGCGATCAAGCTGGGGAACGAGGAGGAGATCCGGCAGGCGGCTGCCGCGCTGGCGGGAAAGATCCGGCAGGCCAACCCCGCCGCCGGACAGTACCACCTGTTCCTCATGGAGCTGGTGACCCACCTTCTGAAGATGACCCGCCGCTCCGGCGTAGGGGTGGAGGAGGTTTTCGGTACCGATTTTTCCCTCCCCATGCAGGAGCCTGAGCTTCCCGCACTGGCGGAGCTGGAGGGCTGGTGCGCCGAGCGCTGCCTGCGCCTCCACACCCTGATCCGCCGCCGCCAGACGGATACGGCGGGCCACACGGTGGAGACGGCCAAGGAGTATATCCGCCAGCACTACGCCGAGAGCGACCTGTCGGTAGAAAAGCTGTGCGCCTATCTGCATCTCAGCTCCACCTATTTTTCCACGCTGTTCAAGCGGGAGACAGGCACCAGCTTTACCGCCTACGTCACCAAGGTGCGGATGGAGGCGGCGGCCGAGGCTATCCGCAGCACGGAGGACAAGACGTACCTCATCGCCCAGCGGTGCGGGTACGACGACCCCAACTACTTCAGCTATGTGTTCAAGCGGCACTTCGGGGCGACGCCCACCAAGTACCGCAGTGAGGGGAAATAACAGACAGAGAGGGGAGCCGCCTGTGGAGAAAATAGCGTCCGGCTGGAAAGCACGGTGGAAGGCGCTGTACCACCGCTCCGGCATCCAGATGATCCTGTCTATCGCCTTCACCGCCGTGGCGGTGGTGGGTATGCTGTTTCTGGGCATAGCGCTGCTGCTGCGCTTCTCCTCCTCCGCCAACGAGGTGGCGGCGGAGAACAGCCAGCGGGTGCTGGCGCAGGTGAACTGGAGTCTGGACGGCTACCTGCGCAACATGATGCGCGTATCGGACACGGTGTATTACCGGGTCATCAAGAACGCGGATCTGGAGCAGGACGGCATGGCGCAGGAACTGCACGACGCACTGGAGCTGCTGTACGCCAAGGACAGGGACGTGCTGGTGTCGCTGGCGGTATTCGACGAGAACGGCGGACTGATCTCCGCCACACCGCTGACGGAGCTGAAAAAAAGTGTGACGCCCAGCCGCGAGGGGTGGTTCACCACCGCCATGGAGCGCATTGAGAATCTGCATTTTTCCACGCCCCATGTGCAGAACCTGTTTGAGGATCCGGATTCGCGGTATCACTGGGTGGTCTCCCTCAGCCGCCATGTGGAGCTGACACGCGGGGGCAATATGGAGAGCGGTGTGCTGCTGGTGGACATGAACTTCAGCGGCATCGAGCAGATCTGCAAGGACGTGTCCTTCTCCAACGGGCAGGGCTACCTCTACCTCATTGACGGGAACGGGGAGGTCATCTACCACCCCCGCCAGCAGCTTCTCTACGCGGGCTTGCAGGAGGAGAACAATCTGACGGCCGCCGGGTATGCCGACGGCACCCATGCGGAGGTGTTTCAGTCCCAGAAGCGGCAGGTGACGGTGAAGACCGTGGGCTACACCGGCTGGAAGCTGGTGGGCGTGGTGCCGACGGAGACACTGCGGGACAATTACAGCCAGCTTCTGCTGTTTGCCCTGTTTGTGGTGTCCTTCTCCATCTTTCTGCTGGTATTCGTGAACCTGCGGCTTTCGGAGTGGATCACCGCGCCCATGAAAAAGCTGGATCATGCGGTGAAGGAGCTGGAAAAGGGGGCGGAGTCCGTGGACTTCAACGTGGACGGCCCCTACGAGGTGGAGCATCTGAGCCGCTCAGTGCAGTCCATGGTATCCACCATGCGCCACCTGATGGAGGATATCCTCCAGCAGGAGGAGGAAAAACGCCGCAGTGAGCTGGACGTGCTGCAATCCCAGATCAACCCGCACTTCCTGTACAACACGCTGGACAGCGTGGTGTGGATGACGGAGAACGGCCGGACGCAGGAGGCGGTGGTCATGCTGACGGCGCTGGCGCGATTCTTCCGGATCTCCCTGAGCAAGGGCAGCAACATCATCCCCATCGGGGACGAGATCGAGCACGCACGGAACTACCTGACCATCCAGAAGATGCGTTACAAGAATAAATTCTCCGCCGATATCACTGTGGAGCCGGGGGTCGAAAAGCTGTACACCATCAAGCTGATCGTCCAGCCCATTCTGGAAAACGCCATCTACCACGGCATGGAGTATGCCGACGGCGAGGGCGAGATCCACATCCGCGCCTTCCGCGAGGGAGAGCGGGTGATCATCGAGGTGGAGGACAACGGGCCGGGTATGTCGGAGGAGGTCGTGGAGCAGCTTCTGACACCCGGCAGGGAGCGGAGCGCCGCCAAGGCCAAGGGCTCCGGCATCGGCTTCCGCAACGTACACCAGCGTATCCGGCTGACCTTCGGCGGAGAGTACGGCCTGACCATCCACAGTGAGCCGGATAACGGGACGCTGGTGCGGATCTGCCTGCCCGCGCTGACGGAGGACGATGCGCGGAAATATCGGAAGGAGGGGGAGCAGTGAGTCGAAAAGCATGGTTGCAGCTGGTGCTTCCCCTGATCGGGCTGAGCGTACTGTTCTGGCTGCTGGCCTTCGCCCCCGGCGAAAAGCACCACCAGCCGCCGCTGCTGGAGATGTCCGTTATCCTGCGGGATGGGGACGGCGCCGTGTCCACCATGCGCAAGGGCATGGAGCAGGCGGCGCAGGATCTGAATGTGGAGCTGCGCTTTCTGATCCCCGCCGAGGATAACAGCGCCGTCCAGCAGGCACAGCTGCTGGAGCGCGAGGTGGCGGGGGCGGCGTCTGCCGTCCTGCTGATACCGGCGGATCGGGAGGCGCTGGGCGACGCGGTATCCGCTGCCGCCGGAAAGACCACGCTGGTCACGGTGGAGACGGACATGACCGCATGGGGGGCGGCAGCTTCCATCACCATGGACCATCAGGAGCTGGGCGCGGCACTGGGCGCGGCGGCGCTCAACGGCGTACCCGAGGGAGGTACGGTGCTGCTGCTGGACAGCCTACCCGGTGACAACGGCATACGAGAGCGGATGGAGGCAGCCAAGGCCGTTCTGGAGCGAGAGGGGCGGCAGGCCCGCGTGTACAAGTGGGACCCCGACACCACCTCCCTGCCGGATATCCTGCGGATCGAGCGGCCCCGGGCGATCATCGCCTTTGAGGCGGCGGCGCTGGCGGATGTGGCGGAGCTGTCCCGGGGGGAGGACGCCTTTCCACTGCTCTACGGCTGCGGTTCCACAGCGAGCATTGCCGCCGCGCTGGAAAAGGGGCGTGTGACGGCCATCACCGCAGTGAACGTATTCTCCGCCGGGTATCTGGCGGTGGAGGCCGCGGCGGCGCTGGCGCGGCACGAGGACTGGACAGCCGCCGCACCGGTGGCATTTTCCATCGTCCGGCAGGAGACCATGTACGACAGCGATAACCAGAAGCTGTTGTTCCCCGTGACGTAACGCGGGGCGGAGAGGAGACGGTATGAAAAGGATCGGCTGCATCATAGCCGCGCTGACGCTGCTGCTGACGCTGCCCGCCTGCCGTGCAGGCGGGGAGAGCGGCCCCACCCTCCGGATCGGAGTGGCGCTGTACCAGCAGGAGGACACCTTCATCGACACGGTAGCCCGGGAATTGCAGCGGGTGGCGCTGGAGGAGGAGCAGGCGCGGAACGTCAAGATCAACCTGTATATCACCGATGGAAAGGAAAGCCAGACCACCCAGAACGAGCAGGTGGATCGCTTTCTGGAGCGGGGATACGACGTGATCTGCGTCAACATCGTGGACCGCACGGCGGCGGCTGTCATCATCGACAAGGCGCAGACGGCGGGCGTACCGGTGATCTTCTTTAACCGCGAGCCGGTGGAGGAGGATCTGCGCCGCTGGAAGCACGCCTATTATGTGGGACTCCCCGCAGGCGACGCCGGCATATTGCAGGGTGAGTTGGTGCTGGACGCATGGCGAAGCCATGAGGAGGCACTGGATCGGAACGGCGACGGCGTGATCCAGTATGTGATGCTGGAGGGCGAGCCGGGACATCAGGACGCTCTGCTGCGGACGGAATACTGCATCTCCACCCTGACGGGGGCGGGGGTCGCCACGGAGAAGCTGGCCAGAGATGCCGCCAACTGGCAGCGCGGACAGGCCGCCGTTCGGATGCGCCAATGGCTGCGGGAATACGGCGCGGACATCGAGGTGGTCTTTGCCAACAACGACGATATGGCACTGGGCGCCATCGACGCCTGCACGGAGGCCGGTCTGGACAAGGATACCATGCCCTTTATCGTGGGCGTGGACGCCACGCCGCCGGCGCTGGAGGCACTGCGGGAGGGAACGCTGAAGGGTACCGTCCGCAACGATGCCACCGGCCTGGCGGAGAGTATTATGGGGCTGGCCGTTTCCTTTTCGGCAGGCGGTGAGCCCTCCCGGGATGTGACGCTGACGGACGGCAGCTATGTGTGGCTGCGGTATGAGGCGGTCACGGCGGAGAGTCTGGAGGACTGAGCCGCCTTGCAGGAGCGGCATGGACAGGAAAAAAGCCCGTAAGGGCAGGAAATACCCGAAGAAACAAGGAGACATAAGCGATGATGCATACAGGGCTGGAAAACTATTTGCAGCAGGAGGCGTTTGCCAAAACGCTGCTCCGCCTTTACGGCACGGAGGGCGCGGAAAAGGCACGCGCCCGCTGCGAGCAGGTAATGGAGGGCTTTTACAAGACCTTTGACCGTCCGGCGGAGGCGCTGTTCAGCGCGCCCGGCCGCACGGAGATCGGCGGCAACCACACGGACCATCAGCACGGCTGTGTGCTGGCGGCCGCCGTGGATCTGGACATTCTGGCGGCGGCGGCGCCCAACGACAGCGGCGTTATCCGCGTGCTGTCGCAGGGCTACCCCATGACGGAGGTGGCGCTCTGCCAGCTGACGCCGCAGGCGGAGGAGGTCAACACCTCCGCGGCGCTGATCCGGGGCGTGGCCGCCCGCATGAGCGAGCTGGGCTGCGATCTGGCGGGCAAGGGGCTGGATGTCTACATGACCTCCACTGTCCCCAAGGGCAGCGGTCTCAGCTCCTCTGCCGCCTATGAGGTGCTGATCGGCACCATGCTCAACGAGCTGTTCTGGGAGGGGCATTGCACGGCGGTGGAGCTGGCCCAGATCGGCCAGTACGCGGAGAACGTGTTCTTCGGAAAGCCCTGCGGCCTGATGGATCAGATGGCCTCCTCGGTGGGCGGCGTGGTATCCATCGACTTTGCGGATACGGCCCGGCCGGTGGTGGAGAAGCTGGACGTGGATCTCCACGCCTATGGCTACGCCCTGTGTATTCTGGACTCCGGCGCCGGTCACGAGGGACTGACCGACGAGTACCGCGCCATCACCGATGAGCTGCGGGCGGTGTGCCGCGTGTTCGGCAAGGATGTGCTGCGGGAGGTGCCGGAGGCGGACTTCCTGACGCGGCTGCCTCAGGTCAGAGCGGCGGCGGGCGACCGCGCCGTGAACCGCGCCTTCCACGTCTATGCGGAGAACCGCCGCGCACTGGCGGAAAAAGAGGCGCTGGAGCAGGGCGACTTTGACCGGTTTTTGGCACTGGTGCGGGAGTCCGGGCGCTCCTCCGCCATGTATTTGCAGAACATCATCCCCACCGGCAGCACCGCCGCGCAGGAGCTGATGGTGACCATCGCCCTGTGCGAGGCACTGCTGGCTGACCGGGGCGCCGTGCGCGTTCACGGCGGCGGCTTCGGCGGTACGGCGCAGGCCTTTGTGCCGCTGGAGCAGCTGGACAGCTTCAAGGAAAAAACGGAGGCGGTGCTGGGGCAGGGCCGCTGCCACACGGTGATGATCCGTCCCGCCGGCGGCGTCAGATTGGGATAAGGAGAACGGAGCATGAGAGACCAAGCCATCAAGGATCTGGTGGGCTACGCAGTCCGCACAGGCCTGATCGAGGAAAGCGACCGCACATGGGCGGTAAACGCCCTGCTGGAGACCATGCGGCTGGACAGCTGGGAGGAGCCGCAGGAGGCGCAGGAGCGGCCGCTGGAGGATATCCTGCGGGTGCTGCTGGACGACGCGGCGGCGCGGGGGCTGATCCACGACGACGTTACCAGCCGCGACCTGTTCGACACGGCGCTGATGGGGCGCTTGACACCCCGGCCCTCGCAGGTCATACAGGACTTTTTCCGGCGGTATCAGGCGTCCCCGAAGGAGGCCACGGATTGGCTGTACCGGTTCAGCCAGGACACCGACTATATCCGGCGCTACCGCATCGCACGGGATGTGAAGTGGCAGGCCGCCACCGCCTACGGCGATATGGATATCACCATCAATCTCTCCAAGCCGGAGAAGGATCCCCGCGCCATCGCCGCGGCTAAGGCGGCGCCCCAGAGCGGCTACCCCAAGTGCCTGCTCTGCAAGGAGAACGAGGGGTATGCGGGACGGATCAACCACCCCGCCCGGCAGAATCACCGGGTCATTCCCGTCACCATCAACGGGGAGGACTGGTTCCTCCAGTACAGCCCCTACGTCTACTACAACGAGCATTGCATCGTCTTTAACGGCCGTCACACCCCCATGAAGATCGAGAAGGCCACCTTCCGCAAGCTGCTGGACTTCGTCAAGCAGTTCCCCCACTATTTCGTGGGCAGCAACGCCGATCTTCCCATCGTGGGCGGCTCCATCCTGAGCCACGACCATTTTCAGGGCGGCTGCTACACCTTCGCCATGGAGCGGGCGCCGATTGAGCAGCCGGTGGCCTTCCGGGACTTCCCGGATGTGGAGGCGGGCATCGTCAAGTGGCCCATGTCCGTGATCCGTCTGCGTTGCGCCGACGACCAGCGTCTGGTGGAGCTGGCGGACCGCATCCTCGCCGCGTGGCGGGGCTATACGGACGAGGCGGCCTTCATTTTCGCGGAGACGGACGGCGCGATGCATAACACCATCACCCCCATCGCCCGTATGCGGGAGGGACAGTTCGAGCTGGATCTGGTGCTGCGCAACAACATCACCACGGAGGAGTATCCTCTCGGCGTCTACCATCCCCATCAGGAGCTGCACCACATCAAGAAGGAGAACATCGGCCTCATCGAGGTCATGGGTCTCGCGGTGCTGCCCGCCCGGCTGAAGGACGAGCTGCACGGCGTGGCGCAGGCTCTGGTGCGCGGCGACGATCTGCGGCAGGACGAGACACTGCGCAAGCACGCGGATTGGGCGGACGAGTTGAAGACCCGCTATACCTTCGCGGCGGACAACGCCGAGGCGCTCCTGCGGCGGGAGGTAGGCGCGGTATTTGCCGCCGTGCTGGAGCACGCCGGTGTCTACAAATGCACGCCGGAGGGCCGCGAGGCGTTTTTGAGATTTATCCACAGCGTATAAAACGAGGAGGATGTGTATATGAAAACCATTTTGGTGGCCGGCGGCGCCGGCTATATCGGCAGCCACATGGTGGCTATGCTGGTCAAACGCGGTTATGAGGTGGTGGTGGCGGACAACCTGCGCACCGGCCACTGGCAGGCCGTCAAGGGTGCGCGGAAGCTCTATGTAGGCGATCTGCGGGACGCCGCGTTCCTCGACCGCCTGTTCACGGAGAACAAGATCGACGGCGTTATCAACTTCGCCGCCTTCTCTCTGGTGGGCGAGAGCGTGACCGACCCCCTGAAATACTACGGCAACAACGTGGAGGGCGCGGTGTCCCTGCTGAACGCCATGAAGACCCACGGCGTGGACAAGATCGTGTTCTCCTCCACGGCGGCCACCTACGGCGAGCCGGAGAAGCAGCCCATCGAGGAGTGCGACCGCACCGAGCCTACCAACCCCTACGGCGCCACCAAGCTGGCCATTGAGAATATGCTCAAGTGGTGCGACGGTGCCTACGGCATCCGGTATGCGGCGCTGCGCTACTTCAACGCCGCCGGCTCCGACACCGAGGCGGGCATCGGCGAGGATCATAACCCCGAGTCCCACCTCATCCCGCTGGTGATGAAGACGGCGCTGGGACAGCGCGGCCATATCGGCATCTTCGGCGAGGACTACCCCACGCCCGACGGCACCTGCGTGCGGGACTACATCCATGTGAAGGATCTGGCGGAGGCACACCTGCTGGCGCTGGAGTATCTGGATCGGGGCGGCAAGAGCGACGTGTTCAATCTGGGCAGCGGCAACGGCTACTCCGTGCGGGAGATCATCGACACCGCCCGCCGCGTCACCGGCCGGGAGATCCCGGCCAAGGTGGAGCCCCGCCGTGCCGGCGACCCCTCCGTGCTGATCGCCTCCCACAAGAAGGCGGTGGAGGTGCTGGGCTGGCAGCCTGTCCGCGGTCTGGAGGAGATCATCTCCGACGCGTGGGCGTGGCACAGCGGCCACCCCAACGGCTATGAGGGCTGAGGTATGTGCCGACTGATACCCTTTGGCATGCTGGACGGCAGGGATGTCCCCCTCATCGAGCTTTCCGACGGCAGGTGTGCCGTGGAGCTGCTGCCCTACGGCGCGGCTATCCGCGCCCTCCGCGTGCCGGACAGAGAGGGCTGCATGACGGATATCTGCTTGGGCTATGACGATGTGGAGAGCTACCGGGTGCTGGACGCCTGTCTGGGCGGCACCATCGGCCGCTGCGCCAACCGCATCGGCGGGGCGCAGTTCACCATCGACGGCACAACGTACCATGTGACGGCCAACGAGGGGGAGAACTGCCTCCATGGCGGCGTCGAGGGCTTCCACAAGAAGCTGTGGGACTTCACCTGCGCCGAGAACGCGGTCACGTTTACCTACACCTCCCCTGACGGGGAGGAGGGCTTCCCCGGTATCGTCCGTGTGGAGGTCACCTACCGCCTGGCAGACGGTACGCTCACCATAGAGTACCGGGCGGCGGCGGAGAAGGACACCGTGGTCAATCTGACGAACCACGCCTATTTCAATCTGGGTGGCCACGACAACGGCGAGGTGGGCGGCCATGTGCTGACAGTGCGGGCCGACCGCTATACCCCTACCGACAGCGGCAACGTCCCCACAGGGACGCTGGCAAGCGTGGAGGGGACGCTGTTGGATCTCCGCACACCCACCGCGCTGGAGAGCCGCCTCCACGATGAGGCCTTCAACGGCGGCAGGGGGTATGACCACAACTATGTACTCTCCGGCGGGGAACAGCCTGCGGCGGAGCTGTGGTGTCCCGCCACCGGCATCGGCCTGGCGATGACCACCTCCATGGAGGGGATGCAGCTCTACACGGCGGGCTGGCTGACGGAGCGCGTCGGAAAAGACGGCGCGGTCTACGGCCCGGCGCAGGGCGTGTGTCTGGAGACCCAGCATTTCCCCAACGCGGTGAACTGCCCGGCGTTCCCCAGCCCCATCCTGCGGGCGGGTGAGGCGCTGCGCCAGTGGACGGCCTTCCGCTTTTTCACCCGGTAGCGGGGCTTACGATGAAAAAAGAATGACAGTGCCATCTGGCACTGTCATTCTTTTTTGCTGTTCTTATTGGATAGAAACCGGCGACGCGGGAGTTACTTGGCCTCCGTCTCGCAGTAGATGCAGCGGTAGGTGTGCTTTTCCCGGTCGGTCAGCACGAACTCCTGGGGCAGCTCCTGCTCCACGGAGGTGATGCAGCGGGGGTTGTGGCAGGTGAGGACACCCCGGATGCGCTCGGGCAGCTTCAGGGTGCGCTTTTCCGCCAGCTTGCCGTCGCGGATGATGTTCACGGTGATGGAGGGATCCACAAAGCCGATGAGATCCCAGTCCAGATCCATCTCACGGTCGATTTTGATGATGTCCTTGCGGCCCAGCTTGTCGCTGGTCACGTTTTTCAGGATGGCAACGGTGCAGTTCAGGTCGGCCAGACCCAGAATATTATACAGCTCCATGGACTTGCCGGAGGTGATATGGTCGATCACGATACCGTTCTGGATAGAGTCAATAATCATATCGGTACACGTCCTTTCTCAGTTGATATGCAGCAGCTTGAGGATCAGCGCCATACGGATGTACTTGCCGTTCTGCACCTGCTTGAAGTAGCAGGCGCGGGGATCGTCGTCCACCGCCACGGAGATCTCGTTGACACGGGGCAGCGGGTGCAGGATGCACAGATCCTCCTTGGCGTTGTGCAGCTTCTCCGGGGTCAGGATATAGCTGTCCTTCAGCCGGAGGTAATCCTCCTCGTTGAAGAAGCGCTCACGCTGCACGCGGGTCATGTACAGGATATCCAGCTCCGGCATGACCGCCTCCAGAGAGGTGGACTGGGTGTAGGGGATGTTGTTCTTCTTGATGTACTGCTCCTTCACGTAGCGGGGGAGCTTCAGCTCCTCCGGGGAGATCAGCACGAAGCGCACGTTCTCATAGCGGCTCATGGCGGCCACCAGAGAGTGGACGGTGCGGCCGAACTTCAGGTCGCCGCACAGGCCGATGGTCAGCCCGTCGAAGCGGCCCTTCTCCTTGTGGATGGTCAAAAGGTCGGTCAGCGTCTGGGTGGGGTGGTTGTGACCGCCGTCACCGGCATTGATGATAGGTACCATGGAGCGCTTGGTCGCCACCAGCGGCGCGCCCTCCTTGGGGTGGCGCATGGCGATGATGTCGCTGTAGCAGCTGACGGTACGGATGGTATCCGACACGCTCTCGCCCTTGGCGGCGGAGGAGCTGTTGGCGGAGGAGAAGCCCAGCACCTTGCCGCCCAGAGACAGCATGGCGCTCTCGAAGCTCAGGCGCGTGCGGGTAGAGGGCTCGAAGAACAGGGTGGCCAGAATGCGTCCGTCACACTTGTGGGCGTACTTGGCAGGGTTTTCGATGATGTCGGTGGCGGTGCTCACCAGCTCGTCGATCTCCTGGGTGGAGAGCTGCATAATGTCAATAAGATGTTCCATATCAGTTGGTACCTCCTTTAGTGATCCATGTTTCATCGGACGGGTCGTCGCGGAAGGCCAGCAGCCGTGCAACGTCCGTCTCCACAATATAGCCGGCGTCGGCGCCCTCGCGGGCGATGGTATCCAGATCGGTCAGACTCACGTTCCGGATGCCGGCAGCGGCCAGACGCTCGAGACCCTTCTTCATGCCGTAGGTGAAGATGCTTACGATGCCCAGCACCTCGGCGCCTGCGGCGCGCAGCGCCTCCACGGCGTCCAGCGCGCTGCCTGCGGTGGAGATGAGATCCTCAATGACCACCACCTTCTGGCCCTTCTCCAAGCGGCCCTCGATCTGGTTCTTGCGGCCGTGATCCTTGCTGCCGGAGCGGACATAGCCCATGGGCATCCCCAGCAGGTGGGCGGCGATGGCGGCGTGGGCGATGCCCGCCGTGGCGGTACCCATCAGCACCTCCGCCTCGGGAAACTCCCGCTTGACGGTGTCGGCAATGGCGTTCTCCACCAGCGTCCGCACCTCGGGCGCGGTGAGGATCAGACGGTTGTCACAGTAGATGGGGCTCTTGATGCCGCTGGCCCATGTGAAGGGCTCCTGCGGACGCAGGAACACGGCGCTGATCGACAGCAGCCCTCTGGCGACTTGACGGTTCATTTCCATAGTGATCGTGTCTCCTTTCCTACAGCTCAGTCCACAAATTCCGCTTTGCAGCGCGTATAGGCGGCCACCGGGTCATTCGCCTGGGTGATGGGGCGGCCCACCACGATGTAGTCCGCGCCGATGGCCTTGGCTTCGGCGGGGGTGGTGACGCGCTTCTGGTCGTCACCGGCGGCATCGGCAAAGCGCACGCCGGGGGTCACGGTCAAAAAGCCTGCGCCGCAGCGCTCATGGATGATCCCGGCCTCACGGGGGGAGCAGACCACGCCGTCCAGACCGGCCTTGGCCGCGTTCTCCGCGTAGTGCAGCACCACCTGCTCCATGGGCTCGTGGATCAGCAGTTCCTGCTCCATGCGCGCCTGCTCCGTGGAGGTCAGCTGCGTCACGGCGATGAGCAGCGGACGGGTGCCGTCGGGACGGGTCAGCCCTTCCAGCGCGGCGGTCATCATGGCCTGCGTCCCTGCGGCGTGGAGGTTCACGATGTCCACGTCCAGCGCGGACAGGGCGGCCATGGCCTTTTTCACGGTGTTGGGGATGTCGTGGAGCTTCAGGTCGAGGAAGATCTTATGTCCGCGAGCGCGGATATCCCGCACTACCTGCGGCCCCTCGGCGTAGAAAAGCTCCATGCCGATCTTGACAAAGGGCTTTTCGCCGGTAAAGCGATCCAGAAAAGCCAGCGTCTTTTCCTTGCTGTCGAAATCCAATGCGATGATAACGTCCTTACCCATGGTGGGCACCTCCTATGATATCTTTGATGTCCTGTATGCCGTAAGCCGCCAAGGTGGATGGCAGCGCTTCGATGATGTTTTTGCAGGCGTAGGGATCCACCAGATTGGCAGCGCCCACGCCTACCGCCGTGGCGCCCGCCAGCATCAGCTCCACCACGTCCTCCGCGCAGGAGACGCCGCCCATGCCCACGATGGGGATGCGTACCGCCTCGTAGACCTGATACACCATCCGGACGGCCAGCGGGAAGATCCCCGGCCCGGACATACCGCCGGTGCCGTTGGCCAGCAGGGGGCGGCGGTGCTTCAGGTCGATGCGCATACCCGGCAGGGTGTTGATCAGGCTGACGCCGTCGGCACCGGCCTCCTCACAGGCCTTGGCTACGGCGGCGATATCCGCCGCAGCGGGGGAGAGCTTCATGATGATGGGCTTTTTCGTCACAGCCCGCACCGCCCGCGTTACCGCGGCGGCGGTCTCCGGGGCCGCGCCGAAGGCGGCGCCGCCCCCATGGACGTTGGGGCAGGAGATATTGACCTCGATCCAGCCCACCTGCGCTTCCTTATCCAGCCGGCGGCAGACCTCGGTGTACTCGTCAATGGAGAAGCCGCTGACATTGGCCATCACCGGCTTGTGGAAGATCTCCCGGAGCTGGGGCAGCTCGTGGGCGATCACCGCGTCAATGCCGGGATTTTGCAGACCCACCGCGTTCAGCAGGCCGCCGGCATACTCCGCGATGCGGGGCGTGGGGTTTCCGAACCGGGGCTCGCGGGTCGTTCCCTTGAAGGAGAACGTACCCAGTATATTGATGTCGTAGAGCTTGGCAAATTCCTGCCCGAAGCCGAAGGTGCCGCTGGCGGGGATGATGGGGTTGTCCAGCGTGATGCCGCAGAGGTTCACCGATGTCGTTACCATACGATCTCCTCCTTTACCAGCACGGGGCCGTCGGTGCAGATGCGCTTGCTGCCGTATTTCGTCTGGCAGGAGCAGCCCATGCACGCGCCGAAGCCGCAGCCCATGCGCTCCTCAAAGCTGAACTGCCCGGAGGTGACGCAGCGGTCATATACCGCCCGGAGCATGGCCTCCGGCCCGCAGGTGTACAGGTAGCTGTAACCCTGCGCCAGCGCCATGCCGTCGGTGACGAGGCCGCGCACACCGGCGCTGCCGTCGGCTGTCAGGACGATCACCTTTACACCCAGCGCCCGGAAATTCTCCACGAGGAACTGTTCCGCGGCGCAGTTGAAGCCCAGCACCGCCGTGACGCGCTTGCCCTGCGCCGTCAGGCGCTTGGCAAGGCCGTACAGGGGCGGGATGCCCACGCCGCCGCCCACCAGCAGGGGGGCTTCCCCGGCGGGGGACAGGTCGTAGCCGTTGCCAAGGCCGGTGAGTACATCCAGCGCTGCGCCGACGGGCAGCGTGGCCATCTGCGCCGTGCCCCGGCCCAGTACCTTATAGATCAGCGTCAGCTCTCCGTCCTGCCAGTCGCACACGGAGATGGGGCGGCGGAGAAAGAAGCCGTTTAGCTTGATGTTGACAAACTGGCCGGGGTCGGTGACAGCGGAGACGTCGCCGCCCAGCCGCAGGCGGTAGATGCCCTGCGCCAGCGCCGTATTTTCTAAAATGTGCAGTGATACCTGCTTCATGTGTGGGATCCTCCTGTGCAGAGTGTTTCGTCGCGCCAGGCGACCTTGCCGCCCGCCACGGTCAGCAGGCAGCGGCCCTGTACCGACCATCCGGCAAAGGGCGTGGCACGTCCCATGGACTGGAATTCCTCCGGGTCGATGGTGTATGCCGCGTGCAGATCGAATACCGTAAAGTCGCGGGCTGTGCAGGTCGTTCCGCCGGTGGGGATACCGAAGCGGCGGCAGGGATTGGTGTGCAGCAGCGCCACCAGCTTGTCGAGGGAGAGAACACCGGGCTTGACAAGGTAGGTGTACAGCAGGGGAAAGGCCGTCTCAAGGCCCACGATGCCCATGGCGCTTTTCTCAAGGCCGCGGCTCTTTTCCTCCGCGCTGTGGGGCGCGTGGTCGGTGGCGATCATGTCGATGGTGCCGTCCGCCAGCCCCGCCAGCAGTGCCTCCCGGTCGGACTTGTCCCGCAGCGGGGGATTCATCTTAAAGCGGCCGTCCTCCTCCAGCATGGCGTCGTCCAGCAGCAGATAGTGGGGGGCAGTCTCGCAGGTCACATCCAGCCCCTCCGCCTTGGCGCGCCGGATCAGATCCACGCTCTCCTTGGTGGAGATGTGGCAGACGTGGTAGCCGCAGCCTGTCTCCCGCACCAGCGCCAGATCCCGCTGGATCTGCCGCCACTCGCTCTCCGAGCAGATGCCCCGGTGACCGTGGGCGCGGGCATACGCCCCATCGTGGATGTAGCCGCCCCGCAGCAGCGAGTTGTCCTCGCAGTGAGCCACGATGAGCTTGCCCAGCTCCTTGGCCTTCCGCATGGCGCGGCGCATCATGTCGCCGTTCTGCACCCCTCGTCCGTCGTCGGAGAAGGCGACCACATACGGCGCCAGCTCCTCCAGCGCGGCCAGCTCCGCGCCCTGCTGTCCCACGGTGATCGCGCCGTAGGGCAGAACGCGGATGGCGGCGCCTGCGCGGATAAGGTCGAGCTGCGCCTGTAAGTGCGCCGCACTGTCCGGCACGGGGTTCAGGTTGGGCATGGCGCAGACGGTGGTGTAGCCGCCCCGCGCAGCCGCCAGCGTGCCGGTGCGGATCGTCTCCTTATAAGAAAAACCTGGCTCCCGAAGATGTACGTGTACATCAACAAAGCCAGGTAAAACAACAAAATCGGAAAGATCATGCCCGCTGATAGAAACACCATCCCCAGCGGAAATAGGAAAATCATTGCCGGAAAAGGTGTCCCGCTGTACGGCAAAAGCATCCCCGAAAACCAACGACAATTTCCTCACACTCCTCCAAAAATCCAGAATTTTTGACATGATACCATGCAAAGCCCTCGTTGTCAAGGGGAGAATACCAGGCATTAGGGATTTGCGTAGCGCGTGGAGCTTTGCTGCGGCGCGGGAAACGGGGATACCTGCTTTACCGGGGGCATTTGCAGACGGACTGCCCCTTATAAGCGCCGTAAAACAGGCTCTCCGGCAACGCCGGAGAGCCTGTGTATGTTGTTTTCTCAGAACTTGTCCTTGTTGAAGATCCGCAGGATCTCATCGAAGGACTTGTCCATCTCGTCCTGCGCCCGTTCGCCCTGTACCTCGTCCAGAGGCTGCAGCGCGGGCTTTTTCTCCGCCTCCGCAGCGGGAGTGGAGAGGATGCGCGCCTCCTGCTGCTCCTCGTCGAAGCCGGTGGCGATGACGGTGACGCGGATCTCGTCATCCAGCGTCTCGTCGAAGGTGGCGCCGAAGATGGTAAGTGCGTCGGGATGCACGGCCTGCTGCACCAGCGTGGCGGCCTGCTCCACCTCCTCCAGACCGATGTCCATGGAGCCGGTGACATTGATGAGCACGCCCTTTGCGCCGTTGATGGAGGTCTCCAGCAGGGGGGAGGAGATGGCCATACGGGCGGCCTCCTCGGCCTTGCCCTTGCCGGCAGCGCGGCCCACGCCCATGTGGGCCAGACCGGCATCCTTCATGATGGCGGTCACGTCGGCAAAGTCCAGATTGATAAAGCCGGTGTCGCGGATCAGGTCGGAGATGGACTGCACCGCCTGACGCAGCACGTCGTCGGCGATCTCAAAGGCGTTGGCAAACGTGATCTTCTGGTCGGTGGCGTACTTCAGACGCTCGTTGGGGATGATGACCAGCGAGTCCACCTTGCTGCGCAGCTCCTCAATGCCCTGCTCCGCCTGGGTCATGCGCCGCCGCCCCTCAAAGCCGAAGGGCTTCGTCACCACGCCCACGGTGAGGATGCCCGCCTCGCGGGCGATCTCCGCCACCACCGGCGCTGCGCCGGTGCCGGTGCCGCCGCCCATACCGGCGGTGATGAACACCATGTCGGTGCTCTCCAGCGCCTTGGCGATCTGGTTGCGGCTCTCCTCGGCGGCCTTGCGGCCCACCTCGGGGTTGGAGCCGGCGCCCTTGCCGCCGGTGAGCTTCTCGCCGATCTGAATTTTATAGTTCGCACTGGAGGCGTTCAGCGCCTGCTTGTCCGTGTTGACTGCCACAAAGTCCACGCCCTGTGCGCCGGAGCGCACCATGCGGTTGACCACGTTATTGCCGCCGCCGCCAACGCCGACTACCTTGATGCTGACGACGTTTTCCGGCCCGGTTTCCAATCCAAAAGCCATGTTGGTTCCTCCTGCCACAATTTGTATCGAAAAGACAGTTTCTCTGTGCGTGAATGCTATATCTTGTATTGTATTACGGAATCAAAGACCCGTCAAGTGTTCCCGCGGAATTTGCTTATCTTTTTCCCGTTACCCGGGGATAAAGCTGGCTTTTCCCTCCTGCGTCATGTCGATGGAGCCCTTTTCGTTGTCCTCCAGCCTGTCCACCACCGCCGCCAGATAATCCAGCTTGTAGTCGAAGTCCGCGTCCCACAAAAACTGCACGTCGAACCGGCTCATATACCGCATGGTGATACGGGATGCGTCGGACAGGTCAATGACCTGCACCTGATGCAGCATCCCCTTTTCCTCCAGCAGCGTCAGTATCTCCAGCAGCCGCTCCAGCACCATCTGCTGGGTGGCGGAGGCCCGTGCCTTGCTGCCCACCTGCGGGTCCAGCAGCGTCAGCCCCTCGATCTGGATGTACTGGCTCCACTTGGCGGCGCTGACGGTGTCCACGATGTTCCCCTTGTTGCACAGCAGGTACACCGTGCCGTCCTGCTTGATGGCCACCGGATCCCGGCACTCCGTGACCTGCACCACCAGCCTGTTGGGCAGCACCCGCCGGAACTGCACCGTCTCCACATAGGGGAGCTGTTGGCGGATACGGGCCGCGGCGTCGTACTTGTTCAGCAGGAACAGGTTGTCCCCCGGCTTGACCTCCGCCGCCGCCACGATCTGCTCCTTGGAGTAGCGGCTGTTGCCATTGACCTCGATATCCTCGACCTTGAAAAACATGGCCAGTGCAAGGCCGATGGCGCCGCAGATCAGCACAAAGGCCAGCAGCTTATAGAGGAAGGCAAAGCTTCCCCGTCGCCGTTTGCGATTGTACCGTCTGCGTTGTGCCATGACCTGAAGCTCCTTACTTGCCGTCTGCCCGGATACGGGCGCCCAACCGCGCCAGATCGCCGGTGAGATCCGCGTAGCCGCGCTGGATGTGATGTGTCCGATGTATGGAGGACTGTCCCTCCGCCTGCAAGGCCGCGATGACCAGCGCCGCCCCGCCCCGCAGGTCGGCGGATAATACGTCCGCCCCGTGGAGCCGCTCCACGCCGCATACCACCGCCACCCGGCCCTCTACCCGGATGTCCGCGCCCATGCGCTGCAGCTCCGCCACATGGCGGTAGCGGCTCTCGAAAATATTCTCCACAAAGACTGTGGTCCCGCGGCTTCGCAGCAGCGCCGCCATCAGAATGGCCTGACAGTCGGTGGGGAACCCCGGATAGGGGGCGGTGCGTACCGGCGTTACCGCCTGCAAGCGCCCCTCGCTGCGCAGCCGGATACCCTCCTCGCCGCAGTCGATGCGGCAGCCCGCCTGCTGCAAGGCGGTGGTCACGGTGGCCAGATGCCGGCAGTCTGCCTGCCGCAGCAGGATATCGCCGCCGGCCGCCGCTCCCGCGCACAGGTAGGTGGCGGCCACGATCCGATCTGCAATGACCCGGTGGCTGCACCCGTGGAGCGGCCGTTTGCCCTCCACGGTGATGACCGAGCCGCCCGCGCCCCGCACCTCCGCGCCGCAGGCACACAGAAAATCCTGTAGGTCCACGATCTCCGGCTCCCGCGCTGCGTTGGTGATAACGGTGACGCCCTCCGCGCCGCAGGCCGCCAGCATGGCGTTCTCCGTGGCGCCGACGCTGGGGATGGCCAGCACGATCTGCCCGCCGGTCAGATACCGCGCCTGACAGTACAGCTTGCCGCCGCGCTCCTCGATGGACGCGCCCAGCGTCCGCAGTGCCGCCAGATGCAGATCGATAGGCCGCGGCCCCAGCTCGCAGCCGCCGGGATAGCTCAGCTCCGCCCAGCCGCAGCGGGCCAGGATCGCCCCCAAAAAGATGACCGATGAGCGCATCCGCCGCATCAGCGTCTGGGGGATATCGCACCGTGTTAGCACCCGGCTGTCCACCAGCAGGTCGCCGTCCGACCAGTCCACCTTGCACCCTAAGTACCGCAGGATATCCGCCGCCGCGTCCACATCGCTCAGATGCGGACAACGGCGGATGCGGCATTCGCCGCCGCCCAGCAGCGTGGCTGCCAGAATGGGCAGCACACTGTTCTTGGCCCCCTGCACCGTTACGTCGCCGCCCAGCCGGTGGCCTCCCTCTATGGTGATAGACCCCATAAAACCCCTCCCGCCCTTCATAGTCGCTGTACGACATTGTATGAGGGGACAGGGGCAGGGTGTGAATATGCTTACTTGACCAGCGCCATGACCGTCTCGTAGATCCGCTCCGTGGCGTCGGGGATGCCCAGCGAGAGCATACCCTGCTTCATCCGGGTCTGCTTGTCGGGGGAGCGCAGGATGTCCGCTGCGGCACGGTACAGCGCCGCGCCGTTGGCCTCGCGCTCCAGCAGCACCTCCGCGCCGCCGTGGGCCTCCAGTAGGCGGGCGTTCTTCTCCTGATGGTTGTTGGTGACGTAGGGGGACGGCACCATGACAGCGGGCATCCCCAGCGCCGTCAGCTCACTGATGGTGGAGGCGCCCGCCCGGCAGATCACCAGATCGGCGCCGCGCATCACCGTGGCCATGTTGTAGATATACTGCCGCACATCCAGCGCGGGGCAGTCGTTCAGCCCGCGCTGCTGTAAAGCACTTTCCATTGCCGGCCAGCCACCCTTGCCGACGGCGTGGATATGGTGGAAGGGGAAGCCATTTTTTCGCTCCTCCTCGAAGAAGTCCAGCATGGCCTCATTCATATGGCTGGCGCCCAGACTCCCCCAAAAGGATACCACAACAGGCCGCCCGTCGTCAAAGCCCAACTCCTGCCGCGCCTCCTCCGGCGTTTTGGTGAAGAAGTCGCCCCGCACCGGGGTGCCGGTGACCATGATGCGCTCCGGGTGGCGGTAGTGCTGCCGGCAGTCCTCAAACCCCACCATGATGACGTCTGCGAAATCCTCCAGCATCTTGGTGGTCAAGCCGGGCACAGAATTGCTCTCATGCACCGCCGTGGGAATGTGGGCCAGCGACGCCGCCCGCACCATGGGAAAGCTGGCGTAGCCACCGGTACCCACCACCAGATCGGGCTTGAACTCCCGCAGGATGGCCTTGGCGGTCTTCCGCGAGCGAACCAGCGCACCTACTGCGTGGAGGTTGTGGCGCACCGCCTCCGGCTTCATGGAGCGGCGGAAGCTGCTGACCTCTACGGCGGCGTAGTCGTAGCCTGCCTTGGCCGCCAGCTCCCGTTCCATGCCGTCGGGCGTACCCACGAACAGCACGGCGGTCTGGGGGTCGCGCTGCCGCATAAGCCCTGCCAGCGCCAGCGCCGGATTGACGTGTCCCGCGGTGCCTCCGCAGGTGAAAATGACTCTCATTGAAAACTCCTCTTGCTATTTTTGTATACGTTCCGTAATTTTTTGACAAAAAGATACGGTTTGTTGTCGGATTTTGCCGTGGCGGCGCGTTACCCCGCCTTGGGCGCGGGGATCTGCCGGGATACGCTGAGTACGATGCCCATTTCCACCAGCTGCAAGCACAGTGCCGTGCCGCCATAGCTGAAGAAGGGCAGGGAGATACCGGTGGTGGGCACGAAGCCGGACACCACCGCGATATTCAGGAAGGTCTGCAAGGCAAGGTGGGTCATGATACCCACCACCAGCAGCGCGCCGAACCGGTCGCGTGCGTGGAGGGCGATCCAGAAGCCCCGCAGGATCAGCAGGGCGAAGATGAGCATGATGACGCAGGCGCCGATCAGACCCAGCTCCTCGCACACCACGGAGAAGATGAAGTCGTTGTACTGTTCAGGCAGGTACAGGAACTTCTGGCGGCTGCGTCCCAATCCCACGCCCAGCAGTCCGCCGGAGCCGATGGTGATCAGGCTCTGCGCCAGCTGATAGCCGTCGCCGGAGTAGTCCAGCCACGGGTCGTGCCACATGGCAATACGGGCGGAGCCGTACTTGATGATGCCCTTTTCCGCCAGCTTGACAAACAGAAAGCCCACAGCACCCACGCCGCCGACACCGGCGGCTACCAGCCAGGCCTGAATACCGCCGACGATCATCAGCACCGCGCCGGTACACAGGATCAGCACCGTGCCGGACAGGTGGGGCTCCAGCATCATCAGCACGGAGATGACGCCCAGCAGCGCCGCATAGGGCAGGATGCCCTGCCGCCACGTCAGCATTTTCTCCCGTTTTTTTGAGATGGTGTCGGAGAAGTAGACGATGACCGCCAGCTTGGCGATCTCCGACGGCTGGAACTGGAACACGCCCTTGATGCCCAGCCAGCGGGTGGCTCTGTTGGCGGTGATGGCCAGCGGGTTGTGGGGGATAATGACCAGGATCAGCAGGAAAAGCGCCAGACCCACCAGCATACGGGACGCGCCCCGCCAGCGCTGGTAGTTGATCTTGCCCACCACAAACATGGTCACCAGACCCACCGCAGCGAACAGTGCCTGCCGCTTGAAGTAGAAGGTGCCGTCCCCCGTGTCGTAGTAGGCGCGGGGAAAGCTGGCGGAGAACAGCATGATCAGGCCGACCACTGTCAGCAGCAGCGTCAGGATGAGAAAGGGGATGTCCATGGAGCCCTTGGCAGCCTGTTTGTGCTTTTGCTCCGTCCGGCGCATCCGCTCCTTGGCGGCCTTCTGCGCCCGGTATTCGTCGCGGGTCACGGCTGTCCCTCCTCTCCCGACTGCGTAGTGTTTTTTTAGAAGCTGAAGCGCTGGTACACGGCGAAGTAGGCCAGCAGGCAGAACAGGGCGCTGACGGTGGAGAACACCGCCACGATCTTCGTCTCCTTCCAGCCGCACATCTCGAAGTGATGGTGCAGCGGCGCCATCTTGAAGATGCGCTTGCCGTGGGTCAGCTTGAAGTATGTCACCTGAATGATATCCGACAGGGTCTCGCAGATATAGACGATGCCTACCAGCAGCAGCACCAGCGGCATATCGTAGGCAAATGCCAGCGCCGCCACTGCGCCGCCCAGAAACAGGGAGCCGGTGTCACCCATGAACACCTTGGCGGGGTAGTGGTTATACAGCAGGAAGCCGCCCAGACCGCCTACCATAGCGGCGGAAAACGTGCCAAGCTGGGCAAAGCCCGGCCAGACCACCGCCATGACCGTGAAAAAGACCGCCACGGGGATGGTGACGCTGGTGCTGAGACCGTCCAGACCGTCGGTGATGTTGACGGCGTTCACCGTACCCACGATGACGAAGGCGGCGAAGATGAGGTACACCGGCCACGGCAGCACCAGATGGGTGTTCCAGAAGGGAATATAGAGATTGGGGGTCAGCAGTCCCTCAAGCCGCATCAGACACAGAAACGCCACCGCCGCCGCCAGCTGCAAGGCAAACTTTTGCAGCGCCGTCAAGCCGGTGTTGTGGTGGTGCTTCACCTTCTGATAGTCGTCGATAAATCCGATGGCGCCGAACACCAGCGCGAAGAGATAGACGTACAGATGGGCAAACTCGCCTGCCATCATGTGCCGCCACCCCAGCGCCAGAATGGTGATGCCGATGCCGATGATGAACATCACACCGCCCATGGTGGGGGTACCCTGCTTCGTCATGTGCCACGTGGGGCCGATCTCCTTGATGGACTGCCCGGCCTTCAGCCGCCGCAGCGCCGGGATCAGCAGCCGGCCCGCCGCGGCGGTGATGACAAAGCTGACCACCAGCGGCAGCACGATCTCCATAAAACCCATACTTACTCGCTCCTTCCCTCCGCGTACTGCGGAGGTCTTTTCTTTATTTCTGCATTTCCTTCAGGTGCTCCGCCACGATGACCCGCTCATCCATGGGATAGTGGACGTGGTTGATCTCCTGATAGTCCTCGTGGCCCTTGCCGGCCAGAATGATGACGTCGCCGCTCTGGGCGTGATCCATGGCGTAGTGGATGGCCTCCACCCGGTCAGGGATGGCCACATAGGGCGTGTCGGTGTCCCGCATACCCACCAGAATGTCGTCGATGATCGCCTGCGGCTCCTCGGTGCGGGGGTTGTCGCTGGTGACGATGACAAAGTCCGCCAGCCGTGCGGCGATGCCGCCCATGACGGGGCGCTTCGTCTTATCCCGGTCGCCGCCGCAGCCGAACAGCACCACGGTGCGGCCCTTGGCAAAGCCGTTCACCGACTCCAGCACGTTCTCCAGCGCGTCGGGCTTGTGGGAGTAGTCGTTGAGAATGGTGTAGTCCTTGCCGGGGGTGGGGATGATCTCCATGCGGCCCTTGACACCGTGGTTCCGGGCCAGCGCGTCGGCGCACTCCGCCAGCGGCACACCCAGATTCCAGCAGCACGCCATGGCGTCCAGCGCATTGTAGACGGTGAACTGGGCGGGGATCCCCACCTGCACGTGGGCCCACTCCGTGTCCGCCTCGGCATCGAACGCCACACTGCCGGGGTGGAGCTGTACGGACTTGGCCTTCAGATCCGCGTCGGCGTGGATGGCGTAGGAGAATTTCCGGGGGCAGGTGGCATTTTGCAGCAGCCGGGTATGCCACGGGTCATCGGCATTATACACGCCGATGTCGCAGCGGTCAAACAAAATAGCCTTGGCGTCGCAATATTCCTCCATGGTGCGGTGGAAATCCAGATGATCCTGACTGAGGTTGGTAAAAATACCCACGGCAAAGCGGATGCCGTAGACCCGGTCCAGCACCAGCGCGTGAGAGGATACCTCCATGACGGCGTGGGTGCAGCCGGCGTCGGACATCCGGCGCAGCAGCTTTTGCAGCTCGAAGGACTCCGGCGTGGTGCGCTCCGTGTGGAGCACTTCGCTGCCGATCATGTTCTGGATGGTGCCGATGAGCCCCACCTTGGCACCGGCCTTCTGCTCCAGAATGCTCTTGATGAGGTAGGTGGAGGTGGTCTTGCCGCTGGTGCCGGTGACGCCGACCATGGTCATCTCCCGGGAGGGGTGGTCAAACCAGTTGCAGGCGATGACCGCCAGCGCCCGGCGGGAGTCCTCCACCAGCACATAGGGGATGCCGCAGTCCGGCACCTGCTGGCAGACCACGCAGGCGGCGCCCTTTTCCTGCACCATGGGGATATACCTGTGGCCGTCGGTGGCCGCGCCGGCGATGGCGACAAACAGGCCGCCCTCCACGGCTTGCCGGGAGTCGTAGCAGACATCGGTGACGTCGGCGTTCAGGTCGGCGGTGGTCTCCAAAATGGTCAGGCCGTTGAGAATGTCGTTGAGTTTCATAGAAATAGTCTCCTTTGCAGCATTTTGCCCCATTATAGCAGGCAGAAATTGCGTAGAAAAGGGAATTCTGTGCGGTGCTGTGTGAATTTCGTGCGCTTTAGTCCGTAACGGAGGTATCGCCCAGCTGGACGGTGATGACCGTACCGGCCTCCACCTCCGTGCCGGCCTCGATGGTCTGGGACAGCACCCGGACGGCGGAGGACTCGCTGGCGGTGGCGCCGGAGAAGCGGATGAACAGTCCCGCGCCGGTGGCGGCGGTATTGGCCTCGGAGGGCGTCTTGCCGATGAGGTAGGGAACCTTGCACTTGGCGGTGGATTTATCCGTACCGGCGTACAGGATCACGGCGGACTTGCCGGGGATGATAGCGCCGCCGGCGGGGGTCTGGTCGGTGATGGTCTGCCCGTCGCCATGGAGCTTGCAGGCAAGACCCCGTTCGGAGAGCTTGCTCTTGGCCTCCTCCACGGACATACCGATGACATTGGGAACGGTGGTGTCCATGCCCAGCAGCTCCTCGGCGGAGTAGCTGGGCTCCACGCCCAGATAGGGCAGGACCTCGGACATGATGGAGCTGGCGATGGGCGCCGCCATGTTGCCGCCGGAGACGTAGGTGCCGGTGTAGCGGCTGGGGGTATCCATGGTCAGCAGCATAATGACCTGCGGGTCATCCGCCGGTGCAAAGCACAGGAAGGACACCACCACGTCGCCGCTCTGCCCCTTATCGGCCGTACCGGTCTTGCCGCCGATGCGGTAGCCCGCCACCTGCCCGTTTTTGCCGGTGCCGTGGGCCACCACATACTCCAGACACTCCCGGACGGTGGCGGAGGTCTCCTCGCTGATGACCTGCCGGACAGGGGTGCTGTCGTGCTGGTAGGTGACGCTGCCGTTGGAGTCGGTGATGCGCTCCACCAGATAGGGACTGTGGAGATAGCCGCCGTTGATGCAGGCAGCCTGCGCCGTGATGAGGGCGAGAGGCGTAACGTTGAAGTTCTGACCGAAGGAGTAGCAGGCCAGATCCAGCTGGGTGAAGCTGGAGGGATCGGCGAAGATGCCGGTGGCCTCGCCGCCCAGATCGATGCCGGTGCCGTCCATCAGCCCGAAGGATCTCATGTAGTCGTAGAATTTGGTGTTGCCCAGCTTCAGTCCATAGGAGATGAAGGCGGGGTTGCAGGAATTTCCCACAGACTGGACCAGTGTTTGCAGACCGTGTCCCGCCTTGTTGGAGCAGTGGATGGTGTAGTTGGAGATATTCACGTAGCCGTTGCAGTTGACGGTGGTGTTCTTGTCGATGACGCCCTCCTCCAGCGCGGCGGCCAGCGTCAGGATCTTGAAGGTGGAGCCGGGCTCGTAGGTATCGTTCAGCGCCTTGTTGCGCCACTGGAGCAGCTGCATCTCCGCCAGCGTGCTCTCGCCCCGCTCCATCCGCTCCCGCAGGGTCTTGTCCTGTACGGCGGCGAAGTCGTTCAGGTCGTAGCTGGGGGAGGAGGCCATGGCCAGAATGCCTCCGGTCTTTGCATCCATGATGATGCCGGTGGCGCCGTTGGCGGCGGCAAACTTATCCGTCATGGTGTCCAGACCCTTTTCCAGATAATACTGGATGGTGGTGTCCAGCGTCAGTGTCAGGTCGCTGCCGTTCTGGGCGGCAAAATACTGCTCGTAGGCGTACATCATGTCGTTGCCGGCGTTGTCCTTGGTGGACACCACCATTCCGCTCTGCCCCTCCAGCTCCTGCTCGTAGCGGGCCTCCAGTCCGTACAGGCCGGTGTTGTCGTCGCCCACGAAGCCGATGACGTGGGAGGCCAGCGAGCCGTAGGGGTAGTAGCGCTTGGCGTCCGCCACCAGATGGACGCCCACGATCTTGTTCTCGTTGATGTAGGCGCGGACGGCGTTGGCGGTGTCCTCCTCGGCGCGGAGCTTGATCACCTCGTACTGGGACTTGGTGTTGTCCATACGCTTGCGGATGGCGGCGGCGTCACCGTCCAGCAGCTCGGCAAGGCCGGCGGCCAGCGTGTCCTTTGTCCACGACACGGGAGCGTCCTTGTCGTTGACGGCTCTGTCGATCTCCAGCGGGGAGAGGATGATGGTCTCGGCACTGGCGGAGATGGCCATGATATTGCCGGTGCGGTCGTAGATGGTGCCGCGGGAGGCGGTGACCACCGTGCGGCGGGTCTGCTGGTTCACCGCCTTGCTCTGCAGCTCCTCGTGGCGGACGATCTGCAGGTCGAACAGCTGGAAAAACAGCAGCACGAACATACCGACGCCCATGAGGAGCATCAGCACGAAGGACCGGGTCTGGATGACCCGGTTGGCACGGCGGATATTTTCATCTTTACGATTGGGATTTGACACGTTTTCTGCCTCCGAAGGTAGGGCGCGGCACGGTTTATTAGACGCCGCGCGGGTTCTCGAATACCAAGCAAGGAGCAAGAAGTCGCCTTCTTACTCCTCACTGCCTCATGATATGGCCGCTGTCAGCGGAAATATTCCAGCACATAGCTCCAGCCCCGCTCCAGTGAATCCAGCAGCCCGTCCAGCGCGCCGCTGCTATCGGCCTTGTAGAGCGTGACGCTGTCGCTGCCGGACAGGTCGATATACTGGATCTGACCGCTGGTGGGCTTGGACATACCGGCGGCCTCGGCCGCCGCCTTAACGGTGGCCAGATCGAAGGTCTTTTCATACTCCGTCAGCAGGGCGATGTGCTGCTCGTCCAGATCGGCGATCTCCCGCTTGATGGACGACACGCTGCCGGATACGTCGGTGAGCGTGACATAGCCCAGCATCAGCGCCACCACCATGACCAGCAGCACCACGATGCCGCCCACCACCAGCGGGGAGGGCCGTGCCGCCGTGCGGCTCTGGGTCTGACGGCGGGGGAGAGGCTGCTCCTGCACGGCGGGCTGCTTCTTCTGGGGCAGCTTGCCGGCTTCCTCTAACTGGCGCTCCCGTACCAGGGCGTCCAGATCGTATGCCAGGTTGCCATAGACGGCGTTTTTGCGGTGGGGACTTGCCATGGGACGGTCACTCCTCTCCTAAGAATGTGGGCGCTCGGTCAGAGCTTTTCCGCGACGCGCAGCTTGGCGCTGCGGGCCCGGGGATTTTCAGCCAGCTCCGCCTCACCGGATACGATGGGCTTGCGGCTGACCAGACGGATCTTCGGCTTTTTGCCGCAGACACAGACAGGGAATTCGGGCGGGCAGGTGCAGCCGGTGGCCAGCTCCTGCATGGTCTTTTTGATGATGCGATCCTCCAGCGAGTGGAAGGAGATGACAGCCAGCCGTCCGCCTGCGTTCAGGTGGGACACGGCGGCCTCCAGCATGGGGGGCAGGGCGTCCAGCTCGCCATTGACGGCGATGCGGATGGCCTGAAAGCTCCGCTTGGCGGGGTGCTGCTTCTCCCGCAGGGCGGCGGGGGGCATGGCGGACTTGATGATGTCCACCAGCTGAAGCGTTGTTTCAATGGGAGCCTGCTCCCGGGCCTGCACGATGCGGCGGGCGATGGCGGGGGCGCAGCGCTCCTCGCCGAAGTCGTAGAGAATGCGGCGCAGCTCCTCATAGGGCCAGTCGTTCACCACGTCCCGCGCGGTGAGGGACGCCGTGCGGTCCATGCGCATATCCAGCGGGGCGTCGTGCATATAGGAAAAGCCCCGTGCGGCGTCGTCCAGCTGGGGGGAGGAGACGCCCAGATCGAAGAGCATCCCGTCCACGCCGGGGATATGGAGGTCGGCGAGGATATCGCCGATACGGTCAAAGTTGCTGTGGACAAGGGTCACGCGATCCAGATAGGACGCCAGACGCTCCCGGGCGGCGTCGATGGCGGTCTGATCCCGGTCGATGCCGATGAGCCGCCCGCCCGCAGTCAGGCGGCGGACGATCTCCAGCGAGTGACCGGCGCGGCCCAGCGTGCCGTCCACATAGACGCCGTCCGGCCGGATGGCCAGCGCGTCCAGACATTCGTGCAGGAGAACGGGCTTGTGGCCGTAGTCCTTTTCGTGGATGTGGTCACACATGGTTTACAGCCCCATTTCCGCCATGGCCTGCTCCAGCGCGCCGGTGGAGAACGCCTCGTTTTCAATGGCGGCCCAGCGCTCGGCGCTCCAGATCTCGGCGCGGTCGAAGCTGCCCACCACCACGACCTCCTTGGTCAGTCCCGCATACTCCCGCAGTTTGGCGGGGATGAGGATGCGGCCCTGCGAGTCCGGCTCGCAGTCCGCCGCGTAGGCGAACAGGGCGCGGAGCTTTTTCACCTCGTTGTAGGACAGCTCCTTCAGCTTGGCCATGAAGGCCGCCCAGCTTTCATCGGAGTAGACGGACAGGCAGTGATCCTGTCCCACGGTAACGTGGAAGGTCTGCCCCAGCTCCTTACGGAGGGAGGCGGGGATAAACAGGCGGCCCTTGGCGTCGATATTATGGCTGAATTGACCGGTCATGGGGCCGCCTCCTCTCAAGAAAAAATCGGGGGAATGTGGAAAACTGTGGGACGATCCCCCACAAATGGGGACACTACCCCCACAATTCACCACTCACATGGCTAGTATACATAATGCGTTATGAAATTGCAAGAAGAAGTTTCCACCCAGATCCCTCCAAAAAGCGGAAAAAACTTCCAAAAAACAGGCAAAAAGGCGCATTTCTTAAAACGTATGTTCGATGGCAAAACGCACAAAAACCCGGTAGACACAATATTTTGTGTCTACCGGGTTTGCTCGCCACAAGATACTATTGATTTGTGAAAATCGTAGAAATACGGTGGAGAAATTTGTCAATTTTTCCACAAGAGGACAGGTGTGTTACTGGGCGTCCTCCGGCGCTTTGGGGGATTCCTCGGCGGCGCTGGTGCGGTTCAGCTCGGCACGCTGGGCCTGCATCTGCTCCTGACTGGCGGCACGGAAGCGCACGCGGGATTCCTGCACCTCGCTGAGCGCCATCTGGATGGCCTCCTCCGTGCGGCGCAGAGCGTCCTCCGTATAGGTGTTGGCCACGTGATACAGCTCACGGGTGCGCTCCTCGGCGCGGCGGAGGATCTCACTGCTCTTCTGGCGGGCCATCTGGATCGTCTCACTCTCGGAGACAATGACCTTGGCGTCCAGCTCCGCCTGACGCAGCATCTTTTCTACCTCTTTCTTGGCGCCCGCCACATACTCACTGCGGGCGGCGATGAGCTCGCGGGCCTTCTTCAGCTCCAGCGGGAGCTTGGCGCGGATCTCGTCCAGCAGATCCAGGGCTTCGTCGCGGTTGATGATGCATTTGTCGGAGCTGAAAGCGGCGCTCTTAGCCTCGTCGATCATGCCGTAGAGCATATCCAGCAGGCGCTGTACATCCTTTTCTTCCATAGATCCCTCGTTCCTTTCTCTGTTTTTGGCAGGACGTCAGCCCCGCATTTTTTCCAATTCCTCGGCGATGGGCGCCGGTACATATTTTTCCAGAGGCTGGCCGTAACGGATCATCTCCCGGGCCATGGTGGAGCTGAAATGCTCATAGTCCGCGCTGGCGGGCAGCAGCAGCGTCTCCAGTCCCGGCAGGATGCCCTGATTGATGCGGGACATTTGCAGCTCCATGTCCCAGTCGGTGGCGTTGCGCACACCCTTGAGCAGGATATGGGCGCCCTTTTCCCGGGCGTAGTCCGCCAGCAGGCCGCTCCAGTTCTCCACCTCCACGTTGGGGATGTCCGCCACGCTGCGGCGGATCAGCTCCAGCCGGCGCTCCGGTGTGAACATGGGCAGCTTTTTCTCACAGTTGACCATGACGCAGACATACAGCTTGTCAAAGCAGGCCGCACCCCGGCGGATGATGTCCAGATGTCCCAGTGTGATGGGGTCAAAGCTGCCGGGATAAATGGCGATCTTCATGGGTCAGTCCTCATTTCCGCCGCGATGGAACACCGTCAGCTTGATTTTGCCGTACCGGTACTCGCGGTACAGCTGATAGGGTGGCGGAAGTGCGGGCAAAACTGTTTCCACGGCACTTTCCGCCACAATTATACCATGCTGACGGCAAATGTCAAACGCTGCGATATCCGTCAGCGCCTGCTCCAGCAGGCCGGAGGCATAGGGCGGGTCCAGAAAGACCAGATCGAACTTCTCTCCGCTGCGGAGATAGGCGAGGGCGTCGCCCTGCCGGACATGGGCGCGGTCGGTCAGCTTGCAAAGAGCCAGATTCTCCTGAACGAGATGGACAGCGTCGCTGCGCCGCTCCACAAACACACACTCCGCCGCGCCCCGGCTCAGGGCCTCGATGCCCAGCTGACCGGTGCCGGCAAACAGATCCAGCACACGGCGGCCCTCAATGTCGAATTGGATGATGGAGAACAGGCTCTCCTTCACCTTGCCGGTGGTGGGGCGGGTCTCCATGCCCATCAATTCCTTCAATACTCTGCCGTGGGCAGTACCGGTGATGACTCTCATCGACGGTCACCCCCTCGGATCGAAGCACTCGAAGATGACCAGCGCGCCGTCCTTCTCGGCGGCGTCCATGGTCTCCTTGGAGCGGATGGTCCAGCTGAACTCCTGTGCGCCGTACAGACTGCGGCACAGCCGGAGGGACAGGCATTTCCGATCCTCATAGCGGTAGGCGATGAAGTCGGGCCGGGTGCGGGCGTTGAGCAGCAGGTTGCTCAGTACCCAGCGCACCACGCCGGGCAGGTTCGTCCCATCGCCGTGACGCCGGAAGTTTTCGGAGAGCTGACCGCGCACCACGTCAGGGCGGTTGGCCCACAGCCACATGAGGCAGCGGGGGTCAAAGGACTCGATACAGTAGGTGACGTGGTGCTTGTCCAGCAGCTTGCAGGCGGCGGCGGCCAGCGCCTCGGCGTTGCCCCGCTCGGCCTTCAGCTCCACGATCAGGGGCGCCTTGCCCGCGAAGATGGGCAGCACCTCGTCCAGCAGGGGGATGTGGTGCTCCGTACCCTCCAGCCTGTAGCTCTTCAGCTCCTCCGCCGTCAGATCCTCGATCTGCACGTCCACACCGGCGGTGCGCAGCAGAGAGGCGTCGTGGATGACCGCCAGACGGCCGTCCTTCATGAGATGGACGTCCAGCTCCGCGCCGAAGCCGCACTGGACGGCGCGGCGGAAGGCGGGCAGGGAGTTTTCGGGGATACGGGGCTTATCGTGGAAGCCGCGGTGGGCGAAGCGCCACTTGCGGAAGCGCTCCCAGTCCTTGCGGCGGCGGCAGCGCAGGCACAGCACATACAGCAGGCACAGCAGTACCAAAAGTCCCAACAGAATATATACAGCTATCATATCAATCCGCCTCCAGATCTTCCAGAACTTCAATACCGACCTTGGCCTCGGGCTTGCTGTCGCCATGCTTCACCATGAGCATGGTAAAGAACGCCAGCGCCGTGAACACGGCGGCATAGGGGAACAGAACGTGCATACCGAACTGATCCATCAGCAGGCCGGACACCATGGGGGTGGCCACCTGCGCCGCCATGGAGGCGGTGTAGTAAAAGCCGGTGTACTTGCCCACATCGCCGCCGGAGGCCAGCTCCACCACCATGGGGAAGGAGTTGACGTTGATGGTGGCCCAGCCGATGCCGGCCAGCGCGAACATGGCGTTCATCAGCATGGTGGGGCTGTCGGCATTCAGGAAGGCTGCCACGGTGAAGGAGGTGGTGAGCATCACCACACCCGCCAGAATGGTCTTTTTGCGGCCGACCTTGCTGGCGATAAAGCCCACGGGCAGATAGGCCACGATGGCGGCGGCCTGCGCGATGATGAGGGTCAGGTTATAGTCCTTGTGCAGGATGTTGCTGGCGTAGACGGAGTACTTGCTGGTAACGGCGTTGTAGCCGAAGAACCACAGCACGATGCTCAGCAGGATGAAGATCAGGCTCTTGACCTCGTCGGCGGACAGCTTGCGGCTGGCAGTGGGGTCGTCGGCCTCGGCCTGCTCCTCCAGACCGGCAGCCACAGCCTGCTCCTGCATCTCTCTGGCCCACTCCGGCTCCCGGACGGTGAGCAGGAAGATCACCAACGCCGCCAGCATCAGCGCCGCGATGACGCCGAAATAGCCGGTATAGCTCATCAGGCTGTTGCGGACGGCGGAGGTGGCGAACACCATGCCCAGCGCCAGCACCAGAATGCCGCCGGCGGAGCCCATCAGGTTGATGATGGCGTTGGCCTTGGAGCGCAGGGGCTTGAGGGTCACGTCGGGCATCAGCGCCACGGCGGGGGAGCGGAATGTGGCCATGGATACGAGGATGATAAGCAGCAGCACCACGAAGAAAATCAGCGTGGAGGGATGCTCCGCCGTCATCTGCCACGCGCAGGCCTGCCGGGCGGGCACCACATAGTTGGTGTAGTCCGGGTTGGTGACGGTGGAATCACCGTTGACGATCTGGCTGCGGATGGCGGTGAACTCCTCCTCCGTGAACCTCTGGCCGAGAATGAACTTCTCGCCGGAGGGGGTCAGCAGCGTGGCGTCCTTCTCCTCCCGGTAGATGGCGGTCAGGGCGGCGGGGTCGTCGATGGCGGACACGTCCCGCAGGTTCTTCAGCTGGGCGTTGTCCACGAAGGACAGGCAGACCAGCGCCACCGCGGCGATGAGGGTGCCGATGACGATGAAGGGCGTCCGGCGTCCGTGGCGGCTGGTGCATTTGTCGGAGATGTGGCCGAACAGGGGCAGCATGAACAGCGCCAGCACGTTGTCCAGCGCCATGATGGCGCCCGACCATGTCTGGCTCATGCCGAACTTGTTGGTCAGGATCAGGGGAATGGTGTTGTCGTAGGCCTGCCAGAAGGAGCAGATCAGGAAGAAGGCAAAGCCTACCATGATGGTGCGTTTGTAGTTGAGTTTCATAGCGTTTCCTCCAATTGGCGGCACAGAGCCGCGATATCAGAAAAGATCCACGTGGGATGGATGCCATATTGGGCGATGTCCGCCTCCGTACCCTCACCGGACAGCACGAAGATGCTGTCGATCCCGGCGTTGACGCCGCAGGCGATGTCGGTGTAGAGCCGGTCGCCGATGATGACGGCCTGCTCCGGCGCAAAGCCGGTGCGCCGCAGCGCCAGCTCCACCATGGCGGGCTTGGGCTTGCCCAGAAACAGCGGCTCCCGGCCGGTGGCGGTGGTCAGCATCCGGCAGATGCTGCCGCAGTCGGGAACGGAGCCATACCATGTGGGGCAGACCCAGTCCGGGTTGGTGGCCAGCCACAGGACACCCCGGTTCAGCAGAATGCAGGCGTCCTCCAGCTTCTGGAAGGTCAGCTCCCGGTCGAAGCCGCACAGCAGGATGTCGATGTCATCCTCCAGCCGGTCGGTGACGGGGATGCCGGCATCCCGGAGCTGGCCGAGAAATGACCGCGTGCCGAACACATAGCACTTTTTGCTGGGGTGGCAGCGGCGCAGGTGGTCGATGGCGGCATCCACAGAGGTCAGGTAATCCTCCGTTCCGGAGGGGATGCCCATGCCGGAGAGCTTGTCGATATAGCCCTCCACGCCGCGGGAGGAGTTGTTGGTCAGGAACAGATACCGTCCGCCGGTGCGGCGAATGTAGGACAGAAATTCCGGCACCTTGTCAAACAGCCGGTCATCCAGATAGAGCGTGCCGTCCATGTCCAGCAGGAACAGGCGTTTTTCCGACAAAGACATTTTTTGCCTCCCTCCGTTTACATACCAGAATAGAATACCACAAAGACCTGCGGCTGACAAGCGCAGCCGCAGGATAAAGCAAAATTTTCGCGGAGAACGCCGTCGGACATGGGCGGACCGGGACGAAAACGGGAAAAGGTGTTAATTGTGTGTAAAATTTACAAGTTTAGAGGAAAAAATCCCTTAAAACATGGAAGTTATCGACAAGAAACCCTTGCATATGATGTCTCATTGTGCTAATTTTGATAGCGGGTCACCGATAAATGTTGTATTGACATGAAACGGCGGCTCCAATGTGAATCAAGGAAGGGACGGGGGAAGAAACATGGAGGCGAAAATTAGCGTATTGCTGGCGGATGCCGGTGCGGATTTCCGGCTGTTGCTGCGGGAGGCGCTGGAGCGCACAGGCGAGTTTCAGGTCGTGGGCGAGACGGGAGACGGCGGACAGGTGCTGACACTGGTGGAGGAGACGCATCCGCAGATCCTGCTGCTGGACACCATGCTGCCGGTGCTGGACGGCATGGGCGTGCTGCGCCAGCTTCGGGAGAGGGAGGAGCGGCCGCGCACCATTATGCTGTCGGCGTTCTACAACGACCGGATGGTGGCGGAGGCGGTGAGCATGGGAGCATATATCTTCCTGCCCAAGCCGGTGAGCGAAAGCTCTCTGATGGAGCATATGCGCCGGGCTGTGGCGCCGCCGCAGGAGCGGGAGCCTGCGCCGCAGCTGGAGAGCATGGTCACCGCCATCATCCACGAGATCGGCGTGCCTGCCCACATCAAGGGCTACCAGTACCTGCGGGAGGCAATCATCATCACCGTGGGAAACATGGAGGTCATCAACGCCGTGACCAAGGTGTACCGCCTGAAAAATAAGAGAGACACGCAGGAAGCGTGCCTCTCTTATTTTTTGGCGGGGCGGGTGGGGTCAGCGGATATCCGTGACCTGATACCCGGCGTCGTCCACGGCCTTCTTCAAGGCCTCGTTGTCGGCGTCGCCGGTGACGACGGCGGTCTTGGCCGCCAGATCCACCACGGCGGTGACGCCGGGCAGCGCGTTCAGCGCCTTCTCCACATGGGCGGCGCAGTGGGCGCACATCATACCCTCGATGGTCAGTGTTTTCTGCATAGTCGGTTCCTCCTGCTGCGCCGCGGATGCGGCGGTATTCGTATGGTCTGTATGGACGGTATCATTGTCCGTCAGGTCGGCGGACTTGTCAAGGGAAACATGGTTGTCCGTCGGAGCGCCCTTCCAGCCTCGGAGCCGCAGGGCGTTGGATACCACGCACACGGAGCTGAGGCTCATGGCCGCTGCCGCGAGCATGGGATCCAGCGTGAGCTGGAGGGCGGGGTACAGCACACCGGCGGCCACGGGAATGCCGATGGCGTTGTAGAAAAACGCCCAGAACAGGTTCTGGCGTATGTTCCGCAGGGTGGCGCGGGACAGCGCCGCCGCGTCCACGATGTCCATAAGGCTGTTGTGCATCAGTACCACGTCCGCCGACTCAATGGCCACGTCGGTACCGGCGCCGATAGCAAGCCCCACGTCCGCCGTTACCAGCGCCGGGGCGTCGTTGACGCCGTCGCCCACCATAGCCACGAGCCTGCCATCCTTTTGCAGCTCCTCAACGCAGCGGGCCTTGTCCTGCGGCAGCACCTGGGCGATGACCCGCTCTACCCCTACCTGACGGGCGATGGCCTCGGCGGTGCGCCGGTCGTCGCCGGTGAGCAGCACCACCTCGCGCCCGCTGCGGCGCAGGGCGGCAATGGCGGCGGCACTGTCGGGCTTCACCACATCCGCCACGGCGACGACGCCCAGCAGCTGCTGCTCCTCGGCGAAGTACAGGGGCGTTTTGCCCGCGGCGGCCAGCGCCTCCGCCGCGGCGCGGAGGGCGGCTGTTCCCGCGCCGATCAGGGTCATGTAGCGGTCATTTCCGGCGTAGAGGGTCTTGCCGTCCAGCACGGCCTGCACCCCGCCGCCGGGAACGGCGGTGAAATCCGACACGGCGCACAGGGGGATGCTCCGCCGCGCCGCCTCCTGAACGATGGCGTCTGCCAGCGGGTGACCGGAGGGCTTTTCCAGCGAGGCGGCGGCGCACAGCAGCTCCTCCTCGGTGACGCCGGGGACGCACAGCACATCCGTGACCTGCGGCGTGCCTGCGGTGACGGTGCCGGTCTTGTCCAGCACCACGGTGTCCACCTGTCCCAGCAGCTCCAGACTGGCGGCAGACTTGATGAGGATGCCTTTTTCGGCGGCCTTGCCGGTGGCTACGGTGATGGCTACCGGCGTGGCAAGCCCCAGCGCGCAGGGACAGGAGATCACCAGCACGGCGATGCCGATGGACAAGCAGAACCGGATGCCCATGCCGCCCACAGTCGCCCACAGCACGGCGGCGAGGACGGCGATGGAGATCACCACCGGCACGAACACGGCGCTGATCTTATCCGCCAGACGGCTGATGGGAGCCTTGGAGGAGGCGGCCTGCTCCATGAGCTGGACGATCTGGGACAGAGTGGTATCCGCGCCCACCCGGTCGGCGGTCAGCTCCAGATAGCCGCTGGTGAGAACGGTGGCAGATACGGCGCTGCTGCCGGGGCCCTTCTCCACCGGCATACTCTCACCGGTGAGGGCGGATTCATCCACAGCACCGCTGCCCTTGGTGACGGTGCCATCCACGGGGATGCGCCCGCCCTGCCGGATGATGACCGTCTCGCCGGCTCTGATCTGGTCGGCGGCCACCGTGACCTCTGTTCCGTTCCGGCGCACCACCGCCGTCTCCGGCGCCAGCGCCAGCAGCGCCGTGATCGCGCCGGTGGTCTTGCCCTTGGAGCGCTCCTCCAGATACTTGCCCACGGTGACGAGGGTCAGGATCATACCGGCGGACTCGAAATAGAGGTCGGGCATACCGGCGAGCTGTCCGGCGCACAGCAGACCCATTTCGATGAGACTGTACGTAAGGCCCGCCGCCGCGCCCAGCGCCACCAGCGAGTCCATGTTGGGGCTGCCCTTGAATAGGCGGGAGAAGCCCACGGTGAAGTAGGCGCGGTTCAAAAGCAGGATGGGCAGGCACAGCGCCAGCTGTACCGCCGCCGCCAGCAGGGGCTGGCGGTGCATGAACGCCGGGACGGGCAGCCCCAGCATATGCCCCATGCTGAGATAGAACAGGGGAACGAGGCACACCGCCGACCACAGGAGGCGGCGTCCCATGGATTTGGCGGCGGCGTCCTGCTCCCGGCGTATATCGCGCTTGGCGTCGTCCGCCGGCGCCGCACCGTAACCGGCAGCCTCCACGGCGGCGATGATGGCCTGCGGCGAGGCTTTATCCCGGTCATAGGAGCATACCAGCGTACCCAGCATCAGGTTTACGGCGGCGCTGTCCACGCCGGCCACGGCGCCTGCGGCCTTTTCCACATGGGCGGCGCAGGCGGCGCAGGTCATACCTGTTACCACAAATTTTTCCGTCAAGGGGATCACCTTCTTTATTTCATCATCTTTTGCAGCGTGGTCACCAGCTCGTCAATGACAGCGTCATCGCCCTGCCGTATCCCGTCGGCCACGCAGGTGCGGATGTGGGTAGCCAGCAGCTCTTTGCTGAAGCTGTTCAGCGCGGCGCTGACGGCGGATACCTGCACCAGAATATCGGGACAGTAGGCGTCTGCCTGCAGCATATCCCGCAGACCTCGCACCTGCCCCTCTATGCGGCTGAGGCGGTTGGTCAGCTGCTTCTGCTCCTGCGGAGAGCGGTGTTTTGTCTTGTGACAACAGCATTCGTTCATGGCGAATACCTCCTGGGGGTATTTTATGATGGTGATACTATATACCCCCAAGGGGTATTTGTCAACGTTTTTCTTTGGGCCGGAACAGCACCGCCATCAGAAGGCCGAATACCACGGCGGCGGCAATGCCCCCGGCAGCGGCGGTGAGCCCGCCGGTGATGACGCCCAGCAGCCCCTGCTCTGCCACGGCCTTCGCCACGCCCTTGGCCAGCGTATAGCCAAAACCGGTGAGAGGGACGGTGGCGCCTGCGCCGCCCCAGTCCACCACATATTGATACACGCCCACGGCTTGCAAAAAAACACCGGCCACCACATAGCCCGTCAGGATACGGGCGGGGGTGAGGTTGGTGCGGTCGAGGATGATCTGTCCTACGGCACACAGCAGCCCGCCGCAGAGAAATGCGTTGAGGTATTCCATTTATCGTTGTGCCTCCTTCGTCCGGGAAAGTACCACCGCGTGGCAGATGCCGGGTATGCTCTCACCCTGAAAGGTGCTGGTGGGACTGAGCAGCGCACCGGTGGGCGCAAAGACAAGACGCTGCCATTTGCCGGTGCGCAGCCCGTGGAGCAGATAGCCGTTGAAAACGGCGGCGGAGCAGCCGCAGCCGGAGCCGCCGGCGTGCATATCCTGCCGGACCCGGTCGTACAGCAGGATGCCGCAGTCGGTGCAGTTGTCCCCCAGCACCACGCCGTCCCGCCGGAACAGCTCCGTCAGCAGAGCGTGACCCAGATAGCCCAGATCGCCGGTGACCACCAGATCGTAGTCCGACGGCGCGGTGCCGGTGTCCCGGAACAGGGCGGCGAGGGTGTCGTAGGCGGCGGGGGCCATGGCCGCCCCCATATTGGCCGCGTCGGTAATGCCCCAGTCCACGATGCGCCCGCGGGTGACATGGGTGATATAGGGCCCCTCGGACTGCGCGCCCACCACGCAGCAGCCGGCGGCGGTGGCCGTCCACTGGGCGGTGGGGGCCCGCTGGCTGCCGTATGGCACCGGGGCGCGGTACTGCCGCTCGGCGGTGCAGAAGTGGGAGGAGGTCTGGGCGGCGGCGAGACGGGCAAAGCCCCCGGCCACCGCCATAGCCGCCAGCGACAGGCTCTCTCCCATGGTGGAGCAGGCACCGTACACGCCGTAGAAGGGAATAGCGAAGTCCCGCAGGGAGAAGGTTGCGCCGATGTTCTGGTTCAGCAGATCACCGGCGAAGACGCAGTCCACGTCCTCCGGCGTCAGGCCGCCCTTTTGCAGGGCGCGGCGCAGGGCGATGGCCTGCATCTCCGCCTCCCCCTGCTCCCACGTTTTTTTGCCGAAGAAGGAGTCGTCGTCCGTTACGTCAAAATAAGAACCCAGCGGGCCCTGCCGTTCCAGACGGCCGCCTACATTAGCCCAACTCACCACGCCGGGCGGCCGGAGGAACCGGCAGGTCTGGCGGCTCAAGCGTTTGATATCCATGGCGTTCCACCTCATCCCAAGATTTGCGTTAGCTTGTGCCGGAAACGGAAAAATATGAAAAAGGACGCCCGGTGGGGCGTCCTTGGGGTGCGGTATGGACTTACACGAATACCAGTTGCACCAGCAGCATATACACGGCGGTGCCCGCCAGAATGGACAGCAGCGTGCTGCGCCTCCACAGGTGGAGCCCGGCGGTGACGGCCACGGCAATGGCCTCCGGCAGGCCATGACTGCCGGTGAAAAGGTCGGTGTTCCGCAGGCTGTACACCACCAGCAGACCCATCATGGCCGGGGGAAGCAGACGGCCCAGATCTTCCACCACCTTGGGGAGCTTCCGACCGCCGGAGAACACCAGAAACGGCGTCCAGCGGGTGATCTGGGTGGCCAGCGCCACCATGCAGACGATGATCAGGGACTGGATGAAATTCAGGCGCATAGCGTTTTCCTCCCCAGCAGAAGTGCGATGAGCGTCAGGACCATGGCCGGGATGACCATATTGTCCGCGCCGAACACGGCAAGGCCCGCCACGGAGCAGGCAAGGCCCATGAGGCCGGCGGGGCGGTTCTCCCGCTTGATGACCTGCTCGATGAACAGCACCACGAACAGCGCCGTCAGGGCAAAGTCGATGCCGGTGATGTCAAAGGTGATGAGGCTGCCGATGAGACCGCCCAGCATGGAGAACACCACCCAGTACAGCCACGTCAGGAAGCTCATGGCGAAGTAGAACAGCGTGGGGTCCGTGTCCTCCGGCGGCTCCACCGTGGAGCTGAGGGAGAAGTTCTCGTCGCTGAGGGTGTAGATCAGGAAATACCGCAGCCGTCCCAGCCCCCGGTACTTGGGCAGCAGCGCCAGCGAGAAGAACAGGTGCCGGGCGTTGACCATCAGGCTGAGGAAAAAGGCGCTGAGGGGGTCAAAGGCAGTGGTCAGCAGGGTGATGGCCACATACTGCATGCTGCCGCAGAAGGCGAAGGCGCTGACAAAGCCCGACCAAAGGAAATTGTAGCCCTTGGAGGCCATCAGCACACCGTAGGCGAGGCCCACCGCCAGATAGCCGGTGAGGATGGGCACCGTGTGGGGAAACGCCGCTTTCAGCGCGGCGGGGAAGGACTTGCGGGGCAAAACGACCACCTCCGATGAAATATGGCGGCATTATAGTGGAAAACAGGGAGACACGCAAGAGGAAAGAACCGCAAAATCAAGATAAAAATTGCGAAAGATATGGAGAAATTTTAATACCCTCGGCAGCACGGGCGGCTTTAAAGGCCACCGCGGGCGTTTTCCAACCCGGAGAGAAGTACGGTAGTAAGTGGAAAAAACCGCCGCGAGGGGAAAAACCTCTGGAAAAAGCGGCGGAAACGGCGTATACTATATGGGCATTATTTACCATATCATGAGAAGGAGCGTGTACCGATGGAGGAAATGCGCAGCTTTGGATATATCTGTCCCCACTGCGGCAAGGCGGTGCTGCACCAGCGCAGCGTGTTCGCCCTGTCCGCCGCCGCGGCGCGGATGGAATGTGAATGCGGACACGAGGCACTGGAGGCGGAGACGGACGGCGTGAAGTTCCGGCTCTGGGTACCCTGCGGCGTGTGCGGCGGCCATCATCGGGCGGAGTGCAACGCCGACGCGGTGCTGCACGGGCGGGGCATCGGCCTTGCCTGCCCGGAAAAACAGGAGCTTTGCTGCTATATCGGCGAGGAGCAGCAGGTGCGCCGCGCCATGGAGGAGTTGGCTCTGCGGGTGGAGAAGGAAAAGGCCGGCGGTGAGGAGGCCTTCACCGACAACGTCATCATGTACGAGGTGTTGTCGGAGCTGAAGGACATCGCCGCCCGGGACGGTATCTCCTGCACCTGCGGCAGCCACAAATACAGCATGGCGGTGCGCCGGGGCGCGGTGGAGCTGATCTGTGCAGACTGCGGCGGGCGGCTGCGGCTCAATGCCGCCACCGACCGGGATCTGGACGACCTGTGCTGCCAGATGAAGCTGACCATCCGGGGTACGGCCCGGTAAGGCGCGGTACGCCGCGAAAGGAGAAAGAGGTATATGATACAACTGCTGGCCCGGTGGCTGATCCCCGACCGGGAAAACGTGACGTCCCCGGCGGTGCGGCGGGCCTACGGCACACTGTGCGGCGTGGTGGGCATCGCCCTGAACATCCTGCTGTTCGCGGGGAAATTCTTTGCCGGACAGCTCTCCGGCTCCATCGCCGTGACGGCGGACGCCTTCAACAACCTGTCGGACGCGGGCTCCTCGGCGGTGACGCTGCTGGGCTTCCGGCTGGCGGGGCGGAAACCGGACACAGACCACCCCTTCGGACACGGACGGATCGAGTACATATCCGGCCTTGTGGTGGCGGGACTCATCCTGCTGATGGGCGTGGAGCTGGCCAAGTCCTCCTTTGACAAGATCCTCCACCCGGAGGAGGTGGCGTTCTCGGCACTGGCACTGGGCATTCTGGCGGCGTCGGTGTGCGTGAAGCTGTATATGTGGCTGTACAACCGGCGCATCGGCCGGAGGATCAAGTCCGCAGCCATGGAGGCCACCGCCATGGACAGCCTCTCCGACACGGCGGCTACGGCGGCGGTGCTGCTGGCCATGCTCATCGGCAAATGGTCGGGGCTGGCGGTGGACGGCTATGTGGGTCTTGTGGTGGCGCTGTTCATCCTGTTCTCCGCCTACAAGGCGGCCAAGGAGACGCTGTCGCCCCTGCTGGGGCAGGCCCCCGACCCGGAGCTGGTGCAGGAGATACGGGACATCGTGATGGCCCACGACACCGTGCAGGGCGTCCACGATCTGGTGGTACACGACTACGGCCCGGGGCGGTGTATGATCTCCCTCCACGCGGAGGTACCCGCCCACGGGGACATCATGGAGATGCATGACGTTATCGACAACATCGAAAAGGAGCTGGCGGAGAAGCTGCACTGTCAGGCGGTGATCCACATGGATCCCATCGTCACCGACGACGCGTCGGTGGGGGCGCTGCGCCGGCAGATCGCCGAGGTGGCGAAGCAGGTGGACCCCCACATGACCATCCACGATTTCCGCATGGTGCAGGGTACCACCCACACCAACCTGATCTTCGACGCGGTGCTGCCCTTTTCCTCCGGCAAGACGCCGGAGCAGGCGGCGGAGGAGATCCGGCAGCTGGTGCGGCAGCTGAACGACACCTATTTCGCCGTGGTGACGGTGGAGCACAGCTACACGGACTGAACAAAAAAATCCCGCACCGGGCGGTGCGGGACGGTACGTTATTCCCAGGTCTGCCAGATATCGGGACAGTAGCCCACGGTGGCCTGACGGCCATTGCGGACGATGGGGGCGGCGAAAAGCTCCGGATAGTCCAGCAGCTTTTCCTCCGCCGCCTGCGGCGTGATGTAGGCCATGTACTGCTCCTCGTAGGCGCGGCAGGACTTGTCCACCAGCGCGTCAAAGCTGCCCACGGCGGCGCGGATGGAGCGGTACTCGCCGGGGGACACGCCCTTGGTGACAAGGTCGATATACTGGTACTTGATGCGGCGCTCCTTGAACCAGCGCTCCGCTTTCTTCGTATCGAAGGATTTGGGCTTTCCAAAAATTTGAATATTCATAGACGGCTCCTTGTGGGCAGAATGGAGGGATTTTCATGGATGAGAACATCCGCAGGCTGAAGGAATTGATCGACGGCTCCGACAACATCGTATTTTTCGGCGGCGCCGGTGTGTCCACGGAGTCGGGCATCCCCGACTTTCGCAGTGTGGACGGGCTGTATCACCAGAAGTTCAGCTATCCGCCGGAGACCATACTGAGCCACACCTTTTTTGAGCGGCACACGGAGGAGTTCTTCGACTTCTACCGTACCAAGATGCTGGCGCCGGACGCCCAGCCCAATCCGGCCCACCGGAAGCTGGCCCAGTGGGAGCAGGAGGGGCGGCTGAAGGCGGTCATCACCCAGAACATCGACGGTCTCCACCAGAAGGCGGGCAGCCGGGAGGTGCTGGAGCTTCACGGCAGCGTGCTGCGGAACTACTGCACCCGCTGCGGGAGATTCTACGGCGTGGAGCACATCGCGGAGAGCACCGGCGTACCCCGCTGCGAATGCGGCGGCATCATCAAGCCCGACGTGGTACTGTATGAGGAGCCGCTGGACGAGAACGTAATGATAAAGGCCATCCACTATATCCGGCAGGCGGATGTGCTGCTCATCGGCGGCACGTCGCTGGTGGTGTATCCGGCGGCGGGGCTTGTCACCTACTACCGGGGACACAAGCTGGCGGTCATCAACAAGGGCGGCGCAGGCGGCGGCCTCGGCGCTGCCGTCACGGTGGACGGCCCCATCGGACAGGTGCTGGCGCAATTGTAGCACAGAACACGGGGAAAATGCAAGACGGCGTCCGCCGTATAGGAAAAAACGGGGAAAATCAGAAGTATTATAAATAAAAGAGGAGAAACCATCATGAAAATTGCAGTTACCTACGAAAACGGACAGATCTTCCAGCACTTCGGCCACACGGCACAGTTCAAGCTCTACGAGGTGGAAGACGGCAAGGTCGTGCGTGAGGCGGTGGTGGACACCAACGGCAGCGGCCACGGCGCACTGGCGGGCCTTCTGGCGCAGAGCGGCGTGGACACCCTGATCTGCGGCGGTATTGGCGGCGGCGCACAGATGGCGCTGGCACAGGCGGGCATCAAGCTCTACGGCGGCGTCAGCGGCGAGGCGGACGCGGCGGTGGCGGCGCTGCTGGCAGGGAATCTGGGCTATGACCCCGACGTTCACTGCGACCACCACGACCACGCCCACGGCGAGGGCGGCCACACCTGCGGCGACCACGGCTGCGGCCATCACGGCTGCCACTGACATGGAAGCGGCAGTGAGCCGCCTGCCCTTCTGGCAGCTGCTGACAGAGCAGGAGCGGGACACGGTACAGAGGAGCGCGATGGTGCGCCGGTATGAAAAGGGCACCCTCATCCACGACGGCGGCAGCGAATGTCTGGGGCTGCTGCTGGTGCTGTCCGGCGAGATACGCACCTACCTCCTCTCCGACGAGGGGCGGGAAGTAACGCTGTTCCGGCTGTACCCCGGCGAGCTGTGCGTCCTGTCGGCGTCCTGCGTCATCAGCCAGATCACCTTTGATACCCAGATGACCGCCCAGCAGGAGACGGAGGTGCTCATCATCCCCGCCGGACTTGTCGCCGCGCTGACCGAGCAAAATCTTTCGGTGCGCTGCTTCCTCTACGAGCTGGCGACCCAGCGGTTTTCCGACGTGATGTGGGCCATGCAGCAGATCCTGTTCAAGGGACTTGACCGGCGGCTGGCGGAGTTCCTCCTCTCCGAGGCGGCGCGCACCGGCTCCGACACCATCCGCATGACCCATGAGCAGCTGGCCCAGCACATCAGCTCGGCGCGGGAGGCGGTGGCGCGGATGCTCAAGACCTTCTCCGAGGAAGGACTGGTGGAGCTGAAGCGCGGCGTCATCACCCTGCGGGATAAGGACGGCCTGCGTCAGATGGTATAAAAAAGATCCGACGCAAAAAAGCGTCGGATTTTTTCTATGAATGTGACTTTGTCACAGAACGGCGGGGCGCTGCCTGCTATGATAGAGCCACAAAGAACAAAGAGGTGACGGAAATGAAGATCAAGCTCAATCCCGATCAGGAGGTCGTCAACACCATCCGCGAGGGGCTGAAGCGTACCGGCGGATACTGCCCCTGCCGCCTGGAGCGTACCGAGGCTACCAAGTGTATGTGTCAGGAGTTCAAGGAGCAGATGGCCGACCCCGACTTCGAGGGCTTCTGCCACTGTATGCTCTATTATAAGTCCCGGGAGGACTGACCATACTACGGATACAATCACAGAAGAAAGGAGCCTTTACCATGGCTGAACTGAAAATCACTGCTGCGAATTTTAACGATGAGGTGCTGCACGCCGATACCCCCGTCCTGCTGGACTTCTACGCCGACTGGTGCGGGCCCTGCAAGATGCTGGCCCCCGTGCTGCATGAGATCGCCGAGGAGAACGCCGGCGCCCTGAAGGTGGGCAAGGTCAATGTGGACGAGCAGATGGAGCTTGCCATGCGCTTTCAGGTATCCAGCATCCCCATGCTGGTGGTGTTCAAGGACGGGCAGCCCGTCGCCAAGACGGTGGGCTATCGCTCCAAGGAGGAACTGAACGAGCTGCTGCGGAGCGTGCGGTGAGCAAGTACGATCACTTTTCTTTCCATACAAGCAGAGACGCCCGGACTTCTGTCCGGGCGTCTCTGTTATTATCTTGGAATGAAGGGCTTGCCGCGTGGCTCAGGTGGCGGCGGTATAGGTATCCCACAGGTCGTCGCTCATCTCATAGACCACGCGCTTGACCTTGCGGGTGTCCCCCTCCTGCCGGTAGTGCTGTATCCGCGCCAGAAATTCGTCCCCCTCGGCGCAGCGTCCGTATCCCAGCGTGGTGTTGCCTTTAGTGGCGGAGAATTCCAGAGGGATCTGCTCACCGCAGTAGGGACAGGTCATTTGGTTGAACCGCGTATCCGACAGCGCAGTGTCCAGATCGGGGAAGATCTGGCCGGAGATCAGCCCGTTCATCCGGTCCGCTCCGTAGCCGGCAAGCGATGTACGGTACTCGTCCATGCAGCCGGCCAGATCCATGCGGTCGCAGATGCGCACGGTATTGCGGGTGTCGTTCAGCGCGTCGTGGGCGCGGTCGGCGGGAAGGCCCAGCATTTTGACGGCGTCCTCCAGCGAGCATTGGCGGTTTTCCCGCAGGATCTCGTGGGCAAAGATGCGCTGGAGATCATAGCAGTAGGGGAACGGCTCGGTGGGGATGTGGTGCAGGAGCATATTGTCCAGCAGCACGGGGATGTCGTCCGGCCCCCATGAGCAAAGCGCGCAGTCGTCCCCGCACCAGTCGATGAAGGTCTGAAACGCCTGGGGAAACAGCGGCGCACTTTCCAGCTCCTGCGGCCGTATTTTGGTGAGCCGCACGACAGCGCCGTTCATGTGGGGGTAGAATTGCGGCCGGATAAGGGTCTTGAACTCCCCGACTGCGGCAAAGGTCTCGTCCAGCTTTACGGCGCCGATCTCAATGATCTCGGAGTCGAAGGGAAACGGGTCTGTGATGGTGTCCTGTTCGGTCAGCGGCTGATTCCACTCAAAATCTAAGACGATGTAGTTCATATCTTTTCTCTTACTCCCGGTAAATGTGTGAGGCACGATGCAATAGCCCTCTGCGGTGATGCCTACAGAGGGCTTTGCACGTTTATGGGTGGCATTTTTGGCACGGATCATAGCCCTGCGCAATCACATCGGCTCTTGCACCGGTGAATTCGACTTTGTTTTCTTCGCTCATTCTCTTAACATCATGACAACCCGGGCGGTGGAACTTTTTTGTGTTTATGTTCAGGATATAGGTAGCATTAGGTGCCGCCGAGTTGGAGTCTCTATCCGGTTCTGGTATCGGAGTTGGAACAGAAGAAGGCGTTTGCGTAGAGGTGTTCGGTATCCCGATGTCTTCGGTGCCAATGGCAGCTTGCTGGGTGTCGATTGTAACCATGTCATTTGGTAGATCCTTATCGTCAGCGCTTACATTTGGCTGCATCGTTTCAGACTTTACCTCAGGCTCATAATCTATCGATTGACTGCCGTTTGCTGGAGCGGAGACTTGACCTGACTGAATTTGAGGAGAATCGGTGTTGCCAGAATCGACAATGGTAGGATCCGGCAACTGTGAAGGCTTTGGAATGGCAGACTGGCTGCCTGAGACGAAGAAAACGGAAACGGCAATAAGAACGGCTGCAACGCCTACGCCCATTCCAATAATGGACTTCCTGTTTTGATTTACGAGAGATCTTCGTCGAGCGGACTGTATTGACTTGAGGCGACTTTCCTCCGCTGCGCGGAATTCGTCTAACGCCTTTTCATCCTTCTTCGCATCGAGCTTTGTACCCAAAGCGTCTATTACCCTGATAGACCGCACAGCGCTCTTCTTCTTGTCCTTTCGCGCCTGCGCGATGCGTTGTTTCTCTGATTCCACAGCTTGCGTGAGAGATTGCTTCTCTTTTTGGGTTACCTTCAGCTCATCTTTGATAAAGTCAAACATCTTACTATCCTCCGCTTTTCGACAAGCATCTTAAAAAGAAGTCATTGTTCTACACATACTATATACGCATTATTGAGATTTCGCAACCATATTTTGAAGTGGGTATACTAAATTGTTGCGAACTGGTATTTGCAATAATACCAGTTCGCTGCTATGATGGGGGCATCTTAGGAGAAGGAAGTGTTTCCCATTAACCAGAAAAGCATCAACAAGCTGACCGCGCTGGGCATGATGACCGCCCTTGTATTTGTCAGCAACTATCTGCGCATCACCATGCCCATCGCCATCGGCGGGCGCACCTCTTTCACGCTGGCCAACATTATGTGCTGCCTTTCCGGCCTGCTGCTGGGGCCTGTGGGCGGTCTGGCCTCCGGTCTCGGCTCCGCTCTGTATGACCTGACCAACCCCGCCTTTGCGGCGGAATGCTGGATCACCTTTATCACCAAGGGGGTCATGGGTATGGTGGCCGGCTTTGCCATGAAGGATCGGGTGACGCCCAAATACGGCCGCTGCACCGTTGCCGCCGCGCTGGGCTGCCTCGCCTATTATATCCTCTACTTCTTCAAGTCCTTTGCCTACGACGGCCTGCTGCTGGGCGGCCTGACGGCCTCCGTTGCGGGCGCTGCGCTGGTGTTGAAGATCCCCGCGTCCCTGTTCAACGGCGCGGTGGCCATCATCATCGCCCCGCCGCTGTGCCTCGCCCTGCGGAAGGCTCTGCAAAAGACCAATATCCAGATGCCGTAACGCAGGCGTCGGCGTGAAATTACCCGAAAGAAGCAAGTCAAGGAAAACTCCTTGACTTGCTTTTTGTTTGATCGTATATGGCGGCAGCATACGTCGCTCAGTCCTCCACCACCAGACGACCCTCCACCCAGCGGTTGAGGTGCTGGTTGACCATCAGGTACTCCTCCACCACATCCCGCGCCGAGGTGGACAGCACGCGGATCTTGCCGTTCTTTTCTGCCTCCTCCGGCGTGATGCTCAGAAACGCCTGGAGGTTGTTGTAGTGATATTTCTGCATCGCCACAGTGTAGAGCCGGTCGGCGTACAGCGGTTCACCGTCCAGCGTCAGTGTGCGGAACGTCTGCGTGCTTCTGGACCAGACGATGTGCATCCCGTGGGAGAACTGGTAGAACTCCGTATGCTCGCCCTGAAATGCCTCATCCCGCAGGACGTGGCGCAGCATCCGCTCCAGCTGGGCGCCGGTGACCTTGAGCATATACACCGCGTCATCATAGGGCAGGCATTCCACAAGGTCGGCGTAGTGTACCACGGGCCCCAGAGAGTAGCTGCGAATGGCGCCGGAGCCCATGAGCATCAGGTCGATGCCGAAGCTGTCCCGCAGAATGTCGGCGATCAGGTTGCCCAGCGGCGTTTCCTGATTGCGCTTGGGATGACCCAGCTCACAGGCAAACCGCGTGATGATGCGGTCATATTTTTGAGAGGTGGCGGTCTTGTAGTGCTGAATGAACGATTCCACCTCCTCGTCGCGGGGGCAGTGGGCGTCGTCAATGGGGATCATCTGCCACGTGAAGGTGTCGATGGCGTTGAGGTCGGTGTCCACCATGATATCGAAACGGCCGATCTCGTCGGTGCCGGTACCCGCCTGCACGATGTAGATGTCGTTGACCTTAAAGGGTTTTTCCGGCTTTGTGTGGCTGTGGCCGCCGATGATCAGATCCACGCCCCATGCGGGGTCCAGCATCGCCGCCAGCTTCTTGTCCTCCTCGAAGCCGATGTGGGTGAGCAGCACGGTGAAGTCGATGTCGATGGCGTTGTAGGCGTTGCAGATGTTGCCCACCTCCCGGGCGGCCTCACCGATGTCCACAAAGGAGCCGATGAGCTCGTCGCTCTTGGCGGCGGCCAGCACATCCTCGGTGATGATGCCGATGAACAGGATCTTCAGGCCGTCGATGTGGGCGATCCAGAACGGCTGGAACATCCGCCGTCCGTTGGATTTGATGTGCAGATTGGCATTGATGATGGGGAAATCCGCGCACTTCTCCAGAAACAGAAGATGGGCCAGGCCGTAATCGATCTCGTGGTTGCCGATGGTGGCCACATCCGGCCCCACCAGATTCATGATGCCGATGGTGGAGGTACCCTTGTACTCCGAGTCGATGACGTTGCCGCGGAACATATCGCCTGCCACGGCATAGATTACATTTTTCTCCTCCCGCCGCACCTTGTTGACATAGCCGGAGAGCAGCGATACGCCGCCCACCAGCCGCTGGTCGATCTGCTCGGCCAGAAAATCACCGTGCATATCGTTGGAGTGCAGGATCGTCAGCTTTTTCAGGTTCTTCATACGCCACACCCTCCTTCCACTGCGCCTATTACCTATTATACTGCTATGATATGGCGTATCGGCGCAAAAAGCAAGAATAATTCACACTTATGAGCGAAATCCGGGGCGTACATTTGTGAAAAAACAGGAAGCAGCCTCTGAGGGGGAGAGGCTGCTTCCTGTTTATGTGCGGCAATATGGCGTACCGCAGCGCCGATGAGAGGGGGAGCACCATGCGCCGCAGGGAGGGGCGGCGCATGATGGGGATCACTGAAGAGACAGGGCGTTGACCGCTTTTTCGATTTGCTCCAGCGCCTTTGTCAGGGTACACCGGGGGCAGGCCACGTTCATGCGCAGGAAGGCCTCTCCCTGCTCGCCGAACTCATAGCCGGCGCAGAACGCCACCTTGGCCTCGTTGATCATGAAGTGCTCCAGCGCCATGCCCCGATAGGGCAGCTGGGAGCAGTCCAGCCAGACCAGATAGGTGCCCTCGGAGGGGATCATGCGGATCTGGGGGATACGCTCCCGCAGGAATTGCTCCAGATACGCCTTGTTGTCGGAGACATAGGCGATGGCCTGATCCAGCCACTCCTCACCGTCGTTGTAGGCGGCTATGAGGGCGGCCATGCCGAAGATGTTGTCCAGCCGCGTCTGGGCAATGGACATCTCCTCGTTGAACTTGCACCGCAGGTCGTCGTCTGCCAGCACGATGGTGGCCATGCCCAGTCCGCCCAGGTTAAAGCCCTTGTTGGCGGAGTAGCAGACCATGGAGTGGCGCAGCACGTCCTCGCCCAGCAGGCAGAAGGTGGTGTGGGGGTGCTCCGGCGGCACGAAGTCGCAGTGGATCTCGTCCACCAGCATGAAGATGTTGTGCCGCAGGCAGATCTCCGCCACGCCCTCCAGCTCCTGACGGGTCCATACCCGGCCGGTGGGGTTGTGGGGGCTGGAGAGCACCAGCACCTTCACGCCGGAGGCAGCCTTAGCCTCCATGTCGGCGAAATCGAAGGTGTAGCGCCCGTCCTTCCAGACCAGCGGCGTCTCCACCAGCTCCCGGCCGCCCCGGGTGACCATGTCAAACAGCGGGTCGTAGTTGGGCATGGGAACCATGACCTTGTCGCCGGGGTTGGTGAGGATGCGGAGCATCACGTTCATGGCGTAGATCACGCCGGGAGGCGCAAAGGCCAGATGCTCGTAGTTGACCTCGAAGCCATGGCGCTTTTTCAGCCAGCCCATTACCGCGTCATAATAGGGCTGCTGGCGCACGCCGTAGCCATAGACCGGATGGGCGGCGCGCTTCTGTACGGCCTCCACGATGCAGGGGGCGCAGGCAAAGTCCATGTCCGCCACCCACATGGGGATCACATCGTCCCGGCCAAAATAGTCCATATCGCAGTCCCACTTGAAAGAGAAAGTATTTCTGCGATTGATGGGTGTATCAAAATCGTATTTCATGCAGCTCCACCAACCAGTGCAACAACGATCCACAGAATGATGGACACTGCCGCTGCCAGCAGCGCGTAGGGAAGCTGGGTGCGGACGTGGTCAATGTGGTCGCAGGCGGCGCCCAGAGAGGAGAGCACCGTGGTGTCGGAAACGGGGGAGCAATGGTCACCGAACAGACCGCCGCTGACAACGGCGCCCACAGCGGCGTAGACCAGCGTACCCAGCTGACCGCCGGTGAAGGAGTAGGCCATGGGAACGGCGATGGGAATGCAGATGGCGAAGGTGCCCCAGGAGGAGCCGGTGAAGAAGGAGATCACCGCGCCCGCGATGAAGGTCACAGACAGGAACAGGGCGGGGGTCATCCAGCTCTCGCAGACGCCCAGCAGGAAGTCGGCTGCGCCCATGGACTTGGTGATGGTGTTGATGCAGTAGGCCAGAGCCAGAATGAGGGTGGCGGACATGACGCTCTTCATGCCCTGCACGGCGGTGTTCACCAGATCGGTCACACTCTTGAACACCTTGCGGATGCTCAGCTCGATGGACATATAGATCACGGTGATGATGAAGCACTCCAGGATCTTCACGCCGCCCTTGGCGATGTAGGTCCAGATGGCGGTGGCGACAAGGAGAATGATGGGAACGAGGAAGTCCAGCACGACGTTGGGCTTCACATCGCTGTCGTTGTCCTTCTGCAGCTCCTCCAGCTCGGTGCCCATCATGGGAACGGCGCCGTCACGCAGCAGCTTGCCGGTGGTGCGGGCGCGCTGCTCTGCCTTACGCATGGGCCCAAAGTCGGGGAAGATCTCCAGCGCGGAGAGCAGGGTGATGAGTACCATCAGAATCGCGTAGAAGTTAAAGGGGATGGCGCTGATGTAGACGCTTACGCCCTGCTCGTTGGAGGTCACAGGGCCGCCCAGATCCGCCACCAGACCGGCCACATAGGCGCCCCATGCCATGAAGGGCATCAGGGTACACACGGAGGCGCAGGTGGAGTCAAGGATAAAGGCCAGCTTCTCTCTGGGTACGCGCATCTCATCCGTCAGAGGACGCATGACCACGCCGCGCAGCAGGGGGCTCATGTAGTCGTCAATGGTGAACAGGCCGATGAACCAGGTGGCCAGCTTCACGCTGCGGGGGGATTTCACCTTGCCGGCGATCATCTCCGCAAAGGCCTTGACCACGCCTGCCTTCATGAAGAAGGCGATCATGATGCCGATGAATACCTGAATGAGCAGGATCCAGATGAAGTCCTCGTTGCCCAGAGCCTCCTCCGCCAGAGCGGAGAAGCCGAAGGCGGGGTCGTGTCCCAGCAGCAGAACGCCGGAGAGGCAGCCCATGAACAGAGCAAAGACTGCGTCCTTTTTCCAGAACGCCAGCAGCAGGGTAAGCGCAAGGGGAATCAATGACAAGATACCGTAGTTTGCAGCTTCCATTACAAATACCTCCTTAAAAATATGACACGCAGGGGGGAGATTGACCGCACACCTATCGTGACAATTTAATTACAATTCTGATTATAATTTATCACATCATCCTTGTCAATCTTGCATATGTGCCAAGAAGTTTGATAAGATTTTGTCTAAAACGCTGCCTGAGGGGGCGTATTCTGCCGTGTGCGCCAAAAAATTATCACCCGTTATCCGCGCCGTCTGCTTTGGGTGTTGATTTATTTGCAGAGTTTCGATATACTGACTGGTAACGAAATTGCGTGACAGTTTTTTGTCAGATAAAAAGCTATTGCCGAGAAAGTTGGGATACAGTGAGCAACTACGCCTGCCTTGAGCGATACATTCCCCTGGTGGAATTCATGGGGAAGATCTGCGGAAAAAATTATGAGATCATCCTCCACGACGTCTCCACGCCGGAGCGTTCGGTCATTGCTGCCTGCAACGGGCATCTCAGCGGCCGCCGCGTGGGAGACCCCATGACGGAGCTTGCCAAGGAGCTGCTGCGAACCGGAGTCTATAAGGAACGCGACTATGTGGCAAACTACGAGGGACGTACCCGCGGGGGAAAACGCTTCGTATCCTCCACATATTTCATTAAGGAAAAGGGTCATCTGGTGGGCCTCATCTGCGTGAACCATGATGTGGAGGACATTCTGGTGCTTTCGGAGCATCTTTCCAACCTGCTCCACGCCTTCTCCCTGCCCCAAGAGGAGGAGCGCTCCGCTTATACGGAGAATCTGGACGACTCCATCCCAGAGCTTTCCAGCAACCTGATCCACTCCGCCGTTCTGGGCTATGGTATTCCCTCCGATGCCATGCACGCGTCGGACAAGCTGGATATCCTCCGTTCGCTGGAGGCACAGGGCGTGTTCCAGACCAAGGGCTCCGTCGGTCAGGCGGCCAAGGAACTGCACATCTCCGAGCCCACGGTCTATCGCTATCTGCGGCGCATACGGAATGAAACGGTGTGAGATTTTGCGAGCACACATGGTATCCGCCTGCTTATCAGTAAGACCCATACCCTTCAAGCGTGTGCCTGTAAGCACCATAACACGATTTAAGTGTGAGCTAACTGGTTGAGCGTCTCAAAGGAGAGGGCGTCACCTCACCTCCTGCGCCGCAATAGACAAAGAATAAGAAAAACCCCTCTGAAATCAACGATTTCAGAGGGGTTTTGGTCCGAGTAGTGCGGCTCGAACGCACGGTCTCCTGGTCCCAAACCTATGTCTGAACCTTCAGATAGGCATGTTGCGCCCTCTTTGGTGCTTTCCGGCACTCCTGCGGTTCCTCTTTGGAACTCTTTTGCCCTGTTCGTTTCAGGCACCACTTTCGTCTTTTGGGATTTGTGTGGGATTGAATTCTGTATATTAAAAGTGCTTCCGACCGGGATTGTCCCCGGCAGCGGGTGCTTTTTACCGCAGCGAGCAGCTCAGAAATTGCGCCGCATAAACAAAGAAAAAAGCGCGATGACAAAAAGACAGCAGGCTGACTTGGATGATAGCCAGCCTGCTGAGCGAAGATGGTTATTCGATGTTTTGCCTTTCGGCAGCAATACGTGTTTTTTTGCCTGAGAATGCAATGCCGATTTTTATAATTGACGTAACATTCATTGCCTGCAGATCAACGCTGTACGCACGGTCGTTGATCTGTTGCAAGGCAACATTGGCAAGGTCTTCAAGCTGTGTTTCAGAGCGGCCTTTTCCGGCCTTTAATTCAATCAAAATGCCAGGCAGCCGCTTATTCAAAGGAAGCAGCTGAATATCAAACCGTCCATCACCAGCTTCGCGATTGGAGGTAATGCGATAGCTGTTGTCCATTACAGCGCACATACCCAATATCAGACCATGGTAAAATGTTTCGTCGGCAGCATCGTGGAAACTTATTGTTTGGAGCAGAAACTTCTCCAAGGCTTTTTGCAGTGAGTCGCTATCTACCTTGTAGATAGCTTCCTGAATAGCAACAGCAACGGAACGAGGAATAATATTCTCAAGCTGAGAGAGGATCTCCTTGCTGTAGACGAAAGAAATCTCTTTGTTGGGTAGAGCCACTTCGCACATATAATCCTCGCCGTAAGACTGGTCGCAGCTCACAGCCTTCAAATAACCTGCCACCAGCAGGAAGCTGTAAACAGAGGACGGATCATTCTGGATTTGCGGATAAATGACACCGGTGTCGATGTGCGTAACGAAGGATTCGCCCTTCATCAACAGCTCCAGACGCTCCATAATATCCGGCGTTGCAGAAGCCAGCACCTCGCGGATGATGTCATTGCTCCCGGTAGACTGCCAGAACGCTTTGGGACGGCAGTTATTGTTGAAGTATCCAATGACAGACCAGGGATTAAAAATCTCGGTATCGCCGAAAAGGTAACCATCATACCAATCGCAGAGCTCCTGATATTTATCAGAAGCATGATAGTAGTCTGCCATCTCGTGTACTTCGCTTGAAGTGAAGCCGAAATATTCGCTGTAGCGCTCGTCTAAAATCGAGTTGATCTTCAGGTTGTTCAGGCCGCTGAAGATACTTTCCTTGGCAACACGCAGGATGCCGGTCAGGAAACCATAGCTCAGATGCGGATTGTCCTTCAGACCACCGGAGAACAGGTTTCGCATGAACCCGATGATCGTGTCGTAGAAGCCGCTCGCATGGCCCTGCTGAATGGGAGTGTCATATTCGTCAATGATGACGATAGGTGCGACATCGTGGTGCTTATGGAGGAGCAGCGTCAGTGTCCGCAGGGACATTTGATATTCCACTTCGTCAGCGGCTTCTGTTGCAAGAAGGGAATATTCCTCTTTTTCGTAATCACTAAGCGCAGAACTGGAGGCCAACTCGTCGTGACGGCGGAATTCCTGTGCGATCAGCTTTTGGAGCGTCTGATAGGTTTCTTCCCAAGAGGTGTATTTAACATCCTTGAAGGACAGGAAGATCACAGGATACTTTCTATGGTGGGCAAGATAGGATTCTCCGCAGGACCAGATTTTCTTGTCTCTGAAGTAAACGGATGTGTCCTCGGTCGTCTTTTCGAAGAATGTACGGAGCATGTCCATGTTCAGCGTCTTGCCAAAACGTCTCGGACGGGTGAACAGGGATACCTTGGGGCGCTCATCCAGAAATTCCTTGATCATCAGGGTTTTGTCCACATAGTAGTAGTTCTTGCAGGCGTCCCGGTAATCAGATACGCCAATGGGCAACGGCTTGCGCGCAGATGATACTGCGGGCTTCACAGCACTTCGGCGGCCACGCTTATCCATCGGCTTTTGAGTACCGTCCGGGATAAACCACTGTCTGCCCTCCTTATATGCGCCAGAGATACGTCCAGCTTTGCAAAGCTCATTGACCCGCCGTTCAGTAATACCCCAAGCGGAAGCCGCTTCTTTGATCGTCATATTGGAACACCTCCATTGCAGTTCGTCAAGAACATTATAACCACTATTCCGAATAAAATCAACCGTATTATTCCGAATGATAACGGCGTTATTCGGAACGGTTTTATTCTGCGAATATTCTGTCCTTTCAGTAGCTATTTCCTGCTTTCTGTGATATTGTTCGTTTGCCAAAAGGAGGCGATAATATGCAGAAAGAAAACAAGCTGACGGTCGGGCAATGGTGCGACCACTGGTTCACCGCTAACCGCCACAAATGGAATAGCAACACCGAGGGCGGATACCGCAATCTGATTTACAGCCACATCATCCCCAGCATCGGAGGCGTGGTGCTGTCTGGCCTGACAAAGCAGACAATCATCAATTTCTACGACAGTCTGCGAAGTCAAGGACTCGGAGCCAGAAGCGTCTGGTGTGTCCACCTGCTCCTGCGCCGGTGTATGGACGAAGCGGCACAGGACCAGCTCGTTCCCTACAACCCGGTGCGGCTCTGCCGGGAGCCCAAGGCAGAGGAATACAAAACAGCCCCTCTGCGATTGGGGCAGCTCCAGCGTTACCTGAACGCGGCAGAACAGCTCGGCATACTCCCCATCATCTATACAGGACTTTCAAGCGGCCTGCGGCAATGTGAACTGATCACCTTGTCGTGGGCCGATTTTCATGTCCGCTACAGGTACATCCTCAAAGGCCAGCGGTTGCTGACGCTCAATGAGAAAGCGGAGCATCTCCTGAAGCGGATACCGGAAACGGCCTCGTCCTATGTGTTTCTCAATCCAAAAACCGAAGCGCCATACCAGCTCCACGAGTTCTACTATCTGCACAAGAAGATTCTGAAACAGGCAAGGCTCCCATGGGTAGCCTTTCGAGACTTACAGCGCCAGTGTATGGAGGTGGGAATATGACGCTCCGGGAATACATCCTCTTCTGGCAGGAAACCTACGACAGGCACCAAAGCAGGCCGACCACCTATGCGGCACACAACTATATATTCAAAAACCACATCATTCCCGGCCTGGGAGCCACACAACTCTCTGAATTGACATCGGAGATGGTCGGAGAATTTCTGGAGGAACGGAAGTGCTTCGGCAATCATCGACCCGGCAGCTCTGGCTTGGGAGAAGAAACCATGCGGCACATCCACCGCCTGCTCCAGCAGTGTCTGGACCAAGCTGTGAGGGACGGCCTGATGGCCGATAACCCCGCCAGGGCGTTCCACTACTCCAAGCCCACGAAGGTCAATGCAAATGTACTGACGCCGCTGGAGATGGAGGACTATCTGGATGCCGCCGAGCAATTGGGCTACCTCCCCATGTTCATGTTGGCGCTGACGACAGGCATTCGCCAAGGCGAGCTCATCGCCCTGAAATGGAGTGACCTTGATATCGAAAGCCGGACGCTGACCGTTGCGGAAAACCGTGCGGTGGAGCGGCGTGAGCTGGTGGAGTACGGTCGCCAGACGAGGTCAATAAGGCTGACCCCGGAGGTGGTCGACCTCCTAATCAGGGAACACAGCAAGCACCCCAGCAGCCCGCTCGTGTTTATGCACCCGGCCACGCTGAAACCCTACTCGCCGCAGATGGTGCGCCGAATGCACAATGAGATCATAAAGAAAGCAGGAATCGAACATATCCGGTATGTGGATCTCCGCCATACCTGCGCCATCCTCGCTCTAAAGAATGGCACGGATGCCAAAGAGCTGGCGCAGATGCTGGGTCACTACCGACCGACGATCACCCGGCAGAACTATGAACCCTATCTGCCCCACGAGGTACAAAAGGACGAGGATATTCCAAATGAGGCCACCCAGAGCGAACTGCAGCAGGCGGCAAACATTCTGGATAATCTTCTGAAGTTCTGATAGCTATTCTGCAAAAGGAGGCAATATGAAAAAGCGTATCATTATCACCGCTACAATCACCGCCTGTCTTGCCCTGTGTGCCGCTGTGTGGCCACAGACCGAAAAGGTCGAGAAAACACCCGCGCCGAGCGAAAAGACCGCCGTGACCACTCCACGGCCGACACTTCCGGAAGCAGAGAAAACGGTGCTGCCAGTGGTAACAGAAAAGAAAGAATCGGAAATGCTGGAAGCTGAATCAGCCCCGGAAGTAGCCACCGAGGAGTTGCCCATCCCTGTGCCGGAAATAGAAGATGAAGCCGAGACAGAACAAGAATATGTACCTCCTACGCAGACAGATTCCATCCCGGTACAGCTCACGCAACCTGAACCTAAATCGGCACTGGAGCCAATAGCTAACGATAATGAACTGGCGGATATGGTCTATGTCCCCGGCTTTGGCTGGATACAAAGCGAAGGCCCCAACCATGCCGAGTATGCCGAGGATATGTACGAGAACGGCAACAAAATCGGCATCATGGGCTGAAACAGGATCTGCTGGGAGCGGGCATACTACTTGATTACGAAAGCTGCTGTACCGAAAAGTGGTTGGTATCATAATATGATACCAACCACTTTTTGCCGATGTGGAATTGAAAAAGCCAATGCTATCTCCTCGTGGTCTGATGATGACGAGGAATAGAGCATAGGCAGCGGCTCAATGGTTGAGCCGCATAAACAATGAAATAGCCGCGGAAGCGAATCGGAACGCTTCCGTGGCTTTTTCATCGTGACCAGATGATTCGAAATCTTCTCTCTGAAATCGAAAACACAGATCTGAAAACTGGATTTTTGATAGACAAAATGGCGCCTCTATGCTAAAATTAACCTGTATTAGTGTATACTCCGGGATGAGGTGTTACAATGACGATTTGTTATAACAAGCTGTGGAAGCTCCTGATCGATAAAAACATGAAAAAGAAGGATCTGCGTCTGGCTACCGGCATGTCTACGACCGCCCTTGCCAAGCTGGGCAAGAACCAGCATGTCAGTACAGAGATTCTGACGAAAATCTGTACCGTACTGGATTGCGACTTCTGCGATATCATGGAGCTCGTAAAGGAGGAAAACCATGATTGACTTTTCCAAAATCGAGCAGTATCGGGAGAATAACCGCATTGAGGCGAAGAAAGCCCTTGGCGGTCTGCCCAAAAGCATTTGGGAAACCTACTCTGCCTTCGCCAATACCTACGGCGGCATTATCCTGTTGGGCGTGGAAGAATGGGCAGATAAATCCTTGCACACGGTGGATCTGCCCGATCCGGACAGACTTATCAAGGAGTTCTGGGACATCGCCAATAATCCCAACAAAACCAGCGTGAATGTGCTGTCATCCAAAGATGTATTTGTGCAGGATGTCGACGGCGATCATATTGTGGTCATCAATGTCCCCCGTGCCGAGCGCTCCTATAAACCGGTGTATGTGGACGGCAATCCGCTCTGCACATACCGCCGTAACGGTGAGGGCGACTATCGCTGCACCAAGGAGGAATATCAGGCTATGGTGCGCGACGCATCGGTAAAGACACAGGATATGCTGGTTCTGAACGAGATGGACTTGACGGTGTTCAACCAGGAGAGCATCCGCAGCTACCGTCAGAGAATGCGCCTTTCCCGACCCGGCCATGTGTGGGAAGCGTTGGAGGATGAAGATTTCCTCCTGAAGCTGGGTGCCGTTGGCATCGGCGTTGACGGAAAGAAGCATCCCACCTCCGCAGGACTTCTCATGTTCGGTAACGAGTACGATATTGTGCGGGAATTCAACGCATTCTTTCTGGACTATCAGGAGCAGTATGATGCTGATACCCGTTGGACAGATCGTATCATTTCCTCCTCTGGCGATTGGAGCGGTAATGTGTATGACTTCTATTTCCGGGTCTACAATAAGCTGATTCAGGACATCAAAGTGCCTTTCAAAATGGAGGGCGGTACCAGAGTGGATGATACAGATGTGCATAAAGCACTGCGCGAAGCGCTGGCAAATTGCCTGGTTCATGCCGATTATTATGGCAGGCAGGGACTGGTCATTATTAAAAAGCGGGACAGCATTACCATGTCCAACCCTGGCAGCTTCCGTATTGAAGTGGACGCGGCGAAAAGCGGCGGTGTATCCGACCCGCGGAACGGCGCGATGCTGAAAATGTTCAACCTGATTGATATTGGTGAGCGTGCCGGCAGCGGTATCCCCAACATCTTCCGCGTCTGGCGGGAGCAGGGCTGGGCGGCACCGGTGATTTCCGAAAGATTTGATCCTGACCGGATTATATTGTCTCTTGCATTTAAGAAAAGCGACGATAAAAAAGCGACGATAAAAAGCGACGATAAAAAAACGACGATAAAAACAGCGCGGCAAAAGAATGAAATTATCACTTACCTGACAGATCATATTTCGGCCAGAAGTGCTGATATTGCAGAGCTCCTTGGAGTCAAACGTACACGAGCCAAGAAACTCCTCTCTGAACTGACTGCGGAGGAAATTGTTGTAGCCGAAGGCGGAAATCGAAACAGAACTTATAAGCTGAAATCTTAATAGTCCAGAATAACGGGTAGAAACTTTAGTAAGATACCATTCAGGATCTGATCATTGATGCCTTATTACAGCGAGAAAGGAAACAAGGAAATATGGACAATCAGGTGCATAATCAAATAGTCAGTTTTATATGGAGTATCGCAGACGACTGCCTGCGTGATGTTTATGTGCGCGGCAAGTACCGTGATGTGATCCTGCCGATGACGGTCATCCGACGTTTGGATGCTCTTTTGGAGGACAGTAAAGAGGCTGTCCTGGATATGAAGAAAAAGTTGGATGCGGCAGGTATCGATAACCAGTGGCCGGCACTGTGCAATGTGGCAGGACAGGCATTTTGCAATGCATCGCCGTTTTTACTGAAAGATTTGACCAGCCGCGCAAAAAAGCAAACGTTGAAAAGCGATTTCGAGGCATATCTGGACGGCTTTTCTCCGAACGTGAAGGAGATTTTAGAGAAGTTCAAATTCCGCAATCAGATTGATACCATGATTGAGGCGGACATTCTCGGCGCAGTGATTGAGAAGTTTATATCTTCGGATATCAATCTCAGCCCCAACCCGGTGTATAAGGATGAAGAAAAGACCATTCTCAAGCATCCGGGACTGGATAACCATGGCATGGGCACGATTTTCGAGGAACTCATCCGCAAGTTCAACGAAGAAAACAACGAGGAAGCCGGCGAACACTGGACGCCCCGTGATGTTGTGGAATTGATGGCGGACCTTATCTTTATGCCGATTGCCGACCAAATCAAAGACGCTACCTATTCCTGCTATGACGGCGCCTGCGGTACCGGCGGTATGCTTACCGTAGCACAGGATCGGCTCCAGACTCTGGCGGCTCGGAGAGGAAAGAATGTCTCTATCCATCTGTTCGGACAGGAAATCAATCCGGAGACATACGCTATTTGCAAGGCAGATATGCTGCTCAAGGGAGACGGTGAACAAGCCGATCACATCAGCTACGGCTCTACGCTGTCACTGGACGGAAATGCTACTCGGCAGTTTGACTTCATGCTGTCCAATCCCCCATACGGCAAGAGTTGGAAAACAGATGCCGATAAGATGGGCGGCAAAAAAGAAATCCTCGATACACGGTTCAATGCTTACCTCGAAGATGGTGAGCAGCTTGCCATGCTCCCGCGTACCAGTGATGGGCAACTTCTGTTTCTACTAAATAATGTAGCAAAAATGAAAAAGGACACACCGCTGGGGAGCCGGATCGCCGAAGTTCATAACGGCTCGTCTATCTTTACCGGAGATGCAGGTAGTGGCGAAAGCAATGCTCGCCGTTACCTGATCGAAAACGACCTGGTAGAAGCCATTATTGCCGTGCCAGAGAATATGTTCTACAATACTGGTATTGGCACCTTTATTTGGGTACTTTCTAACAAGAAAGAGGAACGGCGCAAAGGCAAAATCCAACTCATTGACGCTACGGCGATGAAAGAATCCCTCCGCAAGAATATGGGCAAGAAGAACTGCGAATTCACGCACGACATTCGCAAGGAGATCGTCCGCATCTTTCTCGACATGGAAGAAAGCGATGTCAGCATGGTTTTCAATAATGATGAATTTGCCTATTGGAATGTGACGGTGGAACGCCCGCTCCGCCTGCGTGTGTATCCCGACCGCACGATTCCTGCAGACCTGTTCAAAAAAGCGGATGAATACGAAACCGTGACTTCTGCGATTGCAAAGGCTGCCGAAACTGCGCTGCTGGATGACTGGACGGCATTTGCCAAAGCCACCAAGCTCAAGGCAGCGCAGCTTAAGAAAATCCGCCCGTTTATCACTGAAAAGGATGCTTCGACGCAGCCTATTGACGGAGAGCCGGATGTTGACCTGCGTGATACTGAAAATATCCCATTCACCTATGAGGGCGGCATTGATGCCTTCATGCAGAATGAAGTGCTGACCTATGCGCCGGATGCATGGGTGGATGAAAAGAAAACGCAGATCGGCTACGAAATCAGCTTTACGAAATACTTCTATAAGCCGGTGGAGCTGCGTCCTATGGATGAGATTTTGCAAAGCCTAAAAAACTTGGAACAGGAAGCGGATGGACTATTGGCGGGTATAATGGAGGGTATGCAATGAGCGCATATGCTGAATACCAAAAAATTAATCTTCCGTGGCTGAAAGCAATACCGGCTCATTGGGAAGTACGGAGGAATAAGAATATATTCACGGAGCAAAAGGAGATTGTTGGCGAAAAATCATCTGATTACACACTGCTCTCCTTGACACTCAGCGGAATTGTTCCTCGTGACATGGACGGTGGCGGAAAGTTTCCGGAGTCATTTGACAAATACAAGATTGTAAGGAACGGCGACATGGCGTTTTGCCTTTTTGACATTGATGAAACACCACGTACAGTCGGCTTGTCTGGGCATGATGGAATGCTTACTGGTGCATACACAATTATGCACGTCAGCAATATAAACTCCCGATTCATTTACTATTACTATCTTGCTTTAGATAATGGGAAGATGTTAAAGCCGTTATATTCCGGACTGAGAAAAACAATAAATATTAACACATTCCAGAGTACAAAAGTCCCCGTTCCGCCCCGTGGCGAGCAGGATCAGATTGTGCGTTTTCTGGATTGGAAGGTTTCGAGCATCAATAAGCTGATTTCAAACTATCGACATCAGATTGCATTGCTCGATGAGATGAAACAGCGGCAAATTGACGAAGCGGCTATAAAAGGTATGCGTAAAAGCGTGATTACCCACAGCGATGATATGCGATGGAACATTGATTATCCAGAGCATTGGGAGATTCAGCGCACAAGAAAATCATTCTCTTTCCGCAAAGGTCTCTCCATCACGAAGGCAAACCTTGAAGAAACCGGCATAGCGGTAATCAGCTATGGACAGGTTCATTCAAAGAAGAACTCTGGTGTTGCTCTCAATGGAGATTTAATCAGATATGTGAATGAGGCCTATCTGACAACGAATCAGAGCTGCCTTGTAGAAAAAGGCGATTTCATCTTTGCCGACACATCTGAAGATGTGACAGGTTGTGGAAATTGTGCCTATATCGACTGGGATGACACAATTTTTGCAGGCTACCATTCAATCATTGCGCATCCCGATGGTTCGATAAACAGCAAGTATCTTGCTTATCTATTTAAATCACCTACTTGGCGCTATCAGATTCGCAAGAAGGTTAATGGAGTCAAGGTATATAGCATCACGCAGAAAATGCTGAAGGATACATTCATCTTAATACCGCCCATTGACGAACAGGAAGAAATCATCAGATATCTTGATGAGGTGTACGCTAAGATTGATGTCACCATTAAGAAAATGGAAGCAAAAATAGCGAATTTGCAGGATTTAAAAATCTGCCTTATTGCTGACACCGTCACCGGCAAAATTGATGTTCGTGGCATTGAGATTCCCGAATATGAATTTGTAGATGAAGATGCCGATGCGGATAATGAGGACGATGGTGAAGAAGATACTGAAGAACAGGAGGATTAAACATGGCTGTTGCTAAACAAAACGGAGATGTTATTCCTTTTGTAAAGCAGAAGGATTACATTATGGTCAATAATGATCTCGGCGGTGGTTCGTTCGGAAAGACGGTCTTACTCCAAGATCCGTTTATAGACGAACTGTTTGTCGCAAAAAAATATGAACCAGAGTACGATGGAATTAAGGAGCAATTCTATAAGAATTTTCTTGATGAAATCAAGATTCTCTACAAACTCAACCATAGAAACATTGTCCGTATTTATAACTATTACGCTTATGAAAATATTTACACGGGCTATATCCTTATGGAGTACATTGACGGGGAAAATATAGGGGACTTTATCAGTGATTACTTTGCCCCGTTTGCAGAGACCACTTTGGATGATGTTTTTCTGCAGCTTATCGATGCGTTTTGCTACATAGAAGCGCACGGAATCATTCACCGGGATATTCGTGAGGGAAACATTCTCGTAGATAAAAGTGGAACGGTGAAAGTAATTGATTTCGGGATAGGAAAGATTGCTTCAAGGGTAGATGGTGGCGACGCTGACAGCCTTGTGGCAGACATTAATCGTGCTGCATCTGACACTCTGCCGCAGGAATATTATGATGGTATCTATACCAGCCTTACGGATATGTTCTATCTGGCAGAACTGTTTGGCCGGTTAATCGATAACGCAGGAAGCTGTGATCGGACAGATTTTTCTTACAATGACATTTTGAATAAAATGATGGAGAAAAAGCCTGAAAATCGTTTTGAAAGTTTTGCTGCTATACGAGAGGCCATAGGAAAGCACGATTTCCTTCATATGCAAATATCTGATGAGGACAGGGAAATCTATCAGGAGTTTACTAATTTAATTTATAAGTCTCTAACATCTTATATGTCGGAACCCCGATTCAATACTGACTGTGCGATTTTTATTTCCAGATTGGAAAAAGCACTTACTACTAATCTGTTTGAAACGATGATTCAAAAGAATGCCGATGTAATTAGTAGTGTTGTTGACTGTGGTTACCGTTATAACAATGGAGTGAATATCCCAAATGAAACGGTCGGAAAATTTTTGGACTGGTTCCGCGCAGCGACACCACAATCACAGGCTCTTGTGCTAAATAACTTTATTGCTAAAATCTCCGATATTGAGGTTGTAGAGCCAGAACCTGAATTGCCGTTCTGATTTTATTGGAGAGGAGGAATGGTATGTTTGCAAATACGAAGGAAAGCGGACTTGAAATGCTTATCGTAAAATGGCTTGTTGAGCACAACTGCTATGAGGAAGGCTCCAACGCTGATTACAATAAAGAGTACGCCATAGATGAGACTCGACTGTTCCGCTTTCTGCAAGATACACAGCCGGAGCAAATGGACAAGCTGGGCGTGTTCAAGTTTGAGCAGAAAAAACGCCAATTTCTGAATCGCCTACAAGGCGAAATTGCAAAGCGCGGAATTATTGATGTGCTGCGCAATGGTATCAAGGTTTATCCGGTCGATCTCATCATGTTTTATCTAACGCCGACCGAGAAAAATGCCAAGGCACGGGAGATGTTTGAAAAGAACATTTTCAGCGTGACCCGTCAGCTTCGCTATGCGCAGGATGCCGGGAAGCTGGCCCTTGATATGTGCGTTTTTATAAACGGTCTGCCTGTTATCACCTTTGAACTGAAAAACCAACTCACGAAGCAGAATGTTGATGATGCTGTGCAGCAGTACAAAGATGACCGCGATTCCCGTGAGTCGCTGTTCACCTTTAAGCGATGCATGGTGCATTTTGCGGTGGATGATGCTCGTATCAAGTTCTGTACTAAGTTGGCAGGAAAAGATAGTTGGTTTTTGCCATTTGATAAGGGTTATAACGATGGCGCCGGCAACCCGCCCAACCCGGACGGCATTATGACCGACTATCTATGGAAAGATATTCTCACGAAGGAAAAGTTAACTCTGATCATCGAGAATTATGCACAAGTTGTAGTTGAGGTAGACGAGGATACCAAGAAGAAAAAGGAAAAGCAAATTTTCCCGCGTTATCATCAGCTGGATGTTGTTACAAAGCTACTTGCCGATGTAAAAGCTAATGGTGTTGGAAAGAAATACTTGATTCAGCACAGTGCGGGCAGCGGAAAATCCAACTCTATCGCATGGCTTGCTCATCAGCTCATCGGGCTTGAACAGGATGGTCGTCCGATGCTGGATTCCGTTATTGTGGTAACCGACCGCCGCATCCTGGATAAGCAGATAAGGGATACCATCAAGCAGTTTATGCAAGTGAGCAATACAGTTGCATGGGCGGAGCATTCTGGGGATTTAACAAAAGCAATCACTGATGGAAAGCGCATCATTGTTACCACAATCGAGAAATTTCCATATATCGTTCCGCAAATCGGTGCAGAGCATAAGAGCAATCATTTCGCCATTATCATTGATGAAGCGCACTCTGGTCAGAGCGGGCGAAACTCTGCGCAAATGAATCTTGCGCTTTCAGGACTTGCTTCTGATGATGAGATGGACAACGAGGATAAGATCAACGCTATGATGGAAGGGCGTAAACTGCTGAACAACGCCAGCTACTTTGCATTTACCGCTACGCCGAAAAATAAGACGTTGGAAACCTTCGGCGTACCCTACCAGGATGGAGATGCCATCAAGCATAGACCTTTCCATGTCTACACCATGAAGCAGGCCATTCAAGAAGGCTTCATTCTGGATGTATTAAAATACTATACGCCCATCGACAGCTTTTACAAATTGATGAAAACCGTCGAGGACGATCCGATGTTTGACAAAAAGCGGGCGCAGAAGAAGCTCCGTAGCTTTGTGGAAAGCGACAGCTACACCATTGCTAAAAAGGCGGCTATGATGGTTGATCACTTCCATGAGCAGATCATTGCAAAGGGAAAAATCGGCGGTCAGGCTCGTGCAATGGTTGTGACGTCCAGCATACCTCGTTGCATTGAGTATTACTATGCCATTAATAAATGCCTTGCGGACAGGCACAGCCCATACAAAACAATCGTCGCCTTTTCCGGTGAATGTAAATACCAGAACCAGGAGCCGACGCTTACATCTGCCGGATTGAACGGTTTTCCTGATGCTAAGATACCGAAAGAGTTCAAAAAGGATCCGTATCGCATTCTCATCGTTGCAGATATGTTCCAGACGGGCTTTGATGAGCCGCTGCTCCACACTATGTATGTGGACAAAATGCTCTATGACATCAAGGCAGTACAGACACTGTCTCGGCTTAACCGCTGCTGCCCAAAAAAGTACGACACCTTTGTTTTGGACTTTGCAAACAAGCCGGAATTAATTCAGGAGTCTTTCTCAAGATATTACCGCACCACAATTCTGTCCGGGGAAACCGATCCAAACAAGCTGTATGACCTTGTTGCCATCATAGATGGCTATCAAGTGTTCTCCGGCGATGATGTTGAACGACTTGTCAATTTGTATCTTGACGGTGCTGACCGCGACAAACTTGATCCGACACTTGATGCCTGTACAGCGGTGTATAAGCAGCTTGAAACTGATGATCAGATCAAATTTAAAAGTGCCGCTAAGTCGTTTGTTCGCACTTATGGGTTCCTCGGTGCAATTTTGCCCTATGGAAATGCAGACTGGGAACGGCTTTCCATCTTTCTGAATCTGTTGATACCGAAATTGCCTTCTCCCAGAGAAGATGACCTCTCGCAAGGCATTCTCGAGACGATTGATCTTGAGAGTTATCGCAATGAGGCACGAGAAGTCATGTCGATCAAATTAGAAGAATCTGATACAGAGGTTGAGCCTGTGCCTGCGGGAAAGGTAGGTCATATTGTAGAGCCGGAGATGGACTTACTTTCGGTGATATTGTCAAACTTCAATGATATGTTTGGCAATATCAACTGGAATGATGCTGATAATGTTCGCAGACAGATTCTCGAAATTCCTGCGATGGTATCCAAGGATGAAAAATATCAAAATGCCATGCGTAATTCTGATGAGCAGAGCGCCCGGTTGGAAAGTGAACGTGCGTTACAGCAAGTCATTTTCGCAATCATGGCAGACAACATGGAATTGTTCAAGCAGTTCCAGGACAATCCCTCGTTTAAGAAATGGCTGTCCGACCTTGTCTTTAATCTGACTTATAACAAGGAAGGGAAGCCTTATGAGATGCCTGGCAACGGTGTACATGCGAAGGGGAATTAAGAGCAGAATGTGACATAGCTTTGAGGGAGTGAAACACCATTTGTGTTCCACTCCCTCTTCCATTTTTATTCTTTTCTCTGCGATCCATTCAGGCTGGCCCAGTGCTGGCGCAGCAGACTTTCTGCTTCTCTGCGAAAGGAATCTTGGAACATGACAGCCACAACCAATGCGCTAAGCACTGCAGCCACAGGCTCCAGCCAGGGATATGCGGTCCAAAGCTGTTCTCCCCAGCAAACAAGCGGAACACCAACAAGCAGCATAAACAGCAAAATAATGATGGCAACGTCGGGCCTGCCGTAGCCTTCATGTCTTTTGATTTTGGCCCGTATCTGTCGAAGCGCACGGGCGCGGATATCCCGGATGTTTCTGGATGAGCACTGCTTGTCCTGTGCGACGGACTCGGTGGACTCGCCGTTGATGACGGTGCGGAACAGAACCTCCCGCTGTAGTTCGGTCAGCTCACGCAGTCCCTCGTCAATTTCTTTGCGCACATACATGAGAGGGTCTTCATCAGATCCCTCTGGCAGATACTTCGCCCGGTCAAACCAGCGCATATCATCGTAGATCGCGTTGCGCACTTCCTCCGGCAGGAACGCTTCCGGATTGTAAGAGATGGGCTGTTTGATATCCACATCCTCCAGAGTATCCGGTGCTACACGCTTGTGGAAGTTGGCCTCGCTGTAGTAGAGCATATGCTCCAGTTCCTTCCACTCCTCTGGATGTTCCTTCACCCACTGGTCTGCGGCAGCGGCAGCTTCCGGGTCCATAGAGTGTATCCAGCGCCAATCCGCCTGAAGCTCTTTGTAAGACTGGGTATCCTTGAAGGACATGAACTCACCGCCCTTTCTGCGTTCACAAAAAGTTTACATTTTCCGACCTTCCGATTTTGCGATTTTTCTCTAAGTAATAGTAGAAGGACAATTTCACCCGGGTGAGGTTGCCTTCGGTTCGGTACGGCACGGTCTCCGCGCTGACGAACCCACATGGCCTTTGGCAGAGCACCCCGTGAGAGCATGTGCGCTCTCTGCCATTCGGCAATTCGCTCGGAAGGTCATTCCATCTCTGACCGTGCTCCCGGGAGCACGGTCTTTTGCTATGTGCCGTTTCCAACGGCACGGCTATATAAATCATTCTAACACGGAGGAGGCGAAAAAGATAGCTCACAGATGAAAGTAAAAGACTCAGCTGCACAGCAGAGGAGGGATGCACACCAGTACGACCGCAAAACAAAAACCGCCGTGACTGCGGCAACAGTCCGGCGGCTCGGCGCACACACAGGCACGCACAAATCAACTAACCAAAGTATAGCAAACGGGCAGCGGAAAAGCAATGAAAATTTTTCGCACGCTCCCTGTGTGAGTGCCGCAGAAGTCTACAACAACACAGGAGGTATGAATTGAGTTACAACAAATGGCCCAAGCGCAGCGCAGAGAAAAACTATTTTATGGTGCCCAACGAGATATTCAGCATTGGTCTGGATTACCGGGAGATATCCCTCTACACCTATCTGCTCCGGTGCGAGAATCGTAAGACCTACCAGTGCTACCCCAGTTACAAAACCATCGGCCATGCGATCGGCATGAGTGAAAATACGGTGGCAAAGTACGTGCGGCAGCTGGAGGAGAAAGGCCTCATCTACACGGAGCCGACCATCATGCAGAGCAAAGACGGAAAACCGCTGAACGGAAATCTGCTCTACACCATACGTCCTATCCCGGGTGTACTCGAAGCGTTCTATGAGCGGCAGTTCCGGCAGGCAGAGGGGGCTGCCGCCCGCTATCGTGCGGCGCAGCTCCTCGAAAAGTCCAACGCCCAGGGCCGCCAGAACGCCTTGTGTGCGCCTTTCCGGGAGGAAGCGAGTCCCAGTCCCAGCCAGAGGATTGAAGCCGGATGTGACCCCTTTCCGGAGGGATTTGAGGGGACGAAAGAAAAAGCAGGATAAAGGCATGGCGTCGCAAGCGCCGCCGCAGCCGCCACTTCTGCCCGCAGTGCGGGCAGTTTCGGACGCTTGAAGCTGGCGTCTTTGAGAGGCGAAAAAAGCGGCAATGGCGTCAGCTTTCCCGAAAAGCCCTGTGTTGCAGGGCTTTTCAAGGATGTCTTACAGCAAAAAGGAGGAATTGAATGAGT
>UQZJ01000005.1 GCA_900545495.1 uncultured Eubacteriales bacterium
CGCTGGACAAAGCGCTTGAGTACATAGACAGACGTACAGGCGTTTCTTCTCGGCTTGTCATGCGCGATCTTGTCTTTATCAACTGGCGAACAGGAGAGCCAGCGAAGAACAGTTCCTATGATACCCACTTATATAAGCTATGCGATGAAGCAGGGATCAAACACTTTTGTATGCACGCCCTGCGACATACCTATGCTACAAGAGCAATCGAAAGCGGTATGCAGCCGAAGGTGCTGCAAAAACTGCTGGGTCATGCCAGCATCAAAACAACAATGGATCGGTATGTTCATGTGACTGCCGAATCGCTGGATTATGCCATCAAGCAATTTCAGCAAAATGGTGTAGTCTGATGAAATCCAATAAAGCCAAATGCGGAAATGGTGTAAAAATGGTGTAACAGCCAAGACGCCAAACGCTGAAACCCCTTGAAAATCAAGGAAAATCGAAGGAGAATGAGTACAAATGAAATTAGGTATCGTGGGACTGCCCAACGTGGGTAAGAGCACTCTGTTCAACGCCATCACCAACGCCGGGGCGGAGAGCGCCAACTATCCGTTCTGCACCATCGAGCCCAACGTGGGCATGGTGGCCGTGCCGGATGCCCGGCTGGACAAGCTGGCGGAGATGTACCAGCCGGACAAGAAGACCCCGGCGGTCATCGAGTTCGTGGACATCGCGGGTCTGGTGAAGGGCGCCAGTCAGGGCGCGGGACTTGGCAACAAGTTTCTGGAGAACATCCGCCGCACCGACGCCATCGTCCATGTGGTGCGCTGCTTCGACGATGAAAACATCATGCATGTGGTGGCGGACGCCAGCCAGAATGTGCCGGTTGACCCGCTGGGCGACATCGGCACCATCGATCTGGAGCTGATCATGGCCGATTTGGAGATGGTGAACCGCCGGGTGGAGAAGGCGGCCAAGGCCGCTAAGGGCGACAAGAAGTTCCTCCGCGAGGCGGAGGTGTTCAAGGCGCTGGCGGCCCATCTGGACGCCGGCAAGTCCGCCCGCACCTTCGAGTGTGACAAGGAGGACCGCGCCATCATCGAGACAGCGGATCTGCTGAGCCTGAAGCCCGTCATCTACGCCGCCAACATGGACGAGGACGGCTTTGCCGACTGCGAGAGCAACGACTATTTCCGCGCCGTCCGGGAGCTGGCGGAGAAGGAGGGCGCACAGGTGCTGCCCATCTGCGCCAAGCTGGAGCAGGACATCGCCGAGCTGGATGATCCGGAGGAGCGGGCTATGTTCCTGGCTGATCTGGGTATCGAGAAGTCCGGCCTCGACCGGCTGATCCAGTGCAGCTACGACCTGCTGGGGCTCATCTCCTTCCTGACCTACGGCAAGGACGAGTGCCGCGCATGGACGATCAAGAAGGGTACCAAGGCGCCGCAGGCCGCCGGCAAGATCCACTCCGACATCGAGAGGGGCTTCATTCGTGCCGAGACCATCAACTTCGACGAGATGATGGCCTGCGGCGGCAGCGTGACCGCCGCCAAGGAGAAGGGACTGCTGCGCTCCGAGGGCAAGGAGTATGTGGTCAAGGATGGCGACATGATCTACTTCCGCTTCAACGTGTAAGACAGTAAATAAAGGACGGCGTGGGGATTTTTCCCACGCCGTCCTCTTTTGCTGCACTTTTTCGGAGGCTAACCCCCTTTTTTCGACAAATTTCGCGGTGCGCCTGTGGTATCATGCGGGCAGTGACAGGGGGGACGGATATGGAGGGGGAGAGAAGCGCGCCGCCGCGAGGAGCGGAGCGGGCGCGACTTCGGCATCTGGCGCTGTCGCTGCTGCTGCGCCTGGCGGCGGTGGCGGCAGCGCTGGCACTGCTGCTGGGTGTGGTGCTGCTGGTGACGCAGGCCCATGGGCAGGATATGTTTCCGGCGGTGAAGGACGGCGATCTGCTCATCGCCTACCGGCTCCAGCGCCGCTGGGCGCAGGACGACGTGGTGCTGTACCGGCAGGGAGATGTGCTGCGGGCAGGGCGGATCGCGGCGGTGGGCGGCGATGTGGTGATGCTGGACGAGAGCGGTGAGCTGCGGGTCAACGGCACGCTCCACGCCGGCGAGATCCTGTACCCCACCTATCCGGCGGGGGATCTGGTATATCCCTACACCGTGCCGGAGAGCTGCCTGTTTCTGCTGAACGACTGCCGGACGCAGGGGGAGGACAGCCGGCATTTCGGCGGCGTGCCGGAGAAGAATGTGGCCGGGAAGGTCATTACACTGCTGCGCCGCCGGGGACTGTGAGGGAGGTGAGGACGCTGGCGTACAAGGTGCTGAAGTTTTTCGATGATCTGACCAGCGCGGTAGTGGCGGTGCTGCTGATGCTGCTGGCGGTGTACGCGGGGTACGCCCTGTGGGACAACCAGCAGGTGTACGCGGCGGCGGAGGAGGTACGCGCCTCGCTGCTGGAGCTGAAGCCGTCGCTGGAAGGCCCGTCCTTCGCGGAGCTGCGGGCGATCAACCCGGATGTGTGCGCGTGGGTGACGCTGGACGATACCGGCGTGGACTACCCCGTGGTACAGGGGCGGGACAACCTGACATATGTGAATACCGACGTGTACGGGAAATTCTCGCTGGCGGGCACCATCTTTCTGGACAGCCGCTGTGCCTCGGACTTCTCGGACGCCTACGGCCTGCTGTACGGTCACCACATGGTCAGCGGCCAGATGTTCGGTGATCTGGAGAACTATCAGGACGCGGTGTTCCTGCGGGAGCATACGGCGGGCGCACTGCTGCTGCCGGACAGAACCTGCCGCCTGGAGGTGCTGGGCTGTCTGCTGCTCCCGGCGTCGGAAAGGCGCATCTTTGCGCCGGAGGAGCAGCGGGACACGGCGGCACTGCTGGACTGGGCGGCGGACGCGGCGCTGTGCTGGCGGGAGGAGGCGCGCCGGCCGGAGCAGGTACTGGCACTGACCACCTGCTCGTCAGCGTTCACCGATGCGCGCACCGTGGTGCTGGCGGCCGTATGGCAAGAGGGATGAGGGAAAGCCTCATCCCTCTTGCCATTACCGGCTTTTTGGGGTACTATACCGTTGCGGCGCTGCTGCCGCGCTACCCGATGAAAGGAATGAACCACCATGAGGTATAAAGCGATCCTGTTTGATATGGATGGAACGCTGCTGGATACGCTGACGGATATGGCCGACGCGGTGAACCACATCCTCTCCGTCCACGGCTGGCCCCTGCGCACCATCGAGGAGGTACGGGCGTTCGTAGGCAACGGCGCACGGCGGCTGATGGAGCGCGCCGTCCCGCCGGAGGTCACCGGCGGCGATTTCGAGGCGGTGCTGGCGGAGTACCGGGACTGGTATCAGACCCACAACTGCGTGGCCACCGCGCCCTATCCCGGCATCCCGGCGCTGCTGGCGGCGCTGGCGAAGGCGGGCATTAAGACGGCGGTGGTGTCCAACAAGCCGGACGCCACCACCAAGGCACTGGCCGCCCGGTTCTTTCCGGGGCTGCCCGCCTTTGGGCAGCGGGACGATGTGCCGCCCAAGCCCGCGCCCGATCTGGTGTTCCGCGCACTGGAAACGCTGGGCGTGGACGCCGCCGACGCCATCTATGTGGGTGACAGCGAGGTGGACGTGGCCACGGCGCGGAACGCGGGGCTGCCGCTGGCGGCGGTGAGCTGGGGTTTCCGGGGCCGCCGGGCGCTGGCGGAGGCCGGCGCGGCGGTCATCGTGGACACGGCGGCGGAGCTGCTGGAGGTTCTGCGGTAAAACGCGGCAAGACCCATTGACAAACCGCAAAAAGCGGTTTATACTATTCCCCATCAAAAAGGCATTGACGGAGAAGAAGCTGTTTTTCCAACGGCCAAAGAGAGGGACGCCCCGGCTGAAAGCGTCCTGCCCGCGGCGCAGCCTGTACCACTCCCGAGCCGCCTGCGATGAGCAGGACGGGGGCTTCCCGTTACAGAAGTCACGAGCGACGGCGTATGCCGTAAGCAGGGTGGAACCGTGGAGTAAAGTCATTTACCTCACCCCTGAAACACATCAGGGGTGGGGTTATTTTTATACCCGCCCCCAAAACAAGGAGGACTGTACCATGAGCGAGGAAAACATCTACACGTTTGAAAACGAGCAGTACCGCAAGACGTACTGGCATACCTGCTCCCACATTCTGGCGCAGGCGGTGAAGCGCCTGTGGCCGGAGGTGAAGCTGGCCATCGGCCCCAGCATCGACAACGGCTTTTACTACGATCTGGACGCACCCTTTGCCTTTACCCCCGACAACCTGACGGAGATCGAGGCGGAGATGCGGAAGATCTGCAAGGAGAAGCTGAAGCTGGAGCGCTTCGAGCTGCCCCGCGCCGAGGCCATCAAGTTCATGGAGGAGAAGGAGGAGCCCTACAAGGTGGAGCTGATCAACGACCTGCCGGAGGATGCGGTCATCAGCTTCTACAAGCAGGGTGAGTTTACCGACCTGTGCGCCGGCCCCCATGTGGACTCCACCGGACGCATCAAGGGCAACGGCATCAAGCTGACCGCCTGCAACGCCGCCTACTGGCGCGGCGATTCCAGCCGCCAGCAGCTCCAGCGTATCTACGGCGTGGCGTTCCCCAACAAGGACGAGCTGGAGGCGTATCTCAAGGAGCGTGAGGACGCGCTGAAGCGCGACCACAACAAGCTGGGCCGCGAGCTGGAGTATTTCACCACCGTGGACTGCATCGGTCAGGGCCTGCCCATCCTGCTGCCCAAGGGCGCACGGGTCATCCAGCTGCTGCAGCGCTGGGTGGAGGACACCGAGCAGGAGAGAGGCTATCTGCTGACCAAGACGCCCCTGATGGCCAAGCGCGAGCTGTATAAGATCTCCGGCCACTGGGATCACTATCTGGACGGTATGTTCATCATGGGCGACCCCATGGACGAGACGAAGGAGTGCTTCGCCCTGCGTCCCATGACCTGTCCGTTCCAGTATCAGGTCTTCCTGAACCGGGGCCGCAGCTACCGCGACCTGCCCATGCGTCTGGGCGAGACGTCCACCCTGTTCCGCAACGAGGATTCCGGCGAGATGCACGGTCTGATCCGCGTCCGCCAGTTCACCATCTCCGAGGGCCATCTGGTGCTGCGTCCCGACCAGCTGGAGGAGGAGTTCAAGCAGTGCCTCGATCTGGCCAAGTACTGTCTGGGTACCGTGGGTCTGCTGGATAAGTGTACGTTCCGCTTCTCCCAGTGGGATCCCGCCAACCCCAACAACAAGTACGAGGGTACGGCGGAGCAGTGGGATCACGCACAGTCCGTCATGGAGCGCATCCTGAAGGATCTGGACGTGGACTACACCATCGGCATTGACGAGGCCGCGTTCTATGGCCCCAAGCTGGATATCCAGTACAAGAACGTCTACGGCAAGGAGGATACCCTTGTTACCATCCAGATCGATATGCTGCTGGCCGAGCGCTTCGGTATGTACTATATCGACGAGAACGGCAACAAGGCGCTGCCCTATATCATCCACCGCACGTCTCTGGGCTGCTATGAGCGGACGCTGGCCTACCTCATCGAGGAGTACGCCGGCGCGCTGCCCACGTGGATGATGCCGGAGCAGGTGCGCTTCCTGCCCATTACCGACCGCGCCGCCGACTACTGCGCCCAGCAGGCCGCGGAGCTGCGTAAGCAGGGCTTCCGTGTGGAGGTGGACAGCCGCAACGAGAAGGTGGGCAAGAAGATCCGCGAGGCTACGCTGGAGAAGATCCCCTATATGTTGGTGGTGGGCGACCGCGACATGGAGGCGGGTACCGTCTCCGTCCGCACCCGTACCGGCGAGGATCTGGGCGCTATGTCTCTGGCGGAGTTCAGCGGTCTGCTGCGCGACGTGGTGGACAGCAAGGCCCGCAAGTAAGCATATATTTGTCAAAAAAGGAGCATCCGGAGGGATGCTCCTTTTCCCGCTGTTTCCCGGCGGTCAATTCGTTGCAAAACGGGTTTGTGCAAATCCACAACGACACGCGAGTGGAAAATCATTTTGCGCCGGTGAAATGCAAAAAATATACGGAAAAGGTTTTTCTTGCATTTTGCGGGGAATTTTTTCATTTTGCGCCGGAAAAATTGCGTAAAAAATTTTTACTGCAAAATGAAACGGGAAAATGTGGTGCTTAAAATGACAGAAATCTGTCAAGCGAAAAATTAAAATCGCGCAAAACGACAGAAAAGATGGATGAAAAGCGTCTATTTATAAGAAAAAAATTGCGGTCAAAATGACGGATACCTGTACACTTTTTTTTAGCAAGACACAAAATCCGTGTGAAAATTTGACGGGAAATTGGAATGTTTTTATAATATTGTGCGGAACAAAAAAGTGAATATCCCCTGCAACAGGGGGAGGAAAGAGGAAAACACACATGGAAAAGTATCTGGTCCTTGCCACATTTGTTGGCTCCGTCATCGCGCTTTTGTTTGCGCTTTTCACGGGCAAGCGGGTACTGCGCTTTGAGGAGGGCACCCCTCTGATGAGCAAGATCTCCCGTTCGATCCGCGAGGGCGCCAACGCCTACCTGCGGCGGCAGTACACCGTCGTCGGCATTTTCTTCGCCTGCATGATCGTGGTGCTGTGCATCATGGCAGCCTGCCATCTGCTGACGTGGTTCGTACCCTTCGCATTCCTGACCGGCGGCTTCTTCTCCGGTCTCAGCGGCTTCGTGGGAATGCGTATCGCCACCAAGTCCAACTGCCGCACCGCCAACGCCTGCCGCGACGGCCTGAACAGAGGCCTGCGGGTGGCGTTCTCCGCCGGCTCCGTCATGGGCTTCACCGTGGTGGGTCTGGGTCTGTTCGACATCTCCGTCTGGTTCGCGCTGCTGCGTTTCGTATTCAAGCTGGAGGCCGCTGACATCACCAGCGCCATGCTGACCTTCGGCATGGGCGCCAGCTCCATGGCGCTGTTTGCCCGTGTGGGCGGCGGTATCTTCACCAAGGCCGCCGACGTGGGTGCCGACCTGGTGGGTAAGGTGGAGGCCGGTATCCCCGAGGATGACCCCCGCAACCCCGCCGTTATCGCCGACAACGTGGGCGACAACGTGGGCGACGTGGCCGGCATGGGCGCAGACCTGTACGAGTCCTATGTCGGCTCCATCATCTCCGCCTCCGCGCTGGGTGTGGCCGCCTTCTCCGATCAGGCGTTCAAGGCTATGGCCATCCCCATGGTCATGGCGGCTGTGGGCATTCTCTGCTCCATCATCGGCTCCTTCTTCGTCAAGACCGAGGAGAACGCCGACCAGCGCACGCTGCTGAAGGCGCTGTCCCGGGGCACCAACCTGTCCGCCATCCTCATCGCCATCATCTCCTTCTTCCTTGTCTGGGCTCTGCTGGGTCTGGAGCACTGGGGCCTGTATGTGGCCATTCTGTCCGGTCTGGTGGCCGGTGTGCTCATCGGCAAGGCTACCGAGTATTACACCTCCGACACCTTTAAGCCCACCCAGGAGCTGAGCGGCAAGAGCCAGACCGGCGCTGCCACCATCATCATCGGCGGTCTGGGTCTTGGTATGCTGTCCACCGCCATGCCCATCATCATCGTGGCGGTCTGCATCCTGCTGGCCTTCTTCCTGTCCGGCGGCGCTGCCAGCGCCGGTATGGGTCTGTACGGTATCGCGCTGGCTGCCGTGGGTATGCTGAGCACACTGGGCATCACGCTGGCCACCGACGCCTACGGCCCCGTGGCCGATAACGCCGGCGGCATCGCCGAGATGGCCGGTCTGGAGCCGGAGGTCCGCAAGCGCACAGATGCGCTGGACTCTCTGGGCAACACCACCGCTGCCACCGGCAAGGGCTTCGCCATCGGCTCCGCCGCCCTGACCGCACTGGCCCTCATGGCCTCCTACATCGAGAAGGTCAAGGAGGTGGGCGCTGCCGAGGTCACGTTCAACGACTTCTCCCTGATGAATCCGCTGGTGCTGGTGGGCTTGTTCATCGGCGCCTGCCTACCCTTCGTGTTCGCCGCCCTGACCATGAACTCCGTGGGCCGCGCCGCGCAGAGCGTGGTGCTGGAGGTACGCCGCCAGTTCAAGGAGATCACGGGTCTGATGGACGGCAAGGCCGATCCCGACTACGCACGCTGCGTGGATCTTTGCACCAAGGCCAGTCTGAAGGAAATGGTCCTGCCCACCGTCATCGCGGTGGTGACCCCCATCGTTGTGGGTATGGTGCTGGGCTATAAGGGCGTTGTGGGTCTGCTGGCCGGCGCCACCGTCACCGGCTTCCTGATGGCCATCTACATGGCCAACGCCGGCGGCGCATGGGATAACGCCAAGAAGTACATCGAGGCAGGCAACTTCGGCGGCAAGGGCAGTGAGTGCCACAAGGCCGGCGTTGTGGGCGACACCGTGGGCGATCCCTTCAAGGATACCTCCGGCCCCGCCATCAACATCCTCATCAAGCTGCTGAGCATGGTATCCATCGTGTTCGCCGGCCTGATCGTCAACTACTCCATTCTGTAAGTAAGTCCCCCAAGCGATAGAGAACAGCAGAAGTCCCGACCAACGGTCGGGACTTCTGCTGTATGGAGCGGCGGCAGTCAGCAGAGCGCCTCCGCCTTGATCTCAAAAAGGGCGTCGTTGACCTCCGGCAGCGTCAGGCCGTGGCTCAGTCCGTAGATCAGGATGGCGTCCCGCTGCTCCCGCGGGTACAGCGGCGCATGGTGCGCCTGTACCAGCAGGCTCTGGGCTTCCTCCAGACTGGTGTGCAGACCGATACACAGGCACAAAAGCCGATCGCGGGAGGGGGTTCGCCGTCCCGAAAAGACCTGGTGCAGATAGACCTCGCTGATGCCGGAGGCCTTGGCCAGCGCCGACTTGGTGGTGTCCCGCGCCTCAAACAGTGCTTGCAGCGCATGGGGCAGGCTTCCTGCGCGGAAGCTGGCGGTGTTTTCCGAGAGAATGCGATCCAGATCGTTGGTATCCATCAGCTCGTGCAGAAGCTGGTTTGTGTTTTTCTCCATCATGGCGCAGCCGTCCTTCTTATGTTATTATTTCCTATTTTACCCAATATCGACGAAAAAAACAATATGCAGGCTGCATAGTCCGGCGTTTTTTCCGCCCCGCAGAGAGGCAAAATCCTTTACAGATATGCGGCGAACCGCTATACTAACTGATAGAAAAAAGGGGGGACGGTCGTGTACGATACGCTGATCCGAGCGGTAGAGACATATTTCGATGAGATCAAGGTGCTCAAGCGCGGGGCGCGGGGCACGGTGACGCTGGTGCGGCATCGGGACACGGGCAAGCGCTATATCTTCCGCTGCTTCGACGGCAGCGATGAGGTGTACCGCCGCCTCCTGACAGTGGACTGTCCCTATCTGCCCCGCATCGAGGAGGCGGCGGAGTCCCGCGGCCGCGTGGCGGTGCTGGAGGAGTACGTGCAGGGCGACACGCTGCTGTACCTGCTGGAGGGCGGCGTGCTGGACTGGAGCGAGGCGCGGAAGGTAACGACGGACATCTGCGGGGCGCTGTGGGTGCTGCACAGCATGGGCGCGGTACACCGGGACGTGAAGGAGAGCAACGTCATCCTCCGAGGCGGCGACGCGGTGCTTATCGACTTTGACGCCTCCCGCATCGTCAAGCCGGAGCATCCCGCCGACACGGTGATCCTGGGTACCACCGGATATGCGGCGCCGGAGCAGTTCGGTATGTCTCAGACGGACGGCAGGGCGGATATCTATTCGCTGGGCGTGCTGCTGAACGTGATGCTGACGGGGCAGCACCCCTCCCGCCGGTTGGCGGAGGGCCATGCGGGGCGGATCGTCCGCCGCTGTACCATGATGAATCCCGACCAGCGGTTCCGCGATGTGCTGGAGCTGCGGGACGCTTTGTGAGGTCACTGTGAAAAAAGAGAAGTATTGTATCAAATGCGGCGCCGTGCTGCCGGAGGAGGCCTCCTTCTGCCCCTGCTGCACGGCCAGCCAGATGGAGCGCCGGTCCGTAGTGGCGCCGCCGTCCAACGGCGGCAGGAAGCGCCGCCGGGTATGGCTCTGTGCGGCGTTGGTACTGCTGCTGGCGGTGGCGGGCATCTGGGCGCTGTCCGGCGGCGGAGCCGTCGGATATGACCCGCCTGTGCCGGATCCCCAGCAGCCGGACAGCCTGGAGGGGACGCTGAAGCAGGACACGGGGCAGGTGTGGTACGACGGGGCGGACGGTACGCTCTACCATGTATTTGCCTGCTTCAGTCCGCAGCCTGACGGCGGCGGTGTGCCCGCCAGCCACCGGAAGGAGCTGCTGCTCCGGGGTGAGGAGGGCAGCAGCCCGCTGTGCCTGTTTGTGGTGAAGGCGGATGACAGGGAGGAGGACGTGCGCGCGGCGTTTTCAGCGCTGGTGGAGCGTCATACCATTCAGGTTGTGGCACAGGAGGGCGACGCCTGCGTGGTGGACGCAGCCACAGACAACTACGCCGACGCCGGGGCGCTGTACGCCCACGAGCACCATGTCACCAGCAAATGCACCTATAACGACATTATCTGGACGCTGTATATGAAAAACGGCGACGAGATCACCCTGCGGCAGGTGGTGGAGTGCGGTGAGCAGCCCGTCCAGTCGTATAGCTGGGAGGACACGACGCTGGACACGACGGAGGCCTTGCAGACGCTGCTGGACAGGCTGACCGGGGAGGTCAGCTTTGAGACGGCTGTGACCATCTATCTGCCGGCGGTGACGTATGACCAGCCGCTGACCATCCGACGTCCCGTGAAGCTGGTGGCCCATGACGACGGTACCACCTTTGCCTCGCCGGTGACGGTGGAGCGGCTGCCGGAGAATACGGTGGTGGATATGCACGTGGTGCTGCAGGGCTGCCGGCTCCGGGGCAGCGGCGGCACCGGTATAAAGGCGCAGGCACCCACCTATCTCAATCGCTGCGAGATCTCCGGCTGGGATGTGGGTGCGCTGGCGGCGGACGGCGGCTGGATCTGGGTGCAGCGCTCCGATTTCAGCCGTAACGGCGTGGCGCTGTGCATCGACACCAATGGCAGCAGCTCCTGGAGCAGCAATATCTACGGCGGTCGCTTTATCCGCAACGGCACCGCCATCCGGCTGGCGGAGATGCCGGGCGACTGGATGACTCTGCGGGTCCATGAGAGCGCTTTCTACGACAACGATACGCTGCTGGACAACCTCTGCGGTGCGGAGGTGGCATTTGATGAGAACTGCCTGGAGCAGACTTGAATGCGGATGTAAATAAGAAGCACCGTGTGGCCTTGATGCGCTGCACGGTGCTTTTTTCATATGGGAGGGCGGGGCGCATAGCGGGGGTGACACTGCTTGAATTTAGACGGGAAACAAGGAGCCCTATCTGTTTGTGAGTTACTCGCACAAAGACTCCAACAGAGTGTACCCCGTTTTGGATGCCCTGTACGACAAGAAATACAGGATCTGGTATGATGAATCCTGCGAAAACGGAAATGATTTCCGCGACGAATTGCGTGTGCGGATCGAGGCTGCGGATGCGATCCTGGTGTTCGTATCCCAAAATTCCATGGCCTCGCCCTTCTGCGGCATGGAGATCATTGTTGCACGAGAAAACGGAAAGCGGCTGTACCCCATTTATCTTGATAACGTGGAGCTTCCGCCGGCATTCCAGCTTCTTTTTGCGAATACGCACCACAGTACCGCAGATAATCTGGATAAGCTGGTCCGGGCGATGGTACGCGACCTGCCTGCCACAGCAATGGATCGCCTGACCAAGAACAATGATGTCGTCGAGCGGTGCGAGGACAACGGCACGGACATTGAGATCGACGAGGGGATCCGCATCATTGCTGACGGTGCGTTCAAGGATCGCATCCGCCTGCACCACATCAAATTGCCGTCGACCCTTGAAGAGATCGGGGAGGAAAGCTTCAGAGGATGCCGCAATTTGGAGGAAATGGATGTACCGGAAAAAACGGTCAAAATTCACACCAGCGCCTTTAGAGACTGCGTCAGCATGAAATCCTTGGTGGTACGGAATAACTGCATCAAGATCGGTGAGCGTGCATTTGAAAACTGTTCTGCACTGGAAGAGGTGGAGCTTCCCGATGGGATCACGGAGATCTATGGCGGTGTATTCAACAGCTGCCGCAGCTTGAAGAGTATCAGACTGCCCGCGAACCTGACCATTTTGGGAGAAAGTGCGTTTGCCGATTGTGTGGGGCTCACCTCCATAACTCTGCCGGAGACGGTAACGAAGATCGACGACTTGGTTTTCAACGGCTGTACCAGCATTACCGAGATCAATATGCAGGAAGGCGTCAGAAAAATTGGCAAGTCCGCCTTTAAAAACTGTACGTCGCTGGTAAAGGCGCAGCTTCCCTCTACAGTATCCAATATCGGTGACGCCCCCTTCAGAGGCTGCTCCGCCATCAGATCTATTCAGGTGGACAGCAAGAACAAATACTACAAATCTGCCCCCATCAAGCGTGATGGCAGCAACCATGTGCTGTTCAATAAAAACAAGTCCATCCTGATCGCCTATCCCGCCAGCAGCAGAGAGGTACAGTATGACATCCCGGACAGCGTTGTGCACGTTTGCGACTGGGCGTTTTGTGAGAGCAAGAAGCTCAACCGCATCACCATTCCCGACAGTGTCCGCGAGATCGGTGAAGGCGCGTTCAGCAACTGCTCACTGCTGGATGAGCTGGAGATTCCGGACAGCGTGGAGCGGATCGACGATTGCGCCTTCCGGGGCTGCACAAGTTTGGAAAAAATCATCATTCCTGACTCGGTCGTGGAATTGGGTTGGGGACTGTTTGACGGATGCGAAAAGACGGTGGTCGTGTACTGCAATGAAGGTTCCGCGATCTATGACTATTGCATCCGCAACAAGATCCGGCAGGATCGTATTCAAGCAAAGGACAACATTTAATGAATCTGTTATCTCAAGAAAAAGTGAAAAGCTTCGTGGCATTTTCGAAAAAGAATGTCGTTATGCTTGTCGCCCTTTTTGCGGCAGTGGTGACGAGCTTCATCGTCCCTGTGGACAGCACATACCTGGGGTATTTTGACCTGAAAACATTGACCTGCCTGTTTTGCGTGCTGGCGGTGGTGTGTGCGCTGAAAAATATCAACTTCTTTTATATGCTGGCCAGAAAAGTCGTGCAGCAGTTCAAAAACGCCAGGATGTGTGTATTGATACTGGTATATATCACGTTCATTGGCTCTATGCTGATCGCAAACGATATGGCACTGCTGACGTTTCTGCCGCTGGGGTATTTTGTGCTGTCCTCCACGCAAAAAGAAAAATACATGGCGTTCACCTTTATCATGCAGAATATCGCCGCGAATTTGGGCGGCATGCTGACGCCGTTCGGAAACCCGCAGAATCTGTTTTTGTACACGAAGTTCAACATTCCCAACGGTGAATTTGTCGCGATCATGCTGCCGCCCTTCGCGATTTCTGTCGCGCTGATCACCTTATGCTGCATTGTGTTTGTGAAACCGGAGGAAATGGAACTGGAGAATAAGCGTCTGGAGGTCACACCGTGGCGTACAGTTGTCTACCTTCTACTGTTCACGCTGGCAATCGTCATTGTTTTCCGCGGAATACCGTACTGGGTCGGTCTGATCGTGATCCCTACCGCCCTGTTGTTCCTGGATCCAAAAGCACTAAAAATGGTGGATTACCCGCTGCTGCTTACGTTTGTATTTTTCTTCATCTTCGCCGGAAATATGGGACGGATCGAAGTGGTACGAAACTTCTTCTCGTCACTTCTTGCACGCAATACGCTGCTGTTCAGTACATTGAGCTGCCAGTGCATCAGTAACGTACCCTCGGCGATCCTGCTCTCGCAGTTTACGGACAACTATCCGGATCTGCTGGTTGGCGTAAATATCGGCGGCGTTGGAACACTGATTGCGTCGTTGGCAAGCCTTATCACATTCCGCGAGTATGTGCGCCACAACCCGGACAAGACAAAAAGCTATATTTGGCAGTTCTCTGCATTCAATTTCGGATTCCTCATCATATTGCTGCTGTTCATGTCCTTTATCTAATGTGCGGCGCAGACGGCCGCGTCAGCCGCGAAGATTTCCTTGCATTTCATCCTGAAAAGGGCGTATGCTATTGGCAAATACACGCCGCGCCATCTGTCTGGGCGGTCAACGGCTGTAACCCTTCGAAACGATACAAAAGGCCCTCCGGCGCAGCCGGAGGGCCTTTTCGTCATGCTGTTTTACTTGCCGCCGTTTTCCGCTACCCAGCCACGGACGTACTCCACAAAGCGGCGGGTGGAGGCGGACAGCGCCTTCTCGTCCTTTACCGCGATGCCGATGTTCCGGTAAAACGTCATGGGCGGGCGGCAGGCCGTCACCGGGTAGGGGCTGTGGCGCACCATCAGCTCCGGCAGCAGGCTGATGCCCAGCCCCTTGGATACCATGGCCAGAATGGTGCGGTCCTCCCGTGCGGTGTACTTCACGTTGGGCCGCATGCCCATCTCGTCAAAGGCCGCCCGGATCTCGTAGTCCTCGCCCTCCTCCAGCTGGATGAACGGCTCCTCCGCCAGCGCCTCCGCCGGAAAGGGGCTCGTATGGGCGTAGGGGTGGTCGCAGGGGACGATGACCTGCAGCTCGTCCCGGTGCAGCGCGTAGGTCTGCAGGCGCTTCACCGAGGGCAATCGCAGAAAGCCGCAGTCCACCGTACCCTTCAGGATCCACTCCTCCACCTGCTCATAGAAGTCGCTGGTGACCACGTCAAACTCGATGCTGGGGTACTGTCCGCCGAAGCTCTTGAGGATGGACGGCAGCCACTGGGCCGACACGCTGGAGAAGGTGGCGACCTTGACAAGACCGGCGTCCATGCCCCGCAGACTGGCTGCCGACTGCATCAGCGCGTGGTGGGCGGCGCACAGCTTTTCGATCTCAGGCAGCAGCGCCCGGCCATCCGCTGTCAGCACTACGCCGCCCCGATTGCGGCTCAGCAGCGTGACGCCCAGTTCCTCCTCCAGCGACTGCACCGCGTGGCTGACACCGGACTGGGTGAAGTTCAGCGCCTGCGCCGCCTTGGAGAAGTTGCCGCAGGCCGCCGTCTTCAGGAACATCTGATATTTGGTTATGCTCATGCGCTCACCTCGTTTCTTGATTTATTCTATCATACATTTACTCATAGTTGCAAGTACAATAATGCGTTTTACAAATAATAAATCCTGTGCTATGATTCTATTGTCGACAGGAAAATTTGAAATATATGGAGGTAACGAATTATGGCACTGGTAACGAAAACGATCCGCTGCGCTGTCTGCGGCAGCAGCGATGTAGCATACGATGGGAAGACCTATCACTGCGCCGCCTGTGGTACGGACAGCGACGCACCCATGTCCGCCGCCGATCTGGCTGTGGTGAACCGCATTGCCGCGCTGGGCGGTGACAACGAGGAGCTGACCCGTCTGCGCCGGCAGTACCGGAATCTGGACATCACCAGCTGGGATAGCGAAAACCGCCTGCAGATGAAGTAAGGCGCACCAAACCGCACAATTTGTCTTTTCCGTTTTAAGCTTCACAATTTGTCTTTTCCATGGGGTTTACCCCTCTTTCCGTGTCCGGCTCCGGCCGGGCACGGTTTTTTTGTATCGAGCTCCCCGCGTCCGGTCTGGAGAACGCGGGGGAGAACGGCGCGGGAGCGACATTTTGGTGGAGACGGCGGAACGATGGGCATACACTCGTCTTTTGCTGGACTTGCGCCGCAAAATCATGTATAATGAGAGTGAAAATTTATAAAAGAGAAAGGACGAACGACCATGACATACACCTCTGCACAGGCCAATAAGCTGCTGAAAAAGCTGCACGACGAGCACGCCGCCCTGCTGGATCGGGAGAATCGCAGCAAGGAGTTCCGCGCCGCCATGGGCGAGGATGTGGAGTCCGTGCGCCCGGCCTACGACTATGCCGACACCCAGAATCGGCTGGCGGAGCTGGAGCAGCGTATCCGCAAGGTAAAGCACGCCATCAATGTGTTCAACGCTACCCACGTTATCCCTGACTTCCACATGACCATCGACGAGATGCTGGTCTATATCCCCCAGCTCACCCAGCGGAAGAACAAGCTGGCGGAAATGAAGGCGCGGCTGCCCAAGGAGCGGGTGGAGGAGCAGTACGGGCGGCAGTCCAACATCATCGACTACACCTATGCCAACTACGATCTGGCCGCGGTGGAGGCGGACTACGAAGAGACTGCTGATGCGTTGTCTCGGGCGCAGCTGGCGCTGGATGCCGTGAACCAGCGGGATACCTTCGAGCTGGCGGAGTAAAAACCGTTCCGTTCCACTGTCTGCGCCGTTTTTATGAAAAGCAACGACCTCCCACCGTGTTCAATGTTGTGAGGGAGGCGGGTTATTCTTTTTGTTATTGGTTATGCGGCCCCTGTTCAGTGTAGCGGGCATCAGGAAGCCACGGCTGCGGCAGCGGGAGAAAACTTTCCCCGGAGGTCGAAGTACGGTTATAGACCTCCGTGTTTACGAGAAAGCGCGTGCGAGTATCGCACGCGCTTTTGTGATGTAGGGCGCCTGTGCAAAAGAAAGCACCCCGTACCGCGTGACGATCAACGTCAAGGAACGGAGTGATGGCGAATATGTGTATAGCTTCAGCGCCGAACGGCAAAATGAAAGGCCGAGCACCCGGCGGACTTTACATGCCGACGTTACCCCGTCCGCTGAAAGCGGAAAGAGCAATGCTCAACCTTCTGATACTATTATACCCACTTCGGACGAAAAAAGCAACACAAAAATTGCCGAGCAGCAGCGCGGGAGTTCTGACCGTGAGATCCTTGCAGGGTATAATTCCGCTTCTTTTCCTGAGCGGAAAGGGCATGTTGTAGTTCCCAGGTAGTTCTTGGTATGGTATAATTGCGGCAGGCAGCGGAGCAGAACGATCCATGTTGTAGTTCTCTGGTAGTTCTTGGTATGGTATAATCATACCGTTATTCACCGCCGTATCGCAGCGGTTGTTGTTCCCTGGTAGTTCTTGGTATGGTATAATTTACGCGAGCACGGTGGAGGCTGTGACTAAGTTGTAGTTCCCTGGTAGTTCTTGGTATGGTATAATTGACGTTGATGTTCTTGCTGGCGCATTCAATGTTGTAGTTCCCTGGTAGTTCTTGGTATGGTATAATACCGTAGAGGTCAATACCTATTCCGTTATGGTTGTAGTTCCCTGGTAGTTCTTGGTATGGTATAATAGCAAGTCCACCAGTACGCGCAGCAACTTGGTTGTAGTTCCCTGGTAGTTCTTGGTATGGTATAATTGCCACGTCGTTGTAGCGGAAGTGTCCCGGCGTTGTAGTTCCCTGGTAGTTCTTGGTATGGTATAATACAATGGGACTGTATCTGCATAGCGGCTATGTTGTAGTTCCCTGGTAGTTCTTGGTATGGTATAATGCATTTATCATAATAGTTGCACATTCTCAAGTTGTAGTTCCCTGGTAGTTCTTGGTATGGTATAATGAAAAGCGAAAAACAGGTAATCCAGCCAGCGTTGTAGTTCCCTGGTAGTTCTTGGTATGGTATAATTGCCGGGACTTTCTCACCCATCGGCTACTCCGTTGTAGTTCCCTGGTAGTTCTTGGTATGGTATAATGAATGTCTTTATATGTCATTTTATCACCTCGTTGTAGTTCCCTGGTAGTTCTTGGTATGGTATAATTGGAAAAACGAGTTTCCGTTTTAAAAGATCTGTTGTAGTTCCCTGGTAGTTCTTGGTATGGTATAATACTACCATCACTGGTAACACCATCGTCCTGGTTGTAGTTCCCTGGTAGTTCTTGGTATGGTATAATCTCCAGTAGGGATTCCCTTGCCATTGTACAGTTGTAGTTCCCTGGTAGTTCTTGGTATGGTATAATTGATGACGGCAATGCTGCCCCAGCAGTACAGTTGTAGTTCCCTGGTAGTTCTTGGTATGGTATAATGCTTTTCAATCGACTGCCAGAACGTGACGGGTTGTAGTTCCCTGGTAGTTCTTGGTATGGTATAATTGGTGTATGCTGCCAGTGACATATTGCTGTGTTGTAGTTCCCTGGTAGTTCTTGGTATGGTATAATAGCTCCGCAGGACGCACGCTCAACTTTGTTGTTGTAGTTCCCTGGTAGTTCTTGGTATGGTATAATGGTGTAACCGTAGACATAGCGGAGGAAGTCGTTGTAGTTCCCTGGTAGTTCTTGGTATGGTATAATAGGCTACCGGAAAAGTCGCTCAAGGCAATGCCTTGGGCGACTTTTCTTTCAAAAAATCGAAAGCTGCTCGCATTGAAATTTGTCATCCGCCTCCGTTAATTTTCCTAAAAGTATATCAATCGCCTCGTACTGCTTCTCCGTGATGACCATCAGGCGGATCGCGCCGTTCGCCGGCAAATTCTGCTTTACGCGCTGGCGGTGCTTTTCCACCGCATCCATGCCGTTGCAGACCCGGGCATAGACGGAGTATTGCAGCATATGGTATCCGTCCGCCAACAAGAAATTACGGAAGCGGGTGGCCTCCCTGCGCTGCGCCTTTGTTTTGACAGGCAGGTCAAAAAACACCATGATCCTCATAAACTTATTCATAGCGGTGCTGCTCTGTTTCCAGCAGCGTTGGCAGCAAAAGACCTGCTTCGGGCCGTTCCGCAGAGCGGCTTAAGCTCTGCACCAGCCGCTCAATGGCATAGGACACACTGTGATGCTGTTTGCCGGAGAGAATATCCAGATTCAGGCAGTTGAATAAGAGCCTTTTTTGTGGGGAAGACAATTCCTCGTCCTCGGTTATGCTGCGCGCTGCCAAAAGGTCAACTACCGGGCGGAACGGCTCGATCAGATCATCCGCCAGATTAAAGGCGTTCAGCGTGCTGCGGTGGTGCAGTCCGAGTGAGGGGAGGAAACCATATACCGCCAAATAGCGCGCGATACACCCCCGCAAAACCGCGTAGCCGTAGTTCAGCCCCGCGTTGATGCCGTTGTCCTCCCCGCGGGTAAAGCCTTCCCCAAACAGCACGGGGAAATAGAGCTGCGCGGCGGCTGCCTCCACATTTTCACTGTCGCCGGAACGAACCCTCTCCGCCATGGCGCGGAGGGTCTCCGCCTGTGAGGCGTGGCCGGTCAAATGCAGGCAGATGGCCTGATTTAAGATCTTGGCCTTGACGATGCTCTGCCACAGGCGCTTTTTTGCCGGCTCTGTCATGGCGATCTGCATCCGCACAACGGGCAACCCCCGGCTGTGCTGCTGATACGGCGCCAGGACCGCGCAGGGCAGATGCTTTTCATCGCAGATAAAAACGGCACAGCCGCACTGTCCCAAGCGGGACAGTGCGGCTGTTGTGATGGTGGTCTGGCGGCTTTCCAGCAAAAGCGCAGAAATATCCTCAATGGCCACGGAGTGGTCACTGTCGGTCCGGATGATCAACTGCTCCCTCCGCAGGGAGATGACAGCGGGGCTTTCAACGATAATGTTCCGAAAAGCCATGACAAAACCTCACTTTCTGTTGAAGGTCATGCGGGGCTCCCGTTCTACCTTGTGGTACTCGCCCAGCACATCCACGGTGAATTTCTCCAGCTTTTCAAGGGTCTTGATGCCCATGCTTTTTATCTCGTAAGCGGCATCGTGCGTACGGCAGGAAATTGCTGCAACGGAAATTCCTGCACTGATATAGTACAGCATCTCCTGCTTGGTTTCGTATGTGTCGGGGAGCGTACTCTCCTTCTGCGCCTTTGTCAGCTTCAGCTTGTTTTTGTGGGTCACGCGCATCAGGTCGTTGGGATACAGGGAGAAAATGAAGCTTTCATCCGACATGGCCTTCCAATCCTCGTAGGGCTTGAAGGCTACACACGCCTTGCTCGGCAGCTCCTTTTTCAGCGTGTCGGCGATGTAGATGGGTACGAAGTAATACCCCTCGCCCTCCACATAAAACACATCGATGCGTACCATGCTGTCGTTGTCCGCCACGCCGGTACCCTTCAGAACAGGGACGTGCAGTGTCGTAGGCTCACATAGCTTGACCTTGTTGACGATGGGGCCGGGCGTTCCGTCGCTTTTCGGCTTATGGAAGGGCTGTGTAAAGGCCTTTGCCCCCTCGCCGCCGTATTTCATGAGTTGTTCTTTCAGCGCCTCATAGAGCAGTCGGTCGCTTTGCGGCATATAGTAGTTGGCGATCTCACCGTTTTTGTCCAGCTTCAAGCTTGTCAGCGGCCGTTTTGTGACCACAACACCGTCTTGCAGGGCTTTGGGACTTTTGATGGTTTCCTTGTGCGCCGCGCCCGTGACCTTGCGCCGGGGCATACGAGACACAAAGAACTTGCGGACGGGAATATCGTTGTTCAGGTAGACGGGGAAGCGCTGGGAAATAACGGCGCGGCGGGGATCGTCGCCCAAGCGGGCCTCCAGCTCCCGGCGAAATTCCGGCCATGGGTAGGGGAACCTCTTGAGCACCTCGCCGGTATGCACGGAAACGGCCAGGCTTCCGCCCTCCGTTTGTACATATTCGCACTCCCGCAGCGCGGCATAGCGGCTCACCTGCTGGATCATGCCGTCTGTTGTGCAGGCAATGACCAGTGCGTCCACTGCGTGGTGCAGATCGCCGTTTTCCCGGATCTTGCTGATGCCCCAGCGCTTGCGCATATAGGAGGTCACGGCGCCGTTAACGGCGGTGATGTGCTTCTTGCGCCCGGCGGCAAAGTCGGCAAAGGCCAGATGGTCGCCGATGTAGTTCAGGAGGAATCGCGCCATGGCCTTGGTATCCTGCAGGTTGCGCTCCTTGAATTGCTTTTCATCCTCGGATGTGAGCTTTTCCTTCAGCAGGCGCTGCTTTTTAGGCGTGCTGCGAATGGTGTTCTCCACCCAGACGATGAAGTCCTCCCGCCGCTTACCCTGTAGATACTGCAAGGGCAGACGGTTGCCCTTATTGCGGTTTTCCTCAGCCAGCACCAGAATCTTGTTCTTATAGCCGTCATCGAAGGAAATGCTGTACGGAATGATGTGGTCTACCTCCGCATAGTCCGGCTCAAAGAGATGCTCGATGGAAATGTGCTTCTGCGAGTAGGCGCATTCGCCGTGCTGCTCCTCCCAGAGCTTGAGCTTCACCAGATCCTGCCCTGTGGGATGCTCCTTGCCGTACTCCGTGCGGATGCGCTCCATGAGGCGCTCGTTGCGGGCGCGGTTATCATCCATGCTCTTTTTCGCCTGATTGCGCTCTGTGAAATCCTGCGCCATTTCCCGCGCCAGCTCCAGGTTGATAAAGGTAGGACTGCACCCGCGCTCGCGGATGATGGCGTTGAGCACCTTGACGGTCTGCGCCACTGCCCGCCGCACGACGGGACTGGTGATATCCGCAAGGTCGTCCGGCGTCGGATGGAGAAGCTGGGTGCGCTCCCGGCCGCTGTGGGCCTTGAAGTTGTATCCGGCGGCAGCGCAGGCCTCGTCGTACTTCATCCCCTTTTCCAGAAAGGGGATCAGCTTGTCGCAGGCTTTTACAGAAATGTGGCCGAATTTGCTGAAGGATAGTGTCTCGGCGATGTCAAGCTCCGCATCCGACAGTCCGGCAGGCAGCAGCGCGGCGCGTATTTTGGCGGAGGTCTTGTAGGTGGAAAGGACACGTCCCAACTCGTTCTTTTGCGCGCGGGTAAGGGTGTCGAAGTGGTTTTTTGACAGCTTGTTAAAGGCCGTGCGCATTTGGTGGTACGCCTTGAGATAGGAGAACTTCGTCTTTTTTTCCGCTTCCTCCGCATCGTCCGTATTCTTATAATACACTGCGTTGAAGGTGGTGTCCGCAGGAATGGCCAACTCCCGGCGGATGTGGGAAAAGTTCAGCTCTTTGGTCTTGTGAGCCAGCGCAATGAGAGCCTCCCGCTGGGCGGGGGTGAGCGGGCTGCCCTCGCCGCCGCGGAGCAGGCGGAGGTGGTTGATGTTTTGCAGCAGCGTAAAGTACTCGAAGGAGTAGGTTGCCTTTGCCGCGCGCTGTTCACCGTCCTCCAGCGTACATTTGCCGATCATTCTCTCAATCTGGCTTCCGGCATAGGGACTGCCCTCGCCGGGGCCTTCGTCGAAGGAGCGCTGGCTCAGGAGAATGTCGAGATACCGGGATTCCAGCTCCTCCGACGCAAAGGGCTGCCCCAGCTGGCGCTGGGCGCGGAAGATGGCGTGGACTTCCTCCGCCACCATGTCCCGTCCTACCGTTGCGATGTACTGGCCGCCCTTATTCCGCTTGCTCGCGGCGTACAGCGGGTCTTGCAGCAGCATTTCGCCCACGGTGCGGTAGCCTTTTTCGGCCATGAGAGCCCGGTTTTTGCTGACGGCGGCCAGAAGCTCGCCGTCCTCCTTCGCGGTTTCGGCTTTGCGGTTGGAGCGAAAGCCGCGCCGCTGTGCAATATGCAGGAGAATGCGGGCAAATTCGGTACGCGAAACCGGTGCGTCCAGCGCCTTGACGCGCAATGTATAGATGTCCTCCAGTTTACCTGCAAAGAGGGTATCCAGCTCTGCTTGGGAGATCACATTTTCTGTTAAAAGGAGGCGGTGAATACGCTCCAGCCGATGCTGGTGACGGCGCAGCCGGCGGCGTGCACTTCTGGCCTCTCGCCGCGGTGCTGCCAAGGAAGCTCCTGTCTTGGGCTGCTCGGCGGCATCGAAAACGCGGGAACCCATGTTGATAATGCCATACGGCTTGTCCTCACTGTCCAAAGCCACGACTGCCCAACCTACGGATGTAATGCCGATATCAAAGCCGATCGCATAGGGGATCATAACGCGCCCTCCTTTTTTCTGGATAGAGATAACGCCCCGCAAAAGCGGGGCGTCAGTGCTCTGCGGTGTACTACCTTATCATAGTAACCTGCATAGTCCTTGGTATGGTATAAGAACTATTATCATTATAACACGAATTTTTGGAAAAACAAGTACATTTTGACATTTTTTAAGACAATTCCTCCGCCGGAAACTGCCGGCCGGTGTGGTCGATGGTGTAGGGCGGGTGGAGGATGAGCTGGGAGATGGGGAGGACGGTGTAGCCGTCGTTGATGAGGTAGGTGAGGATAGCGGGCAGCGCCTCCGGCGTGTGGAGGGCGGCGTTGTGGAACAGCACGATGCTGCCCGGCTGCACCTTGGAGGTCACCCGCCGGCAGATGGTGTCCGCGTCGTAATCCTTCCAGTCGAGGGAATCCACATCCCACTGGATGGGCTCCATGCCCATGGAGCGGATGGCGGAGATGACGTGGTCGTCATACTCCCCGTAGGGGCAGCGGATCAGCGTGGGCATCACACCGCTGGCAGCGGCGATGCGCTCGTTGCTGGCGGTGACGTCCGCGACGATCTGATCGGCAGAGAGGCTGTTGAAATGGTCATGGTGGTTGGAGTGGCTCATGACCTCGTGGCCTGCGTCATGCAGCGCCTTCACCGATTCTGGGTACTTCTCCGCCCAGTCGCCCACCACAAAGAAGGTGGTCTTGACGTGGAATTTCTCCAGAATGTCGATGAGCGTCTGGGTGTCCTCGTTGCCCCACGCGGCGTCGAAGCTGATGGAACACACCCGCTGGCTCCGCTCCACGGAATAGATAGGGAGCTGCCGCGTGGAGGCGGCGGTGCTGACGGAGGCCGGATAGCTCACCACATAGAAGATCGCCGCCGCCAGCACCAGCGCCGCGCCTCCCACCATGTACCAACGCCGCAGCAGGAATACCTTTACCTTTTTCATATCGCATCCGCGCCCCTTTCAGTTTTTTAGTGCCATTGTATGCCGCCAAACGCCCATCCAGCACCGGCTTTTTTGTTGCCAAGCGGCGGGAATGGCGGTATAATCGTGGTACGCGGCATGCGGCGAAAGGAGTACGGCTTATGCACAACGAGACAGCTGCCCGCAAGTGGGCGTTCCGTCCTCTGACGGAGGGCGACATCGAGGCCTATCTGGATATCTACCTGAACGCCTATCCGGCGTACAAGGCGCTGGACGCCGAGTGCCGGCAGCACTACCGGGAGAAGCACCTTCTGGAGCTGCGGGAGGACAGGCAGACCCGCACGGTGGGGCTTTTCGAGAACGATACGCTCATCGGCACCATGAAGCTCATCCTGTTCTCCATGAATTTCTTCGGACATATGCAGCCTGCCTGCGGCCTGATGGCGCTGGAGGTGCATCCGCTCCACAAGAAAAAGGGCGCGGCGCTGGCCATGGTGCGGTATTTTGAGGACTATGCCCGGGAAAACGGCGCGCTGCTGACGCTGCTGCTGCCGTTCCGCATCGACTTCTACCGCCGGATGGGCTACGGCTTCGCCGGGAAGCTCTACGAATACCGCCTGCCGACGGCGGCGCTGCCGAGGCCGGATGAGGAGGCGCGGCGGCATCTGCGGCTTTTGCAGCCGGAGGATTTCGACGCCGTGCTGGAATGCCAGCGACGCTTCGCGGCGAAAAACCACGGCATGGTGGAGAAGTTCGACGAGGAGGTGCGGGCCGCCAGAGACGATATACAGGTGCGGCGCATGGGCTGGTACGACGACGGCGGCACCCTGCGGGGCTACGCGGCGTACCGCTTTGAGAGCGTCAGCGACGTCAACTACACCCAGAACCGTCTCAGCGTAGAGGAGCTGGTCTATGAGAGCGGCGGCGTGCTGCGGGCGCTGCTGGGCGGCCTGCGGATGCAGGAGGATCTGGCGCAGACCGTGTGCCTGCGCACCGGCGAGGAGGACTTCCACCACCTGCTGGACGACCCGCAGGACGTGTCAAAGAACTACATCGACTACGGCTTTTTGCAGACCAACGTGTCCGCCGTGGGTACGATGTTCAAGCTGGTGGACGACCAGCGCTTTGTGGAAAAAACCGCCTATCGTCCGTTCCCGGCGGGGACGTTGACGGCGGCGTTCCGCTACCGGGACGAGCTGGCGGGCGAACAGCGCTGCCTGCGCCTTTCCTTCGCGGCGGGACGGTGGACAGTAGCCGTACCGGACGCGGCGGCGGATGTGACCGTCGACTGCCGGCAGGGGGATCTGGCGTCGCTTCTGATGGGCTCCTGTGGTCTGGAAGGGCTGCTGCGGCTGGGCGCCGCCTCTGCCGACGACGGGGAGAAGGCCATGGAGCTGGCGCGGCTGCTGCACTGGGGGCAAAAGCCGTGGCTCAACGCCGACTATTGAGCGGATTGTAAGCGCCCTGCCGCACGAGGCGGCGGGGCGCCTGCTGCCGGGAAATATTTTTGCACAAACTGAGCGCACATTTTTGTTGACATCCTGTTTTTGCCAACATATAATGATATGTAGCGGCGAAAGCCGTCGGCCAATTAAATACAAGCTCCAAAGATGCTGTGCAGCCGCTTGCCGCAACGACTCCGATGGGGGGTCAGGCGGCGGCTTCAAAGGAACGGGGGGCAAGGCCCCACGCGAACGGCACTGTAAGCGCAAGAACGTACCGAGGCGGCGTGAGCCGCTGGGACGAAAGTCCGTCATTGCAGACGTCATGTCTGTGAGAAGACAGGTCACGAACGAGGAGAGAGCTCTCCGCGGCGCGAGTCAGAAGACTTACATAGCAGAGGATCGCCAACAGCGGGCGCTCTCTCCGTGGTGTATGGATAGGCAGGAGTGTGCGCCGACGTTTCCCCTATGGGAAAACGCCGGTGCTTTTTCTGTCGCAGATCCCGCTGGTCATTCTCCGTGGAACGGAGGGGGACCGGCATTTTTTCTGCATATGGATAAGTCAAGTCGAGACGGTTTTTCCAGCCGTCTGCTTTCCATAAGGGCGGGAGGGGCGAAAGCCTCTCCCGCCTCCTCTCTTTTTATGGAAAGGACATACCTCCGCCGTATTGGCCAAGGGAGCCTTACTCCTTTTTCCGCGTATGCGTTAGAGATAGAGAAAATCCTGATAAGGAGGAGATCACATGAACCATAAAAGAAGCATGACCAACCGTGTATTGGCCATGCTGCTGAGTCTGGTGCTGTGCCTGTCTCTGGTACCGCAGACAGTGTTCGCCACGTCGGATGTGTCCGGCGGCGCGGCAGCCTGCGTGACCGTGAAGGACGGCGCCAAGACCGCGTATGAGGTGGCCGCAGGCGGCCTGCTGACCGTCCGGCTGGACGAGCTGTTTCAGGACAGCGGCAGCCATGGGCTGACCTACACGCTGGATGGCGGCGACTACGGTACGCAGACCAAGGTGACCACCGACAAGGACGGCAGCGCCATCCTGTCCTTCACCAACCCGACTGCGGGTACGTACACGCCCACCATCACCGCCACCTGCGCGGAGAAGGCTGCGGCGTCCGTGCAGCTCACCATTACGGTGAACGAGGCGGCCGACGGCGATGCAGCCCAGTACGGCTACGATGAGACGGACGCCGCCTCTGTAAAGGTCTATGTCACCGTTTCCCACGACGGCATCCCACTGGTGGGCAACGAAGGCACGGTGCTGTCCCATCTGGAGCTGGACGTGCCCTACTTCGATCTGGACAAGCAGGATATGTCCGAATTCTACCGCTACCATACGGAGAACGGACAGGGCGGCTATGTGGACGATCAGGTGGTAAAGCGCCCCACCGCTCTGCACCTGTATCTCTACCTGCTGGGTGTGTACTATCTGGGCCTTACGCCGGAGCAGGTCATCAACGGTGACGAGATCATCAAGGGTCACGACGGCGGCGTGGGCGTCACCGACATGAACGGCGGTCAGCCGTATGACGACAGCAGTCTGGCGCTGAACATCACCGGCAGCGCCACGTCCATGTATATGCAGCAGTTCTGGGGTCACGACGAGAACCTCATGTACTACCGCAACCATGTGTACCCGCTGATGAGCGCCGGCTGGGGCGCCACGGCGGACTATATGCTGCTGTCTGACGGGGACACCATCGACGTGGCCATGTTCAGTAACTGGAGCTTCTGGCAGAGCGGCGCCTTTGCCGCCTTCGATCGGGACAGCTACGCCGTCAGACCCGGCGGCAGCCTGACCGTCCAGACCCAGAAGTACGACACGCGCTCTGTGGCGGACGGCGGCACGGAGAGCTTTGAGCCCATCACCGGCCTGACCGTGAAGGTCTATGATGCCGACTGGCGGGAGGTGGGCGAGGTCGCGGCGCACAGCGGCGACCGCAGCAGCTACACCTATACGTTTGAGAAGGAGGGTACCTATTACCTGCTGGCGACGGATCCCAACGCCGGTACGGAGGACGCCTGCTACGCACCGGCCACTGCAAGAGTGACGGTGGGCGGCGGCGCGAAGCCCTTCGACCCCAACGAGTACTATAAGGATTTCGACTTCGCCAGCGTCTCCCTGGACGCGGAGGGGACGGACTACCTCTACCACATCGCGGAGAGCACCATGGAGGTGGCGCACTACAGCAACCCCGGCGAGAAGAAGGTCTACACCGTCACCGTTCCCAAGGGTACAGAGACTGTGTATGTCACCTATCCGGCGGACTTCGAGACCAACATCGCGGCGTACTGCGCACTCTTCAATGCCGACGGCGAGGTGGACTGGAGCTACTACGCCGGCTCCGACTACGAGTACACCGTAACGGAGAACGGGGACGGCAGCCATACGCTGGCGCTGCCCGCCGCGTTCCTGCTGGAGAAGGGCCTGTACATCGCGGCGGAGGACAACGACAATAACTACGAGTACTTCAACTGCTTCAACTTCGTGGTGGGTGACAACACCAAGCCCGGCGGCACCGCCAGTGAGGTGGCGGTTACCGGCGTAACGCTGAGTCATTCGGAGCTGACGGTGGACCGCAACGCCACGGCGCAGCTGACGGCTGCGGTGGAGCCTGCGAACGCCACCAACCAGAAGGTGACGTGGCGAAGCGGCGCACCCGCCGTGGCGACGGTGGACCGCAAAGGCCTGGTCACCGGCGTTGCCGAGGGAACGGCGCTCATCACCGTGACCACGGATGACGGCGCGTTCATGGCCAAGTGTACCGTGACGGTGACGGATGTCAACAAGCCCGCACAGGCGGAGGACGGTTACTACGAGATCGCCACCGCCGGACAGCTCAAGTGGTTCGCCGACGAGGTGAACAGCGGCAAGCCTGAGCTGAACGCCCGTCTCACCGCCGACATCGACCTGAGCGGCGTGTGCAGTGCGGCAACGCCCTGGACGCCCATCGGCGATCGCGCCAACAATCAGGACTACCGCGGCACCTTCGACGGACAGAACCATAAGATCACCGGGCTGTATCTGGAAAACAAGGGCAGCCTTGCCAACGTCAGCAGCTACTACACCGCGCTGTTCGGCCTGTGCGACGGCGCGGCCATCAAGAACGTCAGTGTGTACGGCGAGGCCAAGGCCGTCACCCGCTATGTGGCGGGTATCGTGGGCCGCGCCTGTGGCATTTCCACCAAACGCACCTGCACCATCGAGAACTGCCACAACTATGTGACGCTGACCGGTGAGCCCACCAACGATCAGATCTACGGTCATGCCGGCGTGGCGGCGAGCGCGCAGGACACGGTGATCCGCGGCTGCTCCAATAACGCCGACATCACCGGCTATCAGGGCTATACCGGCGGCATCGTGGCGGACGCCTCGTATGGAACGACGACCATCGAGAGCTGTTGGAATACCGGTGCGATCCTGCTGCGCGGCTGGCACCATCAATTCCGCGGCGTCGGCGGCATTGTCGGCAACGCCAGCGCAGCGGTCAACATCACCGACTGCTACAACACCGGCGCGATCAACTTCTATTACAAGACGCAGAAGATCCAGCAGGCCGCCGGCGGCATCGTGGGTCTCGCGGGGGAAAGCAGCCACGCCAGCACGATCACGCTGACCAACTGCTACGCCACCGGCACTGTCAGCGGTCAGTATGACGATCAGGCCAGCATGGGTGCGCTGGTCGGCGAGGTCACGAACAACGAGAAAACCACCCTGACGGCGAACAACTGCTACTATCTGGACAGCGCGGTGCAGACCGGCGCTGCATCCACCGCGACTGTCACCGTTAAGGGGACTGCCTTCACCGCAGCGGAGGGTCTCAGCGCCGCGGCGCTGGGCGACGCCTATGTCGATAGCTGCCCTGCACCCGTCCTGAAGGGGCAGACGGCGGCGGAGCACAAGGACGGCAACAACGACGGCAAGTGCGACACCTGCGGCAAGAGCGACGCCCCTGTGCCTACCCGCAAGGAGGGGTATCCCGCAGCCTCTGAGGCCACAGTCCAGACGGGCATGGCGTATCTGCTCAGCGATTTGCAGGCGGGCAAGATCTTCGCGCCCGTGGACGGCCAGACGCTGAACTACAAGAATTACTACTACCAGCGCTCCACCGACGGCGGTCAGACATGGGGCACCATGCAGAGCTTCTCTGAGGCAATATTCGGCGCTACCACCATCCAGCTTACCGAGCTGGCGGCGGGCGACTACACCTATCGCTTCTGCGCCTCCCACGACGGGAAGCACTTCTCCAAGGACACCTGGACGCTGACCCTCCATGTGGAGGACGCGCCCCGCATGAACTTCACATTCTATGTGAGCAAGGACTACACCGGCGGCTATCCCGTCATCAAGCTGTACAGCGTAACGACGGACGCGCAGGGCAGCGAGGTGCTGGGCGAGGAGCTGAAGGACTGCTTCCTGTACAGCAGCTTCACCGACACTCTGCCGGAGGGACAGGAGGCCTATGAGCCTGCCAACGGCCAACTGGTCGACGGCTACCAGACGTTTTACGCCAGCCTTACCGCCGGACGCTACGCCTACCGCGCCTTTGCCAAGAACGCGGAGACCGACGTCTACGATGTGGAGCTGGGCGGTATGACGCTGGAGCTGCCCACCGACAGCAACGTGGACGGCGGCGCCGGCGGCGGCACCAACGTCTACCTCCAGTGCAACTCCTTCTATACCAACAGCCGCAAGACGGACAACACCTATTTCACGGCGGAGGAGTACCATGTGCAGGTGGACTGCCCCATCATGAAGACCTCCTATGTCATGGGTACGCCCTATGTCCGGGGCAACTACGCCTATTATCCCACGGTGCTGTACGCGGCCGGCAACGCCTGCCTGTACAATACCTATGCCTATCCCGACATTGATGGCTACATCTTCACGCAGTCCATCAACCAGACCTTCCGCGCCGGCTCCAGCGCCGGTACCAAGGGCCTGACCATCAATACCGGCGTGAAGCTTACCGTCACCGTACCCGCCGACGCTGCCTTCGGCCTGTACTTCCAGTGGAACAACTTCAACACCACGGAGGTGGAGCCCATGGGCGTGACGGAGAGTGACGACGGCTGGCGCATCAGCGGCGATACCAAGTCCGCCGACTACTTCATCTCCAAGAGCAGCGGCAACTACACCTGGCGTCTCAGCCAGCCCGGTCATGTGACCCGCGCCGGTTGGGTCAGCGGCTTGACCGCGGATCGGGAGCTGAACCTTACCGCCAGCACCGCGACGGATCGCCTGTCCCACGACTTCAGCCAGCTGGGTACAGCCACCGCCACCCGCGACGAGGCCGATCTGCAGGTGAATCTGGATCCCAGCGGCTTTGAGGTGCTGGACGGCACCACCCGTGTCCGGGCCTACCGCCACTGGCAGATCATCAACTCCGACGCCGGCAACATCATGGTGGAGCCCGACTTCCACTGGAGCGTGATGGGAGACGGCGACGCCCGGATCCAGACAGTCAACGGCGGCAATACCACCGCCAACTGGGCGGATGTGACCCCCGGCACGAAGGATTCCATCATCACCGTCTACTATGACAGCGTGGATGTCACCACGGCGAACCCCAATGACGGCACGCAGAATGTGGGCAGCCACGGCGGCCTGTATCCCGCCACCCAGCCCCAGCGCGTGGGCGTGATCGTGGTGGGCGGCACCGGCGTGACCCACGGCACCGCCGACGCGGACGTGGACTTCAACATGGCGCCCGGCGTCACCACCACCCGTTCCATGGAGTGGGACTACAACTACGACACATGGTACTACGAGGCCGGTGAGACCGATCCCGCCCTGCGCTTTGCCGTCGTGAAGAACACCGGCAGCGTCATGGTGGAGTACGCCTTCGTCGCCACCAACGCCGCCATGGTGACCAGTGTTTCCGCCTTCCAGACCGCCTCCGTCGGTGAGGATGGCCGGTACATCGTGCCGCTGGAGGCCTTCAACACCGCCGGCAACGGCATGGGCGGCACCGTCATCCTCCGGATGACCGACGAGAGCGGCGTCAGCTACCGTCTGGTGCGGGTGGCCAAGGTCACCATCACCGCGGAAAACGCCAGCCACAAGGGTGAGGACATTATGCCCGGCGATCAGGTGAAGCTGACGTTCAGCGGTATGTTCCGCGGCGTCAACAAGATCTCCGGTATCTTCAACCCCACCCTGTTCAAGCCCACCTATCACAACGGTGAGAGCAAGTTCGACGGAACGCTGGGCCAGTACCAGCGGATGGACAACTCCTCCGTCACCGTGACCGTTCCGGAGGATCTGCCCTTTGCCGAGGGCGCGGACACGGCGGCGTGCGTATTCACCAACGGCTACACCTACGGCAGTATGTATTCCGCTGCCAACCCCTTCGCATTCCTGTACGGCATGACGGATACCGGCGTGGGTACCAACTTCAACGCTGTCACCGTCAACTACTACATGAACCACTACGCCGACGCTGCGGTCACAGTCTACCGCAAGGTGTTCTTTACCGTGGCGCTGCGTATCTCCGATGATGCAGGCAGCGTGCTGGACGGCGTGGCCGTCACCATCACCGACAGCAACGGCAAGGACATGGAGCCCGGTGCGGACGGACGCTTCCAGCTGGGCTACGGCACCTATCTGTACACCCTGCGTAAGGACGGCTACGCGGTGGAGCGCGGCAGCTTCTCGCTGGGCAGCGCCGATGCGGACAAGGTACAGGACGGCGTTCTGACCGTCATGGCCTCCATGCAGACCGTCGGCGCCGATCCCTGGGACGGCACGACCAAAACCGAGCCCCAGAAGGATGACAACGGCGTCTATCTCATCGGCACCGCTGCGGAGCTGGCATGGTTCGCCGCCACCGACGGCAAAAGCAGCGCCAAGCTCACCGCCGATATCGAGCTGGCGGGCTATGATTGGACACCGCTGAAGAAGTTCTACGGTACCTTCGATGGACAGGGTCACGTTATCCGCAACCTGTACATCAACAGCACCAGCTATCCCGCGGGCCTGATCGGCTATCTGCAGGGCGGCGCCTCCGTCACGCGGCTGGGCATCACCGGCAGCGTGACCTGCACCGCCAGAAGCAACGCGCAGGCGGGCGGCATCGCAGGCTATATGTACGACAAGGCATCCATTACCCAGTGCTGGAGCGCCGTGAACGTCACCAGCAACAAGCACGCAGGCGGCATCGCGGGCTACACCGCCACCGGCGCGGTCATCACCGACTGCTACGCCACCGGCACGATCCGCAGCAGCGCCGCCAATGAGTGCTATCTGGGCGGCATCTGCGGCTCCGGCTTCAGCAACACGGCGGGCGCCACGCTGACCAACTGCTACAGCGTCGGCAAGGTCGTCGGTACCGGCGGCAACGCCTCCTATGTGGGCGGTCTGTCCCCGGACAAGACGGCGGCGCACTATGTCAACAGCTTCTATCTGACGGGTACCGTCTCCGGCGAGAGCCCCAAGTACGGCATCACCGGTCTGGGTACCGCCAAGACCGCCGACGAGCTGAAGGCGCTGGCCTCCGAGCTGGGCAGCAGCTTCGCGGCGGATACCAAGGGTCTCAACGACGGCTATCCCATCCTGAAGTGGCAGGCCGGTGCAGAGCCGGTGCTGACGGGTCTGAAGATCACCGCGCAGCCTGCAAAGACCGCATATCTTGCGGGCGAGGACTTTGATCCCACCGGCATGACGGTGGTGGCGGTGTATGACGACAACACCGAGGTGGAGATCCGGGACTACACCATGGAGAACGATAAGGCGCTCAAGGCGGAGACCACCGCCGTCACCGTGAAGTACGGCGACTTCTCCGTCGAGCAGACCATCACCGTGGCACAGAAGTATAACAAGGGCGATGTGAACAACGACGGCATGGTGGACGATGTGGACGCTGCGCTGGTCTACGCCATTGCCAACGGCAAGCTCACCGCCGACCTCAGCCAGCAGGACGCCGCCGATATCAACGGTGACGGTCAGGTGACGGCAAAGGACGCGGAGATCATCTATGCCTTCTATTTGGGGGAGCTGACCTCCCTCACCGCTAACAACTAAGGAGGGGAAAGACATATGAAAAAGCTTGTATCTTTCCTGCTGGCGCTGGTGCTGACGCTGAGTCTCACCACCGAGGCGCTGGCCGCCGTTGTCAGCCCCAAGGCGGACGCGACCGAGATCACGGCGGATCAGACCGTCAAGCTGACGGTCACGGCGTCCGAGGACGAGAAGCTGGCCGGCATTGTATGCCTGAACTATCGGGTATATTTTGACCCTGCATTTTTTGAACTGGATGCAGATGCATCCGTCGCCAAATTTGAGGGCGCGAAGCTGACGGCGCTCAAGACCGACGACCGGGGCAGCTACTACGCCGTGTCCCTGCTGGATACCACCAGCGCCGGCCTTACGGTCAGCGGCGACCTGTACACCCTGGCCTTCAAGGTCAAGGACGGGGCAAGCGTGGGGGATACCTCCAAGCTCACCCTCGTCAAGGCGTATGTGTATACCATTGAGGACGGCGCCATGAAGCCCATGGACAACGGCGCTGTGGACAATGGGGAGGTCACGGTGAAGATCGTGGCGTCCGCTGCACCCGCCAATGTGACGCTTGGCAACGCCAAGGCGGTCAGCGGCGGCATTCAGGTGACGTGGCAGAAGGCGGCCAATGCGGCGAAATACAACGTCTACCGCAAGGATGCCTCCAACACCGTTTGGCGGGTCATTGCGACGGTGACTGGCACCAGCTACACGGATAAGAGCGGCACGGCCGGTACGAAGTACAGTTACACCGTCCGCGGTGTCGGCTCTGACGGCAAGACCCTCAGCCCCGGCTTTGACCGAACTGGCGTCAGCGCCACCATGCCGACGGCGTCCACCACCCCCGCCAATGTGACCCTCGGCAGCGCCAAGGCAGTCAGCGGCGGCATTCATGTGACGTGGCAGGCAGCCAACGGCGCGGAGAAATACAACGTCTACCGCAAGGACGCGGTGAATACCAAGTGGAAGGTCATTGCGACTGTGACCGGCACCAGCTACACGGATAAGAGCGCTAAGGCGGGTGTGACGTACAGTTACACCGTCCGCGGTGTCGGCTCTGACGGCAAGACCCTCAGCCCCGGCTTCGACCGAACTGGCGTCAGCGCCACCATGCCGACGGCGTCCACCACCCCCGCCAACGTGACGCTGGGCAGTGCCAAGGCGGTCAGCGGCGGCATTCAGGTGACATGGCAGGCAGCCAGCGGCGCGGCGAAGTACAAGGTCTACCGCAAGGACGCGGTGAACACCAAGTGGACGGTCATTGCGACTGTGGCCGGCACCAGCTATACGGATAAGAGCGCTAAGGCGGGTGTGAAGTACAGCTACACGGTGCGCGGTGTGGCTGCCGACGGCAAGACCCTCAGCCCCAGCTATAACAAGACCGGTGTCAGCGCCACCATACCTGCGGCGTCCGCTACCCCCGCCAAGGTGGTACTGGTCAGCGCCAAGGCTGATTCTGCGGGCATTCTGGTGACATGGCAGAAGGCCAACGGCGCCCACGCCTATCAGGTGTACCGCAAGGACGCGGTGAACACCAAGTGGACGGTCGTCGCCAAAAGCGTCCGCGACACGGAGTGGAAGGACATCACCGCCGTCAAGGGTACGAAGTACACTTACACGGTGCGTGCTGTGGCGGATGACGGCGTTACGCTCGGCGGCTACGATTCTGCGGGCAAGAGCACCATGGTGACGGCCTCGCCCACCACACCTGCCAATGTGACGCTGAGCGCGGCGACCGCCGGAAAGAACGGCATCGTCGTGACATGGAGCTACGCGGCAGACGCCCGGACATACCGTGTGTACCGCAAGGCCCCCGGCGATACGAAGTGGGTGGCTGTTGCGAACGTAAACGGCAAGAGCTGGACGGACAAGAACGTGACCAGCGGCGTTAAATACAGCTACACCGTCCGCGGTGTCAACGCCAACGGCAAGCTCAGTCCCGGCTACAACAAGACCGGCGTCAGCACCGTCGCCAAGTAAGCGCGGCCAAGGTGCATACTTGACGGCAAGCAGCACAGGATAACTAAGCATAGCCCCCTCCGGCGTGCCGGAGGGGGCTATGCTATCGTTCTTCAGAATGACCTCCATACGGAAAATACCCCTTGTTTTTTCCAATAGGGCGCTGTATAATACAGCCAGCGCGTGTGTAGGAATGGTGCGTTAAGTGCCGGACGGATGGGAGGCTGCCGCCGGACGAAGGAGCTTGCTCCGCGATTCCATTCCAGCTTCCACACGGCAGTATGTTGTTTTACTATCTGTAAGATTCCTCCCATCCCAAGGATAAGGAGGTTTTTTTATGCCCGAAAAAGAAATGTCAACTGTCGCACGTCCCGCTTTCAGCACCTATTCCCTGACTGTCTGCGCCCTGCTGACCGCCATGAGCGTGGTGCTGGCGCGGGTGCTGACCCTCATCCCGGCGGAAACCACCCGCATCTCGCTGGAGGCGCTGCCCATCGTGCTGGCGGGTCTGCTGTGCGGCCCCATCCCCGGCGCGCTGGTGGGCTTCGCCGCCGATCTGATCGGCTGCCTGTTCTCCCCCTTCGGCTATAACCCCATCTTCTGCCTGCCGCCCATCCTGTACGGCCTGCTGGCCGGTCTGGCGCGGCGCTATGTGCTGGAGAAAAGCACCCTGCCCCGGACAGCGCTGGCCTTCTTCCCTGCGGCGCTGCTGGGCTCCGTCCTGTGGCAGAGCATGGCGCTGGCGCTGGTATACGGCGGCGAGGCGAAAGAGGCATTTTTCCTGGCAAAGCTGGTGTCCCGCGGCATCCAGTTCGCCCTGACCGCTTCGGTGGATACCCTCATTGTGTGGCTGCTGCTGCGGCGCGGCGCACTCAGCGGCGTACAGCGGCACATTCAGGCCAAGGGAGGCAGAAAGCATGACGATCCGTGAGGCGCTGGCCTACATCCATGCGGTGGATTGGCGGCGCAGCAAGCCGGGGCTCCGGCGCATCCACGAGCTGTTGGAAAAGCTGGGACATCCGGAACGGACAGTACGGTTCGTTCACGTCACCGGCACCAACGGTAAGGGCTCCACCTGCGCCATGCTGGCATCCATCCTGCAAGCCGCGGGGTATCGCACGGGGCTGTACACATCGCCCTACATCTTCCGCTTTAACGAGCGGATGCAGGTGGACGGTCAGGAGATCCCCGACGAGGAGCTGTGCGCCATCACGGAGGAGGTGCGGCCGCTGGCGGACAGCATGGCTGACCACCCCTCGGAGTTTGAGATGGTGACCGCCATCGCCTTCACATGGTTTGCCCGGCGTAAGTGCGACATCGTGGTGTGCGAGGTGGGCATGGGCGGCGAGTTCGACGCCACCAACGCCATCCCCGCGCCGGAGGCCGCCGTGCTGTGCAACATCGGTCTGGATCACACGACCTATCTGGGCGATACCGTGGAAAAGATCGCCGCCACCAAGTCCGGCATCATCAAGCCCGGCTGTGAGGCGGTGCTGTACCCCTGCGCGCCGTCTGTTGCGGAGATCGTATCCGCACGATGCCGCTCCTGCGGCGTCACGCTGCATCCGGTGGATATGGACACCCTCTCCCCTCTCGCCCATTCGCTGGACGGGCAGGCCTTCAATTTCGGTGACCTGACCGATCTGCACCTGCCGCTGCTGGGCCGGATGCAGCTGTACAACGCCGCCACAGCGCTGACGGTAACGGAGGTGCTGCGTCGCCGTGGCTGGCACATCGACGAAAACGCGGTGCGGCAGGGTCTGGCGCAGGTGCGCTGGCCCGTCCGCTTCGAGGTGGTGCGGCGGGAGCCGCTGGTGGTCATGGACGGTGGGCATAACCCCCAGTGCATGGCAGCGCTGGTGGAGAATATCGCGGATTACCTGTCCGATCGGCCGCTGACCGTCCTCACCGGCGTAATGGGTGACAAGGACTACGCCCATATGTACACCCCGCTCCTGCCCTATACGGCCCGGTTCATCACCGTGACGCCGGACAACCCCCGCGCACTGCCGGCGCAGGAGCTGGCGGCCTATCTATCGCCGCTTGGCAAGCCGGTAACGGCCTGCGGCTCTGTGGCGGACGGCGCGGCGCTGGCGCTGGACAGCACGCCTCCTGACGGTGCGATACTGTGCTGCGGCTCCCTCTATCTCATGGGTGAGGCCGAGGCGGCGCTGGTACCCTGAAAAACGCAAAAAAGAAAGGCACGGCAACTGCCGTGTCTTTCTTTTTTACGTCATGCGCCTTGCAGTCCGTATCAGCCCTCGGTAGCTGCTGCCGCCTCGCCCTTCAGTGTGTAGGTCGCACCAGCCTCGATGTTGGTGGAATCCACACCGGTGGAGGCATACTCGCCGTTGATGTAGAACGCCCAGTAGGCGCCGTCCGCATCATAGTCCAGCGTCACACCGTTGACCGTCTTGATATACAGACCGTACTCGGTGGTGTCGCCTGCCACGATGCCCAGATCCAGCAGCGCTTCGCCCACGGTGGCCTTGTCGGTGTTCACCGTGAACTTGATGGAGGTGCCGTCCAGCTGCACGACCTCCACGGTAAAGGCGGTCTTGCCCTCGCCAACAGTAGCGCCGTCGGCCACAACACCATCGGTCACAACGTTGGCATCATCACCGGCGCCGCCGTTGTCCTGCTCCTTATTGCCGCAGGCGGCCAGCGCCAGCACCATCACCAGTGCCAGCAGCAGCGCCAGCAGCTTGTTCAGTCCATTCTTTTTCATGTTCTTTTACTCCTTTTCGATCAAACCTATCAGCAAACTGCCCTGCGTGACAGCCACGCGGACAGGGTTGCCCACAAAATGATTACTGACGCCCAGCGGGAACGACGCCGTCAGCACCGTGTCATGCGCAGTGTACTGCCCGCCCTCGATGGTCACGCCCTGCGCATCCGCACCCATACAGAACACGGACACAATGCCCTTTTCCCGGGCCGGGAGGGTGATCTCACCGCCGCAAATGGCGGTAAACTGCTCCCCATCGCCATACAGCCAGCCCCGTGCACCGTGCGCCGCCAGATACAGCAGGCACTGTAAATTCGCAATGGTGTGGTCGGTGCGGCGGCCGCCCATGCCGCCATAGAGGTGGAACTCCGTCTCGCCCCGGGCAAGCCCCTCCTTGATGGCCAGCATCATGTCGGTGTCGTCCTTTTCCACCGGTACGCGGCGGATATGGGCAAAGTCCGGTACGGTGTGCAGGGAATCAAAATCCCCCAGCAGCAGGTCGGGCGTCAGCCCCTCCCCCCTGCACGGCTCCCAGCCGCCGTCGGCGGCAATGATGATATCCCCCGGTACGGGACGTTGGGAAAGGCCGTAAAAGCTGCCCGCGCCGAAAATATAACAGGCCATCTGCGCTCCGCTCCTTTCACATCCACATGGCGAACAGCCGCAGCACGTCGCCGGCCACACGGAGGTACCACGGCCGCGCCTTGATACGCTCCGGCGTTACCTGCTCGCTTTGCTGGAGGATCTGATCCATGTCCTCCAGCAGCGATTCGATGGCGGGCATCCGGTAGAGGATCTCGCCGCACTCGAAGTGCAGCTGGAAGCTGCGGAAATCCATGTTCACCGAGCCGATAAACGCCGCCTCTCGGTCCACCATCACGGTCTTACCATGGATAAGCCCCGGCGTGTAAGTATATATCTTCACACCGTGTTCTGTCAACTCCGGAAAATAACTCTGTGCCACCTGATAGGCAAATTTGTGATCCGGGATGCCCGGCATCATCAGGCGCACATCCACACCGCTGTCTCCGGCCAGACACAGCGCCTTGATCATGGATTCGTCAATGGCCAGATACGGTGTGGTGATATACACCGTCTGCCGCGCCCGCGAGATCATCTGGAGGAACACATCCTCCGCCGTGGCGTCCGGGTTATTGTCCGGCCCGTCCACCACCGTCTGGCAGAAGCCGTCGGACAGGGCATGGTGCATGGGACGGTAATAGTCGTGCTCACTGTGCATTTCACCGCCCAGCCGCTCCCACATGAAGATAAACTCCCGTGTCAGCCCCCACGCGCCCTCGCCCTCCAGCCGGACGCCGCAGTCCTTCCAGTAGCCGAAGCGCTGGATGATATCGGCGTACTCGTCGGCAATATTGGCGCCGCCGGTGTAGGCGATATCACCGTCGATGCAGGTGATCTTCCGGTGGTCGCGGTAGTTGAAGTACAGGCGGTTCACATAGTGGTGTACCGGATTGAAGACGATGACCTCCACGCCGGCACGGCGCAGCGCCTCCACCTTCTCCGCCGGCATACGCATCATGCTGCCGAAGTCGTCAAAGATCAGCTTGATCTCTACGCCCTGCCCGCTCTTCCGCCGCAGGACATCCGTCAGGCGGTCCCACAGCTCGCCCTCCGCCATGATGAAGTACTCCAGAAAGATGAAACGCTCCGCCCGCTCCATGGCGTCCAGCATATCCTCCAGAAATTTTTGGCCCGTTTGCAGGTATGTCGCCCGCGTATTTCTGTAAAGTGAGAACCCTTTGCCGTTTAGGTATGACGCCATTCCTGCCCATTGGGGTGTGGTCTGCCGCAGCTTTTCGATATTGAGTCGGCTCTCCTCCAGCTTATAGGCAGGCTCCTGCGGCAGCGGCAGCTTTTTCAAGTCCAGACGCTTGGATTGACACCCGCCGTTCCACAGCCAGTAGAGGATCAGCCCCACCACAGGCAGGAACAGGATCAGGAATATCCACCCCACCTTGTAGCTGGTAGTACCGGGCTTCGTCCAGATATACACGGCATAGGCAAAGGCCAGCACCTCCAAGATCGTATAGGCCAGCGCCGCCCGCTGCTTGAGGAGCAGGCTCAGGAGGAACACCAGTGACAGCTGTGCCGCCAGCAGCACGGCTACCAATACCAGACGCAGCGCCGCGGATATCCGGCGCTCGGTTCTCTGTTGGATCTTCGGCTTTCTCACGGTCATTCCTCCCTTTCACATTTTATGGCGTCGGCCGGTTACTCCTGCGAGCTGCGCAGCAGATGCTGCTGGATATCCCACAGCTTATCGGACAGATCCACATAGTATTTGTGTGGATAGTCGAAGCGCTTCACCTCGTCCCACAGGGTGTCCACCTGCTGACGGCAATACTCCCGGATCTCCTGCAGTGACGGACTCTTGTACACGCACTTACCCTGCAGGAACACGGGCACCAGCAGCTCCCGCGCCTCAAAATTGTGGACGCGTTTTTTCTTCCAAGTGGCCAGCGGGTCGAAGATGGTGATATCCTTCGTATCGTCCACCGTCTCGTCGTGGAGCGTCATGTAGTCCGCAATGGCCTTGCCGGAATCCCGCCCGTAGAAGCGGTAGACCTTCTTGAAGTGGGGTACGGTGATCTTCTCCACGTTTTCGCTGACCTTGATCTTGGGCACCACAGTGCCGTCTGGCTCCTCAATGGCAACCAGCTTATACACGCCGCCGAATACAGGCTCGGATTTAGCGGTGATGAGCCGCTCGCCCACGCCGAACATATCGATCTGTGCGCCCTGTAGCAGCATATCCTGAATGAGATACTCATCCAGCGAGTTGGACACGGAGATCTTGCACTCCGTCCAGCCCGCGTCGTCCAGCATCTTCCGCGCCTTCTGGGTCAGATAGGCCAAGTCGCCGGAGTCCAGACGGATACCGCACTTGGTGATGCCCATCGGCTTGAGGATCTCGTCAAAGGCACGGATGGCGTTGGGAATACCGGAGTGCAGTGTGTTGTAGGTGTCCACCAACAGCGTGGCGTTGGTGGGATACAGGCGGCAATACGCCTTGAACGCCTCCAGCTCGCTGGGGAACATCTGCACCCATGCGTGGGCCATGGTGCCGCCGGCGGGCACACCGTACATCTCGTCCGACAGCGTGCAGGCCGTACCTGCCACGCCGCCGATAAACGCAGCGCGTGCGCCTACGATGGCTGCGTCCGCACCCTGCGCCCGGCGGGAGCCGAACTCCAGCACCGTCCGGCCGCGGGCGGCACGGTTGATGCGGTTGGCCTTCGTGGCGATCAGGCTCTGGTGATTGATGGTCAGCAGTGTGAAGGTCTCAATGAGCTGCGCCTCAATGGCCGGTGCGCGCACCACCACCAGCGGCTCCTTGGGGAACACCGGCGTTCCCTCCGGGATGGCGTAGATATCGCCGGTAAAACGGAAGTCCCGCAGATAGGCCAGAAACTCCTCGCAGAAGATACCGCGGCCCCGGAGGTAGGCGATATCCGCGTCGGTGAAGTGCAGGTTTTCGATATAGTCGATGAGCTGCTCCAGCCCCGCCGTGATGGCGTAGCCGCCGCCGTCCGGCACCTTACGGAAGAACACATCAAAGTAGACGATGCGATCCTTGTAGCCGGTCTGGAAGTACCCGTTGCCCATAGTCAACTCGTAGAAGTCGCAGAGCATGGTCATGTTCAGCTTTTCTTCTGTTTTCATCCTCAATACCTCAAATCGGTCTTTGCGCGGCGCGCAAAGTGTATTGTTCATATTATACCGCGATTTTCCATTTTAGGCAACCCTTGTCGCTTTTTCCGCTCCCTCACTGCGCGAAAAGGGACAGTCTGTCGTTTTCTATCCTCCACTCCAACCCGTCTGTGTCTATCCACAGCGGCATCGTACACAAAAAAGAAACTCCGCCGTAGGGCGGAGTTTCTTTTTTGTGTGTCAGAGATCCAACTTACTTGGCGGCCTTGGCAGCCTTGATGGACTCGATCAGCTCGGGAACGACCTTGAACAGGTCACCGACGATACCGTAGTCAGCCACCTCGAAGATGGGAGCGGTGTCGTTCTTGTTCACGGCGATGATGCACTCGGAATCCTGCATACCAGCCTTGTGCTGGATAGCGCCGGAGATACCCAGAGCAACGTAGACCTTGGGATGGACGGTCTTGCCGGTCTGGCCGACCTGATGGTCAGCGGAGATCCAGCCAGAGTCCACGCAGGCGCGGGAGGAACCCACGACGCCGCCCAGCACCTCTGCCAGCTCCTCGGCCAGCTTGATGCCCTTCTCCACGTCCTTGGAGATACCACGGCCAACGGACACGATGAAGTCGGCGCCGATCAGGTCAACCAGCTTCTTGGCGGCCTTGACGGTATCCACCACCTCGGTGTGGATGTCAGCAGCGGTCAGCTCGAACTTGGGCTCGATGATCTCCACGTTCTTGGGGCACTCGCGCTTCTTCATAACGCCGGGGCGAACGGTCGCCATAGCGGGACGGAAACGGGGGCAGATGATGGAGGCCATCAGGTGACCGCCGAACGCAGGACGGGTCATCTTCAGGTCGCGGGAGACGTCATGCGGCTCCTTGTTGATCATCACGGTACCCAGCTTCTCGATGCGCTCCTCGGGCAGCGTGGAGGCTTCCTTCAGGAAGCCCTTGTAGTTGGGCATATCGATGTCCAGGTGAGTGCAGTCCGCGCACAGACCGGTGTGCAGGCGGGCGGCGCAGCGGGGAGCCAGATCGCGGCCGATGTTGGAGGCGCCGAACAGCAGCACCTCGGGCTTCAGCTCCTCAACGGCCTCCACGATCACCTTGGTGTAGGCATCGGTGGTGAAGTCCTTCAGCAGGGGGGAATCATAGACATAGACCTTGTCTGCGCCATACTGGCCCAGCTCAGCGGCGATGCCCTTGACGTTGTCGCCCAGCAGGATGCCGCACAGCTCCACGCCCAGCTCATTGGCCAGCTTCCGGCCCTCGGAGATCAGTTCGAAGGTAGTGGGCATCATCACGCCCTGACGCTGCTCGCAGAAAACCCATACGTTTTTGAAGGCAGCGGTATCAGCACTATTAAAAGCCATTTTCGTTTCTCCTTCCTTAGATGATGTGCTTGGCAGCCAGAATGCCTGCCAGCTTGTCGGTGGTAGCCTTGTCAGCGCCCTCGAGCATCATGCCCGCGCCCTTCTGAGGGGGCGTGAAGGAGGTCAGAATGTTGGTGGGAGAACCAGCCAGGCCGATCGTGCTCTTGTCGATCAGGGGGTGATCCTTCAGGGTCTCGTAGGTCATGGTGACCAGAGGCTTGCTGTAGCACTCGAACGCGCCGCCCACGGACAGGTAACGCGGGGTGTTCAGCTCCTTGATGCAGGTGATCATGCAGGGGGTCTTGACCTTGATGGTCATGTAGCCGTCCTCCAGCATACGCTTGACGGTCAGGGTGTCGCCGTCCTTGGTGATCTCGCCGGCATAGGTGACCTGGGGCAGATGCAGCTTCTCAGCAATCTGGGGGCCGACCTGTGCGGTATCGCCGTCGATGGCCTGACGGCCAGCCAGGATGAGGTCATCCTTCTCGATGCCGTAGGTGTCGATGGCAGCGGCGATGATCTGGGAGGTAGCGTAGGTATCGGAACCGCCGAACTCACGAGCGGTGACCAGAACGCCCTCGTCCACGCCCATGGCCATCAGCTCACGCAGCATGCCCTCTGCGGGAGGGGGACCCATGGTGAACGCCACGACCTTGCAGCCCAGCTCGTCCTTCAGAGCCAGAGCGGCCTCAACGGCGTTCATGTCATCAGGGTTGATGATGGTCTGCATGGACGCACGGTCCAGGGTGCCATCGGGGTTCACGGCCACCTTACCGGAGGTATCGGGAACCTGCTTAACAGTGACGATGATTTTCATTTTACCTTTTACCTCCTCAATTACTTAACGCCCAGATTGCTGGCGATGACCATGCGCTGGACCTCGGAAGTGCCCTCGTAGATCTCAGTGATCTTGGCATCGCGCATCATGCGCTCCACAGGATACTCACGGGTGTAACCGTAACCACCGAACAGCTGAACGGCGCGGCGGGTCACATCGGAAGCGGCCTCGGCGGCGAACAGCTTAGCCATGGCAGCATCCATGGAGTACGGCTCGTGGTTCTGCTTCTTCATGGCAGCAGCGTAAACCACGTACTGAGCGGCCTGCATACGGGTGTGCATATCGGCCAGCTGGAACTGGGTGTTCTGGAACTGGGAGATGCGCTTACCGAACTGTACGCGCTCCTTGGTGTACTTGATGGCTTCCTCAACGGCGCCCTCGCCCAGACCCAGAGCCTGAGAAGCGATACCGATACGGCCGCCGTCCAGCGTCTTCATGGCGATTTTGAAGCCCTCGCCCTTCTTGCCCAGCATACGATCCTTGGGGATCACGCAATCCTCGAAGATCAGATCGCAGGTGGAGCTGCCGCGGATACCCATCTTCTTCTCGTGCTTGCCCTGAGAGAAGCCCTTGTCGTCCTTCTCCACGATGAAAGCGGAGATCTCCTTCATGGTGCGGCCGCGCTTATCGGTGGTCTTGCCGGTGACGGCGATGATGACAAAGGTATCAGCCACGTTGCCGTTGGTGATGAAGCACTTGGAGCCGTTCAGGATGTAGTTCTCGCCGGACTCATCCAGCACAGCGGTGGTCTGCTGACCCTGGGCGTCAGTACCGGCGCCGGGCTCGGTCAGACCGAAAGCACCGATCTTCTTGCCGGAGCACAGGTCGGGCAGATACTTCATCTTCTGCTCCTCGGTGCCGTTCTCAAAGATGGGGGCGGCGCACAGGGAGGTGTGGGCGGAAACGATAACAGCGGTGGTGCCGCAGACCTTAGCCAGCTCCTCCACGCACATTGCATAGGACAGCACGTCGGCGCCAGCGCCGCCGTACTCCTTGGGGAAGTAAATGCCCATCATACCCAGCTTTGCCATCTTCTCGACGGTTTCCATGGGGAAGCGCTCTTCCTCGTCGATCTCGGCGGCCAGGGGCTTTACTTCGTTCTCTGCAAATTCGCGGTACATCTTGCGAACGAGCAGCTGTTCCTTAGTCAGATGGAAATCCATACTCTTTTCTCCTTTTCCTGATTTTTACTTGTTGTAGTTGAAGAAGCCTTCGCCGGACTTAATACCCAATTTGCCCGCACGAACCATCTTCCGGATCAGCACGTTTGCGCGATACTTGCTATCGTGGGTCTCGTTGAACAGCACGTCCATAATGTTCAGCACCACGTCCCAGCCGATCAGGTCGCCCAGATGCAGGGGGCCCATGGGGTGGTTGCAGCCCAGCTGCATAGCAATATCGATATCTTCTGCGGAGGCAACGCCTTCCTGCAGAACGCAAACGCCTTCATTGCAATAGGGGATCAGGATCTTGTTGACCACGAAGCCAGGAGCCTCGTTGACCACCACGGGGGTCTTGCCGATCTCGGTGGAGAGGTTCTTGATGTAGTCCACCAGGTCAGCGGGGGTGTTGCCGCCGGCAATGACCTCCACCAGCTTCATGGCAGGCACCGGGTTGAAGAAGTGCATACCGATGAGGTGGTGCTTCAGGCCCTGGCCCATCTCGGTGATGGACAGAGAGGAGGTGTTGGAGGCGAAGATGGTCTCATCCTTGCACAGAGCATCCAGACGGCCCAGCAGCTCCTTCTTGACTTCCATGTTCTCGGCGACGCACTCGATGACCAGATCGGCATCGGCAGCGGCCTCGAACTCCTCGACCAGAACGCGGCTCATGATATCATCAGCAGCTTCCTGGGTCATCTTGCCCCTGGCGACCTTCTTGTTCAGGGAGGCGGCCAGCTTGTCCTTATGACGCTGTGCGCTTGCGGTGCTGGAAGCATACATCAGAGCGGTGTGGCCCTTCGCTGCGAAAACCTGAGCAATACCACTGCCCATTGTACCTGCGCCAAATACTGCTACTTTCATGATTGTTCCTCCTAATTCAAATTTTTCCATGAATTGCTTAATTATCAGGCTCACGCCTGTCAATTAACGATACGGTGCGGCGTTACTTATTCTGATAGGGCTCGTGCTTGCGCTTCTCCAGGAAAGCACCCATGCCCTCCTTCTGATCCGCCGTCTCAAAGCAGCTGCCGAACAGCTTCTCCTCAATAACGATGGCCTGATCCATATCGGTCTGCAGACCGTCGTTGATGGCCTTCTTGCAGGCGCGAACGGCGATGGGGGCGTTCTTGGCGATGGTCTGCGCCAGCTTCTCCGCGGCGGGCATCAGCTCCTCCAGCGGGTACACGGCGTTGACCAGACCGATGCGATACGCCTCGTCCGCCTTGATGTTCTTGGCGGTGTAAATCAGCTGCTTGGCCATGCCGGGGCTGACCAGACGCGCCAGACGCTGGGTGCCGCCGAAGCCGGGGGTAATGCCCAGACCGGTCTCGGGCTGACCGAACACAGCGGTATCGGCGCAGATACGGATATCACAGCTCATGCTCAGCTCGCAGCCGCCGCCCAGCGCGAAGCCGTTGACTGCGGCGATGGTGGGGATAGGCAGCGTCTCGATGCGGCGGAACACATCGTTGCCGTGCTTGCCGAATGCCTCGCCGCCCTCCTTCGTCAGCGTGCTCATCTCACCGATATCGGCGCCGGCCACGAAAGCCTTTTCGCCGCTGCCGGTGATGACCAGCGCATAAATATCCTGATCGGCGGTGACGATATCCACCAGCTCGTTCAGGTCGGACAGCACTTCGGAATTCAGAGCGTTCAGCGCCTTGGGCCGATTGATGGTGGCCACGGCGATATGCTCTTTCTTTTCCAGCAGAACATGAGTCATATCAATTCCTCCTTACATCCTTGTCCGCCGCGGCGCACATGGCCGCGACAGTGTGTCAGGGGGAGGAACACGCCCTCTGGACAGGCTCCTCCTCATACATACTGTATTATAGTAGACCGTTAGAATTTTATCAAGTCCAACCCGCGGCGCTTTCTCTTTTTTAGCAGTTTCCACAAAAGTGAACGCTGTTCTTTGCGCATTTTTAAGGTCGCACGGCGGTGTTTCGTGCGAAATTTACTGCCCGCCGGATTTCGGGTTTGCAAACCAACGGAAAATGTGGTATAAGTATCTGAAAATCTCTACCATATTTGGGAGGACACTGCGCCATGCGTATGCGTAAGAAGAAAAACCTGGTACCCCGGATGGAGGCCTGCGGCGGCTGTCTCGTCCGCGATCCCTTCGCCATGCGGGGACAGTGGCGGACGCTGATGCCGGAAGCGCGGGAGCTGCGGGTGGAGCTGGGCTGCGGCAAGGGCCGGTTCACGGCGGACACCGCCGCCGCGGAACCGGACGTGCTGCTCATCGCCGTGGAGAAGGTGCCGGACGCCATGGTGGTGGCCATGGAGCGGGTCACGGAGGCGGGACTGAAAAACGTGTTCTTCGTGGACGGCGACGCCGCGCTGCTGCCGGATATGTTCGCCTCTGGCGAGGTGGACCGCCTGTACATCAACTTCTGTGATCCGTGGCCCAAGAGCAACCAGAAAAAACGGCGGCTCACCCACGGCAATTTTCTCAAGCAGTACCGCAAGGTGCTGTCCGAGGGCGGACAGCTCCACTTCAAGACCGACAACGACAAGCTGTTCGCGTGGTCGGTGGAGGAAATTCCCCAGTTCGGCTTTCAGCTGTCGGAGGTCACCACCGATCTCCACAAGGACGGCCCGGTAGGCGTCATGACCGACTACGAGCGGAAGTTCTTCAGCGAGGGTAAGAACATCAACCGCTGTGTGGCCACCATGGTGCCGTGGGAGGAGCCGGAGGCGCCGGAAGACGACGCGGAGGCGGAGTAAACGGCATAACCAAGCGCGGCAGGGACTTCCCTGCCGCGCTTTCTGCTACATATTCCGCCGGATGCTGTTGATGGCGCCCTTCTCCAGCCGGGACACCTGCGCCTGCGAGATGCCGATCTCGCTGCTGACCTCCATCTGCGTCTTTCCCTGACAGAACCGCAGCGCCAGAATATGGCGCTCCCGCGGGTCCAGCCGGGAGATGGCCTCCTTCAGGGCGATGCGGTCCAGCCAGTTCTCGTCCGAGTTCCGCTCGTCCCGCACCTGGTCCATGACGCACACGGCGTCCCCGCCGCCGTCGGCGTACACCGGCTCGTACAGGCTGACCGGGTCTACGATGGCATCCATGGCGAACACCACGTCCTCCCGCGGGATATCCAGATAGCGGGCGATCTGCTCCACCGTAGGCTCCCGCTGGTTCTCCGCCAGCAGCTTCTCCCGGGCCTGTAAGACCTTGTAGGCCGTGTCCCGCATACTGCGGCTGACGCGGACGGCGCTGTTGTCCCGCAGATAGCGCCGGATCTCCCCCACGATCATCGGCACGCCGTAGGTGGAGAACCGCACCGGCTGGTTGATGTCAAAATTGTCGATGGCCTTCATCAGGCCGATACAGCCCACCTGAAAGAGGTCGTCCACATTCTCCCCCCGGCTCTGGAACCGCTGGAGCACCGACAGCACCAGCCGCAGATTGCCGCAGATCAGCTGCTCCCGCGCCGCCTTGTCGCCGGTCTTGGTACGGCGCAGCAGCGCCATCATCTCGTCATTTTTCAACACCGGCAGTCTGGCTGTGTTGATGCCGCAGATCTCTACCTTCCCCCGCATGAGCGCCCGTCCTTCCACTGTGATAGTGGCAGTATTTCCCGGCGCGGCAGCGGCTATTCCGCAGGGCGGAATGTTCCCGGAAACGACAGTATGGGACAGGCGGCGCGGCGCATAGACTGCAACGGGGTGAGTGCGATGCTGTGCAAATTTTCCATGCTGCGGCGCAAGGAGGTCATCAACCTCTGCGACGGCTCACGGCTGGGCTTCGTGGGCGATCTGGACATACAGGTGCCGGAGGGCACGGTGAAGGGCATCATCGTCTTCGGGCCGTGCCGCTTTTTCGGTCTGTTCGGACGCGGCGAGGATTTCTACATTCCATGGGAGTGCATCCGAAAGTTCGGGGATGACATCATCCTCATCGACAAGCCGTTCCAGAAGCGGCAGCCACCGCCGCCCCGCCGGAAAAAGGGGTGGTTCGGGTGAAAAACAGCGCCTCCGCATGACCGGAGGCGCTGTTTTTTCTTATTTCTTGAAGCTGTCCTTCAGGGACACGCTGCGGTCGAACACCAGATGCTCCGCCGTGCAGTCCCGGTTGTCCATGCAGAAGTAGCCCACCCGCATGAACTGGAACGTGGGGGCGTTGACGCCGGTGCGGTTCTCCTGCTTGTCGAAGGCCTCCGCCACCTTGCGCATCTCCGGCTCCACCTTGCAGCCGTTGAGCACCGTCAGGCTGTCGGGATTCAGGCAGTCCAGGAAGTCCTTGTCCGGGCCGTCGGGCGTAGCGTCAGAGAACAGGTTGTCGTACAGGCGCACCTCGGCGTCCAGACAGTTCTCCGCGTCCACCCAGTGGAGCGTAGCGCCCTTGACCTTGCGGCCGTCGGCGGGGTCGCCGCCCCGGGAATCCGTGTCGTAGGTGCACAGCACCTCCACCACCCGGCCGCTCTCGTCCTTGACGCAGCCGGTGCAGGTGACAAGGTACGCGCCCTTCAGACGGCACTCCGGGCCGTTGGGGGTCAGGCGCTTGTACTTTGGCACCGGCACCTCCATGAAGTCGTCCTCCTCGATCCACAGGTGGCGGGAGAAGGTGATGTCATGGGTACCCTGCGCCGGGTCGGTAGGGTTATTCTCCACGGTGAACGTCTCGCTCTGCCCCTCGGGATAGTTGGTGACCGTCAGCTTCACCGGATGCAGCACCGCCATGGTGCGCTCGGCGTTGGCGTTCAGATCCTCCCGCAGACAGTGTTCCAGAAAACCGTACTCGATGACGTTGGGGGACTTGGCCACGCCGATGCGCTCGCAGAAATTGCGGATGGACGCGGCGGTATAGCCCCGGCGGCGCAGACCGCACAGTGTGGGCATACGGGGATCGTCCCAGCCGGAGACATAGTGCTCCTCCACCAGCTTGCGCAGCTTCCGCTTGGACATCACCGTGTGGTCGATGCCCAGACGGGCGAACTCGATCTGACGGGGACGGGCGGGCAGCTCGCAGTGGTCGATGACCCAGTTGTACAGGGGGCGGTGGGCCTCAAACTCCAGCGAGCAAAGACTGTGGGTGATGCCTTCCAGCGCGTCCTGAATGGGATGGGCAAAGTCGTACATGGGATAGATGCACCACTTGTTGCCCTGCCGGTGGTGGCTCATGTGGTTGATACGGTAGATCACCGGGTCGCGCATATTGAAGTTGCCGCTGGTCAGGTCGATCTTGGCCCGCAGCGTCATAGCGCCGTTGGGGAACTCCCCGGCGCGCATACGGGCGAACAGATCCAGGCTCTCCTCCACAGGCCGGTCGCGGTAGGGGGACACGGCGGGGATGCCGATGTCTCCGCGATTCTGCTTGAACTCCTCCGGCGTCAGCTGGCACACATACGCCAGTCCCTTCTTGATGAGCAGCACCGCCTGACGGTAGTCCTCCTCAAAGTAGTCCGAGCCGTAGAAGAACCGGTCGCCCCAGTCGAAGCCCAGCCAGTGGATGTCCTGCTTGATGGCCTCCACGAACTCCTCGTCCTCCTTGGTGGGGTTGGTGTCGTCCATCCGCAGGTTGCACAGGCCGTTGTACTTCTCAGCGGTGCCGAAGTCGATGGTCAGCGCCTTGCAGTGACCGATGTGCAGATAGCCGTTGGGCTCCGGCGGAAAACGGGTGTGGACGGTCATTCCCTGGAACTGACCACCCTCTGCGATGTCCTCGTCGATGAAATTCAGGATAAAGTTTTTGCCGGACTCCTCGGTTTCAGGGGTCTTGATTTCCTCGGCCATGATCTTTCTCACACTCCTTGTTGTCGTAATCGTAAATTGTGCATAAAGCGGTTTATAATTATACCTGCCGCCGCCGGGAATTGCAAGAGGTTTACCGTCCTTCCCGCAAAAAAGTCACAGTGCGTCGAATTCCTCCCGGGTCAGCAGCAGATCCAGCGCCTCCAAAAGGCCATTGGCGGTCAGTCTGGACGGCAGTCCCAGCCGCTGTTGGAGCGCGGCGCGTCTGGCGGCAGAGTCCGGGCCGATCAAGCCCTTTTCCAGCAGATCCGCCTTGGTCAGTCCCGTCCGCTGCGGGGTATCGGAGCCGTCCTCAAACGTGGCGCCCGCCCGGCGCAGAGCCTCCACCAGCACCTCCGGCGGCATTCCCTCCACGCCCAGCTTGCCCTCCTTGCCGCCCCTGCGCTTGCGGCGCTCCTTGCCGTATACGTCCGGCACATAGGCCTGCTTCAGCTTCTCCGGCGGGATGACGCCCTTGAGATGGTTGCGGATGACGAAGCCGGCGCCATCGGGGTCGGTCAGCAATATCAGCCCCCGCGTCTGCGCCAGACGGCGGAGATAGGCGGTCTTTTCCCGGTCGTTGAACACGGCAAAGCCGCCTGTCTCCACCACCACGGCGTCCACCGCCTGCAAAAGCGTGTTTTTGTCGTAGCGGCCCTCCACCACGATGACCTCACGGATGCGGGGCTTCATCGTTCACCTGCCAATTCCATGAGAAACAGCTTCAGCTCGCCCTCATCGTCCATACCGCGCTCGCTTTTCATGCGGCGATCCAGCCTTTGACAGCGCTTCACCGCCTGCCGGCACCAGTCGTGATCCACATTTTTCGCCGCCCCAAGCAGCATCTTAGCGGGATAGTCGCTGGTCATGCTCCACAGCTCCTTGAGCCAGATACTGTCCTTGCCGCCGTCCAGCGCCAGACGAGCCGTGTACAGCTTCCGCAGCTCCTTGCCCAACACCGCCAGAATGGCGATAGGCTCCGTCTGCATCCGCAGCAGGTCGCCGAGGACGGCGGCAGCCCGGTCGTATTTCCGCTCCGTGACGGCTCTGGTCATGTCGAAGACGCGGGCGTCCAGCACCGGCTCCGCCACGGCGTCGATATCCGCGATGGTGATGCGCTCGTGCTTGGCGTAGGTGGCGATCTTCTCGATCTCCGGGATCAGCCCCCGCATCAGGCTGCCGCAGGTGAACAGCAGGTGATCCGCCGCCGTCTGGTCGATGTCGTGGCCGGCGGCGGCAAACCGCCGCTTCAGCCATTTCAGCAGGTCGGAGCGCTCCTGCTGGGCGAACTCCACCTCCTGCACATGCTCGTTCAGGGCGGCGCACAGCTTCTTCATCTTCCCGTCCCGCTTGTAGGACACCTGCTCGTACAGAAACACCATGGTGCAGTAGGGCGGGAAATCTGACAGCAGCTCGATGAGCGCCGTGCGCTGTCCCTCGTCCAGCTTGAAGATGTCCAGATCCGTAACCGTGACGAGGGTATGCTCCGCCATCATGGGCATGGCCTCCGCCGTCTCCGCCAGCTCCTGCACCGTCAGTCCCTTGCCGCCCAAGCGGTGGTAGTTGAACTCCTCGAACCCGCCGGGGATCAGCAGCTCCTTCAGCTGCTGCACCATATTCTGGAGGAGATACCGCTCCTCGCCGTAAAAAATATACAGATTGGCCGGTACCCCCGCCTTGATGGCGGCGCGCAGCGCCTCATAGCCGCCGCTTCGCCCGCGGCTTTCCTTCTTCGCCATATCAGTCTCCTCCGTTTACGGTGATGCACACCGTTCCCTGCTCATCTGTGCGCCAGATGTCCGCCCCCACACGGCGCAGCCGCTCCAGCGTCTCCTGAGACGGGTGTCCATAGCTGTTGTCCCCCACGCTGATGATGGCCGTCCGTGGCCGGATGGCTTGCAAAAACGTCTCATCCGAGCCGTATCGGGAGCCGTGGTGGCTCACCACCAGCACCTCCACGTCCGGCAGGGCGTATGTCTCCGCCAGCCGCCGCTCCGTGGCGCCCGCCATATCGCCGGTGATGAGGATGTCGAAATCCCCCGCCGTCGCCAGTGCCGTCAGGCCCTGCTCGTTCAGGTCGCCCTCCGCCTCCACCGGCGGATAGACCGTCAGCGTCATCTCCCCCAGTGTCAGCTTTTCCGTATCCGTTACGAACACCACGTCCGTACCCTTCTCCTCTGCCAGCGACACCAGCCGCTCCCGCACGCCGTATTCGTCCTCGATATCCGGCAGGTACAGCGTGTCCACCGGCAGCCGCGCCAGCAGCGCATACAGGCCGTTGGTATGATCGGCGTGGTAGTGGGTCACCACCACGCATTGCAGCCGGTGCAGGCCCATGCTCTCCAGCCGGTCCGCCGCCACGCCGCCGGCGTCCACGTAGCTGTTGCTGCTGCCGCAGTCCACCAGCGCCGCCGTATGCTCTGACCAAAGCGCCACACTCTCGCCCTGCCCCACATCCAGCGCCATTGCGCCCATGCTGCCGTACCGCTGGCCGCCCAGCCATACGGACACCGCCAGCATCAGCGCCGACAGTACCGCAGCTACCGCGTACTTGCGGCGCTTGTCCTCCGTCACGGCGCAGCCGATAAACGCGGCATAGGTGTACAGCATCCAGTAGATGAGATAGCGGTTATCGAAGTGAACGGCGTGGAACGGCAGGGCCGTCAGCCCCTTGGCCAGCCACAGGATATATTTTACCAGTGCAAAGGGGATCCAGCCCAATGCTCTGGCCAGCGGCAGCCACACAAAGCCCAGCAGCGTGGACAAAAATGCCGCCATAAAGCTCCATCCGGCGGCGGGTACCGCCAACAGCCCCGCCAGCGGCGCTACCACCACGAAAATGTTGAAATACCACGCCAGCAGCGGCGCTGTAAATACCATAGCGCCCAGCGTTGCCGCCAGATTGGCCGCGATAAAGCAGCGTCCGGCGTGCAGAATGCGGCGTTGGCCGCCATGTTCGCCGGCAAACGTCCGGTAGAGCCGGGGCGCCAGCAGCACCATACCCAGCGCCGCGGCAAAGCTCAGCTGCAAGCTGACGCTGCCCGCCGCAAAGGGGTTCTCCAGAAGGATCACAGCCAGTGCCGCCGCCAGAGAGGTAAGCCCGTCGCTGCTCCGCCGGAACAGCGGCGCGATCAGCAAAAATATCTGCATGATGCAGGCGCGCACCACAGACGGTGACAGTCCCGCCATCACCATGTAGAAGAGCAGTACCGGGATGGTGACGGCGCACAGCGTCCGCCGTCTGCCCGACGGCACCAGCAGGCTCAACAGCGTGACAAGAAACCCGCAGTGCAGGCCGGACACGGCAAACAGATGAGCCAGCCCCGTCTCCTGCATGGCCACGGCGTCGCCCTCCGGCAGCTCCGACTTGTCGCCGGTCAGCTCCGCCAGCAGAAAGCCCCGCACCGAGGGGTCGTCCCACACGGCGGCGATCTTCTCCCGCAGCACCTTGACGGCCCGCAGCGGCAGCCATTGGACGCCGCCCCTGCTGCCATCGGTAACGGTCACGTCCTCCCGCTGGTACAGCAGGGCGTACACGCCCCGCGCCGTGAACTGGGTCAGCTCCGTACCATGGATGCTGGCGGCATCCTGCCACCACGCCGTGCCGGACAAACGCTGTCCCGGCTCCAGCGCCAGCACATCGCCGCCGCCGTAGTACACGGCCTTGGCGCCGAAAAAGCCGTCCAGCCTCACGGTGACCTTGCCGCCGTGGGCTGCCTCCTCCGGCCACGCGCAGACGGTGGCGGTGAACTCTCCCGCCTTTCCGCAGCGCTCCAGCACCGGCTGCTGTACCGCCGCCTGATAGACGACAAAATACGCCAGTGCCGCCGCCAGCGGCCACAGGATGAGCTGGCTGCGCCGGAACCAGCGGCGTCGCCGCGCCAATAAGCACAGCGTCAGCGCCAGCAGGCAGACGCCTGCCGCCGCCCACAGATACCAGCCGCTCCACGGCAGCACCAGCACCAGAAATAGCCCTGCCGCAAAGGAGAGCGCCATGGTGGCCAATACCCGCATATGCTCTCCCCCCTTCCGGGCTGTCTCACCCTGCGTCCTTAACCTGTATATTGTAGCAGATACGATGTCCCGCCGCAAGAGGCGGGGCGCAAAAGAGCCCACACCGGTGCAATCACACCTGTGATATGTGCAAAAGAGCCGCCCCGATGGGGCGGCTCTTCCGTACGCTTGTTATTTGGCCTTGTGCAGCTTGTCGCTGCACTTCTGCATGAAGCGGGCATTGTCGATGATGGCGCGGGTATGGGTGCCCTCCCCGATCAGGCCGTCCTCGTCGGAGGCGGTGATCTTGAAGGAGATCATCTTGCCGTTGGCGGAGACGCCCGTCACCTCGGCGGTGGCGGAGATCTTCATACCGACAGGGGTAGGCGCCAGATGGCTGGATGCGATGTCCACGCCCACGGTACCCTTGCCCTCCGGCAGCTCATTCTGCACGCACCACATGGCGGCGCACTCCATCAGGCCCATCATATAGGGGGTACCCAGCACCTCCAGTCCGCCGGAGCCCACGGCCTTGGCGGTCATATCAGCGGTGACGGTCTTTTCCACGGTATGAGTCATGCCGATCTCGATCATATTGCTGCCTCCTTTATACTCCTAATTGCGTCCACAGCTTGTCATAGAACTTCAGCGTCTCCTGCGGCAGATTGACGTAGATCTCGCAGCGCTCCCGTTCCTCGTCGGGGATGGCCATGATGTGGTACAGCTCCTCGTCCAGCGGCTCTCCGTACTCCTCCTCGTAGTAGGCGGGGTACTCCGCCAGCGCCTCGGCGTTGGGGGAGGCGTACCAGATGTAGTCCATGTTGGCCAGATTGGCGTCCGTTCCGGCGATGAAGTTGATCCACTCCTCCGCCTCGGACATATGCTGGCTGGATTTCAGGACGCACATGGCGTCCACGAACCAGTTGCTGCCCTCCTCAGGGATGACGAAGGCAAGATCCTCGTTGTTCTCCAGCATGGTCAGATAGTCGCCGGCGTAGTACATGGAGATAGCCGCGTTGCCGCCCTCCATCTTGCCGAATATCTCATCCATGACGAAGGCCTGATAGACGCCCTTGCTCTTGGCATTCTTCACCAGCTCAAAGGCCTCGGTGAGCTGCGCCTCGTCGGTGGTGTTGATATCGTAGCCCAGATAGCACAGAGCCGCCATCAGCGCGTCGCGGGAGTTGTTGATCATCAGCACCTGTCCGGCGTACTTCTCGTCGAACATAGCGCCCCAGCTGGTGATGGGCTCATCCACCATGGTCGTGTTGTAGATGATGCCCACGCTGCCCCAGGTGTAGGGTACGGTGTACTTGTTCTCCGGGTCGAAGCTCAGGTGGGTAAACTGGGGATCCATCAGCTGGAAGTTGGGGATATTGTCGTAGTTCAGCTCCGCCAGCAGATCCTCCTGAATGAGCCGGGCGATCATGTAGTCCGAGGGTACGATGACGTCGAAGTCCGCGCCGCCCATCTTAATGAGAGAGTACAGCGCCTCGTTGCTCTCCGCCGTCTGGTAGTTGACGCGGATGCCGGTCTGCTCTTCAAACTCCGTGATGAGGGACTCGTCGATATACTCGCCCCACGAGCAGACGTTCACCACACGCTCGCTGCGGGCCGCCGTACCGGTGACGATCAGGGTTGCCAGCAGGACGCAGGCCAGACCGCCGGCGGCCAGCTTCTTACCCAGACCGGGGTGCTTGCGGGGCGGACGCACAGGCGCCGGCGCATCGCCGCGGGCGGCGTGATGGGCGTGGTGGCTGTGGTGGTTCTCCCGGATGTTGATGAGCGCCAGCAGCAGGATCACCGTAACGAACAGCAGCGTGGAGATGGCGTTGATCTCCGGGCTGACGCGCTTTTTCGTCATGCCGTAGATGGTCATCGCCAGCGTGGAGGACGAGGTGCCCGCCGTGAAGTAGCTGATGATGAAGTCGTCGATGGACATGGTGAACGCCGTCAGCGCGCCGGACACGATACCCGGCTTGATCTCCGGAATGATGACCTTCCAGAACGCCTGCATCCATGTGCAGCCCAGATCCTGCGCCGCGTCCACCAGATTGCGGTCCATCTGCCGCAGCTTGGGGCCGACAGCCAGAATGACGTAGGGGATATTGAAGCACACATGGGCGATGAGCAGGGTGCCGAAGCCCATGGTCAGCCGCTCCGGCAGCACCACGGCGGTCTGCCAGCTGTTGACCCAGCCGGCAAAGGCGCCCCAGCCGTTGAAGAACACCACGAACAGCAGGCACAGGCTGACGCCGGTGACGATGTCTGCGTTCATCATAGGGATATTGTTCACTGCCATCAGCGTCTCACGGGGCTTGCGGCGCATGGCGAAAAAGCCAATGGCGGCAAAGGTACCGGCGATGGTGGCGATGATCGTTGCCAGCAGGGATACCATCAGCGTGGTATACACGCTGTGCATAATGAGCCGGTTGTGGAACAGCTGCTGATACCAGTGGAGGGAGAATCCCTTCCACACGCTGGAGCTGTTGCCGGCATTGAAGGAAAATACAATGAGGATGATGATGGGTGCATAGAGGAAGAGCCCCACCAGCACCATCAGCAGGCGGTCGCCGAAGCTGTTGGTCTTTCTACGGCTCATAGCATCACCGCCTGTTCCTCGCCCTCACCGAAGCGATTCATTACCAGCATACACACCACGACCACCAGCATCATCACCAGCGAGATGGCCGCGCCCAGCTGCGGGTTGTACGCGCCGCCCAAAAACTGCCGCTCGATCAGGTCGCCCAGCAGCAGCTCCGTACCGCCGCCCAGCATCCGGCTGATGGCGAAGGTGGACACCGACGGGACGAACACCATGGTGATGCCGGACAGCACGCCCGGCAGCGACAGGGGCAGCACCACCTTGCGGAACACGGTGAGGCTGTTGGCGCCCAGATCACGGGCGGCCTCCAGCAGGGAGTGATCCAGCTTGATGATGACGGAGTAAATGGGCAGGATCATGAAGGGCAGGTAGTTATACACCATGCCCAGCACCACCGCGCCCTGCGTATTGATGAGGGTGAAATATTCCAGCTCACTGCCGGTCAGGTGGTTATACAGCGCCAGAATACCGATCTTTTGCAGCAGCTGGTTCAAAAGGCCGTGGTTTTCCAGAATGGTCATCCATGAGTACGTCCGCAGCAGGAAATTCATCCACATGGGCAGCATGATAAGCACCATGGCCGTCCGCTGGAAGGACGCGCCCTCCCGGCTGAGGAGGTACGCCACCGGGTAGCCTATGAGCAGGCAGATGGCCGTGGCGATCAGCGCCAGCTTGAAGGACCGGCCGAACACGGCGGCGTAGCCGCCCATCTGCACGAAGTTGTCCAGCGTGGCGCCGCCCTCCCCGTTGGAGAAGGCGTAGATAACCATGATGACGATGGGGGCCACCACAAAAATGGCCATCCATACCACATAGGGTACGGCGAAACGGGAGAGCTTAGTCTTCATCCTCGCTCTCCTCCTCTTCCAGCTCCACGCTGGCGTCCGCCAATTCCTCATACTCCTCGGAATAGGAGGAGTAGTCGCCGAACAGTCCGGAGTATTCACTCTTTTTCATAATGTGGAAGCCGTCGGGGTCGATCTTCACGCCGATGCGTGCGCCCACCGGCGAGTGGTCGGTGGTCTGAATGAGCCACTTGAAGCCCCGGAAGTCCACGATGATGTCGTACTGCATCCCCTTGAACGTCACGTTGGTGACGGTGCCGACGAGCTGGCCCTGCTCCACGGGGACGATGTCGATGTCCTCGGGGCGGATGACCACATCCACCGGCTCGTTCTCGGCGAAGCCCACGTCCACGCAGGGGAACTCCTTGCCGTACATCTTCACGACCTTATCCCGGACCATGACGCCGTTGAGGATGTTGCTCTCGCCGATGAAGTCCGCCACAAAGGCGTTCTTCGGCTCGTTGTAGATATCCTCCGGCGTGCCGATCTGCTGGATGCGGCCCTTGTCCATCACCACCACGGTGTCGGACATGGTCAACGCCTCCTCCTGGTCGTGGGTCACATATATAAACGTTATGCCCATCTGCTGCTGGATACGCTTCAGCTCGTTCTGCATATCCTTGCGCAGACGCAGATCCAACGCACCCAGCGGCTCGTCCAGAAGCAGTACCTTCGGACGGTTCACCAGTGCGCGGGCGATGGCCACCCGCTGCTGCTGGCCGCCGGACAGCTGGTCGATGCGGCGGCGGTCAAAGCCCTTCAGGCTGACCACCTCCAGCATTTCGGTGACACGCTGCCGTATCTCCTCCTCCGGCACTTTGGCGATACGCAGGCCGAAGGCGATGTTTTCAAACACATCCAGATGCGGGAACAGCGCATATTTCTGGAACACCGTGTTGATCTGCCGTTTGTGAGGCGGAACGTCGTTGATCCTCACCCCGTCAAAGGTCACATCACCGGATGTGGGCGTTGTAAACCCGCCGATGATACGCAGCGTCGTGGTCTTGCCGCAGCCGCTGGGCCCAAGCAGTGTGAGGAATTCGGAATCGTTGATATAAAGGTTGATGTTATCGAGAACCAGCTCGTCGTCAAACGCCATGCAGAGGTTCCGCAGGCGAATCAACTCTTTGGACATTTATCCTCCCCCGTTCATTCATAAAATAACCTCCCCCCGGTGAAAATCGACGGCGTCTGTTCCCACGCCGCTTTTTTCGTCGAAAGAAAGCAGCTACACTATATATAAAAGCTCCGGGAAAGTCAATGGATTTTCCTGTTTTTTAGAAAAAAATCGTGCGGAGCCGCGTCAACAGCCCCGCACGACATTTTCAGCCGAAATATTTTGCCCGGAACGGCACGTTTTCCACCGTAAATGTCCGGCCCCGCAGGTAGTTCAGAAGTCCCGCGTCCGTGGGCAGGTCGAAAGTCAGCTCGTAGGCGTACAGCGCCTGCCGCGTCTCCCCGTACCGGCGGTTCACATCGCCCCGGCCGTACTTGCCGTCCCCCAGCAGCGGGCAGCCCAGATCGGCAAAGGACGCCCGGATCTGGTGGGTGCGCCCCGTCTCCAGTCCCACCTCCACCAGCGACAGCTCGCCCCGCGTCTCCAGCGTGCGGTAGTCCGTGACGGCGGTCTTGCCGCCGGGTACCGGCTTGTGGTAGACAGACACCTGCTTTTTCTGCTCATTCTTCAGAAGGAAGCACTCGATCCTGCCCTCCGGCGGCTTGGGACGCCCCACGGTGATGCACAGATACCGCTTGTCGATCTCCCGCAGCCGGATCTTCTCGTTGATGATCCGCAGCGTCTCGGCGTTCTTGGCGGCGATGACCATCCCGCCGGTGTTGCGGTCGATGCGGTTGCACAGCGCCGGTGCAAAGGCGTTCTCCCACCGGGGGTTCCACTCCCGCTTCTGGTACAGGTACGCCTGAATGTGGTTGATGAGGGTGTTCACCTTCTCCGTCTCGTCGGCGTGGACTACCAAGCCCGGACGCTTATTGACCAGCAGCAGGTTCTCGTCCTCGTACACAATGTCCACCTGCGGCTTGAACAGCGTCAGGAACATATTCTCCTCCGACGGCTTGTCGAAGAACTCGTCGTTGATATAGAGCTGCACCACGTCGCCCTCGGTGAGCCGCTGGTCCCGCTGGGCGCGGCCGCCGTTGACCTTGATGCGTTTGATGCGGATGTACTTTTGCAGCAGTGCCGGCGGCAGCAGCGGCAGTGCCTTGGACACAAAGCGATCCAGCCGCGCGCCGGCGTCATTTTTCCCGATGATCAGCTCCCGCATAGGCGTACCTCCCTCCTATTCTCCGTCCATTGTATCCGGTTTTGGAAAAAAGTCAAAATATTTGTGAGAAAATGTTTGACAAGGGATTTTCTCTCGGCTATAATACTACTCGTGTCATTGCGAGGTGTACTATGCGTCTGAACGTAAACAAGCTGCTGCATACCCCCGGCTCCCGGCAGGAGATCCATTTTGAGATGGACCTTTCCGATCTGGAGTTCGGCGGTACTTATCCTGTAACGCGACCGGTTGTTGTGGACGGCCAGCTGCGGAATCAGGCGGGTATGCTGCTGTGTGAGCTTCAGATCACCACCACGCTCCACTGCATCTGTGACCGCTGCGCCCAGGCGTTCGATCAGGAGAAATCCACAGACTATGCCTGTGTGCTGGCCGAGGAGCGTCAGTCCGATGAGGATGACGACATCGTGCTGTTGGACGACGATGAGGTGGATGTGACGGAACTGGCGCGGGACGCCTTTATCCTCGATATGGACACGAAATTTCTCTGCTCTGAGGACTGCAAGGGACTTTGTCCCGGCTGCGGTGCCGACCTGAACCGCGAGAGCTGCCGCTGCAAGAAGGCGGTGGATCCCCGGCTGGCCAAGCTGGCGCAGCTGTTGCAGAAGGACGAGTGAATCCATTATAAATTGCTGCTCAGGCAGTTAATACCAAGGAGGTGTCAACATGGCAGTCCCTAAGGGAAAAGTATCCAAGCAAAGACGCAATAAGAGACGTTCTTCCGTATGGAAGCTGGCAGCTCCCGCTCTGGTGGCATGCCCCAAGTGCGGTGCTCTGCATCTGCCTCACAGAATGTGCCCGGAGTGCGGTACCTACAACGGCCGCGAAGTCAAGGTCGTCAAGTCTGTGGCAGCGGACAAGTAAATTCTTATGTGTCCACGCAGGAGGGAAGCGTAGCTTCCCTCCTGCTTTTTTTACCGCCGGCGGCATATCACGCCGCTTCAAAGCACGAGCCGCCTCCGTCCCCTTCCGCAAAGCAGCTGTGCCCCCGCACTTTTCTTCATGACAAGCATCGAAATGATGCGTTTTACAAATGCTTCGGCGCCGGTTATACTGTATCTGTTTTGCGGGATAAATAGCTTGCGTCCCTTGGAAAAATCCGTTATAATAGGATGGTTATTATGTGGGCGTATGCCCTTTTATGAGAGAGGATGCAGCTATGAGCACCATCATCACCACCATTGACCGGCACAGCCCTGCGGAAAAAGCCGGTATACAGGTGGGCGAACAGCTTCTGACCATCAACGGCCACACCATTGTGGACGTACTGGATTACCGCTTTTACGGCTATGACCCCCTGTCCCGCGTGGAGCTGAAAACAGCAGCGGGCGACGTGCGTACCGTCACCATCCGCAAGGCGGAGGGGCAGGATCTGGGCCTGAACTTCGACACCTATCTGATGGACGAGATGCGCTGCTGCGCCAACCACTGCATTTTCTGCTTTGTGGATCAGATGCCGCCGGGAATGCGCTCCACCCTGTACTTCAAGGACGACGATGCGCGGCTCAGCTTCCTGCTGGGCAACTACATCACCCTGACGAACCTGACGGAGCGGGAGGCCCAGCGCATCATCGACCTGCACATCAGCCCCATCAACGTCTCCGTCCACACCACCGACCCCCAACTCCACTGTACCATGCTGGGCAACAAGAATGCCGAGCGGTCGCTGGACTATATTCAGGCGTTCTGCAAGGCGGGTATCGTCATGAACGGGCAGATCGTCATCTGCCCCGGCTGGAACGACGGCGATCAGCTGCGCCGCACCCTTCGCGACCTGACGGAGTGGCAGTTCTCCAGCTGCTCGCTGGTGCCGGTGGGCATCACCAAGTACCGGCAGGGTCTTGCCAAGCTGCGCCCCGTCAGCCCCGAGGACGCACGGGACATCATCGCCATCGCCGAGGATTTCGGGCAGGAGAACCTGCGGCGCTTCGGCACACGGCGCTTTTTCTGCGCCGATGAGCTGTACCTCCGGGCGGGGCTGCCCCTGCCGCAGGAGGACTACTACGAGGGCTACCGCCAGCTGGAAAACGGCGTGGGGATGCTGCGCTCGCTGGAGCAGGATTTCCTCTCCGCCATGCGTCTGGAGGAGCCGGACGCCGCCCCATCCCCCTTCACCATCGCCACCGGCACCGCCGCCGCCCCGTTCCTGCGGGGACTGCTGGAGCAGGCCAAGGCGTACTTCCCCAAGCTGGAGGGGCAGGTCATCGCGGTAGAAAATGATTTCTTCGGTCACACCATCGACGTGGCCGGTCTGCTGACAGGACAGGACCTGTCGGCACAGCTGCAAAGGGTGCCGTCCCTGGGGCGCGTCCTGCTGCCGCTGCATATGCTGCGCCACGGCGAAACGGTGTTTTTGGACGACTACACCGTGGCGCGTCTGGCGGACGAGCTGGGCTGCCCCGTGCAGATCGTAGGGATCGACGGCGGCGACCTGCTGGACGCCATGCTGGAAAAGGAGGTATAAACTTATGGCAAAGCCTTTGATCGCCATTGTAGGCCGCCCCAACGTGGGCAAGTCCATGCTGTTCAACAAGCTCATCGGCAAGCGCCTGTCCATCGTGGAGGACACCCCCGGCGTCACCCGCGACCGCATCTACGGCGAGAGCGAGTGGGCGGGACGGAAGTTCCGTCTGGTGGACACCGGCGGTATCGAGCCCAACACCGACAACCAGATCCTCGCCTTCATGCGGGAACAGGCTCAGATCGCCATCGACAACGCGGACGTCATCATCTTCGTCACGGATATCAAGACCGGCCTCACCGCCTCCGATCAGGAGGTGGCCGGTATGCTCCAGCGCAGCCGCAAGCCCATCGTGCTGGCGGTGAACAAAATGGACTCCACCGGCACCATCGACCCGGATTTCTACGAGTTCTACAATCTGGGTCTGGGCGACCCCGTGGCTATCTCCGCCGTCCACGGCCACGGCACCGGCGACCTGCTGGACGCCTGCTTCCAGTACCTGCCGCCGGATGACGGCGTGGAGGAGGACTCCGACGTAGTGCAGGTGGCCATCATCGGAAAGCCCAATGTGGGCAAGTCCAGCCTGACCAATAAAATTCTGGGCGAGCAGCGGGTCATCGTCAGCAACGTGGCCGGCACTACCCGCGACGCCATCGACAGCTACTTTGAAAATTCCTGCGGCAAGTACAACTTCATCGACACCGCCGGTATGCGGAAAAAGTCCAAGGTGGACGACACCATTGAAAAGTACAGCGTCCTGCGGGCCACCATGGCCATCGAGCGCAGCGACGTGTGCCTCATCCTCATCGACGCGCAGGACGGCGTGACGGAGCAGGACACCAAGGTGGCAGGTCTGGCCCACGACGCGGGCAAGGCGTGCATCATCGTGGTGAACAAGTGGGATCTCGTTGAGAAGGACGGCAAGACCATGGACCGTATGCGGGAGGATATCCGCCGGGATCTGAGCTATATGCCCTACGCCCCCATCCTGTTCATCTCCGCCCTGACGGGTCAGCGGGTCAACCGCCTGTTCGAGCTGATCAACTATGTCAACGATCAGGCCGCCGTGCGCATCACCACCGGTATGCTCAACAGCGTGCTGGCGGATGCCCAGACCCGCGTGCAGCCCCCCACGGACAAGGGTCGCCGCCTGAAGATCTACTACATGACGCAGGTGGGCGTCAAGCCCCCCCACTTCGTGATCTTCTGCAACGACAAGAAGCTGTTCCACTTCTCCTACCAGCGGTATCTGGAGAACCAGATCCGCAGCGTGTTCGGCTTGGAGGGTACGCCCATCCACATTACCATTCGCCAGAAGGGAGAGGATGAGAATTGAACGGCATTTGGGGCATCTATCTGCTGTCATGGCTCATTTTGCTGCTGCTGGGCTATTTTTTGGGCTGTCTCAACGGCTCCGTGATGGTCAGCCACTTCGTCATCCGGGACGATGTGCGCCAGCACGGCAGCGGCAACGCCGGACTGACCAACTTCTACCGCACCTACGGCGCCAAGTACGCGCTGGGCGTGATCCTGTTTGACATGGGCAAGACCGTGGTGGCCTGTCTGCTGGGCGGCGTCATGTTCAACCACCTGTTCGGTGACTGGGCGCTGGGCGTCCTGCTGGGCGGCCTTGGCTGCGAGCTGGGCCATATGTTCCCGGTGTTCTTCGGTTTCAAGGGCGGTAAGGGCATCCTGTCCGGCGGCACGTTGGTGTGGCTGCTGAACTGGCGGGTGGCTCTGATCGCGTGGGGGCTGTTCGCCGCGCTGTGGCTGCTGACGCGATACGTCTCCCTTGGTTCCGTCTGCGCCGCCGTATCCATGCCCATCAGCACATTTTTCTTCTGCGGTCAGAGCATCCTCTATACGGTGCTGGCCGTTCTGACTGCCGCGCTGGTGGTCTGGTGCCACCGGGACAACATCCGCCGTCTGCTCAAGGGGCAGGAGCGGAAATTCCACTGGCACACCGGCCCCGACCACGAGAAATAATATCCAACGACAGAAAGGAAACTTCGACCTATGAAACACAATCAGATGCGGCAGGTGGTCTTCCCCATTCTGGCCGCGTTCATCTGGGGTACTGCCTTCGTGGCGCAGGATATGTGCGCCGACGCTATCGGCGCCTTTACCTTCAACGCCACCCGCTATTCCATCGCCGTGCTGGCGCTGCTGGTGGTCATTCTGATCCGTGACGGGGTGAAAAAGGACAAGCCCGTTCTCTCCACCGAGGAAAAGAAGGCCGCCAACCGCCAGTTGTGGATCGGCGGTCTGTGCTGCGGTGCAGCGCTGGCCATCGCCTCCAACTTCCAGCAGGCCGGTCTGGTGGCCGGTACCGACGCCGGTAAGGCAGGCTTCATCACGGCGCTGTATGTGGTGCTGGTACCCGTGTTCGGTCTGTTCTTCAAGCGTAAGGTGAGCGTCCCCACATGGATCGCCGTGGTACTGTCCGTGGCGGCGCTGTACCTGCTGTGCATCAAGGGCGACTTCTCTCTGGCACCCGGCGACCTGCTGCTGCTGGTGTGCGCCCTGTGCTTCGCCGTCCACATTCTGGTCATCGACCACTTCACCGCCTACTGTGACGGTGTGAAGCTCAGCTGCCTGCAATTCCTGTTCGCCGCCATCATTTCCGCGGTCTGTATGTTCATCTTCGAACCGCTGGATATGCCCGCCATCCTCAGCTGCGCCCTGCCCCTGCTGTATGTGGGCATCTTCTCCTGCGGCGTAGGCTACACCCTGCAAATTCTGGCGCAGAAGGACTCCAACCCCACCGTGGTCACCATCCTGCTCAGTCTGGAGAGCGTGTTCGCCGTCATCGCCGGCGCCATCATCCTCAAGCAGCAGATGAGCGTCCGGGAGTACATCGGCTGCGTCGTCATGTTCGCCGCCGTGGTTCTGGCGCAGATCCAGTTCCCCGAGAAGAAGAAAGCGGCGTAACGTTTCATACATATAAAAAATCGCCCCGGTGGGGCGATTTTTTTATATCTCCTCTGTTTCCGCTTCACCGAGCGTCGTATCTATGTACAACTCCTCCGCTTGCAGCAGCGCCGCTTGCAGCCTGCTCCGGCAGCTTCATGCCAACGGGATATTCTCCAGCTCGTCTATGGCGGCGCTCACCGCCGCACACAGCATCGCGTACATTTTTCGATACTCTGTCATATTCTTCCCCTCCCATGGACTATACATAGCCTATATAGTAGCACGCATAGCCCATATTGGCAACGCTTTTCGGCTATCCTGAGAAAAAACGCAGGAGGCCGCTATGAATACGACAGACGCTGTAAGAGATCGCATCCTCCGCCTCTGTGAGGAACGCGGCATGAGCATCAACAGGCTGGCAACGGTCAGCGCCCTGCCGCCGTCCAGCATCAAGAATATCCTCTACGGGAAAAGTCGGAATCCCAAGCTGCTGACCATCAAGCTGCTGTGCGATGGTCTCGGCATCACACTGGGCGAATTTTTCTCCACGCCGGAATTTGACACGTTGGAGCAGGAGATACAGTAACCAAAAACCACCCGTGCGCTTGAAGCGCACGGGTGGTTTTTTCACGCTCAGAACAGGCTCACCTGACTGGTATCCGCCATGCCGGCGAAGGCGCCCAGCGCCTTGAGCTGCTCGATGTGGGTCTTACTCAGCTTGCTGCAGGTGTTGGCGAACTCCTCCACGGAGATGAAGGTCTTCCCCTTTCGCTTCTCCACCGTGTCCAGCGCCGCCGTCTCGCCCAGTCCGCGGACGGTGACGAAGGGGGGCAGCAGCCCGTTTTCGGTGATCTTAAAGCGGGTGGCGTCAGACTTGTAGATGTCGATGGTGTCGAAGTGGAAGCCCCGCAGGTAGAACTCATAGCACACCTCCAGTGTGACCATCAGGTTCTGTTCCACATCGGTGGCATCCTTGTTGTTCTCGATCTCCTTGATCTTCTGCTTCACCGCGTCCAGTCCGGCACAGCAATACTCTGCGTCAAAGGCCTTGGCGCGGATGGAGAAGAACGTGGCGTAGAACGCCAACGGCTCGTGGACCTTGAACCACGCGATACGGAACGCCATCATCACATATGCCACGGCGTGGGCCTTGGGGAACAGATAGCCGATCTTGGCCAGCGACCCGATGTACCAATCCGGTACCTCGTGATCCCGCATGGCCTCCTCCCAGCCCTCCTGAAAGCCGCCCTTTTTGACCTTGCCCTTACGGACGGCCTCCATGATCTTGAAGGACATCTTGGGATCAAGCCCCATGGAAATGAGGTACAGCATAATATCGTCGCGGCAGCCCACCGTCTGCAGAACGGAGGCGGTACCGCTGACGATCAGCTCACGGGCGTTGCCCAGCCACACGTCCGTACCGTGGGAGAAGCCGGACAGGCGCACCAGCGTATTGAAATCCTTGGGCATGGTGTCCATCAGCATGCCGCGGGTAAAGCGGGTGTTGAACTCCGGGATGGCCACGGCGCCGGTGGGGCCTAAGATCTCATCGTTCTCAAAGCCCAGCACCTTGGAGGATGTAAAGATGCTCATGGTATCCGGGTCGTCCAGTGGGATGGCCCGGGCGTTGACGCCGGTGAGATCCTCCAGCATTTTGATCATGGTGGGGTCATCGTGTCCCAGCATATCCAGCTTCAGCAGGTTATCCTCCATGCAGTGGTATTCAAAATGGGTGGTGATGGTGTCGCTGCCCGCGTCGTCGGCGGGGTGCTGCACGGCGGTGAAATCCTCCACATCCATGTCGTCCGGCACTACCACCAGACCGCCGGGGTGCTGTCCCGTGGTGCGGCGCACACCCACGCAGCCCTGGGTCAGCCGATCCATCTCGGCGTTGGACGCCGTCTGCCCCCGCTCCTCCAAATACTTCTTCACCATGCCGAAGGCGGTCTTTTCCGCCAGCGTGCCGATGGTTCCGGCGCGGAACACCTGGGTCTTGCCGAACATCTCAATGGCGTGCTGGTGGGCGCGTGCCTGATACTCGCCGGAGAAGTTCAGGTCGATATCCGGCACCTTGCCGCCGCCGTAGCCGAGGAACGTTTCAAAGGGGATGTCAAAGCCGTCCTTGACATACTTCTCCCCGCAGACGGGACACACCTTGTCCGGCATATCCGCGCCGCAGCCGTAGCTGCCGTCGGTGATGAACTCCGTGTTCTTGCACTTGGGGCAGCGGTAGTGGGGCGGCAGGGAGTTCACCTCCGTGATGCCCGACATATACGCCACCAGACTGGAGCCGACGGAGCCTCGCGAGCCGACCAGATAGCCGTTTTCCAGACTGCGCTGCACCAGCTTCTGGGCGGACATATACACCACATCGTACTTACCCAGAATACTTTTCAGCTCCACATCCAGCCGGTCGATGATGAGCTGGGGCGGCTGGTCGCCGTACAGGGCGTGGCACTTGTCCCACACCATGTCGTGCAGCTCCTGCTCGGAGTTTTCCAGCCGGGGCGGGAACAGCTGTCCCGGCGGCAGCAGCTCGATCTCCTCGATGCGGTCGGCGATGCGCCGCGGATCGTCAATGACCACCTTATGCGCCGTCTCCTCCCCCAGATAGGCAAATTCCGCCAGCATCTCGTCGGTGGTCTTGAAATAGATGGGCAGCGGTGCGTCGGCATCGGGGAACTTCTGACTGGCCAGAAGAATGTGGCGGTAGATCTCGTCCTCCGGCTCCTGAAAGTGTACGTCGCCGGTGGCGCAGACGGGCTTTCCCAGCTCCTCACCCAGCCGGACGATGGTGCGGTTGAACTCCCGCAGTTCCTCCTCCGACTGGACATCGCCGTTGCGCAGCATGAACATATTGTTGCAGATGGGCTGGATCTCCAGATAGTCGTAGAACGAGGCGATGCGCTTCAGCTCCGCCCAGTCCTTGTGGTCTGCCACAGCCCGGAACAGCTCGCCCGCCTCGCAGGCCGAGCCGATGATAAGCCCCTCCCGGTGGCGCACCAGCTCCGTCTTGGGGATGGTGGGCTTGCGGTGGAAATACTTGAGGTTACTGGCGGAGATCAGCTGGTACAGGTTTTTCAGACCCAGCTTGTTCTTTGCCAGAATGATGATATGCTTGGGGCGGCGCTTGGTCTTGTTGCCGCCGGGACGCAGCTTCAGCATCTCGCCGTTGATCTCCTGCAGGTGGGAGATGCCCAGCTCCTTCTCCATTTTCTCAAAAAACGGGATGAGCATATACCCCACCATGGCCGCGTCGTCGGAGGCGCGGTGGTGGTTGAAGGCGGGCAGATCCAGATGCTCCGCCACAATGTCCAGCTTGTACTTGCCCAGCTCCGGCAGCAGGTTCTGCGCCAGGATCAGGGAGTCCACATAGGTAGGGTCGAAGTCCAGCCCCACCCTGCGGCAGCCCGCCCGGATGAAGCTGATGTCAAATTCTGCGTTGTGCGCCGCCAGCGGGCGGCCGTTCACAAATTGCAGGAATGCCGTCAGCGCCTCCTTCAGCTGGGGCGCGTCCGCCAGCATGGCGTCGGTGATACCGGTCAGGCCGATGATCTCCGGCGTCAGGCGGCGATTGGGATTCACGAAGGTCTGGAACCGCTCGGTGATCTCGCCGTTTTTCAGCACCACCGCGCCGATCTCCGTGATGGCCTCCCGCTCCACCTTCAGGCCGGTGGTCTCGATATCGAAGCACACGATCTCATCGGCAAACGATTGATCCTGCGGCCCGTGGACAGCGATGCGGTCATCCAGGTTATTGACGAAATACCCCTCCACGCCGTAGAGGATCTTGATCTTCCCCTTCTTGCCCGCGTCCCGCGCCTTGGGAAACGCCTGCACCGTGCCGTGGTCAGTGACGGCGATGGCGGGATGTCCCCACGCCGCCGCCTGTGCCACTACCTTGCCCACGTCGGTAAGGGCGTCCATGGTGCTCATCTGGGTATGGAGATGCAGCTCCACACGCTTCTCCGGCGCGGTGTCCTTCCGCCCGGTGTGGAAGGCGCGCATGATGCTCACCGGCTGGAGCTGCACATCCTTGCCGTCGAAGGTCAGCGTCGGCTTGCCCTGCACCCGCAGCCACATACCGTCGCGGACGGCGTCACCCAGCACCTTGGCCTCCTTCTCGTCCATGTATTTCCGCACGGCCACAGAGCCGTGCTCGTCGGTCATGTTGAAATTCAAGCACCACTGACCGGGCCGCCGTGTCTCATAGCACTCCATGCCGAAGACGCGGCCCTCCACCACCGCCATGCCCATCTTCAGATTCAGCTCCGATACCGGGATGACCCTGCCCTTGATCTCCTTGCCGTACAGCAGGTCGCTGCCGCTCTTGCCGGCAGCCGCCGGCTGGGAGAAGTGCAGCTGCACCCGCCGCAGGTCGTACTGCTCCGCCAGCATATGCTCCAGCGACTTCACCGCCGCGTCCGGCACCGCCTCGCCGCTGGTGGCCTGCACCTCGATGGTACGGGCTTCCCGATCCAGCACAGCGCCGGTCACATAGGCGTCATGCAGCAGCAGGCGCAGCTGACGCGGTGCCTGAAAGCTCTCAAATAATGTAAAAAACGGTAATTTTTCCGCCATTCTCTCACCTTACAGCTTGTCGATTTCCTCAAACAGCGCGTCCACCAGCTGCTCCTGCGGCACCTTCCGCAGGATCTTTCCCTTGGCGAACAGCAGCCCCTCTCCTTTTCCACCGGCGATGCCCACATCCGCGCCGGACGCCTCGCCCGGCCCGTTGACCACGCACCCCATCACCGCCACGGTGATGGGCTTATCGCAGCCATGCAGCCGCCGCTCCACCTCCCTCGCAATGGGGATCATATCGTACTTCGTCCGACCGCAGGTGGGACAGGAGATCAGATCCGGCCCGCTGCGGCGGACGCCCGCCGCCTGCAAAATGCGCTTGGCGGCGATGACCTCCTCCACCGGGTCCGCCGTCAGGCTCACCCGCAGCGTGTCGCCCACGCCCATGCACAAAAGGCCGCCGATGCCGATGGCGGATTTCAGCACACCCATCTCCGGCGTACCCGCCTCCGTCACGCCCAGATGCAGCGGATAGTCCGTCTGCGCCCGGAGCATCTGATAGGCCGCCATATTCACCGGCACGCGGGAGCATTTCACGGAGATGCAGATATCGTCGAAGCCGCAGTCGTTCAGCAGCCGGACGTGACCCATGGCGCTGTCCACCAGCGCCTGCGCCGTGACGCCGCCGTACCTGGCCAGCAGGTCTTTTTCCAGCGACCCGCCGTTGACGCCGATGCGGATGGGGATGCCCCGCTCCCGGCAGGCGTCCGCCACGGCCCGCACCCGCTCCTTGCTGCCGATGTTGCCGGGGTTGATGCGGATCTTGTCGATGCCGCCCTCGGCGCACAGCAGCGCCAGCTTGTAGTCGAAATGGATATCCGCCACCAGCGGGATGTGGATGCGGCTCTTGATGGCCGGAATGGCCCGCGCCGCCTCCTCCGTGGGTACGGCCACGCGGATGATTTCGCACCCCGCCTGCTCCAGCCGGAGGATCTGCTGCACCGTGGCCTCCACGTTCTCCGTGGCGGTATTGCACATGGACTGGATGCTCACCGGTGCGCCGCCGCCGACGGCCACGCCGCCTACCATGATCTGCTTGCTCATCGTATCCCCCTCAGTGTATCAGCTTCCACACGTCGCTGAACGTGATGACCGCCATCAGCGCCAACAGCAGCACCAGTCCCGCAAAGTGGATGTAATTCTCGTATTTCGCCGGGATCTGCTTTTTGAACAGCGCCAGACCGATGGCGTTGATGACCAGAAAGAATATCTTGCCGCCGTCCAGCGCCGGCAGGGGCAGCAGGTTCATCACCGCCAGATTCACGGCGATGAGCGCCGCCAGATAGGCGATGTTCTCCACCGCCGCACGGGTGCTGCCGGACTGCTCGCCCACCTCGGTCATGGTGGACACGATGCCCACCGGGCCGCTGAGATCCCGCAGTCCCGCCTCGCCGGTGACCAGCATCTTTAGGCTCAGCCGCACCAGACGCACGAAGTCCACCGCGTTGTTCCATGTATAGGACAGCTTCCGCCCCAGCGTGGCCTCCGCCGTCCCGAAGTACAGGCCGTAGCCCGTGTAGGGCTTGCCGTTCCGGTCAGTGTACGTCCGCTGCTCCATGGGTAGCTGGCGGAGGGTGACCTTCTCGCCGGAGCGCTCCACCACCAGATCAAAAACGCCGGTCTTGTTCAGACCCAGCAGCAGCCCGATATCGCTGTATACATACACCCGCTCCCCGTCGATACGCAGGATGCGGTCGCCGGTCTGTAAGCCCTCGACGCTCTCCAACGGGCAGCCGTCGGCAAAGCCGACGACCACCGGCTCATAGAATGCCTGCGCTCCGGCGTACAGCGCCAGAATGATGAGCAGACCCGCCAGAAAATTCATGGCGGCGCCTGCCGCAAAGATGAGGAGCTTCGCCCAGAAGACCTGATTGTTCAGAGCCGCCGGGTCGTCGGAGTCCTCCTCCTCGCCCTCCATGGCGCAGAAGCCGCCCACCGGAAACAGCCGCAGGGAGTACTGCGTCTCCCCCCTCTGCTTTTTCCACAGGGTAGGCCCCATGCCGATGGAAAACTCATTGACCCGCACGCCGCAGGCCTTGGCCGCCATGAAATGACCCAGCTCGTGGACGGCGATGAGCACGCCGAACACCAGTATGGCCGCTAAGATATATACCATTGCCGCAACTCCTTTATTGTGCGCCCGCACATCCCAGAACGGCCTGACGTGCCATTCTGTCTGCCTCCAGTATATCCGCAAGGCTCGGCCGATATATCACCGGCACCTTGGAAAGTGCCTGCTCCACCAGCCGCGGGATATCGTTGAACCCGATCTCCCCCTGCAAAAACCGCTGCACCGCCGCCTCGTTGGCGCCGTTCATGATGGCGCAGGCCGTGCCGCCCGCCGCCGCGCACTGCCGGGCGATACGTAGGCAGGGAAAGGCCCCCATATCCGGCGCGCTGAACGTCAGAGCGCCGCAGGTCAGCAGATCCAGCGTCCGATCCGGCGTCTCCGCCCGGTAGGGGTAGGTCAGGGCGTACCGGATGGGCAGCTTCATATCCGGCATCCCCAGCTGCGCCAGCATAGCCCCGTCCCGGAACTCCACCAGCGAATGGACGATGCTCTGCCGGTGGATCACCGCCTCCACCTGCTCCACCGGCAGGTCATACAGCCGCATGGCCTCGATGATCTCCAGTCCCTTGTTCATCAGGGTAGCCGAGTCGATGGTGATCTTGGCACCCATGGTCCAGTTGGGGTGCTTCAGGGCATCCGCCGCCGTCATATGCTCCAGCTCCTCGAAGGAGCGGCCGAAGAACGGCCCTCCCGAGCAGGTCAGCAGCAGCCGCCGGATCTCGCGGCGGTCGCGGCAGCCTTGCAGGCACTGAAAAATAGCGCTGTGCTCCGAGTCCACGGGTACGATCTCCGCTCCCGCCTCCTGCGCCGCCGCCATCACCAGCTCACCGGCGCACACCAGCGTCTCCTTATTGGCCAGCGCGATGCGCTTCTTCTCCCGGATGGCCGCCAGCGTGGGCGCCAGTCCTACGCTGCCCATCACCGCGGTCACCACGGTGTCCGCCTCCGGCAGCGTGGCGGCGGCGATCAGACCCTCCGGCCCCTCCATCACCTCGATGCCCGTGCCTTGCAGCCGGCCGCGCAGCTCCTTGGCGGCGGCAGGGTCATACAGCACGGCAAGGCGCGGCTTGCACTGCCGCGCCTGCTGCTCCAGCAGGTCCACCTGCCGGTTGGCGGTCAGCGCCGCCACGGAAAGTCCCAGCTCCTGCGCCACAGCCAGCGTCTGCCGGCCGATGGAGCCTGTGGCGCCCAGCAGGGATATGGTCTTTGTCATAGATGTATTCCTCAATACAGCTTCACCGCGTCCACGATCATCCAGATCACCGGCGCGGCAAAGATCACGCTGTCAAACCGATCCAGCACGCCGCCGTGTCCCGGCAGCAGCCGTCCATAGTCCTTGATGCCGTACTGCCGCTTGATGCAGGAGAAGCTGAGGTCGCCCAGCTGTCCCAGCACCGAGCCCACAAGGCCCAGCAGCACGCACCAACCGATATGGAGCTGTATCTCCGTACACAGGAAGAAGAAAATACGGAACAGGATCATGCCCGCCATGCCGCCTACAAGGCCGCTGACCGCGCCCTCCCGGGTCTTCTTGGGGCTGACCAGCGGCGCCAGCTTGGTCTTGCCGAACAACATACCGCCGAACAGCGCCATGGTGTCGCTCATGAACGCTGCCACCAGCGGGATCAGCACCAGCCCCGCGCCGTGCTCCAGCATCCGCAGCCGCAGCAGGCAGGTAAGCGCCATGGGGATCGCCACGCCCGCCATCAGAATGGCGCACAGGGCCGTGAAGTCCATCTCCTCTTTCTTGCCGTACTCCAGCACCATGCATATAAATACCACGACCGCCTGCGCCGCCGTCAGCCACGGCATCAGCCCCTGAATGGGTGTGCCAGCAAACGGCTCGCCGCGGAAGTAGACGTCCGCCACCACGAATACGGACAGCGCCGCCGCCAGTCCCCACCAGCGCCGGGTCTTCTCCGGCGGCAGCACCGCCGCCAGCAGCTCGTGGCTGCCGATGATGCACAGCGCCATGATAAGGGCCATCGTCGCCCAATCCGGCGCAAAGCACAGTACGCCCAACAGGGCGGGAACGCCCACCACAGCCACCAAAATTCTCTGTTTCATGCTGTCTCCTTCTGTCAGGCCTTCACGCCGCCGAACCGGCGATCCCGCCCTTGATAATCCACGATGGCTCTATCCAGCTCCGCCCGGGTGAAGTCCGGCCACAGGGTGTCGCAGAAATAGAATTCGCTGTACGCGCACTGCCACAGCAGGAAGTTGCTGAGCCGCAGCTCGCCGCTGGGTCGGATGATCAGCTCCGGGTCGGGGATGCCCGCGGAGTACAGGTACTTGCCGAAGTTCTCCTCCGTCCAGTCCTCCCCCGCCTCGGCGCACCGCTGCGCCGCCCGCAGGATCTCCGCCCGTCCGCCGTAATTCAGGCAGATATTGGCCTGAAAGCCGTCGTAGTGGCTGCCGAGCTCGTCGGTCTGCGCCGCCAGTGCTTGCAGCTCCGGCGCAATAGCGGACAGATCACCGAAGAATTTCAAACGGATGTGATCCTTCTCCATGGTATCCACCGCCTCCAGCAGATACTGCTTCAAAAGCCCCATAATAGCGCCCACCTCGTCGGCCGGACGCTTCCAGTTCTCCGTGGAGAAGGCGTATACCGTCAGATACTCCACCCCCAGCTCCTTGCAGTAAGTGGCGATATCCCGGAATACCTCCGCCCCCGCCTTATGGCCGGCAGTGCGCGGCAGCGAACGCTGCTTTGCCCAACGACCGTTGCCGTCCATAATAATAGCGATATGGCGGGGAAGGCGGTTTTTGTCCACCTCCCCCGCCGTCTGGGGCGTGCTTCTGCGGAACAGTGCCATCAGACGGACATCAGTTCCTTTTCTTTATTTTCCAGCAGCTTATCCAGCTCCTTGCAGCTGTCGTCGGTCAGCTTCTGCAGGTCCTTCTCCACGATCTTCATCTCGTCCTCGGTGATCTCGGAGGCCTTCTGCTGCTTTTTGAAATTCTCCAGCGCGTCGCGGCGGATGTTGCGCACCGCCACCTTGCCTGCCTCGGTGTACTTGTGGATCTGCTTGACCAGATCCTTACGGCGCTCCTCCGTCAGCTGCGGGAAGGCCAGACGGATGCACTTACCGTCGTTCTGGGGATTGATGCCCAGATCGGACTCCTGGATGGCCTTCTCGATGCCCTTCAGCGCAGAGGCATCCCACGGCGTAATGACCAGCGTGCGGGGGTCAGGGGAGCCGATAGAGCCGATCTGCTGGATGGGGGTGGGGGTACCGTAATAGTCCACGCTGATGCGGTTCAGCACGGAAGCGTTGGCACGACCGGCACGCACGGTGTCGAAGTCGTTGACAACGGATTCGATGCTCTTCTTCATTTTTTCCTCGTAGATCTTGTACTCGTCCTTTAACATAGCGGTTAAGCCTCCTTCACGATCGTTCCGATTTTTTCGCCGCGCAGGGCGCGGATGATATTCTTGGGGTCCTTCAGTGCGAACACCAGTACGGGGATGTGGTTGTCCATAGACAGGCTGGTGGCGGTGGAATCCATCACGGCCAGATGGCGCTTGAGCACCTCGTCGTAGGTGATGGAGTCGAACTTGACCGCTGCGGCATTCTTGGCCGGATCGCTGTCGTACACGCCGTCGATGTTCTTGGCCAGCAGGATGATGTCCGCCTCAATCTCTGCCGCACGCAGCACCGCCGCGGTATCGGTGGAGAAGAACGGGCAGCCGATGCCGCAGCCGAAGATGACCACGCGGCCCTTTTCCAAATGGCGGATGGCCCGTGCCCGGATATACGGCTCCGCCACGGCGCGGATCTCCAGTGCCGTCTGCACCCGCACGTCCACGCCCTTCTGCTCCAGCACGTCGGCCATGGCCATGCAGTTCATGGTGGTGGCCAGCATGCCCATGTGGTCGGCACGGGTGCGCTCGATATGCCCCTCGCCGTCCTTCACGCCGCGCCAGAAGTTGCCGCCGCCGATGACGATACCCACCTGCACGCCCATTTCCACGCATTCCTTGATGACGTCAGCCACCTGGCCCATCACCTGAAAATCCAGACCAACGTGCTTGTCGCCTGCCAGCGCCTCGCCGCTGATCTTAATGAGTACCCGCTTATACATTGGCTGCTCCATCGCTTTGCCTCCTGATTTTTTCTCCCTGCTATTCTACCTTATTTCTCCCGCTTTGCATAGGGGTAAAAAGAAAAAATTTGTTTTTTCCCCGCCTTGGTGTATAATGAGGGAAACTCAGTTTTCCGGAGGGGATCGCCATGGAACTCAAGCACATCGTCGGCCGCACATGGGTGGCGGAGGGCTCCACCGCCCTGCTGCCCGTCTACTTTCTCACCGACCGGGACATTGTCCTCATCGATACCGGCTACGCCAAGCTGGATCGCACCGGACTGGCCCATCTCATCGACGACAACGGGCTGTGTCTGCGGGGCGTTATCTGCTCCCACGCCCACTTTGACCACACCGGCAACGTCCGCTACCTCCAGCAGCGCTGCGGCTGCCCCGCCGCCATCCAGCTCATCGAGGCGGGCATCTCCGTCAACACCGACAGCTACCGCGCCAACTATGTGGCGCTGACCTACGGCAAGAGCCGCCAGCTCTTTTTGGAGGAATGCTTCACCGCCGACATCATCATCGGCCCGGAGGACGACCATCTGGACATGGCGGGCGCCCGGTTCGGCATCATGCAGCTGCCCGGCCACTCCGCCGGTCACATCGGCATCGTCACGCCGGACGGCGTGGCCTACGTGGGCGACTGTCTCATCGACCGTGATCAGATCGCCGCCGCCAAGCTGCCCACCAGTATGTTCATCGCCAAGGATCTGGAGAGTAAGGAATACCTGCGCACCGTGGACGCCCCGGCGTATATCGTGGCCCACAAGCAGGTGCTGACGGACCGCGCCGCCTTCAACGCCCTCATCGACGAGAATATCGCCTTCATCCACGCCAAGGAGCGGGAGCTGCTGGACGACCTCACCGACGGCATGACCTTTTCCGACTGGATCGCCGCCTTCTGCAAGCGGGAGAATGTCCGCACCCACAATGAGCTGAAATTCAGCATCGTGGAGCGGAATTTCTCTAACTTCGCCGCATGGCTCACCGATACGGGACGCATCACCGTCCAGCGGGAGTTCTGCGCCAAAAAATACTATCACGCCTGCGATACAGGTATCCACGCCTGACCTCCCACGCAAAAACCGCCGGTCTGCCAAAAGCAGACCGGCGGTTTTCCTGTTCTGTTATCTGCCGCAGCCGTCGCTGATGGCCGCCAGCAGTTCGGTTTTACCCGTCCCCTTCTCCGCGGAAAACGGGATGAGCAGCGTCTCCTCGCTCAACTCCAGCGTCTCGCGGATGCGGGCCATGTTCGGCTCGATCTCGCTCTTTTTCAGCTTGTCCAGCTTGTTGGCCACCACGATCACCGGACAGCCGGTACCCTTGAACCAGTCGCACATGGTCACGTCGTCGGCGGTGGGCTTGTGCCGCGCATCCACGATGAGCACGCCCAGCGTAATGAGCTCCGGCTCGGCGAAGTAGCTCTCCATCAGCCGTCCCCACCGGTCGCGCTCCTCCTTGGACACCTTGGCGTAGCCGTAGCCCGGCAGGTCGGTGAAGTAGAGCTTCCCGTCGATGTCGAAATAGTTGATCTGATTGGTCTTGCCGGGAGTGGCGCCCACCCGGGCAAAGTTCTTCCGCCCCAGCAGACGGTTGATGACGGAGGACTTGCCCACATTGCTGCGTCCGGCAAACGTGACCTGCGGTTTTCCGTCGCGGATAAAGGTGCTTGCCTTTACAGCCGACAGTACAAATTCCGCCTTGTTAAAGTTGATCGCCACAGCGCACCTCCTGTCGTTCCATACCGGCTATGGCGGTGAGATGCTCCACCGCCGCCTCCTTTTTCGGCAGCGCCAGCGCGTGGGCAAATACGGCGTCCACCGTCTCCGCCGTCACGAATCGCAGGGCGGCCCGGACGGTCTGGTCGATCTCCTCCAGATCCTTCTCGTTCTCCTTGGGGATGATGACCGTGCGGATACCGCTGCGCTTGGCAGCCATGGTCTTTTCCTTCAGCCCACCGATGGGCAGCACCCTGCCCCGCAGCGTGACCTCGCCGGTCATGGCCACATCGTGGCGCACCGGGCGGCCGGTCAGCGCCGACAGCATGGCGGTGGCGATGGCGATGCCCGCCGACGGCCCATCCTTGGGTACCGCGCCCTCCGGGAAGTGGACGTGGATATCCTTGTTCTTATAGAAGTCCTTGGGGATGCCCAGCTCTGCCGCACGGCTGCGCAGGCAGGTATACGCCGCCTTCACGGATTCCTGCATGACCGTACCCAGATTGCCGGTCAGCTCCAGCTTACCGGAGCCGTCCATGACCCCGGCCTCCACCTCCAGCAGCTCGCCGCCCACCTCTGTCCACGCAAGGCCGTTGACCACGCCGATCTGATCCTGTTTACTGCGGGAATTATCCTGATAGTGCGGCACACCCAGCAGCTCTTTCAGGTCTTTTGGTGTAATGTCAACTCGCTTTACATCCGTTTCTACCAAACGCATAGCAGCTTTTCGGCACAGCTTGCCCAGCAGACGTTCCAGCGTCCGGACGCCGGACTCTCTCGTATAGTCGGTGATGACGGCGCGGATGGCGTCGTCGCTGATGCGCAGCTGCCTTTTCTTCAGTCCGTGCTCCTTCAGCTGCTTGGGCAGCAGATGGGTCTTGGCGATCTGCAGCTTCTCCTCATCGGTGTAGCTGCTCAGCTCGATGACCTCCATCCGATCCAGCAGCGGCCGGGGGATGGTGGAGGTGGTGTTGGCCGTGGTGATAAACATCACCCGGCTCAGATCCACCGGCACCTCCAGAAAATGGTCGCGGAAGGAGGTGTTCTGCTCGCTGTCCAGCACCTCCAGCAGAGCCGAGGCCGGGTCGCCCCGCATATCGCTGGCAAGCTTGTCGATCTCATCCAGCACCAGCAGCGGGTTCATGGCGCCGGCGCGGCTGATGGCCTCGATGATGCGGCCGGGCATGGCGCCGATATACGTCTTGCGGTGGCCGCGGATATCCGCCTCGTCCCGGACGCCGCCCAGACTGAGCCGCGCCAGCTTCCGGTTCATGGCCTTGGCCACGGAGATGGCCACGGAGGTCTTACCCACACCGGGAGGGCCTACCAGGCAGAGGATCTTGCCCTTGGCATCGGGGTTCAGCTGGTGGACGGCGATGAACTCCAGAATGCGCTCCTTCACCGTTTCCAGGCCATAGTGATCCCGATCCAGCAGCTTCCGCGCCTGCTCCACATCCGCCCGCTCCCGGGTGTACTTGTTCCACGGCATCTCCAGACAGACGTCCAGATAGTTGCGGATGACGGAGGCCTCCGCGCTGCCGAAGGGCTGCTTGGCAAGCCGCTCCACCTCTTTTGTCAGCCGCTTATGTACCTCCTCGGGCAGATGGGCGCGCTGGATCTTCTCTGTGTACTCCGCCAGCTCCTCGTCGCCGTCGTCGCCCAGCTCGTGCTGCAAGACCTTCACCTGCTCCCGCAGGATCATGTCCTTCTGTACCTGTGCCACCCGCTGGCGCACCTTCTGCTCCATCTGCATCTCCAGCGACAGCACATCCACCTCGTGGGTCAGAATGTCGTTGACCAGCTGGAGCCGCCGGTTGGGCCGCAGCTCCTCCAGCACACGCTGACGATCCTGATGGCGCAGCGTGATGTTCTGGGCGATGAGGTCGGCCAGATGCCCCGTGTCACGGCAGTCCAGCACCGCCGCGATAAAGTCGTCGCTGAGCTGCGGCACCAGCTCCTTATACTCGCCGAACAGGGCGTAGGTGCGCCGCAGCATGGCCTCCACCCGGGCTGTGATCTTGCCTGGGAATTCCTCCTCCAATATCTCCACATTGGCTTGTAGGAAGGGCTTCCCCTGCCACAGCCGCAGCAGCCGGGCGCGCTCCTCGCCCTCCACGAGGACCCGAACACTGCTGTCCGAGGTCTTGATGATCTGTAAAATATGACAGACCGTGCCTACACTGTACAGGTCGTCCTCCATCGGCTCAGCGGTAGAGATCTCCCGCTGCGTCACGAGGAACAGCCGCCGGTCGTTCTCCATGGCGTTGTCCAGCGCGTAGATGGAGATCTCCCGCTCCACATCGAAGGACAGCGTCTGGCTGGGGAAGGCCGTCAGACCACGCAGGGCCAGCACGGGTATATTCATGGTGATACGTTCCATATGTACTCCTTTCCTCTTGGAGAAAAAAGAGGAGAAGCTGCCGCCTCTCCTCTTTGCCGGATCGTCAAGAGGCCGGTGCGGTTCGTTTTTCCGCCGTCCCGGTCTTGAGTTTTGCCTTGCGCGTGACCTTTTCCGGGTCGCGCTCCACCACCGGCTCCGCGCCGCTGCTGACGCAGTCCGCCGTGATGGTCACCTTCGTGATGGTGGGGTCGGAGGGGATGTCGTACATCACCTTCGTCAGCATACTCTCCATCACCGCCCGCAGTCCGCGGGCGCCGATATTGCGCTCGATGGCCTTGTCCGCCACCGCCTCCAGCGCCGTCTGCTCAAAGACCAGCTCCACGCCGTCGTAGGCCAGCAGCGCCTTATACTGCTTGACCAGCGCATTCTTCGGCTCGGTCAGGATGCGCACCAGATCCTCCCGGGTCAGAGCCTCCAGCGGCGAGATCACCGGCAGACGGCCCACCAGCTCGGGGATGATGCCGAACTTCAGCAGATCGTGGGGCTGCACCTGCTTCAAAAGCTGGCTGGTACCCATTTTATCCGCCTTGCTCTGCACCGCGTTCTCAAAGCCGATGCCCTGCTTGCCCACGCGCTTCTCCACGATCTTCTCCAGACCGTCGAAGGCGCCGCCGCAGATAAACAGGATGTTGCTGGTGTCGATCTGGATGAACTCCTGATGGGGATGCTTCCGCCCGCCCTGCGGCGGCACGTTGGCCACGGTACCCTCCAGGATCTTCAGCAGCGCCTGCTGCACACCCTCGCCGGACACGTCCCGGGTGATGGAGGTATTCTCGCTCTTGCGGGCGATCTTGTCGATCTCATCCACATAGATGATGCCCCGCTCCGCCAGCTCCACGTCGAAATCCGCCGCCTGCAAAAGCCGCAGCAGGATGTTCTCCACGTCGTCGCCCACATAACCGGCCTCGGTCAGCGTGGTGGCGTCGGCGATGGCGAAGGGTACCTTCAGCACCCGCGCCAGCGTCTGGGCGAACAGCGTCTTTCCGGAGCCGGTAGGCCCGATCATCAGGATGTTGCTCTTTTGCAGCTCCACATCCTCGCTGCCGCCGAAGTAAATGCGCTTATAGTGATTGTACACGGACACGGACAGGGCGATCTTCGCCCCCTCCTGTCCGATGACGTACTGATCCAGCACCTCTTTGATCTGCTGGGGCGTCGGGAGGTCCTCCACACTGTCGAAGCCCTCGCTGACCGCCGCACTGTATCCGTCGTCCAGAATGGACATACAGAGCTGCACGCACTCGTCGCAGATCCGCACGCCCGGCCCCTGGATCATCCGGTGTACCTGTCCCTCCGCCTTGCCGCAGAACGAGCAGCGCAGGGACTTTCTCTCATCTGCCATGCCGTTACCTCTTATAAATGACCTTATCCACCAGACCGTACTCCCGCGCTTCCTCGGCGATCATCCAGTGATCCCGCTCGGAATCGGCCTTCACCTGCTCCACCGGCTTGCCGGTGTTCTCGGACAGGATCTTATTCAGCCGCTGCTTGATCTTCAGGAAGCGCTCCACGTCGATCTCCATGTCCGTCACCTTGCCCTGCGTACCTGCGGAGGGCTGGTGGATCATGATCTCGGCGTTGGGCAGCGCGATGCGCTTGCCCTTGGTGCCGGAGGACAGCAGGAACGCGCCCATGCTGGCGGCCATGCCGATGCAGATGGTGGACACGTCGCACTTGATATACTGCATGGTGTCATAGATAGCCATGCCCGCGGTCACGCTGCCTCCGGGGCTGTTGATGTACATCTGGATGTCCTTGTCTGGATCCTGCGCCTCCAGATACAGCAGCTGCGCCACGACCAGACTGGCGGTGGTATCGTTCACTTCTTCGCCCAGGAATACGATACGGTCGTTGAGCAGACGGGAAAAGATATCGTAAGACCGCTCGCCGCGGTTGGTCTGCTCCACAACATAGGGAACTAAGCTCATAGAATAAACCTCCTGCAAAAGATAGCTACCAGATTATACCCACCCGCATATGATTTTCAAAAGCACTCTCTCTTATTCTGCGTCTTTTTCCGCATCTTTCTTGGTGGTCTTCTTGGCAGCGGGCTTCTTGGCGGGCTTCTTCTCGACGACCTCGCCCTCGGCCTCCAGCTCGGCCTTCTCCTCGGCGGGCGCCACAGCCACGGCGCTGTCCGCCACGACCTTCACGGCCTTCTCGCGGATGACCTGCTCCTTCACGTCCTCGGGACGCAGGTACTTCTTCACGGTCTCCAGATCCATGCCGTACTTCTCGGCCACGTTCTTCAGCTCGTTCTCCACGTCCTCGTCGGTGGCCTCCAGACCCTCGGCCTTGATGATGGCCTCCACAGCCAGATCCATCTTCACCTGCTCGGCGGCGGGGCCGTCAGCCTGCTTGCGGAAATCGGCCTCGGTGGTGCCGGTCATCTTCAGATACTGCTCGAAGGGGATACCCTGTGCGGCCAACTGCTGCTTGAACTGCTCCATCATACGCTCGGCCTGCAGCTCCACCATCTCGTGGGGGATCTCGGCCTCCACGCCCTCGGCGACCTTGGCCATCAGCACATCCTCAAAGGCTCGCTGGGCGGCCTCGGTGCGCTCGGCGGTCATCTTCTTCTTGATGTCGGCCTTCAGCTCCTTCAGGGTGTCGAACTCGGACACGTCCTTGGCGAACTCGTCGTCAATGGCGGGAACCTCCTTGACCTTGACCTCGTTGACCTTCACATGGAAGACCACGGGCTTGCCGGCCAGCTCGGGGGTGTAGTTCTCGGGGAAGGTGATGTCGATATCCTTCTCCTCGCCGGCCTTCATGCCGATGAGCTGCTCCTCAAAGCCGGGGACGAAGCTGCCGGAGCCGATCTCCAGATCGAAGTTCTCGCCCTTGCCGCCGTCGAAGGCCACGCCGTTGTCGAAGCCCTCGAAGTCGATGTCGGCGGTATCGCCCTTCTTGACGGCGCGCTCCACGGACACCAGACGGCTGTTGCGGTCTGCCATCTCCTTCAGGCGGGCGTTGACGTCGGCGGCCGCCACCTTGACCTCGGCCTTAGGCGCCTCCAGCCCCTTGTACTGGCCCAGCTTCACCTCGGGATACACGGCCACGGTGCACTTGAACACCACGCCGTCCTTGGTGCAGGACTCCAGCTCCACCTCGGGATAGCCCACCACGTCCAGCTTCTGCTCCTTTACCGCGTCCTCATAGGCGTCGGGCAGAATGATATTGACAGCCTCCTCATAGAAGACCTCTTCGCCGTACATCTTCTCGATGATCTTGCGGGGGGCCTTGCCAGCACGGAAGCCGGGTACGTTGATCTTACCGCGCATCTTCAGATACGCCTTGTTGACGGCAGCCTCGAACTCCTCGGCGCTCGCCTCGATGGTCAGAGCGACTCTGCTCTTCTCCAGTTTTTCACAGCTTTTCACAGTCATTTGTTTATTCCTCCGTTCCGCACCGGCCTGTATTCATAGCAAAACCAATGCAATATAATATGATAACAGAAAAGAATGGGAATTTCCACTGTTTTTTCTCTTATTCACAAATTTTTTTGGGGACGAAATCCAGCCAGTCTCCCGCCACCAGCGAAAACGCGGTGCCGTTGTGTATTCCCTCCAGCGCCCGCTTGTGGCTGGCGCCGTGGAGATGTCCGTAGAAGCACTGCTTTACGCCGTAGCGCTGCAAAAGCCGCAGGATCTCCGGACACTCGTATCCCTGATACAGCGGCGGATAGTGAAGGAAGCACAGCTTCTCCCGATCCCCCGCCGCCTGCAGGGACGTCTCCAGCCGTCCGGCCTCCCGGGCCAGCATCTTGCCGTTGTGGGTACCCTCGTTGTCCAGCTCGTAGAACCAGCCCCGCGTGCCGCACAGTGCCTTGTCCTTGTAGAACAGGCAGTTGTTGTGCAGGATCTCAAAGGAGTCCAGTCCGTGCTGGTCAAAAAAACGCTGCATCTTGGATGCGGTGTTCCACCAGTAGTCGTGGTTGCCCTTCATCAGGATCTTCTTCCCCGGCAGAGCGTGGATGAACTGAAAGTCCGCCAGAGACTCCTCCAGACTCATGCCCCAGCTCAGGTCGCCGCACAGCACGGTCACATCGTCGTCCCCCAGCGGTGCAAAGCCCGCCTTGATCTTATCCACATACCCGTGCCACTTCTCGCCGAAGATATCCATGGGCTTGTCGCTGTTCAGCGACAGATGCAGGTCTCCGATGGCGTACAGCGCCATGGCGTCCCTCCTTTCTCCGGCTGCCGTCTCACAGCAGCCTGCACAGATTGTTCCAGAATATGTCCTCCAGCAGGGTCTTTCCGTACCCGCGTCTCTCCAGTGCCTCGTACAGATGTGGTATGTCCTCTACGCCCTGCATCCCCGCCGCCAGCGCCTCGCAGCCGTCCAGATCGCCGCCGATGCACAGGGTCTTTTCCCCGTCCAGCGCCAGGAAATGCTCGATATGTGCCACCAGTGCGTCCATGGACGTACCGCCCACAAAGTCCCGGTACAGGTTGATGCCCACCACGCCGCCGGTATCCCGGATGGCGCGGAACATATCGTCCGTCAGGTTCCGCCGGTGGGGACACAGCGCCCGCGCATTGGAGTGGGACGCCACAATGGGCCGCTCCGTCATGCGGAACAGCTCCCAGAAGCCCGGGTCGGACAGATGGGACACGTCGGCGTAGACGCCCAGACGCTCCATCTCCCGGACAAAGTCCCTGCCCTGTACCGAAAGACCCCGGTCCGGTTCCTCGGCGCAGCTGCCGCTGAGGGCGTTGGCGTTGTTCCACACCGGGTTCAGAAGGCGTACGCCCCAGTCCGCCGCGGTGTATAGGTTCTCTACTTTACAGTCCAGCAGGTCGGCACCCTCCACGCTGAGGAACGCCGCCATCCTCCCGCTGCGCACCGCTGCGTTGGCCTCGTCTCCGGTGCGGCACAGCACGGCCATGTCCTCATTGTCCGCCAGCTCCCGCAAAAACCAGTCGTGCATCTCCCGGCACCGCTGCCACGCCGTGTCCGGCGGCAGGCTCTTCACATCGTCGTATAGGGCGAAGAACTGCCCGCGCCCGGCGAAGCCCCTGCTCCGCTCCAGATCGATGTGACCGCCGTTTTTCCGCAGGCTGCCGCCCGCCTGAAAGTAGGCGCGCCGCTCCGCCTCCGTCTCGCCGTAGTCCGCCACCGGCTCTGTCACCATGCAGCGCCAGATGGTATCGCAGTGCGCATCAAAATATGGTATTGCCATGCTGTCACTCCTCTATTCAAAGGCGTTTTCCAGATATTCTATGCGGGCATTCTCCCGGCTGTACGGACTGTCCGCGTAGACCTCCGCCACGTCGAACCGCGCCGGACAGTCCAGCGCTTTTTCTTGCAGATAGTACAGCGCCGTCTTTTTCAGCCGCCGCTGCTTGGCGGGTGTCACATACTCACGGGGCAGCGCCATGTCCGTATTGGTGCGGGTCTTGACCTCCACGAAGCACAGGATATCCCCATCCCACGCGATGAGGTCGATCTCTCCGAACCGGCATTGGTAGCTGTGAGCCGCCAGCCGGTATCCCCGCTGCCGCAGGTAGTCCGCCGCCAGCGCCTCGCCCCATGTGCCCTCGGCCCGTCCGCCCTTTTCCGGCGCAGACCGCGCCCCGCTCATCGCTTTGCCTCCCACTTTTTCAGGAAGCTCCGCCGATGCTCCGGGCAGGGGCCGTACTTGTCCAGCATCTCATAGTGCAGCTTGGTGCCGTAGCCCTTGTGCCGGGCAAACTGGTACTGGGGGTATGCCTTGTCCAACACCTCCGTCACATAGCGGTCACGGCTGACCTTGGCCAGCACCGATGCCGCCGCGATGGACGCGGATATCCCGTCGCCGCCCACGATGCACCGGTGCGCCGTGGTGATGGCGGCGCTGTGTCCCTTGTCACGGTTGCCGTCGATGAGTGCCAGGTCCGGCGTCACGGACAGGCCGTCTATGGCCAGCTGCATGGCCTTCATCCGGGCGCTGAGGATGTCCGTCTCGTCGATCTCCGACGCCTCCACCCGCACCACCGACCACGCGATGGCCCGCTCCTGTATCAGTGGGAACAGCTTTTCCCGCTTTTTCTCCGTCAGCTTTTTGGAGTCGTTCAGCTCCGGCAGGTCGCAGCCCTCCGGCAGGATCACCGCCGCCGCGTACACCGGCCCCATCAGCGGTCCGGCGCCGGCCTCGTCCACGCCGCATACCGCCGCGAAGCCCTCCGCCGCCGCCTGCCGTTCGTATGTCCACAGGTCAGCCGTTTCTCTCATTTTCCGCAGTCCTCCGCCGTCTCCAGTGTAAAGCGTCCCAGCTTGCCACCTCGGAACTCATCCAGCAGGATGCGGGCCATGCGCTCGGTATCCACCTGCGCCCCCCGCATGAGGAAGCCCCGCTTCCGCCCCGCCTTTTCCAGCAGGTCGTAGCCGCTGTCCCCCTCCTCCACGTCGATCTTGTACCGCTCCCGCAGCACATCGGCGTAGTGTAAGGCCAGATAGTCCATCAGATAGCAGGCCAGCTCCTCGATATCCAGCACGTCATCCTTGATCGCGCCTGTAAAGGCAAGACGCTTGCCAACCTCCGTATCGTCGAACTTGGGCCACAGGATGCCGGGGGTGTCCAGCAGCTCCAGCGTGGCGTCCACCGGCACCCACTGCTTGGAGCGGGTCACACCGGGACGATCCTCGGCTCTGGCGGTCTTGCGCTTGGCCACCTTGTTGATAAATGTGGATTTCCCCACGTTGGGGATGCCCAGCACCATCACGCGGATGGTACGGCCCACCTGCCCCTTTTCGGCGTAGGCCGCCAGCTTCTCCTTCAGCAGCTCCCGGACGGCGGCGGCAAATTTTTCCGTGCCCGCGCCGCCCTTGGCGTTGGCCTCCAACACCGCATAGCCCTGCGCCCGGAAGGCCGCCGCCCATTTCTTCGTCTCGGCGGGATCCGCCTGATCCACCCGGTTCAGCACGATCATCCGGGGCTTCCCCGCCGTCAGCTCGTCCACATCCGGGTTGCGGCTGGACTGGGGTATGCGGGCGTCCACGATCTCGCAGACCGCGTCCATGTGGCCGATCTCGGCGGCGATCATCCGTTTCGTTTTTGTCATGTGGCCGGGAAACCAGCTCAGTCCTTCGATCTGCACGGCGCACACCTCCTCCGGTAAATTGTTGTATCTCTCCTGCACCCAGCTCCGATTCTGCGGTGCATTCTGCGTTTCACAGCAGTATACCATACTTTTTCCCCTGTTGCAAACGGGAAAAAGACGGCAAAAAGCGCCCACGGATGTGGGCGCTTTTTCGATCTCGGTGATCGCTTACAGCTTCTCGCGGACCTTGGCTGCCTTACCAACGCGGTCACGCAGGTAGTACAGCTTGGCGCGGCGGACATAACCGTGGCGCACAGTCTCGATCTTCTCGATGGAAGGAGAATGAACGGGGAACACCTTCTCCACGCCGACGCCGTAGGACAGGCGGCGGACGGTGATGGTCTCCTCGATACCGCCGTGCTTCTTGGCGATGACAGTGCCCTCGAAGACCTGGATACGCTCGCGGGCGCCTTCCTTGACCTTCACGTGTACGCGGACGGTATCGCCCACCAGTACCTGAGGCACTTCCTTCAGCTGCTTCTCGTTCAGAGCCTTGATGAGATCCATGGATTTTTCCTCCTAATAATATAGGTGTTCATGCCGCCATGTATGCGGCGCTCGTTTCCTCGGAGCACCGGCGACAGAGGACCGCCCTTTTTACGCCATGATAGGATATCATAGAAATTCCGGAAATGCAAGAGCTTTCTTTACATTTTTTCCGCATTTTTGCTGGTTCCCGCTCCCTATTGCGGTGAGCAGCGGGTTTTTACCGGAAATCCCGTCCCTCGGCGTCCAGCACAGCGCGGCGGCGCACCCGCAGGAAGTCCGGCGTCAGGTCGGGCAGGTACCGCGCCACCGCCTTTTCCAGCAGCTGCGGATTCAAGCCGGGATTCTGGGCCAGCACCGTCACCGTGCCGGTAACGGCCCCCTCCGTCTCTGTAAAGGAAAAGTCCTTTATCATCGGTGCGATATCTACGTCCGCCAGCTCCTTGCGCTTGGTGCGCTTCTGGATGATCAGCTCCTGACGCCCCAGCAGCTCCGTCAGACGGGCGGCGGCGTTTTCCGGCACACCGTTGTCATATTCCAGCGTCACATCCGCCCGGAGGTACGTCAGCTCCCGGACAGGCCGGACGGCGGGGTAGCAGTCCAGCACCCGCAGGCCGCTGGGCATACCGGTATTCAGCTTCTCCGCGATGCCGCGGCCGTCGGTATCCTGCGTCACCTCGAAATCCAGCAGCTCGCAGTCGCTGGACTGTCCCACCGGCAGAGGCAGGACGATGGAGATGATGGGATGGGGATGGTATCCCTGCGAGTGCTTGATGTCCAGCTCCGTCCGGGGGAAGGCGCGCTGGAACGTGCGCAGCAGGTCGAGATGGGAGATATAGGAGGCCTGCGCCTCCTTGATAAACAACAGCCGCAGCTTAGACATCGCATTTCCCTCCTACCAGCAGATTGGCGCCGCAGCCGTTGCAGTGGGTGCGGCAGTCCGGCGTGGTCACGGACTCATACGCCCGATGGCGCTCCCGTAGCAGGTACTGCTCCGTGACGCCGGAGGAGATCATGCTCCACGGCATCAGCTCGTCCTCCGCGCGGGTGCGGTTGGCATAGAAATGGGGGTCGAGGCCGCACTCGTCAAAGGCCTCCAGCCAACGGTTCAGGGAGAAATACTCCTCCCAGGCGTCAAGCTTTGCGCCTTTACGCCACGCTGCTTCCAACACCTTTCCCATGCGGCGGTCGCCGCGCGCCAGCACTGCCTCCAGAAAGCTGGTGTCGGAGTCGTGCCAGTTGTAGGTGACAGTCTTCGTCTTGATGGCCTCCCGCAGCAGCGCCACACGGCGCTCGTACTCCTCCTTGGAGATCTGGGGCTCCCACTGGAAGGCGGTGTGGGGCTTGGGGACGAACCAGCTGGTGGACACGGTGATGCGGACGCCACGCTGCTTGTTCTGGGCGCTCTCCCGCCATGCGTGCATGACCCGGGCGGCCACGTCGGCAATGCCCAGCACATCCTCGTCCGTCTCCGTAGGCAGACCCAGCATAAAGTACAGCTTCACGGCGCTGTACCCGCCGGCAAAGGCGGTGCGGCAGCTTTGCAGCAGGTCGTCCAGCGTCACGTTCTTATTGATCACGTCCCTCAGCCGCTGGGTGCCGGCCTCCGGCGCGAAGGTCAGGCCGGTCTTGCGGCCCTTGGCCAGACGCTGCATCAGCTCCATGGAGAAGTTGTCCGCCCGCAGGGACGGCAGGGACAGGCTGACATGGCGCTGGTCGCAGAACGGCTCCAGCTCATCGCAAAGGCCGGTCAGCGGCGGGTAATCGCTGGTGGACAGGCTGGACAGCGTCACCTCCTGATAGCCGGTGTCGTCGCAGGAGCGGACGCAGTAATCGGCGCACAGATCGCGGCTGCGGTTGCGCACCGGGCGGTAGACGTAGCCCGCCTGACAGAACCGGCAGCCCCGGATACAGCCGCGAAACAGCTCCAGCGTCACCCGATCCTGCACGATCTCCGTGCTGGGGACGATGGTCTTGACCGGGAAATAGGACTTGTCCATATCGTGAACGATGCGCTTGGTCACCTTGGCAGGCGCGCCGTCCAGCGGCGTAATGGCCGCCACGGTGCCGTCATCGTGGTACGTCACGTCGTACAGGCTGGGAACGTAGACGCCGTCCAGCTGGGCGGCGGCGCGAAGCAGCTGCTGCTTGCTCCACCCCTCCCGCCGAGCGGTGCGGTACAGCTCCACCAGCTCCACGGTCAGATCCTCGCCCTCGCCCAGACTGACAAGGTCGATAAAATCCGCCATAGGCTCGGCGTTGTACATGGCGGTGCCGCCGGCGATGACCAGCGGCGAAAGGCCGGTGCGCTCCGAGGCGTGAAGGGGGATGCGCGCCAGATCCAGCATATTCAGGATGGCGGGAAACGCCATCTCGTAACCTACGGAAAAGGCCACGATGTCGAAGTCGGTGATGGGGTCGCCGGATTCCAGCGCGAAAAGGGGCATATCCGCCTTGCGCATTTCCTCCTCCATGTCGCCCCACGGGGCAAACACACGCTCACACCAGACGCCGTCCATCCCGTTCATAACGCCGTACAGGATGCGCATACCCAGATTGGACATACCGATCTCGTAGGTGTCCGGGAAGCAGAAAGCGATGCGGGTATCCACCTGTGCCTTGTCCTTCAGCACGGCGTTATATTCGCCGCCCACATAGCGTGCGGGCTTCTGCACGCGGGGCAGGATACGTTCTAATCGTTTATCCACAGTCATTCTCCTTGCGGTGTATTTCAGTAACAGTTTATTTTACCTGCTTTTCTGCGTTTTGGCAAGGCGGCCGGGCAAAAAAAGTTCCGCAGGCAGACTGCGGTACACCAGCCACAGGGCGCCCAGCAGCAAAAATACGCCGTTACCGGTGGTCAGCACCAGCCAGAGGCACAGCAGAAACAGTGCCGAGGACACCGCCAGCCCTACGGCGGCGGCAACACGGTCGGCGGTGTACGGCTCCGTCAGGTAGGCCGCCGCCAGCCAGAGGATGCGCCCGCCGTCCATGGGCCGGACGGGCAGCAGATTCAGAATGCCCAGCGCCATCTGCGCCCCGGCGAACAGAGTCAGCTCGTCCCGCCCGGTCAGGCTCAGCACCACCCACAGGAGCAGGTTCATCAGCGGCCCCGCGGCGGCGCTGAGCAGCTCCGCACCGTAGGATAGCCGGTGCAGCTCCGGCACGCAGAGGGTCGCACCCAGCCCCGTGACGGTGAAGCGGGCGGTGCGGACGCCGAAAAGCCGCAGCACGGCGTAGTGCGCCAGTTCGTGGAGCAGCGCCGCCAGCAGCAGCGCCGCCAACAGCACGGGCGTGTCCGTAAGCAGCAGAAAAGCCGCCGGTGTCAGCAGTGCGGAGGGCATGACCCGGACGGAAACATCAGCGGAACGCCACATAATATATAGGGTTAAGGTAGGTGCTGCCGTGGTGCAGCTCGAAATGGAGGTGATTGCCCGTGGCACGGCCGGTCTCCCCCACCTCCGCGATGGGGTCGCCGCGGGACACCTGCTGCCCGGAGGAGGCGGTGATGCGGGTACAGTGGGCGTACAGCGTGGCGTACCCGTTGGGGTGGGACACGGTGACGTAGCGCCCCAGCTCGCTGCTCTCCCCCACCGCCGTCACCGTCCCGTCGGCAAAGCTGGACACCACCGCGCCCTCCTCCGCGGCGATGTCCAGCCCGTAATGGAAGCGGCGTCCCCCTTCCAGCGGATCGGTACGCAGTCCGAAACCGGAGGAGAGCTGTCCCGTCACCGGCGAGGCGTAGGCGAAGCCCAGCACCCGCTGGAGAAGCTCGGTGTTGGCGGGCTGGGCGTCGGGTGTGTATACTGCCGCCGTAGGAGTAGGGGTCTCTGCGGGAACGGAGGGGCCGAATACGGCGGTATAGGCATCGTTCAGTGCCCCGCCGATGGCGCCCTCCGATGAAAAGGCGCGTCCTGCCGCCGAGAACACCTCCACAAAATCGGTGTCCGTCCCCAGCAGCGCCAGCAAACGGGCGCGGTACTCTGCCAGCACATCGGGCATCAGGAGCTTAACGGCGATGGCCACCACCAACACCGCGCCGCTGCACAGGAGCTGGAGCATCCGGCGTCTGTCCCGTGCGGACGGCGGCTTCGCATTTGCCGCCCTCGGCGCGGCGGCGCGGCGCGGCGCGGCAGGGGCTCTGCGCCGGGCGGCGGCACGGACACGGGCATGGTAGGCATTGCGGCGGACGGATGAGCGCTGCGGCATAGGATGCACCTCCTTTTTGCCACAGTCTATGCGCGCCTGTCCGGAGATAGACGCCAAACCGGGGCGTTCACGGGGATATCCGGTATGCCGGAAACGTTGAAAGTCCGTAAAGTGGCGGGACGTGGTAAATTTTCCTTGACAGCGCGGGCAAGAGCGCCTATAATGGAACGGCTGACGGGGTGTAGCGCAGCTGGTAGCGCGCTTGGTTCGGGACCAAGAGGCCGGGGGTTCAAGTCCCCCCACTCCGACCATGCAGAGTGTCCTTATAGGATCTGAGTATCCTGTAATGGACACTCTGCTTTTTTATTCCCCGGAAAATTTTCCCTTGGCAAACGGCGAAAACAGGTCTATAATGCACCCAACACGCAAGCATTGCGGGAAGTATCCACAGCAAGGAGGCCACACCATGTACTATCAGGTATCCCAGGAATTCTTTGACAAGCTGCCCAACGCCTGCTTCGGCGCGGTGGCCGTGCGGGGGCTGGACAACACCCACGATATCCCCGAGCTGGAGCAGATGCTGGCGGAAAACGTTGCCGCCTGCGAGACGTATTTCGCCGGGAAAAAGCCCAAGGAGACGGAGGATATCCTCCCCTACCGCGCCGCCTTTACAGCGCTGGGCATCAACCCCAACAAGTTTCTCTGCTCCATCGAGGCGCTGCTGACCCGTATCGCTAAGGGCAAGGGCTTCCCCCACATCAACGCCGCCGTGGATCTGGGCAACGCCGTGTCCATCAAGCACCGTCTGCCCATGGGCGCCCATGATCTGGGCACCATCGACGAAGGGCTGGACGTGCGGCTGGCGCGGGAGGGCGACACCTTTATCCCCTTCGGCAGCACCGAGACGGAGACACCGGACGCAGGCGAGGCGGTGTATGCCTCCGGCAGCGAGATCCGCACCCGCCGCTGGACGTGGCGGCAGTCGGAGCGGGGCAAGATCACCGAGGAAACGACGGCTATCCTGTTCCCCATCGACGGCTTCTCCGACGTGAACGCCGATGAGGTGCGCGCCGCCGCCGATGAACTGGTGACGCTGCTGCGCCGGTACTTCGGAGACGGCATCGAGATCGAGACGGGCGTCGTCACCAAGGACGCGCCGCGCTTTGAGTTTTTCAGGTAGCTTCCGTAAAAAAGGGGCTGCATCCGTGGATGCGGCTCCTTTTTTATCCCCCATCCGGGGTTGCGCCGTCACCGGACTTCCTGTACGATAGGAAAAATGATACAGGGGGTGCGGAGATGATCGACAAGCGGGATGTGATCGCGTTTTTCGACAAGTGTGCAGCGGCGTGGGACGCGGAGATGATCCGCCACGAGCCGGTGATCCAGGCCATACTGGACAACGCGGGCGTGGGTGACGGCACACAGGTACTGGACGTAGCCTGCGGCACTGGCGTGCTGTTCCCCGACTATCTGGCGCGGGGCGCATCGGTCACGGGCATCGACATCTCCCCGGAGATGGCGCGCATCGCGGCGGCAAAATTCATCGGTGAGCCGCGGGTGCAGGTGCTCTGCGGCGACGTAGAGGAGACGGTGTTTCCTGAGACATTCGACGTGGTCATGGTGTACAATGCCTTCCCCCATTTCCCCGATCCGGCGCGGCTCATGGCCCGTCTGGCATCGCTGGTGCGGCCCGGCGGACGGCTGTCCGTGGCCCACGGCATGAGCCGGGCCGCCATCGACAGTCACCACAGTGGTGCGGCCCATCCGGTGTCCAACGGGCTGATGCACGAGGATGCGCTGCGGGCGCTGCTGACGCCGTACTGCGATGTGGATATTTGTATATCCGATGAACGGATGTATCAGGTGGCGGGAACAAAACGATAGACGAAAGAGACGGTGCATTTCCTCGGAAATGCACCGTCTCCTTTTTGTTTATCCTGCCAGCAGCGTCTCCAGCCGCCGGCGGATGAGGGCGATAAGCCGGTCGTTGTCCGGCATCTCCTTCAGCTCCGCCGGGTCGCACAGGGGCGCCAGATCCTCGGAGAGATACCCCTCCTCGAACACGTCCAGTCCCGCCTGATAGAGGCAGTCGGCAAAATGCACCAGCGCGGCGCTGCCATCCAGCTCGCCCCGCTTCTTCAGGGCGCCGGACCACGCAGCCATCGTCGCCAGCGGGTTGGTGGACACCTTTTCCCCCTTGCGCCAGCGGTAGAAATGGTCGGTGACCGTGCCGTGGGCGGCCTCGTACTCGAAATTGCCGTCCGGCGACACCAGCACGCTGGTCATCATGGGCAGCGAGCCGGAGGCGGCGGCAATGAGGTCGCTCATCACATCGCCGTCGTAGTTCTTGCAAGCCCAGATGATACCGCCGGAGGAGCGGATGACCTTGGCGGCCACATCGTCGATGAGGGCGTAGCGATAATGGAGACCCGCCTGCTCAAAGGCGGCGCGGTACTCCTCGTCGAACACCTTCTGGAACAGCAGCTTGAACGTCTGGTCGTAGTCCTTGGAGATGGTGTCCTTGGAGGAGAACCAGACATCCTGCTTCACGTCCAGCGCGTAGGCGAAGCAGCAGCGGGCGAAGGACAGGATGGAGTCGTCCCGGTTGTGCATGGCCTGCAACACGCCGGGGCCGGTGAAGTCGTAGACCGTCTGGCGGCTCAGCTCCGCACCGTGGTCGTCGGTGAACACCAGCTCTGCCTTGCCGGGGCCGGGAACGCGGTACTCCACCGCCTTGTACACGTCGCCGTAGGCGTGGCGGGCGATGGTGATAGGCTTTTTCCAGCAGGTCACCACCGGCTTCACGCGGGAGATGAGGATAGGGGCGCGGAACACCGTGCCGTCCAGCGCCGCACGGATGGTTGCGTTGGGGGACTTCCACAGCTGCTTGAGGCCGTACTCCTCCTGCCGCTGGTAGTTGGGGGTGATGGTGGCGCACTTCACGCCCACATGGAGGCGCTTGATGGCCTCCGCCGCCTGCCGGGTCACGGCGTCCTCCGTCTTGTCCCGGTTGGGCAGCGACAGGTCGTAATACTCGGTGTTCAGCTCCACAAAGGGCGTTATCAGCTGATCCTTTATCATTCCCCACAGGATGTGGGTCATCTCATCGCCGTCCAGCTCGGCGATGGGGACAGGCATTTTGATCTTTTCCATCGTTACCTCCTGTTCTGCGCGGCGTAGTGGTTCATGAGGCAGCCGGTGAGCAGCAGCTCCCGCTCCTCCGCGTTGGTGTTCTTCAGGTACAGCGTCAGCGCCTGCGTCTGTCCGGCGTGGACGAGGACGGCGGGGAATTCCTCGTCGCCTCGCGCCACCTTCTCCCGGACAGCGGGGACGAAGATGAAATCCCCCGGTACGGCGTCGAAGGGCGCGCCGTCCGCCAGCGTAAAGGGCAGCATACCCCAGTTGACGCAGTTGGAGCGGTAGCGCTTGGTGGCGAAGTCGTAGCAGATATTGGCGCAGCCCCCCAGCACCCGCTGGCAGGACGCCGCCTGCTCCCGGGCGGAGCCGTCGCCGGGCTTGTTGGCAAAGAGCACAGAGCCGATGTGCATACGGGACAGGGCGCTCTCCGGCAGGTTCAGCGCCGCCAGCACCGCTTGCAGCTCCGGCGTCACCGTACCGGCGGCACGGGCCGCCTCCAGCGTCTGCGTGGCCTTGGCGCGAGGCACATAGTCCGGGTCGCGGCGGGACAGGGCGAACTCCGCCAGCTTCATGGGGTTGGAGCGGTAGGAGGACGTCTCGCCGGAGGGGATCAGCTCGTCGGTGGTGGTCACCTCGTCCCGCAGGACGGAGGCCACCTGCATGAGAAGATCGTCGGACAGGGCGGGAATGGCGGGCCACTCGGCAATATTGGGGCCGTACTTCAAGGGCGCATCCGGCTGCGCCTTGCCGAAGCCGAAGTAGACCCGGCGGTCGTACACCGCACGGTCGAACCGGCGCTGCACCGGCGCGGGCGGCGTGTAGTCCACGTCGGAGGCGGAGGTGAGGATGCCGTGGTTCCGCGCCGTGGCGGCGATGGAGCGGGCATCCATGAGGATCACGCCGGCAAGCTGACCGTCGGCGGGCTTGGAGCCCTCCCGGTTGGGGAAGTTGCGGGTGGTGTGACGGATGGACAGCCCATTGTTGGCGGGTACATCCCCCGCGCCGAAGCAGGGGCCGCAGAAGCAGGGCTTGAACAGTGCGCCGGAGGCCAGCAGGGACTGCTGGACGCCGTTTTCCATCAGCTCCAGATTGACGGGGACGGAGGGCGGATACACCGACAGGGAGAAATAGCCGCTGCCGGTGTCGTGGCCGTCCAGAATGGCGGCGGCCTCGGCGATGTTGTCGTACATACCGCCGGCACACCCGGCGATGACGCCCTGATCCACCACCAGCTTGCCGTCTACCAGCTTATCCGTCAGATGCAGGCCCGCCTTACCGCCGAACTGGGCGGCGGCGCGCTTCTCCACCTCCCGCAGGTGGTCGCCGGGGTCGTGGAGCAGCTCGCGGAGCGTCACCGCCTCGGAGGGGTGGAACGGCAGGGCGGCCATAGGCTCCATGCGGTCAAGGTCGATGGTGATCATGCCGTCGTAGTACGCGCCGTCCTGCGGGTGCAGGGCGGTGAAGGTCTCCGGACGGCCATGGAGGGCCAGATAGTCCGTCACGGCGCCGTCCGTCTCCCAGATGGAGCTGAGGCAGGCGGTCTCTGTGGTCATCACGTCGATGCCGATGCGGTAGTCCATGGGTAGGCGGGACACGGCGGGGCCGGCAAATTCCAGCACCTTATTCTTCACGAAGCCGTTCTTGTACACCGCGCCGCACAGGGCGATGGCCACGTCGTGGGGGCCGACGCCGCGGGGCGGCTGGCCGGTGAGCCACACCAGAATGACCTCCGGCGCGGCGATGTCGTAGGTGTTTTTCAGCAGCTGCTTGACGATCTCCGGGCCGCCCTCCCCCACGCCCATGGTACCCAGCGCACCGTAGCGTGTGTGGCTGTCGGAGCCCAGGATCATGCGGCCGCAGCCGCTCATCATCTCCCGTGCGTACTGGTGGATCACCGCCTGATTGGCGGGGACGTAGTCGCCGCCGTACTTGATGGCGGCGGACAGGCCGAACACATGGTCGTCCTCGTTGATGGTGCCGCCCACGGCGCACAGGCTATTGTGGCAGTTGGTCAGCACATAGGGTACGGGAAACTCCGTCATGCCGCTGGCCTTGGCGGTCTGGATCACGCCCACATAGGTGATATCGTGGGAGATGAGACTGTCAAAGGTCAGGTGCAGCAGGCCGTCCCCCGCCGGGGTATCGTGGCGGCGAAGGATCTGGTAGGCCATGGTCTTTTCCCGCGCCGCCGGTACGGCAGCCTCGGCAGGGGTGGGGACGCCGCCCTGTAGGGTGACGCCGCCGTGATGCAGTTGGATCATATGGTCACGCTCCTTTTCGGAGAATTTTTACAGGTATATCCTATGGATACCAGTATAACAGATTTTTCCCGTATCGCAAGCCCCAAAATGAAAGTGTGCGAATTTTTTATTGCATTTTATCCGTCTTATTTTGCCGCTTTCTCGTATTGCCAAGAAAGATTTCCGTCATTTATGAAATTTACTGTTTTTTAACTTGCAAAACAATCATTGCCGCGCTATAATCGGAGCAACAGGATAAAAGGCCCGCACCCGGTGCGGGGGAAAGGAATGCATCATGGTCGAAAGAAACAACGGTATTCTGGAACGCTATACAGGGCCGCTGAGCCGCCGTATTCAAGAGGAATACGCCATCGGAGAGGAGTTCTACCACGGCGAGGTCAAGAAGGGTCTGCGAAACAGCGACGGCACCGGCGTGCTGGTAGGCGTCACCAAGGTGGGCAGTGTGCAGGGCTACCTGCTGCAGGACGGCCAGCGGGTGCCTACCCCCGGCCGCCTGTACTACCGGGGCATCGAGCTGAACGACATCGTGGAGGCACACCGCAAGGCAGGTACCTTCGGCTTTGAGGAGGTGGCCTACCTGCTGCTGATGGGCTTCCTGCCCACCAAGGATGAGCTGGCGCGGTTCGACCGGATCATGAGTCAGGCGCGGAAGCTGCCGGAGGGCTTCACCGAGGGCATGATCATGCGTCACCCCAGCGAGAATGTGATGAATGAGCTGGCCCGCAGCGTACTGAGTCTGTACTCCTACGACCCCGACCCGGACGATACGTCCATCGCCAATCTGCTGCTGCAGTCTGTGAAGCTCATCGGCTGCTTCCCCTCCATCGTGGCCAACTCCTACGCGGTGAAGCGCCACTATTTCCAGGGGGACTCCCTGCACATCCACTTCCCCGTTCCGGAGCTGTCCACGGCGGAGAACTTCCTGCGGATGATCCGGCCGGACACCAACTATACCGAGGAGGAGGCCCATCTGCTGGACATGATGCTCATGGTCCACGCAGAGCACGGCGGCGGCAACAACTCCACCTTCGTGTGCCGCGCCATGTCCTCCAGCGGAACGGACACATACAGCGCCATCGCCGGGGCCGTCGGCTCTTTGAAGGGCCCGCTCCACGGCGGCGCTAACGCCAAGGTCATGGAGATGTTCCACTACATCAAGGAGAACGTAGACCCCCATGACGACGGCTCCATCCGGGATTATCTGAACAAGCTGCTGGACAAGGAGGCGGGCGACCACTCCGGCAAGCTGTACGGCCTCGGTCACGCGGTATACACCATCTCCGACCCCCGCGCCGTGCTGCTGAAGAAGTACGCCCAGCATCTGGCGGAGATCAAGGGCTACGCCGAGGACTTCGCCCTTTTGCAGAAGGTGGAGGAGCTGGGCATCCCGCTGGTGCAGGAACGCCGCCACGACGACACGCCGCTGTGCGCCAACGTGGATATGTACTCCGGCTTGGTATACACCATGCTGGGCATCCCGCCGGATGTGTTCACGCCGCTGTTTGCCTCCGCCCGTATCGCGGGCTGGTGCGCCAACCGCATGGAGGAGCTGATCACCTGCCGCCGCATCATGCGTCCGGCGTATCGCGCCGTCACCATCCACGGGCATTACATCCCCATGGAGGAGCGGACGGCACACCTCACCGATGTTCCCAACGACTAACACTGCGCAGAAGGCTCCCGGCCAGTTGAACTGGCCGGGAGCCTTTTTTTCAGCGGATCTGTCCGTCGCCGGTGACGACGTATTTGTAGGTGCTCAGCTCGTCCAGCCCCATGGGGCCGCGGGCATGGAGCTTCTGGGTGGAGATACCCATCTCGCAGCCCAGGCCGAACTCGCCGCCGTCGGTAAAGCGGGTGGACACGTTGACATACACGGCGGCGCTGTCCACCTGCCGGGTGAACTGCCGGGCAGCGGCGGCATCCTCCGTTACGATGCAGTCGCTGTGGTGGGTGGAGTGGGCGGCGATGTGGGCGATGGCGTCGTCCAGACTGTCCACCACCGCCACAGCCAGAATGTAATCGAGAAATTCGGTGTCGAAGTCCGTATCCGCAGCAGGCGTGCCGTCGATGACGGCGGCGGCGCGGCGGTCAAGGCGCAGCTCCACCGGCTGCTGCCCGGCGGCGATACGCGCGTCCACCAGCGCCCGGCGCAGCATGGGCAGGAACTTGTCCGCCACGGCGGCATGGACAAGGCAGACCTCCTCGGCGTTGCAGACGGAGGGACGGCTGGTCTTGGCGTTGGTGATGATCCGCACCGCCTTTTCCAGATCGGCGGCGGCGTCCACGTAGACATGGCAGATGCCGGTGCCCGTTTCGATGCAGGGAACGGCGGCGTTCTCTACACAGGCGCGGATCAGTCCCGCGCCGCCCCGGGGGATCAGCAGATCCACCAGCCCGCGAGCCTGCATGATGTCGTTGGCGCTCTGGTGGCTGGTATCCTCCACGATGTTGACGATGTCCGCATCGCCGCCGGCGGCGGTGATGCCGTCCTTCAACGCGCCCACGATGGCGCGGCAGGAGCGGTAGGCCTCCCGCCCGCTGCGGAGCATACAGACATTGCCGCTTTTGACGGCCAGCGCCGCCGCGTCGGAGGTGACGTTGGGACGGCTCTCATAGATGATGGCCACCAGTCCCAGCGGCACCTGTACCTTGGTGATGGTCATGCCGTTGGGGCGGGTGAACTGATCCAGCACGCGGCCGGTGTGGTCGGACAGCGCGGCGGCGGCGCGAACGCCGTCGGCCATGGCGCGGATGCGCCCCTCGTCCAGCCGCAGACGGTCCAGCATGACGGCAGAGATATGCCCCTGCGCGTCCGCCATATCCTGCCCGTTGGCGTCGAGGATGGCGGGGATGTGGGACTCCAGCGCGTCTGCCATGGCCAGCAGGAGGCGGTTTTTCTCCTCCTCACCGGCGGCGCTCAGTGCGGGCCACGCGGCCTTCGTCCGCTTCAAAAGCTCCATAGTGGTCATATAACAGCCCTCCCTGTCAGAAATCTGGTACCCACGGGTCTGCCCTCGGCAATGTCGTACAGCACCTCCGGCTTGCTGCCGTTGGCGATGACCATTTCGCAGCCTGCGGCGGTGGCGATGGCGGCGGCGCGGAGCTTGGTGACCATGCCGCCGGTGCCGAGGCCGGTGCTGCTGTCCTCCGCCAGCGTGTAGAGGTCGTCGTCCACCCGCTCCACTACGGAGATCAGGTGGGCGTCGGCATGGCGGCGGGGGTCGCGGTCGTACAGGCCGTCGATGTCCGACAGCAGCACCAGCAGATCGGCGGAGATGGTAGCCGCCACCTCTGCGGACAGGGTATCGTTGTCGCCGATGACGATCTCATCGGTGGAGACGGTGTCGTTCTCGTTGAGGACGGGCAGCGCGCCCAGCTCCAGCAGACGGCCCAGGGTGTTGTGGAAATTCTCCTTCCGGGCGCCGTCGGCAATATCCGGCGCAGTGATAAGCAGCTGTGCCACGGTGTGGTTATACTCCGTAAACAGCTTGTCGTAGATATACATCAGCTCGCACTGTCCCACGGCGGCTGCCGCCTGCTTGGTGGGCATATCGGCGGGGCGCCCCGGCAGATTCAGCTTCCCCACGCCCATGCCGATGGCGCCGGAGGACACCAGAATGATCTGATGCCCCGCGTTTTTCAGGTCGCTGAGCACCTTGCACAGCCGCTCCATCCGCTGGATGTTCAAGCGCCCTGTGGCGTGGGCCAGTGTGGAGGTGCCCACCTTTACAACGATACGCATACCATCTCTCCCTTTCGGCCCGTCCGGACCGTTGTTTTTTGCACATTATAGGGCAACACCTCTCAAATTGCAAGGGCTGGACGAGGGTAAATTGATGCGGTGTGCTTTTTTGCTTTACTGTGTTGCTTTTTGACGGAGATATGCTATAATCTGGCCAGAATATCACCAAGGAGGTCTGTCTATGAAGGCATTGCTCATCAACGGAAGTCCCCGCGAACGGGGCTGCACCTACACGGCGCTGTCCGAGCTGGCGCAGGCGCTGGAGGCCGAGGGCATCGAAACGGAGATCATACAGGCCGGCGCCCGCACCACCCACGGCTGCATCGCCTGCGGCAAGTGCCGCGAGACCGGCAAATGCGTGTTTGACGACGTGGTGAACGAGACCGCGCCCAAGCTGGCCCAGGCCGACGCGCTGGTCATCGGCGCGCCGGTGTACTACGCCTCCCCCGCCGGCGGCGCCATCTCCTTTATGGATCGGCTGTTTCACAGCACCGGCATCGACATGACCATGAAGGTAGGCGCGGCAGTGGTATCCTGCCGCCGAGGCGGCAACACCTCCAGCTTTGATGTGCTGAACAAGTATTTCACCATCGCCGGGATGCCCATCGCCAGCAGCCAGTACTGGAACATGGTATACGGCAACACACCGGAGGAGGTCCGCAAGGATTTGGAGGGGCTCCAGACCATGCGGACGCTGGGGCGGAACATGGCGTTTCTCATGAAGTCCATCGCGCTGGGCAAGGCACAGTACGGCCTGCCGGAGAAGGAAGCGTCCATCGTCACCAGCTTTCACCACGACTAAAGTAAAAAACAGGGTTGCTTTTTTCCGCCGAGAGAGTAAAATGTCGGTACGCATTGCTGAATAACGGAGGTACATATTCATGACATATCAGGAGATCCTGAACAACGCCCGCACCTGCATGGGCCCCTACTGCAAGTCCTGCCCCACCTGCAACGGCCTTGCGTGCAAGAACACCGTGCCCGGCCCCGGCGCCAAGGGCATCGGCACCGGCTTCATCCGCAACTACCAGAAGTGGCAGGAGCTGTGCGTCAACATGGACACCATCTGCGAGAACAAGCCGGTGGACACATCCTATAACTTCTTCGGCAAGCAGGTGGTGCTGCCGGTGTTCGCCGCTCCTGTGGGCGCTATGCAGCTGCACTACGGCGACAAGTACGACGACCTGACCTACAACGACATTCTGGTGTCCGCCTGCGCCGACGCCGGGATCGCCGCCTTCACCGGCGACGGCACCAACCCCGCCGTCATTGAGGCGGCTGCGGAGGCGCTGAAGAAGAACCACGGCTGCGGCGTACCCACGGTGAAGCCCTGGAACATGGCGCTGGTGGAGGAGAAGATGGCGCTGGTCAAGGCCGCCGATCCCATCGCCATCGCCATGGATATCGACGCGGCGGGTCTGCCCTTCCTGAAGAACCTGACCCCTCCCGCCGGCAGCAAGACGGTGGAGGAGCTGCGTCAGATCGCGGAGAAGGCGGAGAAGCCCTTCATCCTCAAGGGCATTATGACGGTAGCCGGCGCGAAGAAGGCGCTGGAGGCCGGCGCCAGCGGCATCGTGGTCAGCAACCACGGCGGCCGCGTGCTGGATCAGTGTCCCGCCACGGCGGAGGTGCTGCCCGCCATTGCCGACGCGGTGGGCGGTCAGATGACCATTCTGGTGGACGGCGGCATCCGCACCGGCATGGATGTGTTCAAGGCGCTGGCGCTGGGCGCGGACGCCGTGCTGATCGGCCGTCCCTTCGTGAACATGGTCTACGGCGGCGGCGCCGAGGGCGTGCAGGTCTATGTGGACAAGCTGAAGGCCGAGCTGGCCGACACCATGGCCATGTGCGGCGCACACTGTCTGGCCGACATCAAGCGCTCCATGATCTTCGGCTACTGAGCGTAAAATTTCCTATCGAGACCGGGGGCCGGCGGCTCCCGGTCTTTTCTCCACATATAAGAAAGAGCCGTATGCCCGTGGCATACGGCTCTTTCTTATATGCTCTTTTTACAGAAGCGCAGGGATGGCGCGGAGCTCCTCCACCGCCACGTCCACGCTGTCGTTGGCAGGCGCAGCGCCGGGGCGGCGGTAGTACACGGTCTTCATGCCGTATCCCCTGCCGCCCGCCATGTCGGAGGTCAGGGAGTCGCCGATGATGGCGGCCTCCGCCGGGGTCACAGGCACCTCACGTCCCTCGTTGACCTCCCGGAAGGCGGCGTCAAAGAACAGCAGCGAGGGCTTGGACGCGCCGATACGCTCGGAGATAAAGAAATAGGTAAAGCAGTCCTTCATGCCCGCCAGCGCCAGCCGGTGGAGCTGCTGCTCGTAGGGGCCGTTGCTGGCCGCCGCCAGTATATACCGGCTGTGCAGGGTCTCCAGCAGCTCCTTGGCGCCCTCTACGGGGATGGCGCTTTCATGGAGGGCGGTGCGGAAGTATTTCTCAAACACCGTGCCGTCAAACGCGATATCCAGCGCGGCGAACACCTTGTTCCAGCGGATCTTCTCCAGCTCCGGGAAGGTCAGTGTTCCCTCCTCGATCTGCCGCCAGAGCTTGTTGTTCTCCCGATGGAACACATCGTACATCCACGGCTCATAGGGCCGCAGGCCGAAGTGGGCAAAGCCCTCCTCCATGGTCTGGCGGATATAGGCGTCGAAGTCCAGCAGGGTGTTGTCGATGTCGATGAGGATCAGTTTCATAGGCGGCTCCCTTCGTTTTTCTCCCGTTCAGCATACCACATCGGCGGCGGCGATGCAATGTGCAGGCGAAAATTTCAAAAAAACGGCACATGAGGGGGGCGAAAAATCCCCCTCATTTTCCATATAGGGGTACATTCTGCACAATTCCCCACGGTTCTTCTGGTGAAAAGTCTGGTGGTAAATATGCTTGCTTTACTGCGCGGGCGGTGCTATACTCTGCTCTTGCAGCCTTTATGAAAATGGGATATATTTGTAAATTGAGATCGAAATTTGGAAGTTAGGAGGTACAGAATGAAGAAGATCGAGATGACCACCGGTTCCCTCTGGAAGAACATCCTGCTGTTCAGCCTGCCGCTGATGCTGACGCAGCTGCTGGAGGTGCTGTTCAACCTGAGCGACGTGGCGGTGGTGGGTAAGTTTGCCAGCTATCAGGCGCTGGGCTCCGTGGGCTCCACGTCTACGCTGGTGACGCTGTTCGCCGGATTCCTCATCGGCATGGGCGCCGGCGTCAATGTGGCGGTAGCTCGCGCGCTGGGTATCGGCAGCGAGGAGGAGACGGAAAAAACCATCCACTCGGCATTCATCATCTGTACCATCTTCGGTGTCGTGGTGTGTCTGGCCTGCAACCTGTTTGCCCGCCAGATGCTGGAGATGCTGAACACCAAGGAGGAGTTGATGGACGGCGCGGTTCTGTACCTGAAGATATTCTCCCTCGGTATGCCCGCCATGGCCATCTACAACTGCGGCAACGGCGTGATGAGCGCCGCCGGCGACACCAAGCGCCCCCTGCTGTATCTGACCATCGCCGGTGCGCTGAACGTGGCGCTGAACCTGTTCTTCGTCATCGGCCTGCACATGGCGGCGGACGGCGTGGCACTGGCCAGTGCCATCGCCCAGTGCGTATCGGCGGCGCTGATCGTGGCGCACCTGCTGCGGCGGAAGGATTCCTGCCGTCTGGATCTGCGGAAGCTGCGGATCCACAAGATGGCTTCCAAGCGCATTCTGATGATGGGCGTCCCCTCCGGCCTGCAAAACGCCATCTTCGCCATCGCCAACCTGTTCGTGCAGGTGGGCGTCAACTCCTTCGACGCGATCATGGTTTCCGGCAACGCGGCGGCCGCCAATGCCGACACGCTGGTGTTCAATATGATGGCGGCATACTACACCGCCTGCGCCAGCTTCGCCAGCCGGAACTGGGGCGCGGGAAACAAGGACCGCATCCTCAAGAGCTTCTATGTCAGTTTGCTCTACGCTTTCCTCACCGGCGCGCTGTTCGGCGGCGCTATGCTGCTGTTCGGCCGGCAGTTCCTGGGGCTGTTCGCCAACGAGGCGGCGGTCATCGACGCGGGCATGGATCGTCTGTGGATCATGGGCTTTTCCTACTGCGTATCCCCGCTGATGGACGCCAGCATCGCCGCCGCCCGCGGTATCGGCAAGAGCATCGCCCCCACCGTCATCGTCATCATGGGCTCCTGCGTGTTCCGCGTCATCTGGATCTACACCATCTTCGCCTATTTCCACACCATCCCCTCCCTGTACCTGCTGTACATCTTCTCCTGGGCCATCACCGGCATCGCGGAGTACATTTACTTCCGCGCCAGCTATAAGAAGTGCATGGCCGAGACGCAGATGTGGTAACTATAAAAAAGAAATGACCCGCTCTCGCGGGTCATTTCTTTTTTGCGTGCATCAGCCGATGGTGACGCTGGTGTTCTTGGGCAGCTGCTTCTTGGCGGCCTTGGGGATGGACAGCTGCAAAATGCCGTTTTCAAACTTGGCGGTCACATCCTCCGGCTCTACATCCTCACCCACATAGAAGGTGCGGCTGCAAGCGCCGGCATAGCGCTCCTGACGGATGTACTTGCCCTTCTTGTCGGACTGCTCCTTATCCAGACCCTTGGAGGCCTGAATGGTCAGGTAACCGTTCTTCAGCTCCACGTTCACCTCGTCCTTGGTGAAGCCGGGCAGGTCAACATCCAGCTCGTAGGTACCCTCCGTCTCACGGACGTCGGTCTTCATCAGGTTCTTGGCGTGCTTGCCGTACAGGGGATCGCGGCCCTGCGGGACCATCATGCCAAAGGGATCGGAAAAGAAATCATCAAACAGGTTCTCACCAAAAATGCTGGGCAACATATGTCATACCTCCATTCGTACTGCGGCGCACCCTGTGGGGCGCCGTCTCTATATTACCCTCATTGTGTAAACATCTTAACCCTCTCGTCGGGGCTTTTCGCATCCCCTCTCTCAAGGTTCGGCTTTATTATAGCGCTGATTTTAGCACTGTCAAGAGCCGAGTGCTAATGTTCACAAAAGTAGCAAAGTCTGTTCACAAAATATGCAATAAGTCCCGGAACCGCCGGTGTTCAGGAAAAATTTACAGGTTTTTCCGCTGCGCCCTTTGACTTTACGGTACGGCGCGACTATAATACTCTGAAAAATACGTCTGCAAGGAGGCGCTTGTATGAAAGAGGTCAAGACACCGAAGAAACCGCTGCTCTACTATTATATTGTGGCGCTGCTGGTGCTGCTGCTGTTCAACTTCTTCGCCATGCCGCTGCTGGCACGGCAGCAGGTGGAGGAGGTGGACTACGGCACCTTCATGACCATGACGGAGAATAAAGAGATCGGCGAGGTGGAGATCGAGTCCAACCAGATCATCTTCACCAACAAGGACGGCAGCAAGATCTACAAAACCGGCGTGCTGGACGACCCTGAGCTGGTAGACCGGCTCCACGCCTCCGGCGCGGAGTTCGCCAGCGAGATCGTGGAGCAGATGTCCCCATTCCTGAGCATCCTGGGCTGGGTGCTGCCGCTGATCATCTTCATTGCCATCGGCCAGTTCATGGCCAAGAAGCTGACGGATAAGGCGGGCGGCGGCGCAGGCTCCATGATGTTCGGCATGGGCAAGTCCAACGCCAAGATCTACGTCCAGTCCACGGACGGCGGCATCCGCTTTGCCGACGTGGCCGGTGAGGACGAGGCCAAGGAGAATTTGCAGGAGGTGGTCAACTACCTCCACGACCCCACCAAGTATCGGGAGATCGGCGCCTCCATGCCCAAGGGCATCCTGCTGGTAGGCCCTCCGGGTACCGGCAAGACCATGCTGGCCAAGGCCGTGGCAGGCGAGTCCAATGTCCCCTTCTTCTCCATCTCCGGCTCGGAGTTTGTGGAGATGTTCGTGGGCATGGGCGCATCCAAGGTCCGCGACCTGTTCAATCAGGCCAAGGAGAAGGCCCCTTGCATCGTGTTCATCGACGAGATCGACGCCATCGGCCAGAAGCGCAGCGGCGGTCAGTACGGCGGCAACGATGAGCGGGAGCAGACGCTGAACCAGCTCCTGACGGAGATGAACGGCTTTGCCGACAACACCGGCGTCATTATCCTCGCCGCCACCAACCGGCCCGAGTCCCTTGACCCGGCGCTGACCCGTCCCGGACGGTTCGACCGGCGGGTGCCGGTGGAACTGCCCGACCTGAAGGGCCGCGAGGATATCCTGAAGGTACACGCCAAGAAGGTCAAGCTGGCGGAAAACGTGGACTTCAACGTGGTGGCGCGTATGGCCTCCGGTGCCTCCGGCGCAGAGCTTGCCAACATCGTCAACGAGGCGGCGCTCCGCGCCGTCCGGGACGGACGCAAGCTGGTGACCCAGTCCGATCTGGAGGAGAGCATTGAGGTGGTCATCGCCGGTTATCAGAAGAAGAACGCCATCATGACCGATCACGAGAAGAAGATCGTGGCCTACCACGAGATCGGCCACGCGCTGGTGGCGGCGCGGCAGACCAACTCCGCGCCGGTGCAGAAGATCACCATTATCCCCCGTACCTCCGGCGCACTGGGCTACACCATGCAGGTGGAGGAGGGCAACCACTATCTGATGAACAAGGAGGAGCTGGAGAACAAGATCGCCACCCTCACCGGCGGACGCGCCGCCGAGGAGATCGTGTTCCACTCCATCACCACCGGCGCCTCCAACGACATCGAGCAGGCCACCAAGCTGGCCCGCGCCATGCTCACCCGCTACGGCATGAGCGATGAGTTCGGCATGGTGGCGCTGGAGACGGTGCAGAACCAGTATCTGGGCGGCGACACCTCCCTCGCCTGCGCCGCCGGTACGCAGGAGAAGATCGACCAGCTGGTGGTAGACCTTGTCCGCCGCCAGCACGAGAAGGCCGTGCAGCTCCTGACCAACGACCGGGAGAAGCTGGATCAGCTTGCTCAGTACCTATATGAAAAAGAGACGATCACCGGCGAGGAGTTCATGAAGATCCTCAACGGCTGACGCAGGAAGGAGGGCCTATGGCCCGCATCATAGAGATCACCGATTTTGCTGCGCCGGAGCTGGATGTCTACGCCCGCGCCACCGAAAACCAACTGGTCAACCGCGCCGATCCGGCCAACGCCCTGTTCATCGCGGAGAGCCCGCTGGTCATCGGACGGGCGCTGGACGCAGGCTGTGTGCCGGTGTCGTTCCTCATGGAGCCGCAGCATATCACCGGCAAGGGCGCGGAGCTCCTGCACCGCTGTGACCCGGACATTCCCGTCTACACCGCGTCGCTGGATGTACTGACCCAACTCACCGGCTTCCACCTGACACGGGGGATGCTGTGCGCCATGCGGCGGCCTCCCCTGCCCTCCGTGGCGGAGGTATGCGCCGGTGCGCGGCGCATCGCCGTGCTGGAAAACGTGATGAACCCCACCAACGTGGGAGCCATCTTCCGGTGCGCGGCGGCGCTGGGCATGGACGCGGTGCTGCTGACCCGGCAGGGCAGCGACCCGCTGTACCGGCGGGCGTCCCGGGTCAGCATGGGTAACGTGTTTCTGGTGCCGTGGACATACCTGCCGGAGGAGGGCGACTGGACGGAGACGCTGCACACGCTGGGCTTTACCACGGCGGCGATGGCGCTGCGGCAGGATTCCCTGCGGCTGGACGACCCCCGGCTGTTACAGGCGGAAAAGCTGGCGGTGGTGCTTGGCACCGAGGGCGACGGGCTGGCGGACGGCACCATCGCCCGGTGCGACCACACGGTGATGATCCCCATGACCCACGGGGTGGACAGCCTGAACGTGGCGGCGGCCAGCGCCGTGGCCTTCTATCAGCTGGGGCTTCAATGCCGCGACAAGTAAAAAAGAGTCCCGCAGCATATGCTGCGGGACTCTTTTTATATTGGGTTTTTACAGACCCAGCGCGGCCTTGAGGGCGTCCACGCGGTCGGTCTTCTCCCACGTCACGCCCAGATCCTCGCGGCCCATGTGGCCATAGGCCGCCAGCTGGCGGTAGATGGGCTTGCGCAGATCCAGATCGCGGATGATGGCGGTGGGACGCAGGTCAAAGACCTTCTCCACAGCGGCCTCCAGCTTGTCGTCGGTCACCACGCCGGTGCCGAAGGTCTCCACCAGCACGCTGACGGGACGGGCCACGCCGATGGCGTAGGCCAGCTGCACCTGGCACTTCTTGGCAAGACCGGCAGCCACCACGTTCTTGGCCACCCAGCGGGCGGCGTAGGCGGCGGAGCGGTCCACCTTGGTAGGATCCTTGCCGGAGAAGGCGCCGCCGCCGTGGGGGGCGCTGCCGCCGTAGGTATCCACAATGATCTTGCGGCCGGTGAGACCGGTATCGGCGGCGGGGCCGCCGTTGACGAAGCGGCCGGTGGGGTTGACGTAGATCTTCGTCTCGCCGTCCAGCAGATGGGCGGGGACGGTGGGTTTGATGACCAGCTCGATCATATCCTTGCGGATCTGCTCCAGAGAGACATCGGGGCTATGCTGGGTGGACAGCACCACGGTGTCCACGCGGACGGGTGCGCCGTTCTCATCGTACTCCACGGTGATCTGGGTCTTACCGTCAGGACGGAGATAGTCCACCAGACCCTGCTTGCGCACGTCGGTCAGGCGCTTTGCCATCTTCTGGGCGATGGAGATAGCCAGCGGCATCAGCTCCGGCGTCTCGTCGCAGGCGTAGCCGAACATCATGCCCTGGTCGCCGGCGCCGTTGTCCAGCTCGCTCTCGCCCTTGGCCTTGGCCTCGTAGCTCTTGTCCACGCCCAGCGCGATGTCGCTGGACTGCTCGTCGATGTTGGTGATGACGGCGCAGGTGTTGCCGTCAAAGCCGTACTGGGAGCGGTCGTAGCCGATGTCCAGCACCACCTGACGGGCGATCTTGGCGATATCCACATAGCAGTTGGTGGTGATCTCACCCATGATGTGGATCAGGCCGGTGGAGGCGCAGGTCTCGCAGGCCACGCGGCCGTTGGGGTCCTGCTCAAAGATCGCGTCCAGCACCGCGTCGGAGATCTGGTCGCAGATCTTATCGGGATGCCCCTCGGTAACGGATTCAGAAGTAAACAGATGTCTTGCCATGATAATTTCTCCTTTCTTTTGGGAACACGCAACAAAAAAGCGCTCTGCCGAACCGACAGAGTGCTGAAGCTTTCTTGCCTTCCCTCATCTTTCGATTCGTTCGCCGGATTTGGCACCTTGAAAAAACAGGTTGCCGTGGCTTCATCGGGCCGGTCCCTTCGCCACTCTTGATAAGGTATGAACTTGTGCCATATATGATAGCAGGTTTTTTGCGGTTGTCAATAGGTTTTTCGAAAAAACCGGAAACAATTTACTTTCCGGAAACTTTTCCATTGTTCAAAAAAATGACATGACTTTTTCCGCCCTATGCGCTACAATAGGCGTTACTTGAATTTGTACAGGAGGAAATTCCCCTTGAAAAAGCTCTATGACGGGGTGCAGCGTTTCTGCGCCGCCCACCCCCGCTTCGGTATCCCCAATCTGATGCGCGTCATCGTCATCGGCAACGTGGCGGTGTACATCCTGTCCATGCTGACAGCGGCCTCCAACCCTGCCGCGCTGGACTTTCTGGCGTTCAACCTGAACGGTCTGCTCCACGGCGAGATCTGGCGCATCGTGACATTCATCTTCTATCCCAGCGCCGGCTCCCCCTTCTGGCTGCTCATCAGCCTGTACTTCTATTACTGGATCGGCTCCACGCTGGAGCGGCAGTGGGGTACCGCCAAGTTCAATCTCTACTACTTCAGCGGTATGCTGCTGACGGTGCTGGGTACGATTCTGGCCAGCGTCATCACCGGCAACAACTTCATCACCGTGGCGGGCACCACCTATGTGAACCTGTCCATGTTCTTCGCCTTTGCCATGCTGTTCCCGGACACCACGGTGCTGTTCATGTTCTTCCTGCCGGTGAAGATGAAGTGGCTGGCGTATCTGGACGGCGCGCTGTTCGCCTTTGACATTATCCGCGCCATTGGCCTGCACGACTGGGCTGGCGTGGTGCTGCCGGTGGTGGCGCTGCTGAACTTCGCCGTGTTCATCTGGCCGGAGGTGCACTATCTGGCCGCCCGCACCAAGAGGCAGTACAGCCCCAAGACCGTGCAGTACAAGCAGGCGGTAAAGCAGCAGGAGAAGGAAAAGGGCTACCACCACAAGTGCGCCGTCTGCGGCCGCACCGACACGGACTACCCCGACCTCCAGTTCCGCTATTGCAGCAAGTGCGCGGGCTACCACTGCTTCTGTCAGGATCATATCTTCAACCACGTTCACTTCACCGAGGAATAATATGCTGCACCCCCCTCCGACCCTCGCGGTCGGAGGGGGGTTTTTTATGTCCGCGCCGCCGTGGTTCTATTTTTTCACTTTCCCTCTTGACACGGAACTGTATCATCTGTATAATACAGTTAACAACCGTACTATTCGAGTAATACAGTTTTGCAGAGAGGAGGCGAGACACATGATCTCATTCGAGGCGTTCCGCCAGACGGACGGCACGCCCATCTATCTCCAGATCATCCGCTACATCCAGCAGGGGCTGGCGGCAGGCACCATACAGGACGGCGACGAGCTGCCCTCCCGGCGGGTGGTGTCGGCGCTGCTGGCGGTGAACCCCAACACGGTGCAAAAGGCGTTCAAGCAGCTGGAGGACGAAGGACTTGTGACCTCCCGCGCCGGCGCCAAGAGCTGCATACAGGTCACGCCGGAGCAGATTGCCGCCCTGCGCAGGGAGCTGCTGGAAACGGAGATGCAGGCCATGGTGGACGCCGCCAGGCGCCTGGGACTGACGCGGGAGGACGCCCACCGCCTGCTGGACACACTGTACGACAAGGAGGGAACGGACGCATGAGAAAGCATTTATCCGTGCTGGCGCTGGCCGCACGCGGCACCGTATGGCGGGTCTTAGCTGTCACGCTGCTGGCGGCGGTACTGTCCGGCGCGCTGCTGTGGCTGGTACCGGCGCAGGAGCCGGGCGCCGTCATCGTAGCGCCGGACGGTACGGAGACGCCGCAGTATGAGCTGGTCGATTTCTGTAAGCTGCCCGGCAGGACCGGCGCAGCCATCGCCTGTGCCGCGGGCTTTGCCGCCCTGCTGGCGGTGCTGAGTCTCAACGGCTGCGGCTACGGGGTGAAAACCGGCTGCACCGTGCAGCGCCTGCGGGTCGGTGAGGGCTCGCTGTGCCTGTGGTGGACGCTGCACTACGCCGTGTGCGTGCTGTTCTACTGGGCGGTGATGGCGGCGGTGTTCACGGCGGTGGTGAAGCTGCGGATCGACGCATGGACGCCGCCCCCGTACTACGGGTATACCATCGGCGGGCAGACTCTGCTGCTGACGGTGTACGGCGGCAAATTCCTGCACCACCTGCTGCCCCTGCGGGACGCCACCGTATGGGTGGAAAATCTGCTGCTGACGGCGCTGTGTGCCGCGGCTGCCGCCCAATTCTCCCACGCACAGCGCCGGGGACACTTCAGCATCGCGCCCTTGCTGGCGCTGGCGCTGACCATTCTCAGTTTTTTCTTCCCCATGGGCTCCAGCACCACCCTGCTGGTGTGCCTGGTCACCGCGTTGGCACTGGGCATCACGCTATGTCAATTCCAGAAAGGAGAGACGGACGATGACGCAAAAACGGACTTCCGCTCTGCGCAGAACCCTTGAGCGCATCCTGCCCCCCAACGTACCGGCGGACACCATGCACGGCATCATCGTCGGCAGTCTGGCCATCGGCGCACTGGCGGCTGCCATCGACTTCACCGTGCATTACGCCGCGACCTACCGGGGTATGTTCTACTGGGACGGACGGCTGATGGACACGGCGCTGATGGGCCCCTTCTCCGCCTATGCGGAGCCGGTGGTCATCGTGTTCGGCGTGGTGGTGCTGCTGGCGCTGCTGTCCGCCGTGATGCTGTACAGCTCCTACTATCTGGGCGGACGCAGCATCTACCTGATGCGCCGTCTGCCCGATGGGCGGCAGACCCTGCGGCGTCAGGTGTGGACGGCGCCGCTGCTGTGGGCGGTAAGCACCGTGGTGCTGTGCGCGCTGGTGCTGGGCCTGTGCTACGGGGCGTGGTACTGCATCACCCCCAGCCAGTGCCTGCCCACGGAGGAGAATGTCCAGCGGGTCATGAACGCCATTGCGGCGTCGCCCTATTCCAGCTAAGGAGGGAACTCATATGCTTGAGATCAATCATGTCAGCAAGAAATACGGCTCCAAGGAGGCGCTGCACGATGTGTCCCTGACGCTGCCACGCGGGCAGATCGTGGGGCTGTTCGGGGAGAACGGCGCGGGCAAGACCACGCTGATGAAGTGCGCGCTGGGTCTTGTGCGGCACGAGGGCGCGGTGACGCTGGACGGCGCCGCCATCGACCGCACCAACATCGACCGGCTCAGCTTCGCCACCTGCGAGCACTCCTTCTTCCCCGCTCTGACGGCGGCGGCCCACCGGGATTTCTACGCCGCCCACTTCCCCCGCTTCAACGACAAGCGGTTTCAGCGCCTGATGGACTTCTTCTCCCTGCCCATGGACAAGAAGCTGCGCAGCTTCTCCGCCGGTATGCAGAACCAGTTCGAGGTCATCATGGCGCTGTCGCAGGGCGCGGACTATATCCTGATGGATGAGCCCTTCGCGGGCAACGACATCTTCAACCGGGAGGACTTCTACAAGGTGCTGCTGGGCATCCTGACGGAGCAGGAGACGGTGCTGCTGAGCACCCACCTCATCGAGGAGGTCAAGGACTGCATCTCCCGCGCCGTCCTGATCCGGGAGGGCGTCATCGTGGGTGACTGCACCGCCGACGCGCTGGAGGAGTCCGGCCGCGACCTGATGACCTACATCAAGGAGACGTACCACTACCGGGCCGACCGGGTCAGCCGCGCACTGGGCGAGCTGACGGACGGAGAGGCGGGTGAGGACGGATGAAGCGCTGTCTGACAGCTGCGGCGGCGATGCTGGTGCTGGCCGCCGTCCTGCTCCCCGCCCTGTCCCTGCGGCTGGACGGCACCGCCACCCCCCTGCCCTACACCGTCGCCCTTGCACGGGGCGACATCGCGGCGGCGGAGGGTCTGCGCTTCCGCACCGCCATCAAGTACGGCTCCCAGCTGCGCTGGGACACCGTTTACGACGTACACGACAACACGTGGGACACCACCCACCGTCTGGTGAACAGCCAGGGCAGCGGCCGCCTTAGTTTCTACGACCGGCAGCAGGAGCGGGATGAACTCTACTACGGCCTCTACACCGACCGGCGGTATATCTCCCTGATAGAGCAGCCGGACGGCCCGCTGATGACCCGTCTCATCCAAGGCTATCAGACCTATGGGAACAACGATCCCTACGGCAATGGCAGGGGCTATACCGAGCTGATACGGCTGCGGGAGCTCTACGACACCTATCCCCTGTACCTGTCCCCGGACTATGGGGATCTGAGCCCGCTGCTGCGGGACAGCGAAAGAGACTACTACGCCGACTGCTATCCCGCCTTCGACAAGCTCCGTATCCCCGTGGGGGAGACGGACTGGATGGAGCCGACTCTCTATTACTACGCAGACAACCAGATGTATCTGTCCGGCGACACCACGCTCCACGCGGAGAATCGCTTCACCCCCTTCTCCATCGGACGGGAGGACGGCTTTCTGACCACGGTGGGCTTTGCCGCCGACGCAGACCCCCAGCCGGAGTGGGCGCCGGAGGGCTTCGGCCTGTGGTATGCCCCAATGGAGCTGAACAGCTACACCTCCTCCGCCGGAGGCGGCTACTCCCTGCGTGTTCCGGACATGGCGCGGCTCCGGCTGGTCTATCCGCTGGATATCGCCGGGCAGCGGGTGGTGGGTCTGCAATTCACCTATGACCAGTCCGAGATCCTGCTGACCACGGCGGAGAACGGGCAGTACGTCCTGCGGGTGCTGGACGCCGCCGACTTCCACTGCAAGCTGACGCTGGTGGTGGATGAGGATACGGAGTTACAGCACCACGAGGCCACCATGGGTACCCAGAACGGCACAGCCTACGAGCTGGACTGCTACAACTATGTGCTGCCGGTCTACAACAGCACCGAGGACCTGCTGGTGGCCTGCGCCGGAAATCACCTCACCGTGCTGCGTCCCGGCGGCGGCAGTTGGGCCGTGGACTTTTCCTTCGAGATGGCGTGGCCGAGGTGGAACGAGGACGGGCAACTCATCTGGAGCGACCTCCGCTATCCGCTGGACGCCAGCGTCTACGGGTATGACTATGGCTACATCGACGGCTTTGGGTCGCCGGGACTTTCAGATACGCTGGATGATATCTCCATGCTCTACCGGGACGGCAAGCTGGCGCTTGCCACCGGCGACGGCGAGGGGACCTACACGCTGGTGTCGGTGTACGACCGCACCGGTATGCTGTACGGCGCGGTCCTCAAGGCGGGACTATCCACGCAGGCCATCGGCGGTCCGTGGTGGTTCTTCGACCCCATGCGCCGCACAGAGCTTCTCTGGGACTGAACGCACAGGTAAAGCCTCCGGTCTGACCGGAGGCTTTACTTTTTGTTTCCGTCCGGGAAAATGTTTCTTGACAAACGCCGTTTTGCGGTGATACACTCTGTATACAAGGCAGATTCTGCCGCGTACAAGTACATATCGATCGGACGATGGGATCGGGAGAGATCGCAGTTGCGGCGCCGAAGGGGAACGCAGAAGCTCTCAGGCAAAAGGACCGGTTCCGGACGATACTCCGAAAAGGCCGGACGGCAACGCCCGACCACCGAAGGTGCAACCTCCCATCGGGAGGGAATCTCTCAGGTAACTCAACGGGGGCACAAGGCCGTGATGAGCGGTTTTGTGTCCTTTTTTGCTGCCCAAAAACGATCCATGATCTTGAAGGAGGAAAAACGTATGAGCGAGCTGAAGCGTACCCAGCTGTATGACGTCCATGTGGCCGCCGGTGCGGAAATGGTGGACTTCGGCGGATGGGAGATGCCCATTCAGTACCCCGCCGGCATTATTGCCGAGCACCTGTATACCCGACAGGTGTGCAGTCTGTTCGATGTGTCCCACATGGGGCGACTGCTCATTGAGGGCCCGGAGCGTCAGGCCTTTTTGCAGCATGTGCTGACCAGCAACGTGGCGGCATTGGATGTGGGTCTGGCACAGTACTGCATCATCGCCAATGAGAACGGCGGCGCCGTAGACGATGCCTACCTCTATATGTTTGAGGCAGACAACTATCTGCTGGTGGTGAACGCCGCCAACACGGAGAAGGATCTGGTGCATCTGCGCGCCGCGCTGGCCGGCTTCGACTGCACCATCACCGATATCTCCAAGGAGTGGGCGGCCATCGCCGTGCAGGGCCCCAAGTGCAAGGAGCTGCTGATGGGTCTCAACGGCGGCAAGCAGCTGACCGAGCCCATGAAGAACGCGCTGGGCATCGTATCGCTGGAGGGTCACGAGGCCCGCGTCGCCAAAACCGGCTACACCGGCGAGCCTCTGGGCTATGAGGTCTATGTCCGCAGCGACGACGCCGCGTGGCTGTGGAACCGTCTGGTGGAGCTGGGCGCGCGTCCCGCCGGTCTGGGCGCCCGCGATACCCTGCGTATGGAGGCATCCCTGCCCCTGTACGGCCACGAGATGGGTACCGCCCCCGACGGCAGCGAGATCCCCATCTTCGCCGTGCCGCTGGCCAAGTTCGCCGTCAGCTTCTCCGCTCAGAAGGGCGACTACATCGGCCGCGCCGCGCTGGAAAAGCAGCAGCGCTACTTCAAGAAGTACATGGACCGCGACTTCGCCGATATGTCCGGTCTGCCCCGGAAGATCGCGCCCATCGCACTGGTGGACCGCGGCGTCATGCGCGCCGGTATGGAGATCTATCAGGGCGACAAGCTGGTGGGCTGGGTCACCAGCGGCACCATGGTACCCTACTTCAAGACCGAGGGCGAGGGTCTCTCCACCGTCATTCTGGAGGCCAGCGGCAAGCGCGCCATCGGCCTGTGCTACATCGACAGCAACATCCTGACGGATGACCCCGTAGAGGTGGACGTCCGCGGTAAGCGGCTGAAGGCCGTGATCCCCGCCCGCCACATGAGCGTGGGCGCGCCTCCCTTTGCCCGCCCTCTGCTGTACGGCGTGGAGGAGGAGGCTCACAACGTGGGCAGCGGTGACCGCACCCCCAAGGCGCTGGAGCTGGTGAAGAAGGCGCTGGAGAACCACCAGTGGCGGCAGGAGCAGTGCGTCAACCTGATCCCCTCCGAGAACACGCCCAGCCGCGCCGTGCGGCTGCTCAGCGGCAGCGACCCCGCCTGCCGGTACGCCGAGCATAAGCGCGTGCTGGCCTTCTACGAGCGGGAGGTGTTCTACTATCAGGGTACCAAGTTCATCGACGAGGTGGAGCGCCTGCTGGTGGAGGAGATGCGCGCCTACTTCGGCTGCACCGAGGTGGAGACCCGCACTCTCAGCGGCCAGATGTCCAACATGGCGGTGTTCTCCGCGCTGATGGACTGGAAGAACCGCTTCGACCGCAAGTCCGAGGCCAAGCGTCTGGGCTACGTCATGAACAACCACATCATCAAGGGCGGCCACCTGTCCGCCCAGCCCATGGGCGCGCTCCACGACTACATCGCCATCGACCCCGTGACGGAGAAGCCCGCCGTGGTGAACTTCCCCGTCTGCGCCGACAACCCCTACAAGATGGACGTGGAGGAGGCCAAGAAGCTCCTCGACCGCTATCGTCCGGAGCTGATCGTGTTCGGCAAGAGCATGGTGCTGCACAAGGAGCCTGTGGCGGAGATCCGGAAGTTTGTGGATGAGCAGAATATCCACACCACCATCATGTACGACATGGCCCACGTGCTGGGTCTGATCGGTGACCACTTCCAGAATCCCTTTGCCGAGGGCGCGGAGCTTGTCACCGGCTCCACCCACAAGACCTTCTTCGGCCCCCAGCGCGGCATCATCGGCGTCAACTACCAGGAGGACGACCTGAAGTACGGCCTGTGGAAAACCATCCAGAGCCGCACCTTCCCCGGCAGCGTATCCAACCACCATCTGGGTACCCAGCTGGGTATGCTGATGGCCGCCTACGAGATGAACCAGTTCCGGGACACCTACCAGAAGGCCGTCATCGACAACGCCAAGTCCTTCGCCCGCAGCCTGAAGGCCCACGGTCTGGACGTAGCAGGCGATCCCGCCATCGACTACACCGAGACCCATCAGGTCATCGTGTCCGTGGGCTACGGCGAGGGCCCGGAGATCGCCGAGCGTCTGGAGCGGAACAACATCGTGGTCAACTACCAGGCCACCCCCGACGAGGAGGGCTTCACCGCCTCCGGCGCACTGCGCATGGGCGTCAGCGAGATGACCCGCTTCGGCTTCGAGGCCAAGGACTTCGACAAGCTGGCCGGTCTGATGGCAGACTGCATCCTCCGCGGCACGGATGTGAAGGAGGAGGTACAGAAGCTGCGCGGCGAGCATCTGGAGATGCGCTACTGCTTCGACGACGCCGAGATCGATCAGGTGCTGGAGGAGCTGGCCGCCAAGCTGGTGTAGGGTGTCTGTCCGCGACAGAGCATAAACATACACCCCGCCCTTGACGGGCGAGGCGAGGAACAAAAACATATTTATATTTGATGGAGGTAATTTACTATGCTGTATCCTGCTGAGCTGCGTTATTCCAAGTCCCACGAGTGGGTCAAGACCGAGGACGGCGTGACCGTGGTGGGCATCTCCGACTTTGCCCAGAACGCGCTGGGCGACGTGGTGTTCGTGAACCTGCCCGAGGAGGGCGACAGCGTCACCGCCGGCGAGAACTTCGGCGATGTGGAGTCCGTCAAGGCCGTGTCCGATCTGGTCTCCCCCATCACCGGCACCGTCTGCGCCGTCAATGAGGAGCTGCTGGATTCCCCCGAGCTGGTGAACAGCGATCCCTACGGCGCATGGCTCATCAAGGTGGAGAATGTGGAGGGCAGCGAGGAGCTGCTGGACGCCGCCGCCTACGAGGCGTTCTGCACCGAGGAGGGCTGACATGGGCAGCTACGTTCCCTCTACCGGGGCGCAGCGCGAGGAGATGCTCCGCACTGTGGGCGTCAGCAGCACCCGTGAGCTGTTCCGCGACGTGCCGCAGGAGATGCTTCTTACCGAGCCGCTGCATATCCCGGACGGGATGAGTGAGCTGGAGGTCAGCCGCGTAATGACCTCCATGGCATCGGCGAACCGCGTATACGGTACGGTGCTGCGGGGCGCCGGCGCCTACGACCACTACATCCCCTCCATCGTCAAGTACATCCCCGCCAAGGAGGAGTTCCTGACGGCCTACACCCCCTATCAGGCGGAGATGAGTCAGGGTCTGCTCCAGTCCATTTTCGAGTACCAGACCATGATCTGCGAGCTGACGGGCATGGACGTGTCCAACGCCTCCGTGTACGACGGCGCTACCGCCGCCGCCGAGGCCGCCGCCATGTGCCGCGACCGCAAGCGCCGTGTGACCCTGATCTCCGGCGCGGCCCACCCCGACACCATCAACACCGTCCGCACCTACTGCTACGGCACCGGCGACGAGCTGCGCATCGTGCCGGTGAAGGACGGCAAGACCGATCCCGACGCCCTGCGGGAGATGCTGACGCCGGATGTCGCCTCCTTCTATGTGCAGCAGCCCAACTTCTTCGGCCTGTTCGAGGACGCGGAGGCGCTGGGTGCGCTGACCCACGAGGCCGGTGCGCTGTACGTGATGGGCTGCAACCCCATTGCGCTGGCCATCATGAAGACGCCTCGTGACTGCGGCGCGGATGTGGCCGTGGGTGAGGGGCAGCCTCTGGGTCTGCCCATGGGCTGCGGCGGCCCGTACTTGGGCTATATGGCCACCACCGATAAGCTGACGCGCAAGCTGCCCGGCCGTATCGTCGGCGAGACGACGGACGCCGAGGGCCGCCGCGCCTACGTTCTGAGCCTGCAGGCCCGCGAGCAGCATATCCGCCGTGAGAAGGCCAGCAGCAATATCTGCTCCAACGAGGCGCTGTGCGCCCTGACCGCCGGGCTGTATATGTCCGTCATGGGGCCGGACGGCATGGCGCAGGCGGCGGAGCAGTCCATGGCCAAGGCACACTACCTCGCCAAGGAGCTGTGCGCCATCGACGGCGTGGAGCTGGTCTATACCGGCGACTTTTTCCATGAGTTCGTCACCCGTCTGCCGGAGCGCGAGAATGTTCTGGCGGCGCTGGCGCAGGCCGATATTCTGGGCGGTCTGCCCCTCGGCGGCGACGGCATCCTGTGGTGCGCCACGGAGAAGGTCTCCAAGGAGCAGCTGGACAAGGCCGTTTCCGTTGTGAAGGAGGTGCTGGCAAAATGAAGCTGATCTTTGAAAAGAGCGTTCCCGGACGCCGCTGCACCATTCTGCCCGCCTGCGATGTGGAGAGCGTCTCCCTGCCCGCGTCCCTGCGGCGCGAGACGAAGCCTCTCCTGCCGGAGATGAGTGAGACGGATATCTCCCGCCACTACACCGAGCTTTGCAAGCAGGTTCACGGTGTGAACTGCGGCTTCTACCCCCTCGGCTCCTGCACCATGAAGTACAATCCCCGCATTGACGAGGAGATGGCGGCGCTGCCCGGCTTTGCCGACGTGCATCCCCTGTCCCCGGCGGAGGATCTGGGCGGTATGCAGCAGGTGCTGGACACCGCGGCGCAGTATCTCTGCGAGATCACCGGCATGGACGATATGACGTTCCAGCCCGCCGCCGGCGCCCACGGCGAGTTCACCGGTGTGCTACTCATCAAGCAGTACCATGACGCCCGCGGCGACCGCAAGCGCACCAAGATCATCGTCCCCGACAGTGCCCACGGCACCAACCCCGCCACCGCCGCCATGTGCGGCTACGACGTGGTGAACATCGCCTCCGGCCCTGACGGCTGCGTGGATCTGGACGCCCTCCGGGCCGCGCTGGGCGAGGATACCGCCGGTCTGATGCTGACCAACCCCAACACCGTGGGTATCTTCGACAAGAACATTCTGGAGATCACCCGCCTCGTCCACGAGGCAGGCGGCCTGTGCTACTACGACGGCGCCAACCTCAACGCCGTCATGGGCGTGGTGCGCCCCGGCGACATGGGCTTTGACTGCATCCACATGAACCTGCACAAGACCTTCGCCACGCCCCACGGCGGCGGCGGCCCCGGCGCAGGCGCTGTGGGCTGCAAGGACTTCCTGCGGGAGTATCTGCCCCACAGTGCGCTGGCGGAGGAGCCGGGACACATTCAGGTCCGCAGCTTCCGGGGCAACTTCCTGGTAGTCGTCCGGGCGCTGGCCTACCTGCTGACGCTGGGCAAGGAGGGTATCCCCGAGGCGGCGGAGAACGCCGTGCTCAACGCCAACTACCTGATGGCGAAGCTGAAGGGTACGTTCACCCCCGCCTACGACCGGCTTTGTATGCACGAGTTCGTGCTGGATCTCAGCGGCCTGAAGAAGGAGACGGGCGTCTCCGCGCTGGACGTGGCCAAGTCCCTCATCGACGAGGGCATCCACCCGCCCACCATGTACTTCCCCCTCATCGTCCACGAGGCGCTGATGCTGGAGCCCACCGAGACGGAGGGGCCGGAGACGCTGGATCACGCGGCAGAGGTGCTGCGTATGCTGTACAGCAAGGCATTTGAGGACGCGGAGACCATGCACGCCGCGCCCCACCATATGCCCATCGGACGGCCCGACGAGGTGCAGGCGGCGCGCAAGCCCATCCTGCGCTGGAAGCCGGTCTGAGTTCCTGCCGCCGGACACCCTCCGGCAGCGGCTGCAGCGACATAAAACGCGAAAAAAGAACGCCCCCGGGGCGTTCTTTTTTTGTCGCGTACAGCCGCATACGCCTATCCGTTCCGCAGGCGCACAGCGGTCTATTTCGCTACTGCTGCTTCTCCTTCTCCAGCGCCTCCGTCAGCGCGATGGACAGCTGATCGGGGCAGGAGGTGGGCTTGCCGCCGCAGTGGATGCCCTGCATCCGCGCAATGGCATCCTCCGCCTTCATGCCGGTCACCAGACGGCTGATGCCCTGCAAATTGCCGTTGCAGCCGCCCTCGATGCGGACATCGCGGATGATGCCGTCCTCCAGCTTCACCGTCATGCTGTGGGAGCAGACGCCCTTTGTCTTATAGGTATACGTTGTCATAGTCCTGTTGTCTCCTTTTCGTTTTCCACCGGCGGCAGGATGACCACATCCAGCCGTCGGCGCATGGCGTATTCAATGGTGCGGCGCGTACCGCCGGGCTGTCCATCGTGGACGGCGATGAGCATGGCGGCGTGATCCACCATGTACCGGTTCCGCCGCTGCATACACCCGGCGTCGTAGTGATCCTGCACCACCGTCTCGTAGTCGCAGCGATCCACCAGCGACTGCCAGCGCGCCCGCTCCGCCTCCGGCCAGCCCTCCGGCTGGCTGGGACAGGGGATGGCGGCCTCCACCGTCACGTCGGGGTAGTCCCGCCGCAGCAGCAGCACCGCCTCACAGGCGTAGAAGTCCACGCCCCGCGCCATGCCGCAGATAAAGTGGCGGTAGCCCTGGGCGCAGGCGCTCTCCGCCGCGTCGTACAGCCGCTTCTTCAGCGCGGCACACCGGGGATCGGATTCATCCTCGCCCCACGGCAGCTTCTCCGGCCGGTAGCCGGAAAAGCACACGGACATCTGTCTCGGCCCCATGCCGTCACCTGCCTTCCGCCGCTTATTGTACCCAAAAAGGAGAGATTTGTAAAGGGGTCATTCCGCCTCGTCCGGCAGGAACTCCATCAAGTCCCCCGGCTGGCAGTCCAGCGCGGCGCACAGCCGCCCCAGCGTCTCCAGGCGCACGGCCTTGGCCTTGCCGGTCTTGAGGATGGACAGGTTCGCCATGGTGATGCCCACCCGCTCGCTCAGCTCTGTCAGGCTCATCTTCCGTTTGGCCAGCATCACGTCCATATGAAATACGATCATACCGCCACCTCACACCGTCAGGTCGCTCTCATCCTGCAGCGCCGCCGCGTCCGCCACCAGACGACTGAGCGCCATGGCCATCACGCCCACCAGTGCGCACACCATGGTACCCGCAGGCATGAGGATCACCGTCAGTCCCGGCGAGCCGGCGCCCAGCAGCCCCAGCACGATCACGCCCACCGGCACCAGCACCGCGTCGCAAAACGCCAAGCGGGACACGGTACGCAGCGCCCGTGCGTTCTCCCGGCAAAACGCCTCGCCCCGTCCGATGCGGCCAAAGACCGCCCACATCCGGGCCATCGCCCAGAATACCGGCACGGCGAACAGCCACGCAAAGGTAAGGCACGGCCAGAACGCCCACGCAAACTCCGGGTCGGCCGCGGCGATGCCCCGTCCCAGCTCCGGCAGGAACCAGAAGAAGATGGCCGCGCATACCACCGCCGCGATCACAAGGCCGATACGCAGCAGCGCCGCCAGCCTCTTATGCTCGATACGCTTCATATCACCACATCCTTTCTGTGGTCAGCATAGCACACAGTCATATCGTTTGTCAATCATTATTTATCGTAATTCGATAAATATTTTCCGATACACGATATGTTCCGATCCTATAGAGAAAACAGTTGCATTTTGTGGGAACATGGTGTATCATATGAGTCGAAAACAACCGCATATTTGTCTTCGGGGCGGGGTGCGATTCCCCACCGGCGGTATAGTCCGCGAGCGGCGTGAGCCGCAGGAACCGGTGCGATTCCGGTACCGACAGTATAGTCTGGATGAGAGAAGGCGTGTATGGCATTTTTGTAATGCTCTTTTTTGATGCGTACACCTTGGAAGGCAATTTTCCGGGTGTTTATCATCAAGAAGGAGTGTTTTTTTATGACTCAGAAGCAAAAGACCCATCGTATCGCGGTGGCCGCCCTGCTGGCAGCGGTGGCCGCCGTCCTCCAGTTCGTGGAGTTCTCCATCCCCATCATGCCCGCGTTCGTCAAGCTGGACATCTCCGACCTGCCCGCCCTGCTTGGCACGTTCTCCCTCGGCCCCGTCTACGGCGTTGCCATCCAGTTTGTGAAGAACCTGCTGCATCTGCCCTTCGGCTCCAGCGCCTGCGTGGGCGAGCTGTCCAACTTCCTGCTGGGCGCTACCTTCGCCTTCATCGCCGGTATCATCTACAAGAAGCACAAGAACCGTTCCGGCGCTCTGTGGGGCTCTGTGGCCGGCGCCGCCGCCATGGCGCTCATCAGCCTGCCTCTGAACTATTTCATCGTCTACCCCGCCTATGTGGTACTGTACGGCCTGCCGCTGGAGGGCATCGTGGGGATGTATCAGGAGATCCTTGGCACCGTGGCGCAGATCCCCACCGGCAACGCCCTGTTCAACTGCCTGCTGGTGTTCAACGTTCCCTTCACCCTGTGCAAGGGCCTTCTGGACGTGGCGCTGTGCTTCCTGATCTACAAGCCCCTCAGCCCCCTGCTGCACAAGTAAACACAACGGCAGACGCGCCTGCGGGCGCGTCTGCTTTTTTCTCTTTTCAAACGCCGCCGCCTGTGGTATAATAGAACAAACATTCCACTTGAGAGGAGGGCCCGCCATGGCTGACCGCATCATTTTCCACTGTGATCTGAACTGCTTCTTCGCATCGGTGGAGCTGCTGGACAAGCCGGCGCTGCAAGATGTACCGGTGGCCGTCTGCGGCGACCCCGCCTCCCGGCACGGCATCATCCTGGCGAAAAACGAGCCCGCCAAGCAGATGGGCATCCAGACGGCGGAGACGGTGTGGCAGGCCAAGCAGAAGTGTCCCCACCTCGTCCTCCTGCCGCCCCACCATAGCCTGTACGCCGACTACTCCCGCCGGGTCAACGCCATATACGGGCAGTACACCGATCTGGTGGAGCCCTTCGGCATCGACGAGAGCTGGCTGGACGTGACCGGCAGCCTCCATCTGTTCGGCGGCGACGCCCGGCAGCTGGCGGACGATATCCGCGGCCGTCTGCGGCAGGAGCTGGGGCTGACCATCTCCGTGGGCGTCTCCTTCAACAAGGTGTTCGCCAAGCTGGGCAGCGACTACAAGAAGCCGGACGCTACCACCGTGATCTCCCGTGAGAACTGGCGGGACATGGTGTGGCCGCTGCCGGTGGGCGATTTGCTGTATGTGGGCCGCGCCGCCCGGCGCACACTGGCGCAGTACGGCGTGGAGACCATCGGGCAGCTGGCGGCGTGCAAGCCGGAGATGCTGGAGCAGCTCATGGGCAAGACGGGTGTGCAGCTCCACCGCTACGCCAACGGGCTGGACGACGCCCCTGTCCGCCCCCAGCACGAGCACGAGCCGGTAAAGTCCGTGGGCAACAGCACCACCTTTCCGGAAAACCTGACCCGCTGGGAGCAGGTGCGCAGCGGCTTGCAGATGCTCAGCGACAGCGTGGCCGGGCGGCTGCGGCAGCAGGGTCTGTACTGCGGCGGCGTAGCCGTGGGCGTCCGGGACGCCCAGTTCCGAACGGTCAGCCGCCAGATGCGTCTGCCCGGCCCCACCCATCTGATGCGGGATATCTACAACGCAGCGCTGGAGCTGACCCAACAGCTCTGGAAAGCGCCTACCCCCATCCGGCTGCTGTCCGTCACCGCCCTGTACATCACGGAAAGCGCCGACTCCTACCAGCAGCTGGATCTGCTGGCGGGTGACGCGCCCCTCCGCGACCAGCGGCAGGAGCAGCTGGAAAGCGCCATGGACGCCATCCGGGACAAATACGGCAAGGATGCCATCGCCTTCGGCCACCGCGAAAAAATGGGCTGGGACGACTGAACCGCTTGTTGCAGTTTGCAAAAAAACGTGTTAGAATATAGGGTATTCTGCCGGTATTTGCCGGCATTCGTAAGGTGGCTGTACCCATGCAAGAGAACGAACTTCCCCGCGGCAGGCTTGCCGGCCTGCGCCGTATCCCGCTGCACTGGATATTTTTCCCGCTGGCACTGCTGTACCACGAGCTGCTGCTCCGCGCCTTTGATCCCGCCTCCGTGTTTTTCGACGGGGCGCTGCTGCCCATCGCGCTGGCGGCGATCGGGGGCGGGCTGCTGCTGAGCCTGCTGTGCGGCCTGCTGCCGTGGCGCAAGACCGTCCGCTGGGTCAGTCTGTGCCTGACGCTCCTGTGGTCGGTGTTCGTCTGTGTGCAGCACTGCTGCAAGAGCTACTTCAAAACCTATTTTGCCCTGACCTTCATGGTCACCATGACCGGTCATGTGGTGGGCGACTTCGCCGCCACCATTCTGGAGATCATCCTGACGCGCCTGCCGTTTATCCTGCTGGCCATGCTCCCGCCGGTGCTGGCCATCGTCCTGCGCCGCCGTATCGTGCCGGAGGCGCTGACAGACCGCACGGCGCTGCTGGTCATGGCGTGCCTCTCCGTGTTGACCATCGGCAGCAGCGCGGCGCTGTTCCGCCACGGTCCCAACGCCGCCCTCTACACCTATGACTTCAACACCGACAGCGCCGTGTCCAAGTTCGGTCTGGGCAGCAGTCTCGGTCTGGAGCTGACCTATGCCCTGACCGGCACCCCCACGCCGCCGCTGCCCTCTCTGCCCCAGCCAGAGGAACCGGTGAAGGACGTCACGCCGGAGCCTGTGATCTACGGCTACAACACGCTGGACATCGACTTCACCGCGCTGGCGGATTCCGCGTCCAACAGCACGCTGGCCTCCATCCACCGCTATGTGGCGTCGCGCACTCCCTCCCGGCAAAACGAGTATACCGGGATGTTCAAGGGCAAGAATCTGATCCTGCTGACGGCGGAAGCCTTTTCGCCGTGGTTCATCTCCGAGGAGCTGACCCCTACGCTGTACCGTCTGACCCACGAGGGCTTCGTCTGCACCAACTACTACCAGCCCGGCTGGGGGCAGTCCACCACCGGCGGCGAATTTGCCGTCCTCACCGGCCTGCTGCCCACATGGATCGACAACAACGTCAGCTTCTGGGCCAGCCGCAATGACTATATGCCGCTGGCGCTGGGCAACCAGTTCCGCGCGCTGGGCTATCAGACCCCCGCGTGGCACGACAACACCTACAACTACTATAACCGCGACGCCACTCACCCCAATCTGGGCTACGACTATCAGGGCATCGGCAACGGTCTGACGCTGCCCAGCAGCTCCGGCAGTAGCTGGCCCTACTCCGATCTGGAGATGATGGAGGCCACGATGGACAGCTACGCGGACACCTATCTCGCCACGGGACAGCCCTTCCACGCCTACTACATGACTGTCAGCGGCCACGGCGGCTACGGCTGGGGCCACGCCATGGCCGCCAAGAACCGTGCCGCCGCCCAAGCCGCCTACCCCGACGCCTCCACGCCGGTACAGGCCTATGTCGCCGCCAATCTGGAGCTGGAGGCTGCCCTGACCTATATGCTGGAGAAGCTGGAGGCCAATGGGATCGCTGACGACACGGTGATCTGTCTGTCCGCCGACCACTACCCCTATGTACTGGCGGAGGCGGATGTGGACTACTACGTTGAGCTGACGGGTCGTCAGGACACGGAGTTGGACACCTCCCGCTACCGCAACGCCCTGATCCTCTGGTGCGGCAGCATGGAGGAGCCCGTGACGGTGGATATTCCGTGCAGCGCCGTGGATATTCTGCCCACCCTCAGCAATCTGTTCGGTCTCCCCTACGACTCCCGGCTCCTGTCGGGTCGGGACATTCTGGACGACAGCTACAATGCCGCCAGTGCCAGCGGCTCTATCCCGCTGGTGATCCTGCCCACCGCCGCCGGCAATAGCTGGGCCACCGCCGCCGGCGTCTACGAGGCGCGCTCCCGCACGTTTACCCCCGCCCCCGGCGTCACGGTGGCGGAGGACTATGTGGACAGCATCAACGCCCTGATCCCCACGAAGTATACCTACGCCAAGCTGATGATCCAGTGCGACTACTACCGCACCGTGCTGGGCGGTACCGACTGAAGTGCAGAACCCCCGCGCCGTTTTGAACGGCGCGGGGGTTTTTCGTCTTGTATCGGGGCTTAGTGGCGGCCTACGCGATCCCACTCGTCCGGGTACTCGTACACCAGATGGATATCCTCCAGATACGGCGTATCCAAGGGGTTGCTCATGGGAGCCGCCTCCTTGTAGCGCTCCAGATTCCGGCGGGACTTCTCCGCGGGCTGCACCGTACCGGCGCCGGCGATACATCCGCCGGGACAGGCCATACCCTCCAGCAGATAGCCGTCGTACTTGCCCGTCCGGGCGATACGCAGCATCTTGCGGCAGTTCTCCAGCCCCTCCGCCGCCACGGTCTTGACCTCCACCTCCGGGTGGAGCCGGTGGATCACGTCCTCCACCGCCTTGGCCACGCCGCCGCCGGCGGCAAAGCCTACGCCGGGAGCCGACGCCTCATAGTGGGCGATATTGTCCTCGATCTGGTCAAAGTCGATGCCCTTGGCGTCGAACATCCCCCGCAGCTCCTCAAAGGTCAGCACGAAGTCCACATCGCTGCGGATGGAGCGGCGGCTGGCCTCCAGCTTCTTGGCGGCGCAGGGCCCGATGAATGCCACCCGGCAGTTGGGGTCCTTCTGCTTTTGCAGGCGGGCCGTCAGCACCATGGGCGTCATGGTCATGGAGATGTAGGGTGCAAAGCCGGGGAACTCCTTCTTGGCCATAACCGACCATGCCGGGCAGCAGGAGGTCGCCATGAACGGCTGCTTCTCCGGCACGTCCCGCAAGAACTCCTCCGCCTCCTCGATGGCGCACAGATCGGCGCCGATGGCCACCTCCACCAGCGAGTCGAAGCCCAGCAGCTTCATGGCCTCCCGGATCTGACCCGGCGTCACGTTGTCTCCGAACTGTCCCCAGAATGCCGGTGCGATGATGGCGACCACCTTATCACCCTTCTTGATGGCGTGGATCAGCTGGAACAGCTGACCCTTATCCACAATGGCGCCAAAGGGGCAGTTCACCAGACACATACCGCAGTTGACGCACTTGTCGTAGTCGATGTCCGCCCGGCCGTGCTCATCCTGCCCGATGGCGTACATACCGCAGGCCTCCTGGCAGGGGCGGGTGAACTTGATGATGGCCTGATAGGAACAGGCGTCCTTGCACTTGCCGCACTTGATGCACAGGTTCTGGTCGATGACCGCCTGCCCTCTCTCCGTCCGGATGGCGCCCTTAGGGCAGGCGTGCTGGCAGTGCCGCGCCAGACAGCCCTGACAGGCGCTGGTCACCTCGTAATGGGTGGGCGCGCAGGCGTTGCAGGCGTATTTGATGACGTTGATCAGTGGGGGATCGTAGTATTTCTCCGCAATGGCGCTCTCCTCCACGCCGTCGGACAGCAGCGAATGCTCCGTTACCGGACGCAGGGGCAGTCCCATAGCCAGCCGGATCCGCTCGCCCACGATGGCGCGCTCCAGAAAGACGGATTCCCGCTGCCGCCCGATCTCACCGGGTATGATCTCATAGGGCAGCTTCTCGATCCGGGTGTAGTCGCCGCCCTCGTAGGCCAGCTTCGCCACCTCGGCAAAGACGCGCTTGCGGATATCCGCCACGCCGCACTTGATGTTTCTCATTCTTTTTGTTTCCTCCCACACAGGTGTGTATGTCTCTAATTGTCCATTATATCTGTTCCCCCACTGGAAAGGCAATATCTGCCGTAAGAAAATTTCCCATATCATACAGATATTTTCTCATGCAATATGACCAGACGCCTCTCGTTTTTTGTGAAAAAAAAGTTTTTCCGTCAAATATCCGTTAAAAAGTTCCGCGGTTTTTTGCTATTCGCACATCCGATAAATATCTTTCTTTAAGGGAAATTATTGTTTTTTTGTTCCTAAATTCGCCCCTGTAAAGCCTCCTCCAGCTTCGCCAGCGCCTTCTTCTCGATACGCGATACATAGCGCATCGGCTATTGTAAGTGATTTTGCCTACAAAATTGCGACTCTTAAATTGGTGCAAACCGTTGATATAACTGGATTTATCCCACTTGCTGAAGCTCTGCGAAACGGAATTTGATGATGATCTCTTTTCCCTCCGTCAGCTCGATCCGCTCGATCAGGCTCACCAGCAGCTCCCGGCTGGCACAGGCAGTATTCAAGAAGCGCTGCACCAGCTCTTTCGCTCTGTCCTCATGGCTGACGGGGCTTTTCTGTTGCTGTTCTAAGTCTCGGATGCGTTCTTCCAACCGCCCTCGTTCCTCTTTGATGCGGGTAAAGATACGCTGAAAGTCCGTCTCCGGCAGAAGCCCGGAAAGCCGGTCGGTATACATCCGGTCAAGGTTTTCCGTCAGGCTGGTGATCTTGCCTTGCAGGGCAGTGATCTCCGCCGCGGCTTTTTCTTCTTGCGACGCCTCCTTGACTGCTCTCTCCGCCATAGGCAATAGTGCCTGTGGCTTCAAATAATCTTTGCAAACCTCACGCACCTTGGCCAGCACCGCTTCCGTCAGTTTTGACTCCCTTATTGAATGGCAGGAACAAACGCCTGCCTTGGTATCCTCGCTGTTCTTGCGCTCCACCAGCTCCCAGACAAGGTCGTTAAACTGCAAGG